>DASUVK010000082.1:0-50110 GCA_036378975.1 Allosphingosinicella sp. | reverse complement strand
CGCCCGCCGCGCGCTCGAGCGTGGGGCGGAGCAACTCGAGGCCGCCTCGCGCCGCTGGCCCGAGCGCGAGGCCTTGCTGGCGCCGCAGCGGCAGCGGCTCGACGACCTCGCCGACCGGCTGCCGCGCGGTCTGCGGACCGAGCTCAGCCACGCCCGCGCCGCGCTCGGCCAGGCGGCCGGGGCGCTGCGGCCGGGCTTGCTGAAAGCCGCCCACGCCCGCGCCCGGGAGCGGCTCGACGCCTTGTGGCGAGTCGCCGAGCTCGCCCACCCGAACCGGCCGCTGCAGCGCGGCTATGCGCGGGTCGAGGATCAAGCGGGCAAGACGCTGATCTCCGCCGCCGCGGCGCGGGCGGCGGGACGGCTGCGGCTGATCTTCGGCGACGGCGGCGTCGAGGCCGAGGTCGCCGGCGCCAGGGTCGAGAAGGCGCGCCACGGCGCCTTCAAGCCGCCGGGCGAGCAGCCCAAATTGCTGTAACCACTCCCTACTCAGGATGAGCGGATAAAGGTAAAACACACTGCTCCAGGACGAGGGCGAAGCCGATGCTGATGTCGAACAAGGGCCGCGAGGCGCGGCTGCACTACATGCCCGGCACCTTCCGGGTGCTGACCCCGGGCGACCACGTCCGCTGCGCCTTGACCGGACAGCCGATCCCGCTCGACGAGCTGCGCTACTGGAGCGTCGCCCGGCAGGAGCCCTATGCCTCGGCCGAGCTGTCGGTGAAGGCGGACGGGCGCGGGTGATCGCCGGCGAAGCAAGGCCTTTTTGATGGAGCCGCGCCCCGACCCGGCGGACCTGTACGCCCGCGCCGCCGAGGCGTGGGGGGAGGGACGGCACCAGGCGGCCGCCGAGCTGCTCGAGGCTCTGGTCGAGTCCGAGCCGGGTCATTCCGTCGCGCTCAACACGCTGGGGATGATCGCCCTCAACCTCGGCGACGGGCGCCGGGCGGCCGCGTGGCTGGAACGCGCCGCCGCCGCCGAGCCGGGTTCGGCGCCGATCTGGTTCAATCTCTTCCAGGCTCTCGACAGCGCCGGCGAGCCGGAGCGGGGGCTGGCGAGCCTGGACCGCGCGCTGACCGTCGACCCCGATTACCTGCCCGCCATCCTGATGAAGGCGGACGTGCTGGAACGGCTGGGACGCCCGGAGGAATCGCTCGCTCTGTATCGCGCGATCATCGCCTCCGGGCCGGGCATCGACGGCCTTCCCGAACCGGCGCTGCGGGCGTTCGAGCGCGGCCAGGGCCTGGTCCGGGCCGACGACGATCGCCGCGCCGCCGCGCTCGAAGGCCCGCTCGCCGAGCTCCAGGCCGCCTGGCCCGATGCCGACTTCGACCGCGCCAGGGCCTATGCGGAGCAGCGCACCGGCCGCCGGAGAGTCTATGTGCAGCAGCCGGTCAATGGCCATTTCCCCTATCTGCCCGCCCTGGAATTCTTCCCGCGCGACCATTTTCCGTGGCTGGCCGAGCTCGAGGCGGGCACCGACTCGATACGGCGCGAGCTGCTGGGCGTGCTGGACGGCGGCGAGGCCGGTTTCGAGCCCTATGTCGCCTTCGATCCGACGCTGCCCGCCAACCAATGGGCCGAGCTCAATCACAGCCGGCGCTGGAGCGCCTGGTTCTTCTGGAAGGACGGCGAGCGGCAGGATTCGAACTGCGCCCGCTGCCCGGCGACCGCCGCCCTGATCGAGTCGCTGCCGCTGCTCGACCTCCCCGGCAAGGGGCCGACGGCGATGTTCTCGATCCTCGAGCCGAACACGCGGATCCCGCCCCATACCGGCTCGAGCAACGTCCGGACGACAATCCACCTGCCCCTCGTCGTTCCGCCCGGATGCGGCTTCCGGGTGGGATCGCAGAGCCGGCTTTTCGAGACCGGCAAGGCGTGGGCGTTCGACGACACGATCGAGCACGAAGCGTGGAACGACAGCGGCCAGCCCCGCGCCATCCTCATCCTCGACGTCTGGAACCCGCTGCTGAGCGAGGCCGAGCGCGCCGCGGTGCGGATCATCGGCTGATCGAAGGAATCAGTTTCTTCCGGGACAGGACTTTTCCTCCGTGCCAGGCACGTGCCTGGCACCGAACGAGCCCGTGCCAGGCACGTGCCTGGCACCGAACGAGCCCGGAATCGCTCCTTTTCGCGACGAATCAAACACGAATCGACACGCTTTCCGGCCTCCGCGGCGACTCGGGCCGCGACCCGGCAGGCGCGAACAAGCGGCCGCACCCGGCGATTCTGGCAGGCGCTGCAAATTCTTGCATGCGCGTCGCTTGAAGGGAGGCCGACTCGGCTGCAATAGCTCGCCAGGCTGTGCCTTCGGGGCCGGCACACCTGCTTTCAGGTGAACCGGAATGTGCGAGGCCCGATTTGAATAACCCCGGCAAGCAAACCTTCGCCCGTGATGAATTCTAAAGCGACCCCCCGTCCGATCGTGTTCGGCGTTCCACCCCCGCCATTCTCATCCCAGATCATCGTTGGATCAGGCGGCTCCTCGCCGTCGTTTGCCGGGGACCACAACGGATGCCCGCCGCCAGATCCCGGTCCGTCCTCAGCAGGGATCCACGTCGGATCCACAGGGCCTCCACCTGAACCGTCGGGGTCGGGGTAGCTGTCACCTTCGTGGTGGTGTTTGGGGTCAGGGCCGGTACCGCCGCCTTGGTGGCCACCACCCTGCTGGCCGCCACCCTGCTGGCCGCCACCCTGCTGGCCACCACCCTGCTGGCCGCCGCCGTGGTGGCCGCCCTGCTGACCGCCTCCTTGTTGCCCGCCACCCTGCTGGCCGTCGCCAGGTGGAGGATGCGACGGGGTCGATGTTCCCCAAGCTTTTTGGAAGGCTTCATCCGATTTATCCTCGGCAGCCGCCAGTGCGGAGCCAACCAGATAGGTCCCGGCAACGCCTAATACCACCAAGGCAGCGACTCCTGAGGTGGCTTCCAAGGCGGCTCCACCAACGAGCTTAGTGGCAGCATTGGTCGTTGCCGCTCCCGCTGCTACTGCCTTCCACGTGGATGTGGCGAAATCCACCATATGGTGCCCGAGACCGTCGCCTTCTGGGTGCATTGCCCCACCCCGGCCTAGCGCTGCGCCGAACCCCGTGGGCCCTCCATTGGCTCCGAGTTCGAACGCACCAAACGGGCCGCGGCCGAGCCCGATCCTTCCGAAGGCGCCTTCGAACCCGCCCGGGGTGCCATAGCCGAAGTCCCCGTTATTGCTGCCGGGCAGCCCCGGTCCACCCCATCTGCCGAACGTGCCCGCAGGCCCACCACCGACACCCAACCGGCCCAGAAAGTCGTTCGCGGCCGCGTCGGTCATTCCCCAGGCGTTCTTCGTGGGCTGGAGCCGCCATTCCTCGATCCAAAGGTTCGGGTCAATGCGCTGTAGTTCGCCCGGTCCCAGGAATGTCGTCGTAGTGAATGTAGCGTCGGAGACAGAGATTGGGTGACGGGCAAGGAAATTCGACTCGTCAATGTGTCGCTTGGCTATGGCCACGACCGTCTCCAGGCATTCCACCGAGAGCAGAGGCCACGTCGCGTTGATGGCGGACGCGAGCAACGGCTCCACGCCAGCAGGGGAATCTTCCCGTTTGATATGGCGAAGGATCTCGAACAGCACGTGCAGTCGACCGGGGGCTGGAAGGGTGAGAAGCCCCAGCGACAGTGGCGTGTAGAAGTTCAGCCACGCCTCATACGCCGCTTCGCCTTCAACGCGTTGGGCGATCGTCGACCGGAATGGTCTATCGACGCCGTCCGCGCGCTCGGCGAGTTCGGTCAAGACGGCCAAGACCGACGCGATCGGTAAGGCGCGGCCCGCTACCCGAACTCTTCGGATAGGCCCAGTGCTCGTAATCGCGAGCAAACGGCCACTGTGCGCCTTGGCCGATTGATCACCGGGAGGGTCCTGCCGCACTTCGCCTTCGGTGTACATGAACAGGTCTCCCGTTACGTTGGAACACCATCGAGTGACGCGTTGATCGCTGGATCGAGTTATTAACTGGATGGGGCTCTTTGAAAACGATAAACATGTAAGCCGTGAAAATTCGCATTGGCGATCTGGTGACAGGTTGTCGGGTTCGAAATCGGGCGATTGTCGTCCAGCAGAAGACGAGCCCCCCTCAAACCAGGCAAGCAGGCTTCCCCGCGCGGGTTCAAGCAGTTCAAATGTGCACCTTCTTCTTTGCGGCTTGGCGGCTTTGCGTGGGACACCTCGCTGAGCCGGCGCGCGCTGCCCCGGTGGAGGGTTGGCTCACGCAAAGACGCAAAGACGCGAAGGGATCGGGATTTGCAAATTCTTGCACGCGGCTGACAAAGCATTGCGAAGCTTTTGTTTCGGCTCCAATATCCCGGCGATGAACTCGACCTTGGTCGCCATTCTGCTCAGCGCCGCCGCTGCCCCCGCCCCCCCGCCGGCCACCCTCCCCGACGAGGCAGATGCCGCCGACGCCTACAACGCCGGGGAAATCGACAATTGCCGGGCGCTGATCGACGTTTGCGACGGAGGCGCCGCTCGGGTCGACGCCGAGGATATCGAGAAGCTGCGGTGCCGCCCGGCGCGAGGCGGCAAGGCTCGCTGCCGTTTCCGAGTCGGCGGAGCCGCTTGCACGGCGCACTTCGTTTCTGCCGCCAGCGGCGACGATTACGGCTGGGCGGGGTCGTGGAGCAACCTGCCGGCGGGAGCGGATCAGGGATGGCGGGTCGCCTGGACGAGGTCGCCGAAGCCGAGGGGGCCGCGGGTTGGATGCGAGTGAAACCCGGCGACCGATGAGGCGGGCAGCGGGCCGGAAGCCGCCGCGGAACGCGGACATTCATCGCCGAGCGTTCGGCAGCTCACTCGAAGGCCAGCCGCATGCGCTCCCGGTCGTGATCAAGGAGCCAGTCCGACCGTGACCGGTAGAGGTCCAGGAGCGGATCGGGACCAAGCGCGGTCAGATCCATCCCGCGGTCGTCGTAGACATGAAGCAGGAGGCCTCGCTCGAAGTCGGCGAGGAACGGCATGACCGGGGCTTTGGGGGACACGGCCATCTCATAGGCGACGGAGCACCAGAGCAGAACGTCACGCCCGGCCAGGTCCCCGGTGAGGTCGAATGCCCGCCACCGGGCCGGCACCCTCTCGTCATCGTCGGGGTCGATCCCCAATGGCGCCGCCCACTCCCGCAGCAAGGGTGCGGCGAAGCCGGCCGCGGCAAGCGCCTGAAAACCGTCCTCCGCCGGGGCGAAGAGGTCGTGCGCCGAATCCGGCCACGAAGCGACAATGCCGCACACCCGCCGGCTCCGCTCGAAGGCCTCGGAGGCAAGCTGGCGCGCCCGTCCGAAGGCCTGGACGAAGCGCGGCACCGGGGCATCGCTGCCGAACGTCTCTCCGCCAAGCTCGAAACGGAGCCGGAAAGGCGACGAGCGAAACGCCAGATCCCAGTGCGAGGCGTCGGGGGGCAGGGCCATGACCCCGGTTCATGCGACCGGACGGCAATGTCCGCAATGGGTGGAGAGCGGACACTCGGACTCCGGGAGCATGAGCCTAGCCGCAGTGAGAAAATCGCTCCGCGCGGAACAGCCGTGCCCGATTAACGGCATCCTCCACGCTAGCTCCGTCCCAGCGGAACTTCAGGAACCTCTGTCGGCGACCTTTACGGAACGATAGGCGCACCAGCCCCGCTCGTTCCCGTGTGGAGGCCCATTCGAACTCGAAACCGCCCCTTATGACCGTTCCGCGAAAAATATGCTCGATCTCCCGCCTTGCAGCACGCTCGACGGTTTCCCACGATCTATCTTGAGCAAATCGGGCGACCTCCGCGTCATACTGAGCCGAATCAAAGCGAAGGCGGGTTGCGCCGAAACCCGACCAAAGAACCGAGCTCTCCCTCCGAGTCACCTCGACCTTGAGGTCGTTGCATCCGACAATGCCGCACCAGCATCGGCCTACGAGGAGAGTGCCCACGCCCTTGCCGAGAAGCTCGGCCGTAAGCATCGGGGGGTCCAGGCCCGCAACCTCCGGTCCCAGCCAATCCTTTCCGTCGATAAACAGCCTCGCCTGATGCTCGGGAATAGCTTCGACGGCGATTGTCAGGGTGCTGGCCACACGCCTTTTCTGCCGTTGATCCGGAACGTCCGCAATGGGTCGCTTGCGAACCTAGGGCGCGCTCGATCGGGAAGATCCGCCGCGAAAAGCGGGAGAGGGAGACCAGCTCAGATCCGCCGCTTCGCCCTGACCCCCGGCTGGCCGTTGACCCGCATCATGTAGCTGCCCATCGACGCCTTGACGACCTTGACCTTGTGGCCGCGCTTCGGGTTGACCGCGAGCGGGTAGGAGTCGGTCTGCGCCCAGGTGCTGCCGTCCTCGAGAGTCACCACCCAGCGGCCGTCGCCGTCCTGGACCGCCGAGCGGACGACGCTCTCGATCGACTTGATCTCCTCCTCGCCGCCGCCGCCGCCGAACGGGTTGACGTCGGGCAGGTCGAGCCCGAACAGGCCGCGATTGGCCTCGCGGATCTGCTTCCTGTCGACGACGACCAGGTCGCGATTCTCGGCCGCCTGCTGGAGCGTCGCCGCCGCCGCGTCGAAGCATTTCAGCCTCGCCGCGTCGTCGGCGAGCGCTCGGCAGCGGACCAGGGCCTCGAACGCCTCCGGCCGCGGCTGGGGCCTGGCGGTCTTGGCCGGCAGCGCCGCCGGTACGAGCAAGGCGGCCGCCGCGACCGCCATCGAAAACCCACGCATGCGACACCCCTTATCCTCTTGCCGGGCCGATATTGGGGCAAGGGCCGGGCGTGCGCAAGCCGACAGCTTGCCTCGCGCCCCCCGCGGCGGCTAGCTGGCGGCGAATGAGCCCGGCCGCGAGCCTTGACGCGGGGACGCTGGCGGCGACGCCGCTTTGGTTCCCCCACCGCCTCGACCCGCTGTCGGACCATGTCCTGCTGGTCGAGAAGGACGAGGCCGAATATCGCGAGGCGGCGTTTCTCGACGAGCGCTCGCTTCGTCCCGACCGGCCCCGCCACGGCGCCGAATGGCGGCACGTCGCGGCGGCGTTCGGGCCCGCCGCGCGCCGCGACGCCCAGTATATCTTCCATATCGGCCATGTCGGCTCGACCCTGATCTCGCGGCTGCTGGGCGAGCTGCCGGGCCTGTTCGCGCTGCGCGAGCCGCTGATCCTGCGCACGCTCGCCGAGCAGATCGGTCGGCGCGGCGAGGCGGAGGCTCTGTGGGACCCGGCCTCGATCCCCGGCCGGGTCGGGACCGCGACCGCGCTGCTTTCGCGCACCTGGCGCCCGGGCCAGCGGGCGCTGGTCAAGGCGACCAGCTTCGTCAGCGCGATCGCGGCCGACCTCGTCCCGGCCGGTTCGCGGGCGCTGTTGCTCTACGCGCGGCCCGAACGCTATTTCGAGACCATTCTCGCCGGCCCCAATTCCCGCCAGGAGCTGGCCATGACCGCGCGCGACCGCCTGCAAAGGCTCCACGCCGCCGCCGGCGAGGCGCGCTGGCGGCTGTGGGAGATGGGGGAAAGCGAGAAGCTGGCCATGGGCTGGGCGGCGGAAATGGCCTCGCTCGTCGGCGCCGCCGAACGCCTTCCGGCCGGAGCCGTCCTGTGGCTCGACTTCGACGCCTTCCTGCGCGAGCCGGCGCCGTCCCTGGCGGCGCTGGCCAGCTTTTTCGGCGAGCCGCTCGACGAGGCCGGCGCCGGACGGCTTGCCGGCCACCCGCTGATGCGCCGCTATTCCAAGGCCGCCGAATATGAATATAGCCGCGAGCTTCGCGAGGCGGTGCTGGCCGAGGCCCGGCGCGAGCAGGCGCCCGCGATCGCGGCGGCGCGGCGCTGGCTCGACGCGGCGGCCCGCGACTGCGCGCCGGTCGCCGGGGCGGTCGAGCGCGCCGCCGCCGGCTCGACGGGCGCCGCCGCAGCGGTTAATCGGTGAGGCGATGTTCAAGGAAATCCCCGATCTCCTGACCGCCGACGAGGTCGAGGCGCTGCGGCGCGTCGCCGCCACGGCGAACTGGATCGACGGCCGCCAGAGCAATCCCCATTCGTCGGTGAAGAACAATCTCCAGCTCTACGAGAAAAGCGCCGCCGACATCCTGGCCCGGGCGCTCTACCGAAGCGAGGACTTCACCAACTTCACCTTCCCGGTCGTGCTCGCGCCGCCGATGCTGAGCCGCTACGTGCCGGGCATGCATTATGGCGGCCATGCCGACGCCGCCTATCTGCCGCTCGGCGAGAAGCCGCTGCGCTGCGACCTCAGCTGCACCGTCTTCCTCTCCGATCCGGAAGGCTATGAAGGCGGCGCGCTCCGGATCCAGCTCGGCAGCCGCGACCTTCGCTTCAAGGGACTGCCCGGCTCCGCCATCGTCTACCCGTCGACGACGTTCCACGAGGTCGAGCCCCTCACCGGCGGCGAGCGGCTCGCCGGCATAACCTTCATCCAAAGCCGCATCGCCGACGCCTTCAAGCGCGAGCTCCTCTACGAGCTCAACGAAGTCGCCGCCCTCGAAGGCCTGAAGATGAACCCGGAAAATTACGCGCGCCTGCAACTCGTCCAGCGCAACCTGCTCCAGCGCTGGGGGGACATGCCGTGAACGCGGCGCCTGTCCGACACCGGACGCGACCCGTGACCCAAAAGCCACACCGGAGGCTGTTTCGCTAGGGGAAGGGCGGCAGCGAATTGCTTCCCTTTCATGACTTCCCGTAGAGAAGGATTAGCTCGCCGCCACTTCCGCGGCGCTACAGGGATGAAAGAAATCCGCGGCCCGAAGGCCGTTACAAGGGGACGGACATGAATAAGAACCGCATTCTCAATAACTTGCTGGCGACCACTTTTATTTGTGGCGCAATCGGCTTCGCTGCGCCGGCTTATGCGCAGGACCCCGATGAGCCCGAAGCGCCGCAGGCCGGCCCGGTCGAAAGTGCGGATCCCGCCGTCTCCGCGGACGCCGATCCGGCTGCCGAAGGTGAGGGCGACATCATCGTCACCGGCACCCGCATCCCCCAGCCGAATCTCAACTCGGCGAGCCCGATCACCGTCCTCAACAACCAGGAAGTCAAGCTTTCGGGCACGGCCCGCACCGAGGACATCATCAACTCGCTGCCGCAATCCTTCGCGGCGCAGGGCTCCAACATCGCGAACGGCGCCACCGGCACCGCCACCGTCAACCTGCGCGGCCTCGGTTCGGTCCGCACCCTGGTGCTGGTCAACGGCCGCCGCCTGATGCCGGGCGATCCCCGCTCGCCGGTTCCGGACATCAACTTCATCCCCGCCCTGGTCGTCGACCGCATCGACGTGCTGACCGGCGGCGCATCGTCCGTGTACGGTGCCGACGCCGTCGCGGGCGTCGTCAACTTCATCATGGACACGGATTTCGAGGGCATCCGCCTCGACGCCCAGTACAGCTTCTTCGACCACGTCAATAACGACAATCCGGGCGGCATCCGCCAGGCCAACGCCGCCCGCGGCTTCGCCATTCCCAACGGCCACCGCGCCGACGGCGGAACCATCGACGCGAGCATGGTGATCGGCGCCGGCTTCGACGACGGCCGCGGCCATGTCACGGCTTATGCCACCTATCGCAAGCAGAACCAGGTGCTCCAGCGCGACCGCGACTATTCGTTCTGCGCGACCGCCAACCTCAGCGCCCCGGCTGCGGACGGCCGCCTGTTCAACTGCGGCGGCTCCGGCACGTCGGCGAACGGCACGTTCCAGCAGTTCAATCCTGCAACCTTCGCGCTGATCGACGTGTTCCAGGTGGGACCGAACCGGACCTTCATCGCCGGATCGACGCCCTTCAACTTCGCGCCCTACAACTTCTACCAGCGTCCGGACGAGCGCTACACGTTCGGCGCTTTCGCCAATTACGAGATCAGCAACGCGCTGAAGCCGTATCTCGAGGTGATGTTCATGGACGACCGCTCGGTCGCCCAGATCGCGCCGTCGGGCAATTTCGGCAACACCACGACGCTGAACTGCGACAACCCGCTGCTGTCGGCGCAGCAGCGCGCCCGGATCTGCGCCCCCGGCAAGACCTTCATCGACGCCAACGGCGTCGAGCAGGCGGTGGTCCTCACGCTCCGCCGCAACGTCGAAGGCGGCGGCCGTCGCGACGACCTGCAGCACACCGATTACCGCGTGGTAGCCGGCATGCGCGGCGATCTCAGCGACGCCTGGTCGTACGATGCTTCCTATCAATATGGCCGCGTCGTCTTCGCGCAGACCTACTTCAATGACTTCTCCATCACCCGCGTCGGTCGCGCCCTCGACGTCGTCGCCGGTCCGGGTGGCGTGCCGACCTGCCGGTCGGTGATCAGCGGCATCGACCCCAATTGCGTGCCTTACGACATCTTCGGCACGGGCACGGTTTCGCAGGCGGCCCTCGACTATCTGCAGACGCCGGGCTTCTCGCGCGGCAACACGCAGGAGACGGTGGCGACCGCGTCGATCACCGGCGAGCTCGGCGAATATGGCGTGCAAAGCCCGCTCGCCGAGAGCGGCGTCGCCATCAACGTCGGCGCCGAGTATCGCAAGGAGCGGCTTGAATTCGCCACCGACACGGCGTTCACGACCGGCGACCTCGCCGGCCAGGGCGGCGCCACGATCGGCGTCACCGGCCAGTTCGACGTTCGCGAGCTCTTCACCGAGATCCAGATCCCGCTGATCTCCGACCGGCCGTTCTTCGAGCAGCTCGAGTTCCGGGCGGGCTACCGCTATTCGAAGTATGACGTCGCCAACCGCAGCTTCTCGACCGACACCTACAAGTTCGAAGGCGAGTGGGCTCCGGTGCGCGACATCCGCTTCCGCGGCAGCTACAACCGCGCCGTTCGCGCGCCCAACATCGTCGAGCTCTTCTCGGCGCAGTCGGTGGCGCTCGCGGGCAGCACCGATCCGTGCGCCGGCGTGATCGACAACAATCCGGCGACGGTTAGCCCGACGGCCACCGCGGCCCAGTGCGCCCTTACCGGCGTGAGCGCGGCGCAGTACGGCTTCATCTCGGACAACCCGGCAGAGCAATATAACGGCCTGCTGGGCGGCAATCCGGACCTGGCCCCCGAAACGGCGGATTCGTACACGCTGGGCATCGTGCTCCAGCCGCGTTTCCTTCCGCGCTTTGCGTTGACCGTCGATGCGTTCGACATCAGGGTCAAGGATACGATCGGCACGATCGGCGCCGACGTCATCATCAACCAGTGCATTGCGACGGGCGATCCCTTCTTCTGCTCGCGCATCAACCGCGACCAGTTCGGCAGCATCTGGCTGACCCCGAACGGGTTCATTACCGACCTCAACGACAATGTCGGCACGCTTCGCACTCGCGGCATCGACGTGAATGCGTCCTACACGCAGCCGCTCGGCGGGCTGGGCAGCCTGGCGTTCAGCTTCGTCGGAACCTATCTCGACAAGCTGGTCGTCGAGCCGCTCGTCGGGGTGGTCGAGTATGACTGCGCCGGTTTGTTCGGGTCTTCGTGCGGCACGCCGAACCCGGAGTGGAGGCACAAGCTGCGCCTTACCTATACCGCGCCCAACGGCATCGGCCTTTCGGCGCAGTGGAGGCACTTCTCGGCCGTCGACAACGACCTGCTCGATGACGATACGGACCTGTGCCCGCAGGCCGCCGGCTGCAACCCCGGCGTGGGCAGCGCACGCATCAAGGCCCAGAATTATCTGGATCTGGTGCTTACCGCGCGAATCGGCGATCACTACAGCTTCCGTCTCGGGGCCAACAACATCCTCGACCGGATCCCGCCGACTCTCGTCACGCCCGCGCCGTTCGGCAACGGCAACACCTATCCGCAGGTCTACGACTCGCTCGGTCGTTACATCTTCGCCGGTGTGACGCTGGACTTCTAGGCCAGACGGACTTCGGATACTGGGGCGGGTCTCCTCGGAGGCCCGCCCTTTTCTTTGCCGGTAGCGTCGCCGGCCCAAGCTCGCGCAGCGCGTCGATCAATCCAGCCGAGCGCCGCCGTTCGTTGCGCCAGCGCCCCGACGGCCCGAGGCAGCGGGGCATAGATCGTTTTCTTTTCGTCCGAATCGCGGCAGAAGGCGGCGATGCACGCCGAGCTCTCCCAGGCCGAGGCGCAGGCCGACGCCGCAGCCCAGTCGGGCCGGCTCGGCGACGCTCGCCGGCTGCTCGAGGCGGCGGTTCGCGAGACGCCGGCGCGGTTCGACACGTGGCTGAAGCTGGCCGCGATGTGCCGCGGCACCGGCGATGTCGATGCAGCGCTGGCGGCGGTCTCTCGAGCGCTGGCGCTCGATCCGCTCGACCTGTCGGCGCTGCTGCTGCGGGCGATGCTGCTCGAGCGGATGGGCAAGGAAATCGAGGCGGGCGAGGCCTATGGCCGCGCTTTGGCCCAGCGGCCGCCCGGCGCGACGCCCTCCGGCCTTGCGCCGATGATTGCCCACGCCGAACAGAGCTACCGCCGCTTCCAGGAGACGCTGCTCGAGCGCCTGCGCGGCGGCCTTCCCGACGGCGGCGCTTCGTCCGAGGAGCAGGCGCGGATCGATCGCTTCTGCACCAACGTCGCCCGCATCACCCGTTCCTACGCCCAGGAGCCGAGTCACTTCCATTATCCCGGCCTGCCTGCGGTCGAATTCCACGACCGGAGCCGCTTTTCCTGGCTGGGCGAGGTCGAGGCGGCGACGGCGCCAATCCGCGATGAGTTCGACGCCCTGATCGCCTCGGAGGCGGCCGAGCTCGTGCCCTATATCCAATATCCGGACGACGTGCCCGTGCGCCAATGGAAGAGCCTCAACCGCTCGCGCGACTGGACCGCCATCCACCTCATCCAGAACGGCCGGCGAATCGAGCGCAATGCTCGCCATTGCCCGCAGACTCTGAAGCTGCTCGAGGGCCTGCCGCAGCCCGATGTTCCGGGCGCGTCGCCCAACGCCATGTTCTCGCTGCTCGCGCCGCGCACCCGCATCCCGCCCCATACCGGCGTCGCCAACACAAGGCTGGTCTGCCATCTCCCGCTGATCGTGCCGCCGGGCTGCGGCTTTCGAGTCGGCGCCGAAACCCGGGAATGGCAGCCCGGCGCCGCTTTCGTGTTCGACGACACGCTCGAGCACGAGGCCTGGAACGACAGCGACGAGCTGCGCGTGGTGTTCATCTTCGACGTCTGGGCCTGGGCGCTGAGCGAACCCGAGCGGCGGGCGGTGGCGGCGATCATGCCGCGCAGCGACGCCGCCGGCGCGGAGGGGCTGTGAACGACCTCGAGCGGGCTATCGCCCGGGTCAATCCGAGGGATGCCACCGCCGCCTACAATGCCGCGCTCAACGCCCTCGGCCAGGGGCTGGAGGCGGAGGGCCTGAAGCTGCTCGAAGAGGCGCGGCGATACGCGCCCGGCGATGCGAGGCTGTGGCAAGTGTCCGCCTTGCTCCATCGCCAGCTCGACGACCTCGGCCCGGCCATCCGCCTGCTCGAAAAGGCGGTGCGGCTGGCGCCGGGCGACGCGCTTATCGCCCACACGCTGGCGCGCGCCCATCTCGAGGCCGGGCTGCCCTCGGTCGCGCTGTTCCAGTCGGCGCGGCGTCTCGCCCCGGGCGACCCGGCGATCCTGCTCGGTATGGTCGCGGCGGTCGAGGAGGAGGCCGGGCCCGTCGCCGCGATCGAGGCGCTGGAGCATCTCGTCGCCGCCAATCCGGGGTGGATCGCCGCCCTCGAGATGCTGATGCGGCTGCGCTGGCAATGCGGCGACCGCGAGGGTTTCACCGCCGACTACCAGCGCTCCCTTGCCGCCGATCCCCGCAATCTCGGCCTGTGGCGCTCGCTGATCCTCTCCCACATCCGGAGCGATCAATATGAGCTGGGCCTCGAGGCGGTGCTGCGCGGGCGCGAGCAGGCGGGGAACCATCTCTTCTTCGACGCCAACGAGGCGGTGTGCCGCGCCGAGCTCGGCCAGTTCGACGCGGCCGAGACACTGTTCGCCCGCCTGGCCGAGGTCGACGACCCCACCCTCGGCGTCCGCCGAGTCCGTCATTTCCTGCGCACCGGCCGCCCCGCCGAAGCCGCGGCGCTCGCCGAGACGATGGTGAAGACTCCCGCCGCCTTCTTCTTCTGGCCCTATCTCGCGACCGCGTGGCGGCTGCTGGGCGACCCGCGCTGGCAGTGGCTGGAAGGGGACCCAAGATTCGTCGGCGTCTACGATCTTGCGCTGCCCGGACTCGACGCGCTGGCCGGGCGCCTGCGAGCGCTGCACCGCACCACCCACCAGCCGCTCGAACAGTCGGTGCGCGGCGGCACCCAGACGCAGGGGAATCTGTTCCTGCGCCTCGAACCGGAAATCCGGGCGCTGCGCAGCGCCGTCGTCGCGGCGGTGAAGCGGCACATCGCCCAATTGCCTCCGCCGCAACCGGACCATCCGCTGCTCGGCGTGCCGCGCGGCCGCCGGGTGCGGTTCGCCGGCTCCTGGTCGGTGCGGCTGGCGGGCGGCGGCCACCATGCCAATCACATCCATCCCGCCGGCTGGTTCAGCTCGGCGCTCTACGTCGCCCTTCCCGAGCCGGAAGCGGGGGAGACGGAGCGGGCCGGCTGGCTGACGCTCGGCGTGCCGCAGGCCGAGCTCGGTATCGACCTGCCGCCGATCCGCCAGATCGAGCCGAAGCCGGGACGCCTCGTCCTCTTCCCCTCGACCCTGTGGCACGGCACCGTGCCGTTCGCCGCGGGCGAGCGGCTCACCGTCGCCTTCGACGTCGCCCGGCCGGCCTAGGTCCCCTTCTCCGGCTCAGGCCGCTTCGCGCCGCTGCTCGATGCGCAGCGTCAGCCCTCCGTCGCCCTCGTCGACGAGGACATTGCTGCCGTCGGGAATCTCGCCCTTGAGCAGGGCATCGGCGAGCGGATCCTGCAGATAGCGCTGCACCGCCCGCTTGAGCGGCCGCGCGCCATAGACCGGATCGTAGCCGACCCGGCCCAGCCAGGCGCGGGCGGCGTCGGCCAGTTCGAGCCGGATCTTGCGATCGGCGAGCAGCTGCTGGACCCGGTCGACCTGGATGTCGACGATCGGCCCCATATGCTCCTGCCCGAGCCGGTGGAAGAGGATGATCTCGTCGAGCCGGTTGAGGAATTCGGGCCGGAAGTGGCCGCGCACCACCTCCATCACCTGCGGCTCGACATCCTCCACTTTCTGGCCTTCGCTCAGCCCGGTCAGATATTGGCTGCCGAGGTTCGAGGTGAGGATGATGATGGTGTTGGTGAAATCGACCGTCCGGCCCTGGCCGTCGGTCAGGCGGCCGTCGTCGAGGACCTGGAGGAGGACGTTGAACACGTCCGAATGGGCCTTTTCGACCTCGTCGAACAGCACCACCTGGTAGGGCCGCCGCCGCACCGCCTCGGTCAGCACGCCGCCTTCCTCATAGCCGACATAGCCGGGCGGCGCGCCGATCAGCCGGGCGACGCTGTGCTTCTCCATGAACTCCGACATGTCGATGCGGACCATGGCGTGCGAGTCGTCGAACAGGAACTCGGCGAGCGACTTGGTGAGCTCGGTCTTGCCGACGCCGGTCGGGCCCAGGAACAGGAACGAGCCCATCGGCCGGTTCGGATCCTGCAGTCCCGCGCGCGAGCGGCGGATCGCCTTGGCGACGGCGCGCACCGCATCCTCCTGGCCGATGACGCGCTTGCCGATCTCGTCCTCCATGTGGAGCAGTTTCTCGCGCTCGCCCTCCAGCATCCGCTCCATCGGGATGCCGGTCCAGCGCGCGACGACGGACGCGATGTCCTCGCCGGTCACTTCCTCGCGCAGCATCGCGCTCTGGCTGGCCGCCTCGACCTCGGCGAGCTGCTTCTCGAGCTGGGGTATGCGCCCGTAGGCGAGCTCGCCCGCCTTGGCGAGGTCGCCGGCGCGCTGCGCCTGCTCGAGCTCCAGCCGCGCCCTGTCCAGCTCCTCCTTGATCTTGGCCTCGCCGGCGAGCTTCTCCTTCTCGGCCTGCCAGCGCCGGGTCAGCCCGGCCGACTGCTCCTCGAGATTGGCGAGCTCCTCCTCGAGCGCCTTCAGCCGCTCCTGCGACGCTTTGTCCTTCTCCTTCCTGAGCGCCTCGCGCTCGATCTTGAGCTGGATGATGCGGCGGTCGAGATTCTCGATCTCCTCGGGCTTGGATTCGACCTCCATCCGAAGCCGCGACGCGGCCTCGTCCATCAGGTCGATCGCCTTGTCGGGGAGGAAGCGGTCGGTGATGTAGCGGTTGGACAGGGTCGCCGCGGCGACGATCGCGCCGTCGGTGATGCGAACGCCGTGGTGGAGCTCGTATTTCTCCTTGAGCCCCCTCAGGATCGAGATCGTGTCCTCGACCGTCGGCTCGCCGATGAACACCGGCTGGAAGCGCCGCTGCAGCGCCGGGTCCTTCTCGACATGCTTCTTATATTCATCGAGCGTGGTCGCGCCGATGCAATGCAGCTCGCCGCGCGCCAGCGCCGGCTTCAGCAGGTTGGAAGCGTCCATCGCGCCTTCCGATTTGCCGGCGCCGATCAGGGTGTGCATCTCGTCGATGAACAGGATGATGTCGCCCTCGCCCTGGCGGACTTCGTCGAGCACCCCCTTCAGCCTTTCCTCGAACTCGCCGCGATATTTGGCGCCGGCGATCAGCGAGCCCATGTCGAGCGCCATCAGCTGGCGGTCCTTGAGGCTGTCGGGGACGTCGCCATTGGCGATCCTCAGCGCCAGCCCCTCGGCGATCGCGGTCTTGCCGACGCCGGGATCGCCGATCAGCACCGGATTGTTCTTGGTGCGCCGCGCCAGGATCTGGACGGTGCGCCGGATCTCCTCGTCGCGGCCGATCACCGGGTCCAATTTGCCGTCGCGCGCCGCCTGGGTGAGGTCGCGGGCGAATTTCTTGAGGGCGTCGTAGCGGTCCTCGGCCGACTGGGTGTCGGCGGTGCGGCCGCCGCGCAGCTCGTTGATCGCCGCGTTGAGCGCCTCCGGCTTGACCCCGGCATCCCGCAACGCCTTGCCTGCGTCACTCTGCGACATCGTCAAAGCGAGCAGCAGCCGCTCGACCGTGACGTAGGAATCGCCGGCCTTCTGGGCGATCTGCTCGGCCTGGTCGAGCACGCGCAGCGTCTCGGCGTCGAGGGCGGGGGTCGAATTGGCGCCGCTGCCGGAAACGACCGGGATCTTCGCCAGCGCCTCCTCGGTCTCCCGCCGTGCCGCCTCGGCGCTGCCGCCGGCGCGCGCGATCAGCCCGGACGCCATGCCCTGCTCGTCCTCGAGCAGCGCCTTCAGGAGATGCGCCGGGGCGATACGCTGATGGTTCATCCTCAGCGCGACGGTCTGCGCCGACTGCAGGAACCCGCGCGCCCGCTCGGTGAATTTCTCCAGGTTCATCTCACGCCCTCTCGATCTTTTCGCGGCCGATATGGGGTTGCCGTCATGCAACCCAAGAGGCGTCCGCCGATTATGGTTTTGCGGGCGATTGCGCGGGGCGGGCACGCCGCTATGGTGCCGCCCAACTGAGACTCGGAGGATGCCTTGATGCGCCGGTTGCTGCTTCCCCTCGCGCTGCTTTCCGCTTTTGCCGTCGCCGGTTGCGCCGCGACCGCGCCCGACGAGGTCGCGACCGCGTCGGACGCGCCGGCCCAGGCCGCGCCGCCGGCTCCGGCCGGCCCGGTGCCCGTCGCCCAGCTCGTCCGCAAGGTCGACATTCCCTACCAGCAATTCACTCTCGACAACGGCCTCAGGGTGATCGTCCACGAGGACCGCAAGGCGCCGGTCGTCGCCATCTCCATCTGGTACAATGTCGGCTCGAAGGACGAGCCCAACGGCAAGACCGGCTTCGCCCACCTGTTCGAGCATCTGATGTTCAACGGCTCCGAAAATGCCCCCGGCGACTATTTCGAGCCGTTGCGCGAGATCGGCGCGACCGACTTCAACGGTACCACCTGGTTCGATCGCACCAACTATTTCCAGACCGTGCCGCGGCCCGCGCTCGAGCGCGGCCTCTTCCTCGAGGCGGATCGGATGGGCCGTCTGCTGGGCGCGGTGACCCAGGAGAAGCTCACCAATCAGATCGGCGTGGTTCAGAACGAGAAAAGGCAGGGCGACAACGAACCCTACGGGCTCGTCGAATATGCCCAGCTCGAGGCGCTTTTCCCGGAGGGCCATCCCTACCGCCACTCGACGATCGGCTCGATGGCGGACCTCGACGCGGCGACGCTGGAGGACGTCAAGAACTGGTTCCGCTCCAAATACGGACCGAACAACGCCGTTCTCGTTCTCGCCGGCGACGTCTCGGCGGCGGAGGCGCGGCCGCTGGTCGAAAAGCATTTCGGCGACATCCCGCGCGGCCCGGTCAACAATCCGGCCAAGGCCGACGTGCCGACGCTGCCCGCTCCGAAAGTCGAGGTGATGCACGATCGCGTCGCCAACACCCGCCTGTACCGCAACTGGATCGTGCCGGGCATGCTCGACGATGCCGCCGTGCAGCTCGACGTCGCGGCCGGCGTGCTCGGCGGCCTCGCCAGTTCGCGCCTCGACAACGAGCTGGTGCGCAAGGACCAGACCGCGGTGGGGGTCCGGGCGTTCATCCTGCCCTTCCACCGGGTCAGCCAGTTCGAAATCCAGGTCGACGTCAAGCCGGGGGTCAACCCGGACGTCGTCTCGGCGCGGCTCGACCAGATCGTCGCCGACCTGATCGCCAACGGCCCGACCCAGGACGAAGTCCAGCGCGTCGTCATGTCGGACGTCGCCGGCCGCATCCGTGGGCTCGAGCAGGTCGGCGGCTTCGGCGGCAAGGCCGTGGCCCTCGCCGAAGGCGCGCTCTACGCCGACGATCCCGATTTCTACAAGAAGCAGCTCCTCGCCTACGGCCGCGTCACGCCTGCGACCGTCAAGGCGGCGATGCAGAAATGGCTGACCCGGCCGGTCTATGCGCTCCGCGTCGAACCGGGCGAGCGCAAGGCCTATGAGGAGGCGAAAGCCTCGACCGGCGGCGGCGCCGCCAGTCAGAGGCCGCGCTACTACCGGCAGCCCGAGCCGGGCGAGCGGCCGCTGGCTCCGCTACCCCATGCCTCGCCGGCCGAGGCCGGGCCGGGCCTGGCTCCCCTTTCCTACCAGCGCCTGCCGATGCCGGAGGTCGGGACGATTTCAAATCTCGACTTCCCCGACATCGAGCGCGCGAGCCTCTCGAACGGCATCCCGATCGTCTACGCCCGCCGCACGGCCGTGCCGGTGGTGCGGGTGGCGGTCGAGTTCGACGCCGGCGTCGCCGCGGATCCGGCCGTTGCGCTCGGCACCCAGTCGCTGATGCTGAGCCTGCTCGACGAGGGTACGACCAGCCGCAACTCGATCCAGATCGCCGAGGAGCAAGAGCGGCTCGGCGCTCTGATCGGCCCCGACACGTCGCTCGATCGCACCGCCGTCAGCCTCGCGGCCTTGACCCCGAACCTGGGACCGTCGCTCGATCTACTCGCCGACATCATCCGCAACCCCGCTTTCGACCCGGGCGAGGTGGAGAGGCTGCGGGCGCAGCAGCTTGCCTCGATCGCGCAGGAGCTGACCGAGCCGAGCGGGCTCGGGGCGCGCACGCTGCCGCCCCTGCTTTTCGGTGCCGGCCATCCTTACGGCAGGCCGAGCAGCGGCACCGGCAACAAGGAGGTGGTCGCCCGCCTCACCCGTGACGACCTCATCCGCTTCCATCAGACGTGGATCCGGCCCGACAACGCCACCATCTTCGTCGTCGGCGACATTCCGCTCGCCGAGCTGGTGCCGATGCTCGAGGCGCGGTTTGGCAACTGGACGCCGCCGACGGTGCCGAAGGGGACCAAGAACTTCGCGGCGACGCCTCCGGCGCCGAAGCCGCGCATCGTCCTCGTCAACCGTCCGCAGTCGCCCCAGTCGCTGATCCTGGCGGGCGTCGTCCTGCCGGTGCGCGGCACCGAGGACCTCCTCACGCTCAACGCGGCGAACGAGGTGCTCGGCGGCAACTTCCTGTCGCGCATCAACATGGATCTGCGCGAGACCAAGGGCTGGTCCTACGGATCGCGCAGCAACATCAGCATGCGCGAGCAGCTCGTCCCCTACATGATCACCGCCCCGGTCCAGGCCGACAAGACCGGCCCGGCGATACGGGCGCTGATGGACCATGTGTCCAGCTTCGTCACCAGCAAGGGCCTGACGGACGTCGAGCTGACCCGCGTGATCAACGGCAATACCCGCCAGCTCGCCGGCCAGTTCGAGACGTCGTTGGCGGTGCTGAGCGCGCTGCGCTCCAATGCCCTTTACCGGCGGCCGGACAATTATTGGGAGGCGATCGCCGACCGCTATCGCGGCATGACGATCAGCACGGTCGACCAGGCGGCGCGCAGGGTCATCGATCCCAGGAAGATCGTCTGGGTGGTGGTCGGCGACGCCGCCAAGGTGCGGCCGCAGCTCACCGGCCTCGGCCTGCCGGTCGAGGAAGTGCAGCCGCAATAGGGGCGGACGATCAGCGGATCAGCCGCGTCACATGGCCCATCTTGCGGCCGGGGCGCGGCTCGCCCTTGCCGTAGAGGTGAAGGTGGGCGGCCGGCTCCGCCAGGATGTCCGCCCAGCGGTCGGCTTCCGCGCCGATCAGGTTGGCCATCTCCACCCGCTCCGCCGCCAGCGCAGTGGCGCCGAGCGGCAGCCCGCAAATTGCGCGGAGATGGTTTTCGAACTGCGACGTGACCGAGCCCTCGATCGTCCAGTGGCCGCTATTATGAACCCGCGGGGCCATCTCGTTGAACAACGGCCCGTCCGCGGTGGCGAAGAATTCGAGCGCCAGCACGCCGACATAATCGAGCCGGTCGGCGGCCCGCCGCGCCAGCGTCTCGGCTTCGGCGATCTGCGCGTCCAGCCCGTCGGCGGGCACGGCGGAGCGGCGCAGGACGCCGCCTTCATGGACGTTGACGGGCGCTGGCCAGACGACGGTGCCGCCGTCCTGCCCGCGGCACAGCAGGATCGAGAATTCCGCCTCGAACGGAACGAACGCCTCGAGGATCGATGGCGCGCCATGCACCGCCGCCCAGGCTTCGTCCGAGTCGGCGGCCACCATGATCCGGGCCTGCCCCTTGCCGTCATAGCCGAAGCGGCGGGTCTTCAGCACCGCGGGCGCACCGACCGCGGCAAGCGCCGCGTCCAGGCCCGGGCGATCGTCGACCGCGCAATAAGCGGGCGGCCGGCCGCCGAGCTCGGCGATGAACCTCTTCTCGCTCAGCCGGTCCTGCGCGATCGCCAGTGCCGCCGGCGGCGGATGGAGCGGCGCCTCGGCCGCGAGCGCGGCAAGCGGCGCGGCGGCGATATTCTCGAATTCGTAGGTGGCGACGTCGACGCTCCGGCCGAAGGCGGCGAGCCCGTCCTCGTCGTCCCAGGCGCCGCGGGTGAAGCGGGCGGCGACCTCGGCGGCGGGGGGCGCCTCGTCGGGCGCGTAGACATGGCAGCGATAGCCGAGCTGCGCCGCCGCAATGGCCAGCATCCGGCCGAGCTGGCCGCCGCCGACGATGCCGATGGTTGAGCCAGGCGGCAGCGTCATTCAGGCGCTTCGTCGACGCCGTCCGTCTGCCGGCGCCGCCACGCCTCGAGGCGGCCGGCCAGCGCGACGTCGGACAAAGCCAGGATCGAGGCGGCGAGCAGGCCGGCATTGGCGGCGCCCGGCTGACCGATCGCCAGCGTTCCCACCGGCACACCTGCCGGCATCTGGACGATGGAGAGCAGGCTGTCGAGGCCGTCCAGCGCCTTGGACCGGACCGGCACGCCGAGCACCGGCAGCCGCGTCATCGACGCCGCCATGCCGGGCAAATGCGCCGCGCCGCCAGCGCCGGCGACGATCACCTTGAGGCCGCGTCCGGCGGCGTTCCTCGCATAATCGTAGAGTCGCTCCGGCGTGCGATGGGCGGATACCACCTTGGTCTCATAGCGGACCTCGAGGGCGTCGAGCATCTCGGCGGCATGACGCATCGTCTCCCAGTCGGAGCGGCTGCCCATGATGATCCCGACCTCGGCCATGAAGCCGCACCTCTATCGGGCGGCGCGCGGGGAGGCCAGAGCTTCGTTTTTGCTTAACCCGACTGCGCTATGCCGCCCTCATGTCAAAGCATGCTTCAGACTTCGCCGGCCTGCCGGTCGAGACATCGGACGAGAACGCCTTGCTCCGCGCGGCGCTGGCCGAGGCGCAGCAGCGGATCAGCGACCTCGAGCGCCGCACCGAAAGCGACGGTCTGACGCCGCTGCCGACCGCCCGCCGCTTCCGCAGCGAGCTCGAGCGCGTCGTCGGCCTCGCCGAACGCCACGGCACCGCCGCGGCCGTGGTCGCCATCGCGCTGACGAATCTGCCCGCGATCCACGAGCGCCACGGCCAGTTTGCCGCCGACGCCGCCCTCGTCCACGTCGCCCGGCTGCTCTGCGGCCTGATCCGCTCGACCGACATCCTCGCCCGCACCGGCGAGCGGGAGTTCGGCCTGATCCTCGACCATCTCGACCATAATAGCGCGATCGACACCGGGGAGCGGCTGGCGCGCTGCATCGCCGGCACTCCGCTCGACCTCGGCCATGCGAAGGTCGCGCTCGAGGCGGCGGTCGCCACTTCCGGGATCATGCCCGGCGACAAGGTCGACGACGTGCTGGCGAGGGCGGCGCGCAATCTCGCCTTGGCGATAGCGGAAGGCTAAGCCGGGCCGGGCGACCGGTCCCTGATCCATTGCGACAGGATCCATTTCTCGCCCCGCGTCGGCGGCCGTCCGGCATGGATGGTCAGCGGATCGGGCGCCCGGGCGGCGTCGACGTTGGCGAACAGCAGCGCGTCGCCCTTGCGTCCCCGATAGCTGAAGCCGGTCTTCAGGAAGTGGGTTTCGCCGCCCTCATAATCGTCGTTGAGGTAGAGGAGGAAGGTGGCGATGCGCTGGCCGAGGCGGGCGATCTGCGTCCGGTCGCCGGCCTGGGCGGGATCGAGATAATCGTGATGCGGCCGGAATTCCTGGCCGACCGAATAATGCATGATCTGCGCCGGCTCGAACACCGGCAGCGGCAGGTTGCTCGCCGTGGCGATGCGCGCCCGCAGCACCTGGACGACGAGGTCCATCTCGGCCGGGCCGAGGTCGAGCCCGCGGTTGGTCCGGCTGGGGTCGGGACGGTTCTCGCCGGTGACCGGGTCCCATACCCAGGCGGGATTGAGCCGGCCCCGGGCGAGAGCGATCACCCAGTCGCACTCGCTCGGAGAGGCGAAGCCCTCGATCACCCGGATGCGGGGCTGCTCCGACACGGGCCGCCGTGGCGGCGACGCGGTCAGCGCAGCGATGTCGATGCCTTGGCGGAGGCGCTGCCAGCGCTCGCCGCCGTCGTCCGGAGGCGAATCCCGGCCGAGCATGGCGAGCTGGGCCTGGGCGCGCTGCGAGCCGCGGCGGGCGGCCAGCTCGAGATAGTCGAGTGCCCGCGGCCAGCTTTGCGGCCGCGCCGCGCCCATCGCCTCGAGCGTCGCCAGCAAGGCCGCCGCTTCGGCGCTGCCGGCCTCGCATTCGGCCTCGATCAAGGCGCTGCCCTCGGTCGCATCGCCCTCCCCGCCGAGCAGCCTCAGGCCGAGGGCGAGCCTGGCCTCCGGATCCCCGCTCGCGGCCCGTTCGCGCAGCTCGGAGAGGTTCCGGGTCGCCACGGCCGCCCGTCAGCGCTCGCTCAGATAGTAGCGGTCGGTCGGGCTGAGATTCGCGTCCAGCTCGTAGACGAGCGGCTGGCCGGTCGGGATTTCGAGACCGGTGATCTCATCGTCGGGGATGTTCGACAAATGCTTGACCAAGGCCCTGAGCGAATTGCCATGGGCGGAGATCAGCACCCGCTGGCCCGCCTTCACCGCCGGGACGATCCGCTCCTCCCAATAAGGCAGCACCCGCGCGATCGTGTCTTTGAGGCTCTCGGTGCGCGGCACCGCGACGCCGGCATAGCGGCGGTCGGCCGACAAATCATAAGGTCCGCCCGGCGCCATTTCCGGCGGCGGCACGTCGAACGAGCGGCGCCAGACATGGACCTGCTCATCGCCATGCTTCGCCGCGGTCTCCTTCTTGTTGAGGCCGGTGAGGCCGCCATAATGACGCTCGTTCAGCCGCCAGTCCTTCTCGACCGGCAGCCACAGCCGCAGCATCGGCTCGAGTGCGAGGTGGAGCGTCTTGATCGCCCGCGTCTGCACGCTGGTGAAGCACAGGTCGAAGTCGAAGCCCTTCGCCGCCATCAGCTCGCCGGCCAGCCGCGCCTCCTCGACGCCTTTCTCGGTGAGGTCGACGTCCCACCAGCCGGTGAAGCGATTCTCGAGGTTCCACGCCGACTGGCCGTGGCGGATGAGGACGAGAATGGGCATCAGCGCTTGCGGGCGGAGAGGTCGTCGACGACGGCGTGGAGAGCGGCGAGGCAGGCGCGGGCGAGCAGGGCGCTGCGTTCGGGCGACCAGCCGCGGCGCGGGTCGGGCAGGTCCTCATTGTCCTTGAACGGCATCTCCAGCGTCATCGACACCGCGCCGTAGCGCTCGGCGAGCTGCGAGGTCGACATCGACATGTTGGCCTCGCCCGGCCGGGCGATTTCATAACCCTGCTTCGTCTGGAAATCGGGCGAGCAGCGCACGAGCTCCTCGCTGAACCGGTCGAACAGCCTCTGCTGGGCTTCGTTCCAGCTCGGTATGCCCTCGAAGCCGGCGAGGAAATTGGCGGGGATCGCCTCGTCGCCGTGAACGTCCATCGCAAAGTCGACGCCGGTGCGGTCCATCTCGTTCCTGACCCAGAGCACTTCCGGGCTGCGCTCCGGGCTCGGGTCGTGCCACTCGCGGTTGAGGTTGGTGCCGACGGCGTTGGTCCGCAAATGGCCGCGGCGCGTGCCGTCGGGATTCATGTTGGGGACGATGTGGAAGGTCGCCTTGGCGAGCAGGCGCCGGGCGACCGGGTCGGCTTCGTCAAGCAGCCGCTCGAGCGCTCCTTCCATCCACCATTCGGCCATCGTCTCGCCCGGATGCTGGCGGGCGTAGAGCCAGATCTGGAGCGGCCCTTCGCCGATCCGGAAATAGTCCATCTCCTGCCCGTCGAGCGTCTGCCCGAGCGAGCGGTACTCCACCGCCGGATGGGCGGCGGCCGACGAGACGAGATCGTGGTGGCGCTCCATCGTATAAGGCGCGAAATAGGCGAACCAGACGCTGTTCGACGGCGGTGTCACCCGGATGGTGAGGATGCCGTCCTCATAGGAAGTATCGACCCGTTCCCACTCCTCGCGGTCGACCGACATGCAGGCGCGGTAATTCTGCCAGCCGAGCGGGTAAGCCGCGCCGGCGCAGTTGGTGATGCGCAATTCGATCGCCTGGCCGCCGCCGCCGCTCAGCCGGAAATAGAACCATTGGTAGAAATCGGACTGGTTGTCCTTGGCGATCTCGAGGTCGACGCGGTTGTCCGAGATGGCGACCAGGCGAATGTTGCCGCCATCGAAGGGGCTCGTAACGGATAGGGTCATCTGACCCTGATAGTGCGGCCCGACTCGCCGGGGAAGTCCCGAAACAGGGCGCCGGCGAGCCGCTCGACGGCGGCGGTCCGGGCCGCCTCCGGGCTGCCGGTGCGGGCCTCGTCGACGGCGCGGCCCTCCCAGAAGACGGTGCCGTCGGAACGGCGGCGAATGGCGACTTCGAGGAGGGTGGCGGTGACGTCGGCCGAGGCTCCGGCGGGCACCGTCGCCGAGAGGCCGCGACCGATCCGCGCCGCGCTCAGCGCCGCCACCGCCTCGCGGCTGCCCTGTTCGAGGTCGATCAGGGCGATCTGCTCCGACTGGGTCGTCGTCGGCACGACCGTCCAGCCGAGGCGGGACAGCTGGCGGCCGACCGCGGCGGCGTAGGCCGGATATTCGGGACGATTGGCGTCCGCCTTGTCGAACGGCTCGATCGCGATCTGCGCGCGCGCGACCGGTTCGCCGAGGTGGAAGCGGGCGACGTCGACGCCGCCGGCGGCCGCCCGCTTGTCGCCGCCGCTCGCGCAGGCGGCGAGCGCCGCCGCCAGGAGCAGGGGCAAGCTGCGCAGAAAAGCTGTTTTCATTCCGGCACCTCTTGGTCTAGCGCGCGGATCGTGCGGGCGCTGCACCGACCTGTCCAGCGTTCTTTGCCGCAATCGGGTTCCCTGAGGAAAGAGGATTGATGAGCAAGCCCCCCGTGCTCGTGACCGGCGGCGCCGGCTATATCGGCAGCCACGCGGTGCTGGCCTTGCTCGACGCCGGCTGGGCGGTGACGGTGATCGACAACCTCACCACCGGTTTCCGCTGGGCGGTGCCGGAGGCGGCGCGGTTCATCGAAGGCGACATCGCCGACCAGGCGCTGGTGGCGCGGCTGATCGACGAACATCGCATTGGCGCGATCGTCCATTTCGCCGGCTCGATCGTGGTGCCCGAATCGGTCGAGAACCCGCTCAAATATTATGAGAACAACACGGTGAAGAGCCGCTCGCTAATCGAGAGCGCGGTCAGGGGCGGCGTCCGCCACTTCATCTTTTCCTCGACCGCCGCCACCTACGGCATTCCCGAGCGGGTGCCGGTCGCCGAGACCGCCCGCACGCAGCCGATCAATCCCTATGGCTGGTCGAAGCTGATGACCGAACGGATGCTCGCCGACACCGCCGCCGCCCACCCGCTCAATTTCTGCGCCCTGCGCTATTTCAACGTCGCCGGCGCCGATCCGCGCGGCCGCTCGGGCCAGTCGACGGCCGGCGCCACCCACCTGATCAAGGTCGCCGTCGAGGCGGCGACCGGCAAGCGGGACGCCGTCTCGGTCTACGGTACCGACTATGACACGCCCGACGGCACCGGCGTGCGCGACTATATCCACGTCAGCGATCTCGCCGCCGCCCATGTCGACGCGCTGGACAAGCTCCTCGAGGATCCGGCCGCCAGCCACATCATGAATTGCGGCTACGGCCGCGGCTTCTCGGTGCTCGAAGTGCTCGACGCGGTCGACCGGGTCACCAACCGCAGGATCGAGCGCCGGCTGGAGGCGCGGCGGCCGGGCGATCCCGACGCGCTGGTCGCCGACAATCGCGCGATCCTGGCGACCCTCCCCTGGCGGCCCAAACTGGACGATCTGGACACGATCGTCGCCCATGCGCTGGCCTGGGAGAGGAAGCTGGCGGAGCGCGGCTGAGCATGGCGGGCGCAGAGCCTGAGATCCGCAAGCTGCTCGCGCAGGGGCGGGACTATGCGAAGGCCGGCGATTCCCGCGCGGCGACCAGCTTCTTCACCGCCGCCCTTCGCGCCGCCGCGGGCACGGCCGGCCTGCCCGCGCCGATCGTCGCCGATTTGCGCGGCGCCGAGGCCTATGTCCGCCAGGCCGCGGCCGATTATCAGGCGCATCTCGAAGCGGCCGTCGCGGCCGCAGCCGCCGGATCGAGGCTCGACGAGGCGCTGGCGATCCTGCTCGGCCGCAAGCCCCTCTATCTTCCGCCGGTCCCCTATCCGCAGCGGCCGAGCGTGTTTCACTTTCCGGGCCTCCCGCAGCGCCCGTTCTACGATCGCGAGGCGTTCGACTGGGTCCCGCGGCTCGAGGCGGCGACGGCGGCGATCCGCGGCGAAGTCGAGGCTCTGCTGGCCGAAGGCGCCGACTTCCGGCCCTATGTCGAGGGGGAGAAAGACCGGCCGCAGCGGGACTTTCACGGCCTCCAGGGCGATCCGAGCTGGACCGCTTTCTACCTGTGGAAGAACGGCGCCTTCCTCGAGGACAATGGCGCCCGCTGCCCGCGCACGGTCGAGGCGATGCGGCAGGTGCCGCTCAGCCGGATCGGCTCGCGCACCCCGTCGGTCCTGTTCTCGCTGCTGCGTCCCGGCGCGCACATTCCGCCCCATCACGGCATGCTGAACGCGCGCCTGATCTGTCATCTGCCGCTGATCGTGCCCGACGGCGGGTGGCTGCGCGTCGGCGGCGAGACGCGGGCATGGGAGGAGGGCCGGCTGGTCGTCTTCGACGACAGCATCGAACATGAGGCGAGAAACCCGGCCGACCGCCTTCGCGTCGTCCTGCTGTTCGACATCTGGCGACCGGAGCTGAGCGAGCCGGAACGGCGCGGCGTCTCCGCCATTTTCGACGCCATCGATTCTTATTCCGGCTCCGCTGCGCCGCAGCAGGACGCTTGACTTGGCAGCGCCCGCCCCCTAGGGGAACGCCTCGTTTTTCCGGCATAATTCGAAACACACAGGTCCTTTAGGCCATGAAGATCCGCAACTCGCTCAAGTCCCTCAAGTCGCGCCATCGCGATTGCCGCGTGATCCGCCGCCGGGGCCGCACCTACGTCATCAACAAGACCAACCGCCGCTTCAAGGCGCGCCAGGGCTGACGGCGCCCGTCGTCCCCGCCAAGGCTGGGACCCCGGCGAGAATCGGACACCGGGCCTTTTGACACCCGGGAGGCCTCAGCCTGCGCCCGGCCGACCTATGATCGTGCCCTCGACCGCCGCTTCCCCTCCGCCGGGATGCGAAGGCAAATGAACTCTTCCACCTCTCGCGCTTTTCAATTCGGCGATGAGACAAAGATGGCCCGCCAAATTGTGGATCGTTCGCCACGGCCAGAGCGCGGGAAATGTCGCGCGCGACGCTGCCGATGCCGCCGGGCTGCCGGTGATCGACCTTCAGGTGCGCGACGTCGACGTGCCGCTGAGCGAGCTCGGCCACCGCCAGGCCGAAGCGCTCGGCCACTGGTTCGCGGCCTTGCCCGAGGCCGAGCGGCCCGAGGTCGTCCTCACCTCGCCCTATGTGCGCGCCCAGCAGACCGCCGCCGCCATCTGCGACGGCGGCGGCGCCGTCCCGGACGCGAAAGGGCCGGTCAAGGACGAGCGCCTGCGCGAACGCGAGTTCGGCCTGTGGGACCGGCTCACCACCGCCGGCGTGCGCGAGAAATTCCCCGACCAGGCCGAGCAGCGCAGCCTGCTCGGCAAATTCTATCACCGGCCCCCCGGCGGCGAGAGCTGGGCCGACGTCATCCTGCGCCTCAGGAGCGCGCTCGACACGGTCAGCCTCCATCATGCCGACCGGCGGGTGCTGATCGTCTGCCATCAGGTGGTGGTGCTCTGCTTCCGCTACATATTGGAGGAGCTGGACGAGGCGCGGATCCTGGCGATCGACAAGGCCGGCGACGTCGTCAATTGCGGCCTCCTCCAATATGAGTTCGAGCCGGACGACGAGAAGAACTGCGTCCCGAAGCTGATCTGCTACAATTTCGCCGCGCCGCTGATCGAGGAGGCGGCGCCGGTCACCTCCGAGCCCGACGCGATGGTCGCCGCCCGATGAGCGATCCCGAGGCGCTGGACCGGGACCTCCTCCAGCTTTTCCCGCTTCCCCACGTTCCCGAGGACGGCGACAAGGAGGAGCGCGGCCGGCTGCTGGTCATTGCCGGCAGCCGCGAGCTGGCGGGCGCCGCCATCCTCGCCGGCATCGGCGGCTTGCGCGCCGGCGCCGGCAAGCTCCAGGTCGCGACCGGGGCCAGCGTCGCGCCGACGCTCAGCGTCGCCATGCCCGAGGCGCGGGTGGTCGGCTGCGCGGAGACGGACGACGGCTGCCTCGCGGCGGGCGCGATCGGAGGCCTCCTCAAGTCGATCGAGGCCGCGCAGGCGACGGTGATCGGCTGCGGCCTGCAGCACGGTCCGCCGCTCGACGATCTGCTCGACGCGCTGCTGGCGAGCGGCCTCGACACGCCGCTGGTGCTCGACGCCGCCGTGCTGGGCAGCCTCGCGCCGCGGGCGGAGGCGCTGCGGGCCTGGCGGGGCGGCGCCATCCTCCTCCCCCATTCGCGCGAGATGGCGCGCCTGCTCGAATGCGAGGTCGAAGAGGTCGACGCCGATCCGCTCGCCGCCGCCGGCCGCGCCGCGGAGACTTTTCGGACGGTCGTCGTGATCAAAGGCCGGTTCAGCTACATCGTCGCGCCCGATGGCCGCGCCTTCCGCTTCGAAGGCGGCGGCGTCGGGCTGGCGACGTCGGGCTCGGGCGACGCGCTGGCCGGCATCGTCGGCGGCCTCTGCGCCAGGGGCGCCGATCCGCTGGCCGCGGCTCTGTGGGGGGTCTACCTCCACGGCGAGGCGGGGCGGATTCTGGCGAAGCGGATCGGCCGCATCGGCTTCCTCGCCCGCGAGCTGCTCGACGAAGTGCCGGGGCTGATGGATTAGCTGCCTCCCCGCCGCGCAGCATTGGGCGGCAGTCAGCCCTTCTCTTCCGCCTTCCTGTGCCGCTCCAGCTCGTCCCCGACCAGCCGGACGATGTGGATGACGTTGGTCGAGCCCGGCGTGCCGAACGGGACGCCGGCGATGATGACGATGCGGTCGCCGCTCTTGGCGACGTCGTGGCGCAGCGCCATCCGCTTGGCCTTGGCGATCATCTCCTCGAAATTGGCGATGTCGCGGGTCCGCACCGCGTGCGCGCCCCACAGGATGCCGAGCTTGCGCGCCGTCCGCAGCGACGGAGTGAGCACGAGCAGGGGCACCGCCGGCCGCTCGCGCGACAGCCGCCGGGCGGTCGAGCCCGAGCTGGTGAAGCAGACGATCGCCGCCGCGCCGACCGTGCCGACCATCGTGTTGGCGGCCTGGGCGATGGCGTCGGCGGTGGTCGGATCGGGCAGGGTACGGGTGAAATGGACGCGCTCCGCGTGGCTCGGATCGGCTTCGACGCTGGTGGCGATCGAGTTCATCATCGACACCGCCTCGCACGGAAAAGCGCCCGAAGCGCTCTCCGCCGACAGCATCACCGCGTCGGCGCCGTCATAGACCGCGGTCGCCACGTCCGAGACTTCGGCCCGGGTCGGCGTCGGCGAGCTGATCATCGATTCGAGCATCTGCGTCGCCACCACCACCGGCCGTCCCATCCGCCGCGCCGCCTCGACGATCATCTTCTGCAAGGGCGGCACCGCCTGCGGCGGCAGCTCGACGCCGAGATCGCCGCGCGCCACCATCACCGCGTCGGCCAGCTCCAATATGCCGTCGAGCCGCTCGACCGCGGCCGGCTTCTCGATCTTGGCGAGCAGGGCGGCGCGGCCGGCGATCAGCCGCCGCGCCTCGGCGACGTCCTCGGGCCGCTGGACGAACGACAAGGCGATCCAGTCGACATGCTGGTCGAGCGCGAAGGCGAGGTCGGCGCGGTCCTTGTCGGTCAGCGCCGCGAGCGGCAGCACGACGTCGGGGACGTTGACGCCCTTGTTGTTGGACAGCCGGCCGCCGACCTCGACCACCGTCTCGATCCGGTCGGGAGTCGCGGTCACCACCCTTTGGACGAGCTTGCCGTCGTCGAGCAGCAGCCGGGTGCCTTTCTCGACGCCGCCGAAAATCTCGCGGTGGGGCAGCTCGGCCCGCCGACTGTCGCCCAAAGCGGGATTGCGGTCGAAGACGAAGGTCTGGCCGGCTTCGAGATCGACGCCGTCATTGTGGAAGCGGCCGACCCGCAGCTTGGGCCCCTGCAGGTCGGCGAGGATGGTGGTGGGGCGGTCGAGCTCCTTCTCGAGGGTTCGGATCGTCTCGATCAGCCTGAGATGGTCCTGGTGACTGCCATGGCTCATGTTGACCCGGAAGGCGTCCGCCCCCGCCTCGGCGAGCTTGCGGATCATGTCGGGGGTGCGGCTCGCCGGCCCGAGGGTGGCGAGGATGCGGACCTTGCGGCTGCGGGGGACGAAGCGGCTCGGGAGCGTTTCTGAATTCGGCATCGACTCGGCGGAATAGCCTCTCCTGCCGTCAGTTCAACCCAGAGCGGTCGCCCCGGCGCCGGCGGGGGCCCCCGGCGGGTGCAGGGCGCCGCCCTCCCTCACCGCCCCGGATGCCGGCCTCCGCAAGGGGACACTTAGGGGACAGTTAGGTAACTGTCCCCTAAGTGTCCCAACTGTCCCTAACCCGCGAGGCCGCGTTCGGCGATATAGGCATTGTCGAACACCGCCCGGTCGGCGGCTGTGGGCAGGACCCGCCGCCGCGCCGCCAGCCATTTGTCGACATTGCCGCCATAGGCCGCCTTCACTCTCGCTTTCGTATAGCCGTTCACCTTCCCCCAATGCTGGGTGTAGGCGATGCCCTTCGCCTCCAGCCGGTCGGCGGCGGCGGCGAAGTAACGGCGGGTGACCGGGCTGTCGACGCCGTCGATGCTGATCATCAGCCCGACCTCGAAGCGGTTGAAGGCGAGCAGCGCCGGCGAGTTCCTGACGTAGCGGCAGCCGAGCACCACCGGCACCGGGCCGATTTCCTCGTAGAGCTGGACCAGCGCTTCCAGCGTCCGGCGCGCGTCCGCGAGGGCGACGGCGATGCTGCCGCTGGCGACGTGGAGCTGGGGCGGCTTGTAGCCGTAGATCATCCCCGGCGTGCCGGTCTGGGCCTTGGTGTCGAACAATTGCGCCGCCGCCGCCTTGCCGAAGGCCGGGATCAGCTTCCTGAACCGGGTGAGGATCGCCCCGACCAGCGACAGGCTGTCGAACCCCGGGCCGAGCGCATGGTCCTTCTGGGTCAGGCCGTAGGTCGGCACGAAGCCGGGCGGGCAATCCTCCTTGTAGTTCGCGCTGAGCAGCACCTCGTCGCTGCTGGGGTTGATCACCGCCTGGAAGAAATAGGGGCGGCCCTTGCCCGCGAAAAAGGGATGGGCCGAAAAATCGAGGCCGCCGATCGCCTTCCACAGCGCCTCGTCGAGCTTCGCCGTGCCGGGATTGGTCTTGAGCAGGTAGCGCGGCACCGTCTCGATCACCACCGCCTGGATGATGCCGAAGCTGCCGAACGCGACCACGGCGGCATCGAACAGGTCGTCGTCGCGCTCGAGCTCGGCGCCGAGCCGGGCGACCCATTCCGGCTTCATCACCGGCCGGCTGCGGCGCTCGATCCAGCAATGCTTGTCCGCCGTCGGGACCAGGTGGATCGCGACGATATGGTCGTGGAGGGCGCCATGGTCGAGCGCCGAGCCGTGCGTTCCGCACGAGGTCGCGCCGGCGATCGTCTGGCCGTTGGCGGCGCCCGAGGTGAACAGGGCCCGCCGCCGCGCCGGCGATTCGATCTCCCGGTTCACGTCGGCGACGGTGTTGCCGCACTGGAAGAGGAACAGGCCGGCTTTCTGGTCGGGCGTGCCCGGATAGCGGGGGTCGATCTCGTCGGCGGCGATCCGCTTCCGGCCGATCAGCCGGTTGGTCTCGATCGCCCAGCCGCTCGTCGCCGGCGCCTCGGACAGCGACCAGCGCGAGCCGACCGCGCGCAACGGGACGGGCGGGGCGGATTTGCGGGCCTCCGCGATCAGCCCCTGGAACTGGCGCGTCGTCTCCGCGAGATCGGCGATCGAGGTGCGGTTGTCGCCCTCCGTGTCGGCGAGGTGCAGCTCCCAGATGCCCCGGGTCGGCACCTTGTAGCTTTTGTGGAAGTTGGCGAACTTCCGGGCGCGTTCGAAGACCGGGGCGAGCGCCATCATTTTTCCCCGCCGCCGCCGTCGTCCATTTCGGGCTGGCGGGCGTTGGCGCATTGGTAGACGATCGTTGCCGGGGCGACGAGGCCGAAGGTGAGCCAGCTGACCAGCCCCTGGCCGAAATTGCGCTTGACCAGCACTCGGCCGAGCTGCTCCTCGCCCACGCACCTCTTGGCGAGCACGTAGGGCGGCAACTGGAGTTCGGAGCCGAGATAGGATTTCGCCTCGACCCGATGTTCGGCCCCCGCCAGGCTCGGCGCCGGCGGCTGGACGAGATATTGCATGCAGCCGCCGGCCGTGGGCAGCAGCGTCAGCGCCGCCAGGATCCTGGTCTTCATCTCGTCCCCCGCCCGGCCGCGGCCCGAATCGGCCGCGCCTCAATGTAACATCAAAGCCGGCGCTCCGGCGCGCGGATCGGTCCGAACAGGAGCAATCGAGACCGGCGCTTGAGCTGCGCCCCGCCAGCCCCTAGACGCACGCTTCAACCCCCAAAACGGATGGAGACAAATGGCGGAAGGAACGATCGCGGCGGACGAATTGCGGCTCCTGATCGAGCGGATCGAGCGGCTCGAGGAGGAGAAGAAGGCGATCGCCGACGACGTCAAGGACGTCTACGGCGAGGCCAAGGCCCGCGGCTACGACACCCGGACGATGCGCGCGATCGTGCGCCTCAGGAAGATGGAGACCCACGACCGCCAGGAAGCCGACGCCCTGCTTGAGACCTACAAGGCCGCCTTGGGGCTGGTTTGAGTGAAGTCCTCCCCGAGCCAAGCTCGGGGAGGAATTGCAGAAGGCGATGCCTGCCGGTATCGGCTGTCCCACATCCCCCACAGCAGGATCGCCCCGCACCCGATGGCCGGCCACAGCAAGTTCAAGAACATCATGTATCGCAAGGGCGCGCAGGACAAGAAGCGCTCGGCGATCTTCTCCAAGCTCTCGCGCGAGATCACGGTCGCGGCCAAGATGGGCCTACCCGATCCGGACGCGAATGCGCGCCTTCGCGCCGCCGTCACCACCGCCCGCGCCCAGTCGATGCCGAAGGACAATATCCAGCGGGCGATCGACAAGGCCTCGGGCGGCGACGCCGAGAATTACGAGGAATTGCGCTACGAGGGCTTCGGCCCCGGCGGCGTCTCGCTGATCGTCGAGGCGCTGACCGACAATAGGAACCGCACCGCCACCAACATGCGCACCGCCTTCTCGAAGAACGGTGGCAATCTCGGCGCCTCGGGGTCGGTCAGCCACGGCTTCGAGCGGCTCGGCCTCATCGTCTATCCGGCCTCGGCCGGCACCGCCGACGCGATCCTCGAGGCGGCGATCGAGGCCGGCGCCGAGGACGTCGAATCGGACGAGGACGGCCACCAGATCTGGACCGCGCAGGAGGATCTCCACGGCGTCGCGAGAGCGCTCGAGGACGCGCTCGGCGAGCCGGAGAGCGTCAAGCTCGCCTGGCGCCCGGCCAATTCGGTCGAGGTCGGCGCCGACGATGCCGGCCAGCTCATGAAGCTGATCGACGCCCTCGAGGACGATGACGACGTCCAGACCGTCTGGGGCAATTACGAAGTCGCCGACGAGGTGATGGAGAAGCTCGGATGATCCTCAGGCCATGATCATCCTCGGCCTCGATCCCGGGCTGGGCTGCACCGGCTGGGGGGCGATCGCCGCCGACGGAAACCGCCTGAGCCACGTTGCCAACGGTCAGATCCGCACCGATCCCAAGGCCGAGCTGCCCGTCCGCCTCCTCGATCTGCACGCCCGCTTGCTCGCCATCCTCGCCGCGCACCGGCCCGGCGCCGCCGCCGTCGAGGAGGTGTTCGTCAACGACAATCCGCAATCGACGCTGAAGCTCGGCCAGGCCCGCGGCGTCGTCCTGCTCGCCGCGGCGAGCCTCGGCATCCCGGTCGGCGAATATGCGCCGCGGCTGGTCAAGAAGGCGGTGGTCGGCACCGGCGCCGCCGACAAGATGCAGGTCCATGCGATGGTCCAGCGGCTGCTGCCCGGCGTGAAGATCGCCGGCGCCGATGCCGCCGACGCGCTCGCCGTCGCCATCACCCACGCCCATCACCTCGCCACCGCGCGCGCGCTCGGGAGCCATGCCGCATGATCGCGAAGCTGAGCGGCCTCCTCGACTCGTTCGCCGCCGACCATGCGGTGGTCGACGTGGGCGGCGTCGGCTATTTGGTCTTCGCCTCGACCCGCACCCTCGCCGCGCTCGGCCCGGTCGGCGCCGAGGTGGTGCTGCACACGGTGATGCAGGTCAGCGACGACGACATCCGCCTGATCGGCTTCGCCTCGGGCGACGAGCGCGACTGGTTCCGGCTGCTGATCTCGGTACAGGGCGTCGGCGCCCGAGTCGCCCTCGCCATCCTCTCGACTCTGCCCGGCGACGACCTCCACCGCGCCGTCGCCGGCGGCGATTCGGCGATGATCGCCCGCTCGCCCGGCGTCGGTCCCAAGCTCGCCCAGCGCATCGTCCACGAGCTCAGGGACAAGGTCGGCAGCCTCGCCCTCGGCCCCGCCGCCGCCGCGCCCGCGCCCGGCAGCGCGAGCGCCGACGCCGTCTCCGCCCTCCTCAATCTCGGTTTCCGCCCCGGCGAGGCGGCGGCCGCGGTGGGCAAGGCAGAGGCCGAGCTTGGTCCCGGAGCGACGCTGGACGCGCTGGTGCGGACGGCGCTCAAAAAGGCCGCCCGCTAGCTGCCGGTCCCATGGCGGCGGAAGCGGTCGGTCCAGAGCCCACTCAGCTGCATCGCGCGCGAACAGGTTCACTGACCGTCGCCACTCGTCATTCTGTGACCACTATGTTAACGAACTTGGACGCAAAGTTGATGACTTAAAGCCAACCCCTGTTGACACTTTTGACTCCACCAGTGTAGCGCCTTGATGAACAAGGAGCATTAACATGAGTGATTCGGTTCAAATCATTCGCCGGGAAGTGCGCAAGCTCCAGGCTGCGGCGGCGCCGATGTCGGAGCTGCGCGAATGCTGCAAGACGGATGGAGGACGCCTGACCCCCGCCGGCAAGTCGCTGATCAAGTGGGCGCGCAACAGCGGCACTATCAGTCAGGCGACGATCGCCCGAATTCTGAATATCACGCCGGCCGCCGTGTCGCGCCACTGGCATTCCTGACAGACCGCGTCGATCCGAGCCTGCCATAAAGCCGCTCGACAGCCGGGGCGCTTCGGCTAAAGCTCGGCTCGTGGAGCAGGAGCGGATCATCACCGGAGAGCGGCGGCCGGAGGATGTCGACGCCGCCCTGCGCCCCAAGACGCTCGACGATTTCGTCGGCCAGAAGGCGGCGCGCGAAAATCTGCGAGTCTATATCGAGGCCGCCAAGGGGCGCGGCGACGCGCTCGACCATGTCCTGTTCTTCGGGCCGCCGGGGCTCGGCAAGACCACGCTCGCCCAGATCATCGCCCGCGAGCTCGGCGTCGGCTTCCGCGCCACCTCGGGGCCGGTGATCGCCAAGTCGGGCGATCTCGCCGCCTTGCTCACCAATCTCGAGGACGGCGACGTCCTGTTCATCGACGAGATCCACCGCCTCGCGCCCGCCGTCGAGGAGATACTCTATCCGGCGATGGAGGATCGCGCCCTCGACCTGATGATCGGCGAGGGGCCGTCGGCCCGCTCGGTCCGCATCGATCTGCCCAAATTCACCCTGGTCGGCGCGACCACCCGCCAGGGCCTGATCACGACGCCGCTCAGGGACCGCTTCGGCATCCCCGTCCGGCTCACTTTCTACTCGGTCGACGAGCTCGAGCAGGTCGTCCGCCGCGCCGCGCGCCTGCTCGGGCTGCCGCTCAGCGAGGACGGCGCCAAGGAGATCGCCCGCCGCTCGCGCGGCACGCCGCGCATCGCCGGCCGGCTGCTGCGCCGGGTCCGCGACTTCGCCCAGTCGGGCGGGCACGGCGAGGTCGACGCGAAGGTCGCGGACGGCGCCCTCACCCGCATGGAGGTCGACCAGCTCGGCCTCGACGCGATGGACCGGCGCTACCTCCACATGATCGCCGACATCTACAAGGGGGGCCCGGTCGGGGTCGAGACGCTCGCCGCCGGTCTCAGCGAGCCGCGCGACACGATCGAGGAGGTGATCGAGCCCTTCCTGATCCAGCTCGGCCTCATCGCCCGCACCGCCCGCGGCCGCTGCCTCAACGGCCGCGGCTGGACCCATCTCGGCCTGCCTCAGCCCAAAACGGCGCAGGACGGCCTGTTCGACTGATCCTGAAGGGGAGGGGAATGACCGCCATCCGCACCATCGCCGCTGCCGCCGTCCTGCTGCTTTCCGCCGCGCCCGCCGCGGCGCATCAGGACCTGAATTACGCCGACGATTCGACGTGGCTGTGCCTCCCCGGCCGCGCCGACGCCTGCGGCGGCCCGCTCGCCACCACCGCTCTCAACGCCAACGGCTATGGTTCGACGGGCCAGGCTGTCCCCAACAAGGACGCCTCCGCCGATTGCTTCTACGTCTATCCTACCATCTCCCGTGATCCGGGCCTCAACAGCGACATCGAGGCCGGCCTCGAAGAACATGCCACCGCCGCCGTTCAGCTCGCCCGCTTCGGCAGCGTCTGCAAGACCTACGCGCCGCTCTACCGGCAGGTGACGCTCGCCGCGCTGCCCCGCGCCTTTGCCGGCGAGGACGTCAGTGCCAATTTCGCGACCGCTTATGGCGATGTGCTCGCCGCTTGGAAGGACTTCCTGGCCCGCCGCAATTCCGGCCGCCCGTTCGTCCTGATTGGCCACAGCCAGGGCTCTATCCACCTGTCGAAGCTGCTCGCCGAGGAGATCGAAGGCAAGCCGGAGGCGGAAAGGATGCTCTCGGCAATCCTGCTCGGCTGGCCGGTCGAAGTGCCGGAGGGCAAATTGGTCGGCGGCAGCCTCAAGTCGACGCCGCTGTGCACCAAGGCCGGCGAGACCGGCTGCGTGATCACCTACATGACCTTCCGGGCGGCCAGCCCGCCCGGCCCGGACGCCTTCCTCGGCCGGGCGGCGCGGCCGGGCATGACCGCCGGCTGCACCAACCCCGCCGCGCTCGGCGGCGGCGGCGCGAAGCTCGACTCCTATTGGTTCACCCTCGCGCCGGCGCAGCCTGGGGCGGAGCCGGTGGTGTGGTCGAGCCAGGGCAGCCCGCCGACGCCCTTCCTGCGCACCGAGGGCCTCGTCACGGCCGGATGCCGGCACAGTGGCCAGGCCGGCTGGCTGGCGGTGGCCGAGAATGCGGATCCCGCCGATTCCCGCACCGACCGAATTCCCGGCGACGTCTACGTGATGGGCAAGCTCAACCCCGGCTGGGGCCTGCACATGGCCGACATGAATGTCGCCCAGGGCGACCTCATCCGCCTCGTCGAGGCGCAGGCGGCGGCGAAGCGCCGATAAACCCCTCTTCCGCGTAGGGCGGGAGAGGGGCTCATCAACGCAAAATCGTCACGCCTCGTCCCGGTCGCGTCCTTTGGGGTTGCCCCGGCGAATCCGCAGCCGATAGAGCCGGGATGATGGGAGGGGATGCACCACGGCCGGCGGACGGCGTCATGCGGGGGTCGACGCACCTCTTCCCGCTGCGCGTCTATTTCGAGGATACCGACGTCGCCGGCATCGTCTATTACGCCAATTATCTGCGCTTCATCGAGCGCGCCCGCTCCGACATGCTGCGGCTGATCGGAGTCGACCAGCGCGGCGCGCTCGAGGGCGGCGAGGGCGTCTATGCGGTCGCCGAGCTGGCGGTGAAATATCGCGCCCCGGCCAGGCTCGGCGACGACCTCGTCGTCGCCACCGAGATCGAGGCGGTGCGGGCGGCGAGCGTGCTCATTCATCAGCGGGTCATGCGGGGAGGGGAAGTCTTGGCCGACGCCCGGGTCACGGCCGCCTTCCTGACGCCGGACGGCCGCCCCCGGCGCCAGCCGCGCTCATGGGTTCAGGCATTCGAGCGGTTGTTGAGGGAAGGATGAACGTGACCGATGTGGCGATGACGGGAAGCACGATGTCGCCCGTCGCCCTGTTCCTCCAGGCCGACATCGTCGTCAAAGCGGTCATTGTCGGCCTGCTGCTCGCCAGCCTGTGGACCTGGGCGATCATCGTCGGCCACGCCATCAAGCTCAATCGCGCCGCGCGCGGTTCGCAGGCGTTCGAGCGCGACTTCTGGAAAGCCGGCGATATCGACCGCTTCTACGAGACCCGCGGCCAGGCCGATCTGCCGAGCGCCAGGGTGCTCGCCGCCGGCATCGCCGAATGGCGCCGCTCGACCGGCGGCAAGGTGATCGACCGCGAGGGCGCCCGCTCGCGCCTCGCCGCGGTCATGCATTCGGCGCTGACCGAGGAGGTCGACAAGCTGGCGACGCGGCTCAACATCCTCGCCACGGTCGGTTCGGTCGCGCCCTTCGTCGGCCTGTTCGGCACCGTCTGGGGCATCATGCGCAGCTTCAGCGCCATCGCCGGCGCCAACAATACCAGCCTCGCCGTCGTCGCGCCCGGCATCGCCGAAGCGCTGTTCGCCACGGCACTCGGCCTGTTCGCGGCGATTCCGGCGGTGATCGCCTACAATCGCATGAGCTTCGGCATCAATCGCCTCGAAGCGCGTCTCCAGCGCTTCGCCGACGGCTTCCACGCCACCTTGAGCCGCGAGCTGGAGCTGGAGGAATGAGGGTTTTCCTCCCCGGGACGGGGAGGGGGACCGCGCGAAGCGCGGTGGAGGGGGGTCAGCGCGCCGCTCCGGGCCCCCTCCACCCCTCGCCTTCGGCGAGCGGTCGCCCTCCCCGTCCCGGGGAGGATCGGTAATGCCCGTGCCCCCCATCCTCGGCTCGCAGCGCCGAGCGCGGCGCTCGCCGATGGCGGAGATCAACGTCACGCCGATGGTCGACGTGATGCTCGTCCTGCTCATCATCTTCATGGTGACGGCGCCCTTGCTCGTCGCCGGCGTCCCGGTCGACCTGCCGGACAGCAAGGCCGGCGCGCTCGACCAGGAGCGGCGGCCCGTCCAGATCTCGCTCGACGCGGCCGGCAACCTGACCGTCGACGGCCAGGCGGTGCCGCCGGCCGAGCTCGGCCGGCGTCTCGCCGCCATCGCCGCCGCGTCGCGCGAGCGGGGCAGCCCCCGCATCTTCCTGCGCGCCGACCGCGCCCTCGATTATGGCCGGGTGATGGCGGTGATGGGCGAGATCAACGCCGCCGGCCTGCGCAAGGTCGCTTTGGTCAGCACCCAGGGGCCGGAGCGGTGATGGACCGCGCCGACGCTACCGGCTTCGGCGTCGCCGCCGCGGGCCACCTCGCCCTCTTCGTCGCGCTGTCGCTCGGCTTCGCCACCGCGCGGTTGCCAGTGCCGAAGAACGATCCGATCGAAGTCGAGTTGGTCGACGAAGTCGGCCTGGCAAGCACCGCCCCCGCCCCATCCGCCGAGGCCCCGGCGCCGCTCCTGGCCGCGGAAGAGGGACCGCCGATGCCGGCGCCCGCCATCCCGGCGCCCCCGCAGGTGCTGCCCGTGCGCGCGCCGAAGCCGGCCGCTCGGGCCGCTCCGCCGAAGCCGAGCCCGCCTCCGGCAAGGCCCGAGCCGGCGGCCAACCCTCCCCAGACCCGTTCGACCGGGCGCCTGTCGGGGCTGCTCACCGGCGTCTCGGAGCGGGAAAGCGACAGAAGCTCGGCCACGCCTCCGGCCGCCGCAGCGGGGCCGGCGGTTGAGGCGTCCCTGCAGGCGGAGGTCCGGCGGCAGCTCAAGCCGCACTGGAAATCGCCGAGCGGCGCCGACGCCGAGCTGCTGCGCACCGAGCTGAGCATCTGGCTGGCGCGCGACGGCTCCATCACCCGCGTCGAGGTGATCCGTACGACCGGACAAACCCCGAGCAACCGCCCGCAGGTCAAGCTCCACCAGGAACAGGCGCTGCGGGCGGTCCGGCTCGCCGCGCCCTTCAACCTGCCCGACAAATTCTACGATGCCTGGAAATATCTGAGCCCGATCGGTTTCGACAGGAAACTCTCCCGATGAAAAAGCTTTTGCCGGTGGCGCTTGCCGCCCTGTTCGCCTCTCAGCCTGCCCTTGCCCAGCTCAGCGTCGACGTGACCGACGAGAGCGGCGACGACCTCGTCATCGCGGTGCCGGTGATGCCGACGCCGCAAAGTGCCGACACGCCGGCCGGGAGCACCGAGGCCCTGGGCCGGCAGGTTGCCGAAGTCGTCGCGGCCGATTTGCGCGGCAGCGGTCTGTTCCGGCCGGTCGGTCCCGCCGGCGTCCGCGCCGTCCCGTTCGCCGAGGTGACCGCCCCCGCTTACGCCGAATGGAGCGGCGCCGGGGCGGCGGCGCTCGTCCAGGGCTTCGTCCGCGCCAATCCGGACGGGCAATTGACGGTCGGCTGCTACCTTTACGACGTCGCCCTGCAGTCCGAGCTGACCCGTCAGGGCTATGTCGTCGCGCCGCGCGACTGGCGCCGCGCCGCCCACAAATGCGCCGACGCCATCTATTCGCGCCTGTCCGGGGAAAGCCCCTTCTTCGACAGCCGCATCGCCTATATCGCCGAGAGCGGTCCGAAAGGTGCGCGGGTCAAGCGCCTCGCGATCATGGATTCGGACGGGGCCAACCACCGCTTCCTGACCAACGGCCAGTCGACCGTGCTGACCCCGCGCTTCTCGCCCGACTACAAGCAGATCGTCTATCTGAGCTATGTCGAGAAAAGGCCGCGCATCTACATTTACGACATCGGCACCGGCCGCCAGCGGGTGGTGACCGAGAGCGCCAACCAGACCTTCGCGCCGCGCTTCTCGCCCGACGGCCGCTGGATCCTCTATGCGATGGCGGTCGGCGGCAATACCGACATCTACCGCGTCTCCGCCCAGGGCGGGACACCGGTTCGGCTGACCAGCTCGCCGGGGATCGACGTCGGCGGCTCCTATTCGCCCGACGGCTCGAAGATCGTGTTCGAGAGCGACCGCTCCGGCAGCCAGCAGCTCTACGTGATGGACGCCGACGGCACCAACCCGCGCCGGATCAGCTTCGGCGGCGGCGGCTATGCGACCCCCGAATGGAGCCCGCGCGGCGACCTCATCGCCTTCACCCGCATCGCCGGCAATTTCCGGATCGGCGTGATGAGCCCGGACGGCGGCGGCGAGCGGCTGCTCACCGACAGCTGGCAGGACGAGGCGCCGAGCTGGTCGCCCAACGGCCGAGTCCTCCAATTCTTCCGAACCAGCCAGGGCCGCGGCGGCAAGTCGAGCGTCTGGCAGGTCGACCTCACCGGCCGCAACGAGCGCCGCATCCCCACCCCGCTGGACGGATCGGACCCCGCCTGGGGCCCGATCCTCCCCTAGACCCGACCGAAGGAGAGAAAGACGATGAGAGCAACCCCTCTGAAGGTCGCGGCGATCGCCGCGGCGCTGGCGCTGACCGCCGGCTGCGGCAAGAAGGCCCCCAAGGAGCTGCCGCCGCCGCCGCAGGAGGAAAGCAGCGAGGAAACGACCGGCACCGGCGAGGACGCGTCGGCGGGCGGCGTCGGCACCGAGGCGCTGCCGGGGTCGCGCGAGGATTTCCTGCGCGCCCTAGGCCTGGAGGGCGACCGGGTGTTCTTCGACACCGATCAATATGATCTCGACGACCGCGATCGCGCCACCCTCGACGCCCAGGCGGCCTGGCTGCAGCGCAATCCCGGAGTGCGGGTCACCGTCGAGGGCCATGCCGACGAACGCGGCACCCGCGACTACAATCTCGCCTTGGGCGACCGACGCGCCAATGCCGCCAAGAATTATCTCGCCGCCCGCGGCGTCTCGCCGTCGCGGATGACGGTGATCAGCTACGGCAAGGAGCGACCCGAGGCGCTCGGCTCCGACGAAAGCGCCTGGGCCCAGAACCGGCGGGCGGTGACGGTGCTGCCGGAGTAAGCCGCGTCCCAGCGGAGGCTGGGACCCCGGCGAGTGAATTCAGGCGCCTTTCACCCGCTGGGACCCCGGCCTTCGCTGGGGTGACGGAGGAGGCTCACTCGTCCGCGTAGATGGCGACGCGGCGGCCCTCGGCGGAGGCGATGCCGCGGTACATGCCCGGGGTGTTGAACGCCCAGGCGGCGTCGCCGGCGGCGCTGACGACGATGACGCCGCCGCTGCCGCCGAGGGCGCCGACGTCGGCGATCGCCTTGTCGGCGGCGACCCGCGCGCTTTCGCCGCACATCCGCATTCGCGCACAGATTTCGTGGGCGGCGGCGGCGCGGATGAAATATTCGCCGGCGCCGGTGGCGGAGACGGCGCCGGCGCGGTCGTCGGCATAGGTGCCGGCGCCGACGATCGGCGTGTCGCCGATCCGGCCCCAGCGCTTGCCGGTCAGGCCGCCGGTCGAGGTCGCCGCGGCGACATGGCCGTGCCGGTCGACGGCGACCGCGCCGACCGTGCCATATTTGAGCTCCTCGTCGAAATAATGGCTTTCGTCGGCGCGCATGACCTCGAGCTGGCGTCGCCGCTCGGCGGTCGCGAACCATTCGGGCTCAGCCTGCTCGACGCCATGGTCGCGCGAAAACTGGTCGGCGCCCTCGCGGCTGAGGAAGACGTGGGGGCTGTGCTCCATCACCGCCCGGGCGAGGCTGACCGGGTTCCTGGTGGCGCTGACCCCGGTGACGGCGCCGGCGTCGCGGTTGCGGCCGTCCATGATTGCCGCGTCGAGCTCGTTGGTACCCTGATAGGTGAAGACGGCGCCGCGGCCGGCGTTGAAATGGGGATCGTCCTCGAGCAGGCGGGCGGCGCGCTCGACCGCGTCGAGCGCACTGCCGCCGTCGGCCAGGATCGCCGCGCCGACGGCGAGGGCGGCGTCGAGCGAGGCACGGATGTCGCGGTCCTGCGCGGGAGTCAGCTGCCGCCGCTCGATCACGCCCGCGCCGCCGTGAATGACGAGCTTCCAGGGTATTTCGGTCATTCGCAACTCCGTTCGGCGCGGCAACGCACCGGAGGCCGTGCCCTATCCGCCGGGGATGCGGGCGGCAAGGCGGGCGTCTCCCGTCATCCGCGCGGAAGCGGGGATCGCGCTGACGGCGGCAGCGGTTCGGCGGCCGATCCGGATTGCCGCTTTTGCGGAATGACGAATCTCCTTGCGTCGCCCTGCTTATATAATTATGATATCGCTATTAAAGGAGGACGAAATGGCCACTGCTGCACATCCTGCTCCCGACCACCAGGCCCTGAGGCTCTCGCGCGAGCGGCCGGCCAAGGCCTATAACGGCTATTTCATGCTGCTCGTCCTGCTTGCGGCGATTGCGGCGATGCCGATCGGTGCGGCGATGATCGAAGGCGGCCGGGAGGGCGCCGGCGTTGCTCTGCTCGTCCTCGGCATCCTCGCCGCCAGCTTGATCGCGATCGGCTTCTACCTGCTCCAGCCCAATCAGGCGGCGGCCCTGCTGCTGTTCGGCGACTATAAGGGAAGCGACCGCACCGCCGGGCTGCGCTGGCGCTGGCCGTGGCTGACCCGGACCAAGATCTCGACCCGCGTCCACAACGTCACTTCGGAGCGGCTCAAGGTGAACGACCTCAGGGGCAACCCGATCGAGATCGCCACCAACGTCGTCTGGCGGGTGACCGACACCGCCCAGGCCCTGTTCGACGTCGACGATTACAACAAGTTCGTCTTCGTTCAGATCGAAAGCGCGGTCCGCGCGATCGCCGCCAAATATCCCTATGACGATATCGAGCATCAGGAGACCACCCTGCGCGGCCATGCCGAGGTGGTCAGCCACCAAATGATGGAGGAGCTGCAGGAGCGGGTCGCCGTCGCCGGCATCACCATCGACGAGTGCCGCCTCACCCATCTGGCCTACGCCGCGGAAATCGCCCAGGCGATGCTCAGGCGCCAGCAGGCCGAGGCGGTCATCGCCGCCCGCCAGAAGATCGTCATCGGCGCGGTTTCGATGGTCGAGAACGCGCTGCAATTGCTGTCGGAGAAGAATGTCGTCGAGCTCGACGCCGAGCGCCGCGCGGCGATGGTCTCGAACTTGATGGTGGTGCTCTGCTCCGAGCACAGCACCCAGCCCGTCGTCAACGCCGGCACCCTCTACCAATAGGACCGGCCATGCCGCCGCCTCCGAAGAAGGCGTTCCCGCTACGCATCGAGCCTGCTTTGTGGGCGGCGCTCGAGCGCGCAGCGGCGGCGGACCTGAGGAGCGTCAACGCCGAGATCGAGTGCCTGCTGCGCGAGGCGCTGCAGCGGCGCGGCGTCAAGCTCGCCCCGCCCGAGACAAGGCCACGGGGCCGGCCGGCCGGAACGGGTCCGAAACGGACGTAATCGGGCTCCATTTCCGATCAAGATTGCGGGAGGTACGCAAGGACTCCCGGGGCGCTCGCGATTAGTCTTCATCGCACCGGCGCCGCCTGTTGCGGCGCCTGGAGCGAAGGGGCTTCAGCATGGCTACGATCAACGGCACCGGCGGCGACGACACCCTCAACGGCACGTCTTCCGCGGACACGATCAACGGGTTGGGCGGCAACGACACCCTTTACGGCAATGGCGGCAGCGACACGATCGACGGCGGCACCGGCGCCGACACGATGTACGGCGGCACCGGCAACGACCGCTATATCGTCGACGACGTCAACGACAGCGTGAACGAGAATTCGGGCGAAGGCACCGACGAGGTGCGCACCACGCTCGCCGCCTATACGGTCGGCGCCAATGTCGAGAATCTGCGCTTCACCGGCAGCGGCAGCTTCACCGGCACCGGCAACGAGCTCAACAACGAGATCACCGGCGGCGGCTCGGACGACATCCTCACCGGCAATGACGGCCACGACACTTTGGTCGGCGGCGGCGGCGCCGACACCCTGTACGGCGGCGCCGACCACGATACCCTGACCGGCGGCACGGGCGCCGATCATATGGAGGGCAATACCGGCAACGACGTCTACGTCGTCGACAATAGCGGCGACGTCGTCGTCGAGTTGAGCGGCGAGGGCATCGACCACGTCTATTCGTCGCTCGCCGTCTACACGATTCCCGACGAGGTCGAGAACGCCACCTTCAACGGCCTGTCGGGCACCTTCACCGTCACCGGCAACGCGCTCGACAATGTCATCTACGGCGGCGGCGGCGCCGACACGATGAGCGGCGGCGACGGCAATGACGAGCTGCGCGGCCAGGGCGGCTCCGACACGCTGAGCGGCGGCGCCGGCAACGACCTGATCGTCGGCAGCGGCGGCGTCGGCATCGACACGATGACCGGCGGCGCCGACGCCGACACGTTCCAGATCGGCTATTATGAAAGCCAGACCGGCGCGTCGGCCGATATCATCACCGACTTCACCAGCGGCACCGACATCATCGACCTGTCGGGCTGGGACGCCGACATCAACACCGCCGGCAACCAGGCTTTCACCTTCATCGGCAGCGCCGCGTTCAGCAACACGGCCGGCGAGCTGCGCACCTATTTCGACGGGGTGAACAGCTGGGTCCAGGGTGACATTTCCGGCGACGGCGTCGCCGATTTCGACATCCGCCTCGACGGCAACGTGACCCCGGTCAGCAGCGATTTCATCCTCTAGGCGAGAGCCGGCAACCCCTCTTCCGCCGTTCGCGGGAGAGGGGGCCGCGACCGCGGGAGAGGCGCCGGTCGTAACGGGATCGAGACAAGATATCGTTCATTTCCGATCAAATTGCGGAGATGGGGAAAGAATTAACCCCTGGCGTCGACTAAACCAGGTTAGCCCTGCCGCGACTCCGCGGCGTGCGCACCCAGGGGGACATTCAGCATGGCGACCATCCTCGGCACGGCTTCGAACGACAGTCTGACCGGCGCCGCGAGCGACGACGAGATTTACGGCCTGGAGGGCGATGACAGCCTCGACGGCGGCGGCGGCAACGACCTGCTCGACGGCGGCGAAGGCGCCGACATCATGGCCGGCGGGGCCGGCGACGACATCTATGTCGTCGACGACGAGGGCGACGCGGCCACGGAGGCCGTCGGCGAAGGTTTGGACGAGGTACGCACGACGCTCGCTTATTATGTCCTGCCGGACAATATCGAGACGCTCACCGGCATCTCCGCCGATTATCAGCAGCTGACCGGCAACGACCTCGACAATGTCATTGCCGGCGGCGACGGCGGCACCAGCATCTCGGCCGGCGGCGGCGACGACTGGATCGTCCACAGCGGCGGCGGCGACACCGTCTTCGGCGACGACGGCCACGACACCTACGTCCTCCCCGGCGAGCGCTCGGATTATGAGATCAGCCTCGACGAATGGGGCCTGCGGATCCACGACCCGGCCGACGCCAGCACCACCTATCTGTTCGGCGTGGAGGCGATCCGCTTCGAGGCGGAGGGCGTCACCGAGACCGTCGACGCGTTGTTCAACCGCTACGGCACGTCCGGCGACGACATCCTCGAAGGCAATGATTCGGATAATCTCATCTACGGCTATGACGGCGACGACGTGCTTTACGGCTATGGCGGCCGCGACATCATCGACGGCGGCGCCGGCGCCGACCTGATGATCGGCGGCGGCGGCTCGGACGATTATTATGTCGACAATGCAGGCGACGTCGCCACCGAGGATCCGGGCGGGGGCTTCGACCGAGTCTTCGTCTCGATCGCCGAATATGCGGTCGGCGCTGACATCGAATGGCTCGCCACTTTGCTCGACGTCGACTCGATCCTGACCGGCGGCAGCACCGCCAATCTCATCTTCGGCGGCGCCGGCGCCGATCGGCTCAACGGCGGCGGCGGCGACGACGAGCTCGACGGCGGCGCCGGCGCCGACACCCTGACCGGCGGCACCGGCAACGATCATTATTTCATCGACAATGCCGGCGATTCGGCGGTCGAGCTCGCCGGCGAGGGCGTGGATACGATCACCACCAGCCTGCTCAGTTTCATATTGCCGGCCAATGTCGAAAATCTGTTCGGCTCTTCGGGCGACCTGTCGTTCCAGGGCAATTCGCTCAACAACGTCATCGGCGTGGGTCATGGCGCGATCTACGCCGTCGGCGGGGCCGGCAGCGACACGATCAGCTACTGGGCCGAGACCGAAGCGGTGCTGGTCGACATCGGCGTGTGGGAGCTGGGGGGAGGCGCGGCCGACGACTATCTGAGCAGCTTCGAGAACTTGACCGGCAGCGCCTATGACGACGTGCTGCGCGGCAACGGCCTCGCCAACATACTCGACGGCGGCTGGGGCGCCGACACTCTGGTCGGACGCAACGGCAGCGACGTCTTCTATGTCGACAATGAGGGCGACGTCGTCGTCGAGGCGGCGGGCGGCGGCACCGACGAGGTCCGCATCCGCTATCTCGAAAGCTACACCCTGACCGATCATGTCGAGAAGCTGACCAACGTCACCGGCCATGCCTTCACCGGCACCGGCAATGCGCTCGCCAACGAACTGAACGGCGGCGCCGACGTCGATACGCTCTACGGCCTGGCCGGGCACGACATGCTCAACGGCGGCGGCGGCGACGATTGGCTGTTCGGCGGCGGGGAGCATGACACGCTGAACGGCGGCTCCGGCGCCGATACGATGGCGGGCGGCCTCGGCAACGACACCTATATCGTCGAGAATGTGGGCGACATCGTCACCGAGCAGCTCGGCGAGGGCGTCGACCAGGTCTATGTCACGCTCTCCAGCTACACGCTCTCCACCGGTGTCGAGAACCTGACCTTCAACGGCGCCGGCGGCTTCCACGGCATCGGCAACGGCCATGGCAACATCATTTCGGGGCTATCCGGCGACGACAGGCTCGACGGCGGAGGCGGCGCCGACGAGCTGCGCGGCGGCGCCGGCGACGACGCGCTCGACGGCGGCGCCGGCGACGATCTGCTGATCGGCGGCGAGGGTGCCGACGTGCTCAGCAGCGGCAGCGGCGGCGACATGTACCGCATCTCGGAAGGCGAGAGCGGCACCGGCGCCGACGCCGACCGCATCACCGACTTCGCCTGGTTCTACGACAAGGTCGATCTGCGCGGGGTCGATGCGAACAGAGTCACGGCCGGCGATCAGGCGTTCAGCTTCATCGGCACGGCCGCCTTTTCGAATGTCGCCGGCCAGCTGCGCTACGCGTTCGACGGGGCCGACACCTGGCTGCAGGGCGATACCGATGGCGACGGAGTCGCCGATTTCGAGATCGTCTTCAGCGGCAACGTGACGCTGGCCGGCTCGGACTTCCTGCTCTAGCCGGAGCGGGTCTGCACCGCCGCTCCGCCGGTTCGCCGCACCGCCTGCATGGCGGTGCGGCTTTCCCCTGAGCATTCAGATGATTATATGGGCCGGATGAGCATCCGTCCGTGGCGCGACATTGCGCGCCGTCCTTCCCGCCAGATCATGGTCGGCGCCGTGCCGGTCGGCGGCGGCGCGCCGGTGACGGTGCAGACGATGACCAACACTGTCACCGCGGACGTGCGCGCCACCGTCGACCAGATCCGCCGCTGCGAGGAAGCGGGGGCGGACATCGTCCGGGTTTCCTGTCCCGACGAGGATTCGACCCGGGCCCTGCGGCAGATCGTCCGCGCCGTCCGGGTGCCGATCGTCGCCGACATCCATTTCCACTACAAGCGCGCGCTCGAGGCCGCCGATGCCGGCGCCGCCTGCCTGCGCATCAACCCGGGCAATATCGGCTCCGCCGAGCGGGTGCGCGAAGTGGTCAATGCCGCCAAGGCCAACGGCTGTGCAATCCGCATCGGGGTCAATGCCGGAAGCCTCGAAAAGGACCTGCTGGAAAAATATGGCGAGCCTTGCCCGGAGGCGCTGGTCGAAAGCGCCCTCGACCATATCCGCATTCTCGAGGATCATGGCTTTCGCGACTATAAGGTGGCGGTCAAAGCATCGGACGTCTTCCTGGCAGTCGCGGCTTATCATGCGCTGGCGGACGCGGTG
>DASUVK010000081.1:0-9062 GCA_036378975.1 Allosphingosinicella sp. | reverse complement strand
CGCCTGGTCGCTGGCCTCGCTTTCCTCGACCAAAGGGCAGACCCAATAAGCCTGGCCGCCGCGGGCGATGTGGCGGGCGAGCGCGTCGGCGACGTCGGGCAGCTTGTCGAGGCTGAGCACCCTTGTCTCGACCGGCTGGCGGCCGGGCGGCATCTCGTCGAGCCGGCTGACGTCCATCTCGCCATATTGGGTGAGCGTGAGGGTGCGCGGGATCGGCGTCGCCGTCATCACCAGCAGGTGCGGCGGCCGCTCGGCCTTGGAGGCCAGCATCATCCTTTGGGCGACGCCGAAACGATGCTGCTCGTCGACGACGGCGAGGCCGAGCTTCTTGTAGGTCACCGCCTGCTGGAAGATGGCGTGGGTGCCGACGAGCAGGTCGATCGAGCCGTCGGCAAGGCCCATCAGGGTCGATTCGCGGGCCCTGCCCTTCTCGCGGCCGGTGAGGATGGCGACATTCACCGGCAATCCCGCCAGCTGGCGCGAGAGCGTGTCGAAATGCTGGCGGGCGAGGATTTCGGTCGGGGCCAGCAAAGCCGCCTGTGCGCCGGCCTCGACCGCGATCAGCATCGCCATCAGGGCGACCAGGGTCTTGCCCGAGCCGACGTCGCCCTGGAGCAGGCGCAGCATCGGCGTCTCCTGCCGGAGGTCGCCTTCGATCTCGGCGACGGCGCGGCGCTGGGCGCCGGTGGCGGCGTAAGGCAGCTTGAGAGCGCCGTGGAGGCGGCCGTCGCCGTTGAGCGGCACGCCCCGGCGGCGCTTCGAGGAGGCGCGCACCAGCATCAGGGCGAGCTGGTTGGCGAACACTTCGTCATAAGCGAGCCGCTCGCGCGCCGGCCCGGCATGGTGACTGTGGTGGACGCCCTCCAGCGCCTCCTGCCAGGACGGCCAGCCGCGACGGGCGAGCAGACTGGGCTCGATCCATTCGCCGAGCGGCGGTGCCCGCCCCAGCGCCTGCCCGGCGAGGTCGGCCATGCGTTTGTTGGTGAGGCCCTCGGAGAGGGGATAGACCGGCTCGCGCTCGGGCAGATCGAGCGCCTCGTTCGGCTCCAGCACATAGTCCGGATGGACCATCTGCAGCTCCTGCCCGTACGTCTCCATCCGCCCGGAGACGACTTTCGGAACCCCCAGCGGGAATTGCTTCTTCGCCCAGCCCGGATTGTGAAAATAGGTGAGGCTCAGATAATTGCCCTCGCGGTCGGTGGCGTAGACCCGGAAAGGGCTGCGCGGGCCGCCCTGGCGGTAGTCGACCGGAGTGACCACGACCGTCACCACCCCGCCGGCGTCGGCCATGTCGAGCACGTCCACGCGCTTGCGCTCGATCCAGCTCACCGGCAGGTGGAAGAGGATGTCGACGACCCGGTTCAGCCCGAGCCGCTTGAGCGGCCTGGCCAGCGCCGGACCGATCCCCTTGAGCACCTCCACTTCGGCGAACAGGGGATTGAGGATGTCGGGGCGCATGAGGAGTTCGTAAGTCGAGCAGCGCGTCCTCACAATCCTCCCCGAGCTTGCTCGGAGAGGATTTGATTCGCGCCGCCCAAGCCCTAAATGCAGCCCTCGCTCGAGCCGCCCGGATTCTCCCGGCGGCCTTTTCCGCATGGAGCCGAATGGATTGCGACGCCCGCCTCAAACGCCTCCGCTTCCGCGCCTGGCATCGCGGCACGCGCGAAGCCGATTTCCTGATCGGGGGCTTCTTCGACGCCCACGGCGCCGGCTGGGGGGAAGCGGAGATGGCCTGGTTCGAGGCCCTGCTCGAGGAGCAGGACGTCGACATCATGGCTTGGGCGATCGGAACCGCGCCGCCGCCGGCGCGCTACGAAGGCGAGACGATGCGGCAGCTCCAGCTACTCAACTATATCAAGCACCCCGAATAAGTGACCGACCTCCACAAGATCCTGGCCGCGAAGCGGCCGATGACCCTGGCCGGCGCGCCTGCCGGCTTCCTGCCCTGGCTCGCCGCCGACCTGGCGCGGGCGGCGAAAGGCCGTGCCGTGTTCATCGCGCCCGACGAAGCGGCGATGCGCCACCTGCAGGATGCCGCGAGCTATTTCGCGCCCGAGCTGCAGGTGCTTGCCTTCCCGGCCTGGGATTGCCTGCCCTACGACCGTAGCTCGCCGTCGCTTCGCGCCTCCTCCGAGCGATTGGCGACATTGCACGCGCTGCAAGACAAGGCGGACAAGCCCCAGCTCCTCGTCACTACCGTCAACGCGGCGACGCAGCGGACGCTGACCCCGTTCCGCGTCCGCCAGCTGGTCGCGCGGCTCGCGCCCGGCGAACGGATCGACATGGCGAAGCTCTCGTCCCTGCTCAGCGCCAACGGCTATCACCGCACCGACACGGTCCAGGACGCCGGCGAATATGCGGTGCGCGGCGGCCTCGTCGATCTGTTCCCGGCCGGCGAGAAAGAGGGGCTCAGGCTCGATTTCTTCGGTGATGAGATCGAGAGCGTGCGCCGCTTCGACCCGGCGACGCAGCGGACCACCGGCACCGAAAAGGGCGGGTTCACCTTGCTCCCCGCTTCCGAGGCCCTGCTCGACGAGGACAGCGTCAAGCGGTTCCGCTCGCGCTACCGCGAGCGCTTCGGCGCCACCGCCACCGGCGACCCGCTCTACCAGGCGGTGTCGGAAAGGCGGCGGCTGGCCGGGCTCGACCACTGGCTGCCCTTGTTCGAGGAGCGGCTCGACACCTTGTTCGAGCATCTCGCCGACGACGACCTGGTGGTGCGCGACACCCACGACGCCGGCGCCGCCGACGCGCGCTTCGAGGCGATCGCCGATTATTACGAGAACCGGAAGCGGGCGCTGTCGTCGGATCCGGGCAGCTACCGGCCGCTCGAGCCGGAGACGCTGTATCTGACCCGCGACGAGTGGGACGAATTGATCGCCGAGCGGCCTCTGCACCTGGCGACTCCGTTCCACGAGCCGGAAAGCGAGACCGTAATCGACTTCGAGGTGGACTCCGCCCGCGACTTCGCGCCCGAGCGCTCGCAGGGCAGCAACATCTACGAAGCGGTCGGCCGGCACGTCGCGGCGCTCCAGCGAGCGAAGAAGAAAATCGTGCTGGCGAGCTATTCCGCCGGGTCCCGGGAGCGACTGAAGTCGCTTCTCGCCGACCACGGGCTGAAGAAGACCGTCGAGGCCGGGACGTGGCAGGAGGCGCTGGGTGCCTCCGGGGTCGCCCTCGCCGTTCTTCCGCTCGACCATGGCTTCACCACCGGCGACGTCGCCCTGCTCACCGAGCAGGACATGCTCGGCGACCGGCTGGTGCGGCGCAGGAAGCGGCGCAAGTCGGCCGACGCCTTTCTCAGCGAGCTGGCGACGCTCTCGCCAGGCGACCTCGTCGTCCACGCCGATCACGGCATCGGCCGCTACGAGGGGCTGACGCAGATCCCGGTCGGCACCTCGCCGCACGACTGCGTCGCGCTCGAATATGCCGGCGGCGACAAGCTCTACGTGCCGGTCGAGAATATCGACATCCTCTCGCGCTACGGCAGCGACAGCGACGGCGTCGCGCTCGACCGGCTCGGCGGCGAGGCCTGGCAGCGGCGCAAGTCGCGGATGAAGGAGCGGATCCGCGAGATCGCCGGCGAGCTGATCAAGACGGCCGCCGAGCGGGCGCTGAGGCCCGGCGCGGTGATCGAGCCCGACACCAGCTACGCCGCCTTCGCCGACCGCTTCCCCTACGAGGAGACCGACGACCAGGATCGGGCGATCGGCGACGTCTTCGCCGACCTCGAGGCCGGCAAGCCGATGGACCGCCTCGTCTGCGGCGACGTCGGCTTCGGCAAGACCGAGGTCGCGCTGCGCGCCGCCTTCGCGGCGGCGATGGCCGGCCACCAGGTCGCCCTGATCTGCCCGACGACCCTGCTCGCCCGACAGCATTACAACACCTTCGTCGAGCGTTTCCGCGGCTTCCCGATCGAGATCGGCCGCCTCTCCCGTCTCGTGCCGGCGAAGGAGACGAAGCAAACCAAGGAGGGGATGAAGGCCGGCAAGGTCGACATCGTCATCGGCACCCACGCCCTCCTCGCCAAGTCGGTCGAGTTCAGGAATCTCGGCCTCGTCATCGTCGACGAGGAGCAGCGCTTCGGAGTCACCCACAAGGAACGGCTGAAGGCGATGCGCGCCAACGTCCACGTCCTGACTTTGACGGCGACGCCGATCCCGCGGACTCTGCAAATGGCGATGTCGGGCCTGCGCGAGCTCTCGGTCATCCAGACGCCGCCGGTCGACCGGCTGGCGGTGCGCACCTATGTGATGCCCTGGGACCCGGTGGTGGTCCGCGAGGCCCTGCTGCGCGAGCATTATCGCGGCGGCCAGACCTATTTCGTCGCGCCGCGCGTCGCCGACCTCGCCGACCTCGAACAATATCTGCGCGACGAGGTGCCCGAGGTGAATTTCGTCACCGCCCACGGCCAGATGGCGCCGACCGAGGTGGAGGAGAAGATGTCGGCCTTCTACGACCGCAAGTACGACGTGCTGCTGTCGACCACGATCGTCGAGAGCGGGCTCGACATCCCCTCGGCCAACACGTTGATCGTGAACCGCGCCGACCGCTTCGGCCTCGCCCAGCTCTACCAATTGCGGGGCCGGGTCGGCCGGGCCAAGATCCGCGCCTATTCCTATTTCACGACGCCGGCGACGCGCACCGTCACCGAGGCGGCGGACAAGCGCTTGCAGGTGCTCGCCAACCTGGATTCATTGGGCGCCGGCTTCCAGCTCGCCAGCCACGACCTCGACATAAGAGGCGCCGGCAACCTGCTCGGCGACGAGCAATCGGGCCATATCCGCGAGGTCGGCTTCGAACTCTACCAGTCGATGCTCGAGGACGCGATCCTTGCTGCCAAGAGCGGCGGCGATTTCAAGGCGAGCGATGAATTCTCGCCGCAGATCACGGTCGACGCGCCGATCATGATCCCCGACGATTACGTCCCCGATCTCGACCTGCGCATGGGCCTCTACCGGCGGATGAACGAGCTCGAGCAAGGCGACGAGATCCACGCCTTCGCCGCCGAATTGATCGACCGTTTCGGCAAGCTGCCCGAGGAGACGGACAATTTGCTCAAGGTGATCGAGATCAAGCTCAATTGCCGCGCCGCGCAGGTGGTCAAGCTCGACGTCGGCCCGAAAGGCGCGCTCGTCCACTTCCACAACGACACCTTCCCCGATCTGGAAGGCCTGATCGCCTACGTCCAGCGCCTCAAGGGCACGGCCAGGCTCCGCCCCGACAGCAAGCTCGTGATCACCCGCAGCTGGCCCGACGCCGCGAGCCGCGTCAACGGCGCCCTCCAGCTGTCGAAGGGTCTGGCGCGGATTCTCGCCTGACCGCCGTTCACAGCAGCAGCGGCGGCTCCCAGACCGTTCCGTTCACCGATCCGGAATCGAGCCGCACCCGCTGCCACGAGGGCGACTTCGCCTCCCAGGCGGCGGCGCCGAAGCGCCAGCTCTGGCGGACGGTTCGGACGAGCTCGCGGTCCAGCGACGCCCGTCCGGTCCCGCGCAGGATGCGGGCGTCGAGCACTTCGCCGCGGCGCCCGACCAGCACGCAGACGTAGCGCGGGCTTTGCCGATCGGCATGTGGATCATAGCCGTCGGGGAGCGGCGCGGCGCCCAGGCGGTGAAGATCGCCCTTTCCCTCCGGGACCGGGCATGTCGGCTCCGGCTCCACGGGTGCCGCGCCATGGCCCGGATTGTCGATGAACGGACGCCAGATGTGGACCGTCACCGCCGGGCGCTCCCCGGCGTCGATGCACAGGCGCTGAGCGCATTCCTCGAGACCCGGCCACAGCGCCAGGATCGTTCCATAGAGAAGGAAGTTCGCCGTTCCCGACGCCGCGGAGCCGAAGAGACGTGCCGAGGAAGCCATGACTGTATGTTACAATATAACATCTACTGGAGCAAGCCGCCTGGTTCGCGCTCTCGACGACCAACCGGCCTTTCGGGCGGCTCGTCCGGCGCGCCGCAACCTCTCCGGCGCCTCTGGGTTCACTGGCCGCAACCGGAGAAGCCTCACGATGCTGCTGATTCCATTGATGCTGGCCACGACGCCGGCGCCCGCGGTCGAACCGGCTGTCGTCCAGCGCCCGGAAGCCGCACGCTCCCACCCGACCCGCCCCGTGATCCGTTCGCAGCGCCTTGTCGAGCTCGAAGCCGCCGTGCGGTCGCTCTCCCGGTCGACCGCCCAGCCGCGCCACGGCGCCGGTCCCCAGGACATGTAGTCCGGGCCTAGCCCCGAACCAGTTCCGCCAGCCGCTCCACCTCGACCGGCGGCGAGCACAGGAAGCCCTGGTAGAGGGTGCAGCCCTCGCGGGCGAGCAAGGCGAGCTGCTCCTCGGTTTCGACCCCCTCCGCGATCACCTCGAGGCCGAGCGAGCGGGCCATGTCGATGACGCTCCTCACCACCACCTGGTCGCGGGGGGATCCGCTGATATCCTCGACCAGGCGCTTGTCGATCTTGAGATAGTCGAGCGGCAGCGCCTTCAGATAGGCGAGGCTCGAATAGCCGGTGCCGAAATCGTCGATGGCGACCCGCAATCCCCCTTCCCTCAGCCGGGCGAGCAGATTGCCGGCGGCGGCGAGGTCCTCGATCAGGCCGCTCTCGGTCACCTCGACGGTCAGCCGGGCGGGGTCGAAGCCGGTTTCCGCGACCAGGGCGATGAATTGCTCGGCGAAGCCGGGGCGGACGATGTCGGCGGCGGTGATGTTGACCGAGAGGCGGAGGCGCTGAAGCGCCTCGGGCCAGGCGGCGGCGGCGGCGACCGCCTTGCGCTGGACGTGGTCGGAGAGCTGGACGAGATAGTCGGAGCGCTCGGCGACGCTGAACAGGGTCATCGCGCCAAGCTCGCCGAAGCGTGGATGGCGCCAGCGCGCCAGCGCCTCGGCGCCGACGATGCGGCGGGTGGCGACCGACACCTGCGGCTGGAAGAGGATCTCGATCTCGTCCTGGTCGAGCGCGCGGCGAAGGTCGATCTCGAGCTGGTCGCCCAGGGCGCTGTCGCTGGCGGCGCCGGCGTCGACGACCTTGACCGGCCCCGCCTCGCTCGCTTTGGCCTCGGCCAAAGCGGCGCTGGCGCGGCGCAGCAGGCCGACGGAATCCTCGCCGGGTTCCGAGGCGACGACGCCGACCCGGCTGCCCAAAGTGATGACATGGTCGCCCGACATGAACGGCCGGCCGATCGCTTCGACCAGCTGACCGGCGAGGAAGCGGCCCTCGCCCAGGCTGGTCGGCGCGGCGAGCAGGATCGCGAACTCGGCGCCGGCGATGCGCGCGACGAGGCGGCGGCGGCCGTCGGAATCGGCGAGCCGCTCGATCCGGCGGGCGGCGGCCTGGAGGACGGCGTCGCCGGTCGGCCGGCCGAAAGCGGCGTTGATCGTGTCGAAGCGGCTGACCGCGAGCAGCAGCACGACCAGAGCCGGCTGCCCCTCGCCGGCGACGGCGAGCTGCCGGTGAATCCAGGCGCGCGCAGCGCGGCCGTCGCGCACCCCCGTCATCGGATCGCGCGACTGCCAGGCGCTGCCCTCCAGCGGCGCGATCGCCTCGGTGCGGCCGACCACGCCCTCCGCCTCGACGCGGACATGATGGGCCAGGCGGGCGCCGTCATCCTCCCCGTCCTTGTGGGCGAAAGCGGTCGACTGGCCGGTGGCGAGCAGCCGGTCGATCGCCCCGCGGGCGGCGCGGCGGCCGTCGGAGTCGAGCTTGCGGAACAGCTCCATCAGGCTGATCCGCTGGCCCGCTTCCTCGCCCAGCCCCGCCTTGCGCGCCAGCGCCGGGCTCAGCTCGACCGTCTGCGAGCCGGGCTGCCAGCGCCACGAGGCGCCGCCGGGCTTGCCCGTCCGCCCTTCCGGCTCGCCGCGGCGCAGCGGCCTGCGGCCGCCGACCCGCTCGGCGTGGCGGTGGGCAAATTGCAGCGCCTGGAGGAACTGGACGTCGCTGAACGGGCTGACCAGGAAATGGGTGGCGCCGGCGGCGTAGAGCGCGTCGAGCGCCTCGGCGTCGCCGCGCGAGAGCAGGACGAGCAGAGCGGCGGCATTGGCCTCGGCCGGATCGGCGAGGCTGCGCACCGCTTCCTTGCCTTCCGGCAGCGCCCCGCGCGCGTCGACCACCGCGACCGAGGCGCCCGAAGCGATGAACCTGCCCTCGGCATTGTCCGCCCGCCGCGCCGCGATCGCCAGCCACCCCGCCCGCTCGGCGATCGCGGTCAGCTCGTCGCGGTGGCGAAACGAGAGCAGGAACAAAGGTGCGCCGGACGCCGCCATGCCTCCCGATCCTCTCCCGCTGGACGCCGCCTCGTACCCCATCGGTCTACCCTGCGCGCTTCCCCTCAACAATCGGTTTAGATGAAGCCCGGTGCCGGCGCGGGACGGACCGATTCGGGCGGCGGACGGCACGGAAGGTCGGAAGTCTTCCGAAAAATAAAAATCCTTCCGATCAATCGGGCCCCATTGATCGGTTTTGCCGATCAGAAGCTCCATCAACCGTTCAAAGCGGCCCTTCTGGAACATAGAAGGAACATATGCCCGCGTCAAGCCGCAATGGAATCGGGGGCCGTGAGCCCGCGGCAGGGCGACTGACCGCAGGAATTTTGCGACGGTTCCGGAATCGTTGCTTCCTGAGCCTCCGCCCCCCCACCCGCCTCTCCTTGAACCCCAGGCGGCGACAGGGGCCGGCGTGGCGCACCGCGCGCCGGCCTGGCGCGGGAGGCGAGCCGGGGCCGTGCGGGGCGCTTGCCGGGGCGCTGCGGGGCGCGCGGGGGCGCGGTGCGGGGCAGCGACCGGGTTCGAGGCAGAGGCTTGCGGCACGGCGGCCCGGTGGAAGGACTGGCGCGCGAGCCCCGGGCCGCAAATTTTTGCAAGCCTCAAGGGCGGCGGGGACGACCTGGAGACCGCTCCTGCAAGTTTTTGCAACGGAACCAGGCGGCGGCAGAGGGAGCGTCCTAGCGCACCGCATGGCCGCAAAGCGCCAGACTCGGTCATTAGAGAGTGGCCGCGGCGATCCTGAAAGCTGCCAATCGCGCTCCACGAGCTGGCCGTCCGTTGTTGAGACGCCGGAGTAAGCGGATCTTTGGG
>DASUVK010000080.1:0-33726 GCA_036378975.1 Allosphingosinicella sp. | reverse complement strand
CGGGCCGGTCATCCGCAGGCCGAGCGCCGTGCCGAGCCGCATCGCCGCCTCCAGCACCCGTTCGTCGAAGCCGCTGATCGGAAGCACCAGAGCGCGGCATTTCTCCTCGGCGAGGAAGCGCAGAAGCTCGACCCCGTCGCTGCGCGGCAGAGCGAGGTCGAGCACCACCACGTCGGGATCGCACACGACATACTGGCTTCTGAAGCTCTCGGCGCTGACCGTGATGATCGCCTCGAAGCCGCATTCCTCGGCGGCATGAGCGATGAAACGCGCCACCGACAGCTCGTCGTCGATCAGCAGCAGGCGCCGGCGCTCACCGGTCTGGCGCAGCAGCGCCCGGCCCGCCGGCTCGGGGAGGAGCGGATCGTCAGTCATGGCGCAGGCGCACGCCCATCCGCAGCCCGTCGATGCCGGAGCGGTGGAAGCGGCGCTTCCACGAGCTGAATTCCTCGATGCTGAGGTCGTAGCGCCGCAGCGCCTCGTCGAGCCGGAGGATGCCGCTCAGCACGGCCTCGACCACTTGCGCCTTGCGGCGCGCGACCCAGCGGCGGGTGCCGGCGGGGGGAAGGGTCGGCGTCGGCACCGGCCGGATGCGCGCGGCGACGGCCGGCGGGCGCGAATTGCGGCGATGGAGCATGGCAGACGTCCTTCTGCTTCATCCCCGCTCGCGCCGACTCAGCGCCCGCAAAGGTTAAGAAAGTCCTAAGATTGAAAGTTTACGAAAGATTGCGGCGCCGAGCCGTGGGGCCGGTGCGATGAGGGCCTGGTGCGTCCAGGTTGCCCCGGGTGACGATTAGGCCGGCTGGCGCAGGCGCTAGGCCGGAGGCGAAGCCGCCGCTTCCCGGGCCCGCCTCTTCTCGGTGAACCAGATCGCGATCAGCGACAGCTCGTAGAGGAAGATCAGCGGGATCGCGAGCATGAACTGGGAGATGATGTCGGGCGGAGTCGCGATCGCGGCGATGATGAAGGCGACGAGGATCGCGTAGCGGCGCCCGCGCTTGAGCTGGTCGCGGGTTACGAGCCCGGCACGCTCCATCAGCATCAGCAGGATGGGGAGGAGAAAGGCGATGCCGAAGGCGAAGATGAAGTGCATGACGAAGGAGAGATATTCGCCCATCGCCGGCAGCGCTTCCTGCTGGATGCCGGGAATCTGGCCCTGGTAGCCGAGGAAGAATCTGATCGCGAGCGGCATCACCACGTAATAAGCGAGCGCGCCGCCGGCGACGAACAGCACCGGGGTCGCGATCAGGAAGGGCAGGAAGGCGCGCTTCTCCTTCTTGTAGAGGCCGGGCGCGACGAAGGCCCAGAGCTGGATGGCGATGATCGGGAAGGCGAGGAAGAAGGCGGCGAACAAAGCCACCCGCACCTCGGTAAAGAAGGCCTCGTAGAGCTTGGTGTAGACCAGCCGGCCCTCGCCGGGGCCGCCGAAGCCGGCGATCAGCGGCTGGACCAGGAACGCGAATATCTCCCCGGCGAAATAAAAGCTCACGCCGAAGGCGGCGCCGAGCGCCAGGAACGACCAGATCAGCCGCCGCCTGAGCTCGATCAGATGCTCCATCAGCGGCGCGCGAGTCTCGTCCAGCTCGTTCACTTCGGTTCCTCCCCGGGGCGGGGAGGGGGACCGCTCCCGGAGGGAGCGGTGGAGGGGGCGCCGGCCTCAGGCGGCGCTTCCGCCGGCGGCTCGGCCGGCGCCTCCAGAGTGAGCGGATCGGCGAGCGGGTTGGCGAACGGATGGTCCCTCAGGATCCGCTCATTCTCCTCGCGCCATTTCTTCTCCATCTCCTCCAGTTCGGCTTCGCGCATCATCGTGTCGATGCCGGAGCGGAAGTGGCGCGCCATGCCGCGGGCGCGGCCGACCCAGTGGCCGACCGTGCGCATCACCCGCGGCAGGTCCTTGGGCCCGATCACGACCAGCGCGACCACCGCGATCAGCAGCAGCTCGGAATAGCCGATGTCGAACATGGCGCCCCTTCAGGCGGCAGCGAGGATCAGGGCTCGCGCCGCTCCGCCGCGGCGTCCGCCTCGCGGGTGCGCTCCGCCGGGGCCGCTTCGACCGTGGTCGTGTCGCTGAGCCGACGCGGCGGCTCGGCCGCCTTGGCGGCGGCGGCGGCTTCCTCGTCCTCGGTCATCCCCTTCTTGAAGCTCTTCAGGCCCTTGGCGACGTCGCCCATCATCTCGGAGAAGCGGCCCTTGCCGAACAGCAGCAGGATGATCACCCCGACCACCAGCCAGTGCCAAATGCTCAACCCGCCCATGATGTGTCTCCAATGGCTTCGGGGAGCTACCTAGTCCCACTGCGCTCCACTTTCCAGTCCGCCCGACGTTCCGCCGATCCCGGTCTTGCGAGCCCGGTCACTCCTCCTCGGCCTCGCTCTCCAGTTCGTCGTGGCCGAGCTGCTCCATCGCCGCGTCGATCGGGTCGAGCAGGCCCGCCGCCTTGAGGTCGTCGAGGCCGGGCAGGTCGCGCCGGCTCTCGAGCCCGAAATGGGCGAGGAAGGCCGGGGTGGTGGCGTAGATGAGCGGCCGCCCGGGACCCTCGCGCCGTCCCGCCGGCCGGACCCAGCCCGCCTCCATCAGCACGTCCAGAGTCCCCTTGGAGATCTGGACGCCGCGTATCGCCTCGATCTCGGCGCGGCTGACCGGCTCGTGATAGGCGACGATCGCCAGCGTCTCGACCGCGGCGCGCGACAGCCGCCGCGTCTCGTCGCGCTCGCGCCTGAGGATGAAGGCGAGGTCGGGCGCGGTCTGGAAGTGCCAGCGCCGGCCGCGCTCGACCAGCTCGATGCCGCGCCCGTCATAATGGCGCGCCAGCTCGGCAAGCGCGGCGGCGACGTCGATCTCGGGGCCGACATGGGCGGCGATGTCGTCGGCGCTCATCGGCTCGTCCGCCGCGAACAGCACCGCCTCGACCGCGCGCAGGCTGTCGTCCATGCCGATCATGCGACAGCGCCCGCAATTTGGGGACAGCTACCGAATTCCAGACGACGCGGTTCCAACTCACACCGCGGCAGGCCGAATTCGGTAGCTGTCCCCAAATTCATCACGCCGCCCTTATGTAGAGGGGCCCGAACGCCGCCTTCTGCTCGATCTCGACCCGGCCCTTGCGGGCCAGCTCCAGCGCCGCGACGAAGCTCGAGGCCAGCGCCGACTTGCGGAACTCGCCGTCCTGGGTGTCGGGCAGGAACGCCTCGATCCGAGTCCATTCGAGCCTCGCCCCGATCATCCGCTCGACCCGGGCGAGCGCTTCCTCCAGCGTCATCACCGGCCGCCGCGCGACGATGTGGAAGGCGGGCTCGCTGCGCGCCCGGACCGAGCCGTAGGCGGCGATGAGATCGTAGAGCTCCGCCTGCCACAGCGACTTCCTCACCACCCTCAGCCCTTCCGGCGCGCCGCGCAGGAAGACGTCGCGGCCGAGCCGGTCGCGGCCGAGCAGCCGCGCCCCCGCCTCGCGCATCGCCGACAGCCGCTGCAGCCGGAGCTGCAGCCGCATCGCCAGCTCCTCGGGGCTCGGATCGGCCTCCTGGTCGCGCGGCAGCAGCAGGCAGGATTTCAAATAAGCGAGCCACGCCGCCATCACCAGATAATCGGCGGCGATCTCGAGCTTGAGCTTCTTGGCGTCGGCGATGAAGGCGAGATATTGCTCGACCAGAGCGAGGATCGAGATTTTCGCCAGATCGACCTTCTGCGACCGCGCCAGCGTCAGCAGCAGGTCGAGCGGCCCTTCCCAGCCGTCGAGGTCGAGGGTCAGCCGGTCCGCTTCCCTGACCGGCGCGGCCGCCTCGAATTCGTCGTAGGATTCTTCCCCGTCCATCGCCGCAGATTAGGGTCTCGAACGCCGGATGCGAAGCGGTTTCTGCCGCGTTTTCCCCCGCTTTTTTCGGCCCTTGCCCTCACCGCCGCGAGGCCACAAGATATCGGCGATAACGGCGGGAGACCGAGATGCGAATGGCACGGTACACGATTTCGAGCTTGGCCCTTCTCGCGCTCGGATGCGCCCTTCCCGCGCTGGTCGCGCCGGCCGGCGCCGCGCCGATCGTCACCAAGCCGCCCCGCCCGCGCGGCAGCCTCGAAGCCTTCGCTTCCGACGCCGAGCTGCGCGCCTATCTGCGCCGGCTGAGGAAGCAGGAGGAGGCGATCCCGGCGCCGGTGCCGCCGCCCTCGCCGCCGCCGCCGCCGCCCATGCCGCCGGCGCCGCCGCCGCCCTCCCCTTCCGCCCCGGCCGGCACCGTCGTCGTCACCGGCACCCGGATCGTCCACCCCAATCTGACCAGCTCGAGCCCGGTCGCCGCGGTGGGCAGCGAGACCGTCAGCGCCGCGCCGCAGAGCATCACCAACAACCAGGAAGCGAATGTCGACGAAGGCGACATCGTCAAGGTGCGCGGCGACACGCTCGTCATCCTGCGCCGCGGCCGGCTGTTCACCATATCCCTCGCCGGCGGCAAGATGCGGCCGGTCGATTCGATCAACGCCTTCCCGCCCGGCGTGTCGGGTCGCGGCGACTGGTATGACGAGATGCTGATCGCCGGCGACCTCATCGTCGTCGTCGGCTACAGCTATGCGCGCGGCGGCACCGAGATCAACCGCTTCCGGCTCGATCCGGCGGGCCGGCTGCGCTTCGAGGACGCCTGGCACCTCAAGTCGAACGATTATTATTCGTCGCGCAACTACGCCTCGCGGCTGATCGGCAACCGGCTGATCTTCTACACGCCGCTCTTTCTCGACTGGGACGAGGATCCGCTCGAGGCGCTGCCCGGCGTGCGGCGCTGGCGCGGCGACGACAGGGCCGCGTTCCGGCGCATCGCCCCGGCCCGCAAGGTCTATATCGCGCCGGTGATGCGCCGTTCGCGCGACGCCGTCGTCGACACCGTCCACAGCGTCACCAGCTGCGACCTTGCCGCGGCCGAGCTGGACTGTTCGGCGGTGGCGGTGCTGGGCCCCGAGAGCCGCACCTTCTACGTCTCCGGCCAGGGCGTCTATCTGTGGGTGTCGGACGCCTGGGACGACGACGACAGCCGCCGCGGCCCCGATTCGTGGCTCTACCGGCTGCCGTTCGGCCGCGAGCGCCCCTCGGCGGTCGCCGCGCGCGGCGCCCCGGTCGACCAATTCTCGTTCCGCGAGGATGCGGGCGAGGGCGTGGTCAACGTCCTGCTGCGCGGCGAGAGCGGCGGCGACTTCATGTTCGCGCCCGAAGTGTCGGGCGACGGCGTCGCGCTGGCGCGGATCTTGTTCAGCGATTTCGGCAACGGCTCGCGCGAGCTGCCGCGCAGGCGCTACCGGGTGCTGCCCGATCCCGGCGCCAACGACTGGTCGTTCCACAACCGCTTCGCCGGCGAATATGTGCTCTACGGCGGCGGCCGGTACGGCGAGGCGCGCAGCGCCGCCAAGCTGGTCGCCGCGCCGCTCCGCGGCGGTCGGGCCACCGAGCTGTCGGTGCCCCATTCGGTCGACCGAATCGAGCTGCTCGGCACCGACGCGATCGCGGTCGGCGAGGCGCCGCGGGGGCTCGGCTTCAGCACCGTCGAGCTGCCGGCGGGCGCCCGCCCCCGACTCGGCGACGAATATCTGCTTCCCGACGCGGCCGAGGGCGAGACCCGCAGCCACGCTTTCTTCTTCAGCCCCGATGCGGCGACGCCCGACGGCGCCTCCGGCACGCTGGGACTGCCGGTCGCGCGCCGCGCCGATCCGGCGCTGGCGCGCTTCTTCGGCAGCTCGGCGGCGATGCTGTTCCTGCGCCGCGACCAGCGCCGCCTGTCCCCGGCCGGCGAGCTCGAGGCGAAGACCCAGGGCGTCGCCGACGACGACTGCCAGGCGAGCTGCGTCGACTGGTACGGCAATGCCCGGCCGATCTTCCTCGGCGGACGCACCTTCGCCTTGCTCGGCTACGAGCTGGTCGAGGGCGAGCTCGCCCGCGGCCGCATCCGCGAGGTCGGCCGGATCAGCTTCGCCCCGCCGGCGCCGGCGCGGCAATAAAGCCGCATGCTCGGCCCGACCCTCGAAACCGCCCGCCTGATCCTGCGCCCGCCGCAGGCCGAGGATCTCGACGGCCTCGCCGAGATGATGACCGACGAGGAGACGGCGCGCTTCGTCGGCGGCGTGCTGGAGCGCTCGGGCGCGTGGCGGCAGCTCGCCTCGGTCGCCGGCTCCTGGGCGCTGATGGGCTATGGCATGTTCTCGGTGGTCGAGAAGGACAGCGGGCGCTGGGTCGGCCGGCTCGGTCCGTGGCAGCCGGCGGACTGGCCCGGCCCGGAGGTGGGCTGGGGCCTGACCCGCACCGCCTGGGGCAGGGGCTATGCGACCGAGGGCGCTGCGGCGGCGATCGACTGGGCGTTCGACTCGCTCGGCTGGGACCGGGTCATCCACTGCATCGCAGCCGACAACATAGCGTCGGCCCGGGTCGCCGAGCGACTGGGGTCGACCCTGCTCGGCAGCGCCTACCTGCCCCCGCCTTATGACGGCGAGCCGGTCGACATCTGGGGCCAGAGCCGGGAGGAATGGCGGGCGCGGCGCGGCTAGAGAAAAGTGATGTGCGGCTCCGCCCGGCGCGGCCCCGGCATCAGCTCGGTCATCGCCCAGACCATCGCATCCGCCCGGTCCGGGCTGCCTTCCCCCTCGTAGCCGCCGCCTTGCACGAGCGCGCACAATTCGTCCTCCAGCTGGGGAAAGGCGCCGGCGAACCACGCCCGGCCGCTCTCGAGCAAAGCTGCCACCGGCTCGGCGCGCGCGCATTTGCCGTCGCTGGCGTGGGTGAGCCTGATCGGCAGGTTGACGTTTGCGCCGCGCAGCATGCTCTAGACCATCCTGCCGCCGTTATTCGCCTCCGCGACGACGCGGTGCGCGCCCCACGCCTCGGCGGCGGCCGCCACCTTGCGCGCCCATCCCTCGGGCGACAGTCCCGAAGCGCTGAGGTCGGCGAGCACGTCGGCGATGCCGTCCGGGCCGAGGCCGCAGACGAGGATGCCGCAGGATTGCCCTCCGCCGAGGCGGGAGGATCCACGCCGACGACGATCCGCCGGTAGCCGGCCGATGCGGGCCGCCGGCGCTTCTCGATCAGGTCGCGCGTCCACAGCGCCCCGTCGGCCTCCTCGATCAGCACGCCTTCCAGCTCCTGGCGGCCGAAGCGGGTGCCGGCATGGATCGCCTCGACGGCCCTCGCGAAATCCTCCGGCAGATGCGGATTGGCGCGGGTCGCGCCGCCGGTCAGCACCGTCCCTTCGGTCGCCAATATCCGCTTGAGGACGGGGCCCGCCCGGAGGGTGGTCGTCACTATCGCCCGGGGCGGCTGGCCGCGGCGCAGCCCGAGGATGAGATTCTCCCACGTCGCCTGCGGCCGCCGCCATTTCGCCAGTTCGTCGCACCAGGCGATGTCGTGCTCCGGCCCGCGCAGCGCTTCGGGATTGGCGCCCGAATAGACGAACGCCTCCAACCCGCTCGGAAACACCAGCCGCTTGCGCGAGACTTGGTATCGCAGCGCCTCGTCGGCCCGGGCGACGGTGAGCAGGCCGCTCGGGCCGTCGATCATCACCCGCCGCGCCTCCGCCGGAGTCGACGCCACCAGGGCGATGCGGGCGCCGGGATGCTCGCTTGCATGAGCGAGGACCCATTCGGCGCCGGCCCGGGTCTTGCCGAACCCGCGGCCGGCCAGCAGCATCCACACCCACCAGTCCTGATCCGGCGGCAGCTGGCCCTTGTGGGCCCAGCCCGGCCACGCCTCGTCGACGACCCGGACGTGGGCCGGGGGGATGTGGTTGAGCAGCGCCCGCATCTCGTCCGGCTCCAGCGTCTCGAGCGCCCGGACGATGTCTTTCCCCTCCGCGCACACGCCGCCTCGCCTTCCCCGCCCCCGGCTTGCGGTGCCGTTTGATCGCCTCGACCTTGCGGATGATGTTCTCGGCCACCTCCTCGGTTGCGCCTCTGCGCAATCCCCCTGCCCCTCCCCGCCATTGCCGCCGCCGCGAGGATCCGAACCTGCGTCTTCCGCCTCGCCCGCCGGGGTCAGCCGCATCTGGTCGCCTTCGCAGGCAAGCCGGAACTCCAGCGCCAGGCTGGCCTCGTCGAGCACCTCCTCCCAGCGCCTCGCGAAGGCCGGCCATTTGTAGAAACGCTCCCAGACGCTGCTCTCGTCGAACCCAGTCGCGCGCGCCGAGGCGGCGATGTTCCCGGTCCGCCGGAGATGGGTGAAGAACACTTCCTCGTCGCGCTTCGTCCAGCCGCCCTCGCGCACCGCCGTCAGCTGGTAGCGGCCGTTCGACGTTCGCTGGATGGCATGGAAGCCATCGCCTTCCGCAAAGGCATGCTTGGCATCCTTGAGCCGCTCGTGGGCAGCCAGGGACGCCGCAGTGCATCGCCGGTCGAACTCGGCATCTTTCTGGCGCAGCCAGGCGAGCGAGCTCCATCGCGCGCCCACCGCCTGAGCGGCCGCGGTCGCATTGCCGGTCGCGCCGAGCACCTCGATCACCCGCGCCCGTCGATTTTCCGTCCACCGAAACCGTCGCGCCCCGCGAAAACCCTGCCGCACCACTCCCGCTCCCTGCCGAATACACGAATATGTTCTTATAATGTTCCGGCTTTGGCGTCAAGAGATTTTACCAGATAGGCTTCAAGCCCTACACGAAACCGGCCATCCGGGGCTAGTTGCAGACGGGGAATTCCCTCTGGATGCGAAATTCGCGGCGAACGGATTTGAATCCTCCCGAACCTCATTTGCCGGTTTTTTCTCGACGGAAGGAGGCTCCGGGATCGGGTCCCCGCCCGAGTCGGAAGAGCGAGGCCGGCTGCCTGGCCGATCCCGCCGTTCCTCCCACCCGACCCGCCGCTGCGGGCCGAGCCGCCGCCTAGGACTTTTCCTCGGTGCCTGGCACATGCGACTTTTCCTCGGTGCCTGGCACGTGCCTGGCATCCGGCAGCAGCTCCGCCGCCCGCTCCCAGCGCACCCGCAGCTGCGAAGCGGTGCCGCCGCCTTCGTCGGCGCCTCGAAAGCCTCGACCTCGCGGCCGCCGAGACGCGCGTAAAAGGCCCGCGCCGCGACATTGTTCGCCCACACGCCGAGCTGCAGCGCCGCGCCGGGCTCCCTCGCCACCAGCCACGCCGCCGCCGCCGCGATCAGCCGCCGCCGCGATCAGCCGCCGCCCGATCCCCTCGCCCTTGCGCTCCGGCAGCACGTGCAGATTGTCGAGCAGCGGCCCCGCCGCCTCGGCCTTGCGGCGAAGGCATACGAAGCCGACGGGACCCTCGGCATCCTCGGCGAGGAACAGGATGTCGATCTCCGGGTCCATCTCGGCCAGCATCGCGCGCCAGAAGGCCCGCCGCTCCTCCGGCGCCTGTTCATCCAGATAGGCGTCGGGATAGATGCCGCGATAGGCCGAACGCCAGCTCGCGGCGTGGAGCGCGGCGACCGCGGCCCAGTCGTCCGGCTCGGCGCGGCGGAGGGTGATGGGCGACATGGCCGTCGCCTACCCCTCCCGTCATTCCCGCGGAAGCGGGAATCCGGCGCGACCATCACATCGCGGCATTCTTGGCCCTCAGCCGCGCCAAGACGTCCCGGAGCGGCCGCGTCCGGCCGGCCTCGATGTCCCGGTTTCCAAGCGCCAGCAGCTCTAGCAGCGCCCGCCTCTCATCCTCTTCGTCTTGGCGCTTCAGCTTCATGTCCCGATCCTTTGATTGATCCACATGCTGCCCTCGAAAATGGTGCCAGGCACCATTTCGAAGACGCAGCCATACGCCCCGGCAAGCGCCTCCGTCATACCGGAGTCTTGAGCGGGATTATGGCAGCCGTGAAGCACCTTCTTCCCGCCGGCGGCGTTGCCGCGTCACCGTATCGGCCGGACGTCGAGCACCTTGAGGTAGCTGCGCAGGTCCCCGTCGGCGGGCAGCGCCTTGAATTGCGACCAGCGCCCCGGCAGCAGCGCGCACAGGCCGGGATCCACCTGCGGCCCGATCGGTCCGATCAGCACCTTCAGCGCCCGCACCACCTCATAGGTGACGACGCGATCGACCTTCGGCTTCCAGTCGCTGCGCACGGCCAGATACTCGCGGACGTCCTCGACGCTGCGCACCCTGTCGAACGTGCCCCAATTGCCCGGGCTGTCGGGCGTCTGGGTGCCGCCGATCGCCATCTGGAAGCGGGTGCCCGGCGCCAGCACTTGCTCATAGGGCTGGTACCAGTCGGGCCAGGGCGAGGCCTTTTCGGCCAGCTGGCGATAGGCGTCCGCCGCCTCGGCGTCGCTCCGGTAGCGCCAGCGATTCTCGTCCCACCACGCCCGGCCGGGCGGCGACTGCAGCGTCGCGCCCGCCGCGCAGGAACCCCCGGCGGCCGTCGGCGGCGCCGTCTGCGGCGTCGCGCAGCCCGCCAGCGCGGCGGCGAGGATGAGCAGGCCTGGCGAGCGGATCATGCGCCGATCCTAGCGGCGCGCCGGTCCACTTCAAGGGCCCTCCGTCTTGCCACTGCCGCGCCCGTCGGGCACAATCCGCCGCGGCACGACCAGGGAGGCGGCAATGGCCGACGACAGGAAGCCCGGCGAAGACGGCCCGCTGAGCGCGGCGGAGCTCGCCCGGCTGCAGGCGCTGGCCAGTAAGCGCGACCAGGCGCTGGAGACTATGAGCAACACCGTTCGCAAGCAGGAGGAGACCCGGCGCGGCATCATCGACAGGATGCGCTGATCCGCTCCCTAGGAATTCCCCTCTAGGAATTCCCCTTGGTGCCTGGAATTCCCCTGGAATTCCCCTCGGTGCCTGGCACCTAGGATTCCCGGTGCCTGGTGCCTGGCACCTAGGATTTTCCCTCGGTGCCTGGCACGTGCCTGGCACCCGGATCCCGAGGCTAGCTCAACCGTAGGCCAGCAGCCAATTCCCCTCGGTGCCTGGCACCTAGGATTTTCCCCGGTGCCTGGTGCCTGGCACCTAGGATTTTCCCTCGGTGCCTGGCACGTGCCTGGCACCGGATCCCGAGGCCAGCTCAACCGTAGGCCAGCAGCCGATCCCTTGTCTCCGCCAGCTCGGCGTAGGATGGCCCTGCCGCGGCAGCCGCCACGCCCGCCATCGCCCGTGCCAGCCGCGCCCGTCCCGGCTCGGTGAGCCCCCCCGCCGCGCCGGCCACCGCCACCATCTCCGCCATCGCCCCGGAGCAATGCAGCACCGCGTCGGTGCCCGCCTCGATTACCTCCCGCGTCCGCTCCGCGAAGCCGCCGCCGAGCGCGTTCATGCCGATATCGTCGGACATCAGGAAATTATCGAAGCCGATCCGGCCGCGTATCACCTCGCCGATCACGACCGGCGACTGGCTCGCCGGCCGCTCGCCGTCCCAGGCGGTGTAGACGCAGTGGCAGGTCATCCCCATCGGCGCGGCGCGCAGAGTGCGGAACGGCTCGAGGTCGACTTCCAGCTCCTCCTCGGAGGCGCGCACCACCGGCAATTCCTCGTGGCTGTCGACCAGCGCCCGGCCGTGCCCGGGCATATGCTTGATCACGCCGGCGACGCCGGCGGCCGCAAGCCCGTCGAGCGCCGCCCGCCCGAGCGCCGCCACCTGCATCGGCTCGGAGCCGAGCGCGCGGTCGCCGACGATGTCGGTGGCGCCGGGCCGGCGCAGGTCGAGCACCGGCAGGCAGTCGACATTGACTCCGACCTCGTTCAGCAGGACGCCGATCGCCCCGGCATTGGCCCGCGCCGCCTCGATCGCCGACATCGGCGCTTTCTCGTAGAGCCGCGCGAACGCCTCCGCCGCCGGAAAGGCCGGCCATTCCGGCGGCTTCATCCGCGCGACGCGGCCGCCTTCCTGGTCGATCAGGATCGGGAGGCGGTCGCGCCCGTGGATCGCGCGCAGGCTGTCGGTGAGCGCGCGCATCTGCTCCCGCGACGCGCAATTGCGGGCGAAAACTATGTAGCCGGCCGGATCGGCATCGCGGAAGAAGGCGCGCTCGTCGTCGGTGAGGCCAAGGCCGGAAAAGCCGTAGATCGCCGCTTGCATGCCGCGCCCTCTAGCCGGTCCCGACGGGCCTGAGTAGCCCGCGGCCGCGCTCTAGCGCCGCTCCTCCGTCGGGCCCGGCTGCGGGTCATCCTCGGCCGCCTGCGCCTCGCGCCGCTCGTCGTCGCGGCTGCGCAGGATGAGGTTGTTGAGCAGGTCCGGCACGAACCGCTCCGAGAAGCCGGCGATGAACGACCAGACCATCAGCCGCGCCCAGTCGGAAGGCCGGAACAGCAAATCGAACCAGCCGGCCCCGCCGAACTGCGGGAACAGGCTGCCCTGTACCAGACCGCCCATCAGGATGAGCAGCAGCAGGATCGCGAAGACCGCTCCAAACACCTGGGTGCCGACCAGGGTGCGCGTCTTCGACACCTCCGCCGGGCTGAGGTCCTGCCGCGAGAAGAAGCTGACGGTGGAGCCGAGCGCGCCGAAGAACATTGCCGAGGAGATGATCGCCCACCATTGCAGCGACACATAGTCGATCGGCAGCCCGCCCCAGCCGACGGGATGCTCCTGGCCCTGCTGCGAGTAAGGCGGCTGGGTCGACTTCAGGTAGAGGAAGGTCAGGAACGGTACCGCCAGAATCAGCAGCAACCAGGCATAGCTCACCGAGGTCGCGATCTTGACGAGGCCGCGCCGGAAGCGCTCCCAGAGGTTCGTCTCGTCCATTTTCCCCTCCCCTCCCGCTGCCCCCGCGGGTCCATCCCGAAATGAGCGCGCTGGGCGGGAGCGGGTCAAGGGGGAAATCCTGCCCTCAATCCACCTTCAGGCAATTCTCCCCGGCCACGCGCAGCCGGCCGCAGACGTTGGCCGCGCCTGGCCCGGAGGCGCGAAGGCGGTACCAGGTCCTGCCGTTGACCTGCGCGGAGACGACATTGTGCGAGAGTGGGGCGAGATAGGCGAAGCGGCCGGACAGCGCCTTCCACGCTTTCTCGGCGGTGGCGGCGCTCGGGAAGGCGCCGAGCTGGATGGTGGCGCCGCCGGCTCCGGCCGCGGCGGCCGGCGCGTCCGCCCTGGGCGCGGGCGCGTTGGTCGGCGGCGGGGCCTTGAGCAGCGGCTCCTGCGCCGGGGCCTGGCCCTTGGGCGGCGCCGTCACCGGCGCTTCGGGGACGGCGTCGGTGTCGATGCTGGCATTGGGGCTGCCGCCCTGGGCGGCGTCGAACGCGGTCGCGCCCTGCCCCTCGACGGCCATGCCGCCGGGGCTGTCGGGCTTGACCTTGTAGGGACCCTCGGCGGCGGCGATCACTTCGGGGGGGCGGTTGGCGCCGCCGTCGCGATTGCCCATCCAGAAGATGCCGCCGACGATGCCGCCGATCGCGACCAGGCCGATCAGGACGGCGACGATCAGCTTGAGGGCCGAGGGACCGCCCTCGCCGCCTTCCTCCTCGACCGCCTCCAGCCAGGGCAGGCGGTCGTCATTCTCGGCGGAGTCGGCGCGAATGTCGGTCATCACTGCATCTCCTCGGCGGCGGCCACACCCATGATTGACAGCCCGTTCCTGATCACGCGTCCGACCGCAGCCGCCAATTCTAGCCGTGCCGAGGTTAATTCTACATTATCTTCAATCAGGAAGCGACGCGAGGGGTCATCGTTGCCGCGGTTCCACAGCGCGTGGAAGGCAGCGGCGAGGTCGCCGAGATAGAAGGCGATGCGATGCGGCTCATGCGCCTGCGCCGCCGCCTCGACGATGCGTGGGAATTGCGCGGCGACCTTGACCAGCGCCAATTCCTCGAAGTCGAGCAAGGCGAGGTCGGCGGGACTGCTCACTTGTACCCCCGCCTCGGCGGCGCGGCGGTGGAGCGAGCGGATGCGGGCATGGGCATATTGGACGTAGAAGACGGGATTGTCCTTCGACGCCTCGACCACCTTGGCGAAGTCGAAATCCATCTGGGCGTCGGCCTTGCGGGTCAGCATGGTGAAGCGGACGACGTCCTTGCCGACCTCGCCGACCACCTCCGCGAGCGTCACGAAATTGCCGGAACGCTTCGACATCTTGACGGGCTCGCCGGCCCGCAGCAGCCGCACCATCTGCACGAGCTTGACGTCGAACGGCGTCCTGCCTTCGGTCAGCGCCTCGACCGCGGCCTTGATCCTCTTGACCGTGCCGGCATGGTCGGCGCCCCAGATGTCGATCAGCTGGTCGGCGTCCTGGGCCTTCTGGAAATGATAAGCGAGGTCGCCGCCGAAATAGGTCCAGCTGCCATCCGACTTCCTGACCGGCCGGTCCTGGTCGTCGCCGAAGGCGGTCGAGCGGAACAAGGTTAGCGCCACCGGCTCCCATTCGTCGCGCGGATCGAGGCTCTTGGGGCGTTCGAGCACGCCCTCGTAGACGAGACCGCGGGCGCGCAGGGTTTCCAGCGCCTGTTCGGCCTTGCCCTGATCGTGGACGGCGGCCTCGGAGGCGAAGACATTGTGGTGGATGCCGAGCAGGGCGAGGTCGGCGCGGATCATGTCCATCATCGCCGCCACCGCCGCCTTGCGGAACGGGACCAGCCATTCGCTCTCGGGCGCATTCACAAAGCGCTCGCCATATTCGGCCGCTAGGCGCTTCCCGACCGGCTTCAGATAGTCGCCGGGATAGAGGCCCTCGGGTATCTCGCCGACATCTTCGCCGAGCGCCTCGCGATAGCGCAGGTGGACCGAGCGGGCGAGGACATCGACCTGGCCGCCGGCGTCGTTGACATAATATTCGCGGGTGACGGCAAAGCCGGCATATTCGAGCAGGCTGGCGAGCGCGTCGCCGACGACGGCTCCGCGGCAATGGCCCATATGCATCGGCCCGGTCGGGTTGGCCGAGACATATTCGACGTTGACGCGGACGCCCTCGCCGAGGCGCGAGCGGCCATAATCGTCGCCTTGGGCGAGGATGGTGCGCAGCTCCTCGTGCCACACCGACGGCGCCAGCCGGATGTTGATGAAACCGGGCCCGGCCACGTCGGCGCTCTCGACTTCGTCGAGCGCCGCCAGCTTTGGCGCGATCAGCTGGGCCAGCCCCCGCGGATTGGTCCCGGCCGGCTTGGCCAGCACCATCGCCGCGTTGGTCGCAAGGTCGCCGTGCGACGGATCGCGCGGCGGCTCGACCGCGGCCGCCCGGCGCTCGAGCCCGGGCGGCAGCTGCCCTTCCGCCTCAAGGGCGTCGAGGGCGCGGTCGAGATGCGCGGCAAAGCGGGCGTATAGGGTCACGGCGGCCTGTTGCTGGGGGGTGACGGGAAGGCGGGGCTTTAGACCAAGCTTCGCGGAAATTGAAGGCGCGAGCGTCGGCGGCGGGCCCGGCACCGCCGCCGGCGCGTCGGTGAACTCACAACCGGCGTTCGCCCGCGAGTCGCCTTTGCTCGCGGGCAATGCCGACCTTCTCCATCACCGAGGCGACATAGGCGCGGGCATGGCCGCGTGTCTCGATCGCCTCGACCCTCGCTCTGACCGCGGCGGCGTCGAGCGGCGTCCCCGCGGAGAGTTCGAGGTCGGTCTTCATCAGCGCCCACAGGGTGCCGAGCAGATTTCCCTCGTCCGGCAGCGGCAGCGCATCGATGCGCGCGCGCTCCTCGATCGTTACGTGCGGCCTTGCCGCCGCGAGCGGCGGCGGCGGGATCTGCAAGGTCAGGGGAGCGTCGTCCCGCGGCGCTCCCAGCGAGAGGAGGTCGAGCACGTCGTTCGCCTTCGCGTCGCGGTGGGTCAGGGGGTCGAGACCCCACAGCTGCTCCAGCGTCTTGGCCACCGAGGCGTGGTCGTAGAGGCAATGGTCGACCGTGCCGCGCGGTATCAGCGGCGATACGATCACCGCCGGCACGCGGACGCCGTAAGTGTCGAACGTGAATCCGTAGCGGTTGTAGCCATATTGAGGATCGTCCCCCGGCGGTGTTGCAGGGCCCGGCGGGACGGAATCGTAAAAGCCGCCATGCTCGTCATAGGTGACGATCAGCAGGCTCGTCTCCCAGTAGGGCGAATTCCGGATCGCCGAATAGACGGCGGCCAGCAGATGCTCTCCTCCATAGACGTCGTCGAGGGGATGCTGGGAGGAGCCGCCGGTATAGGTATCGCTGAGGATGTCGCCGTAATGGGGCTCGATGAAGGTGTAGGGATAGGGATAGGGTCCCTGCAGGTCCGAGCTCAGCTGCCGCAGCGAGTGGAAGTCGAGAAAGCTGACGCCCTTGAGCGCGGCGACCTGAGGCACGGCCCCGACCGGCGAGCCGTCCTGCGGCCGGTCGCTGAACAGACTCTCCTCCCGCGGCGCGCCGGTCGTATCGTTGTAGAAGCGGCAGGGAATCTGCGCTCCTCCCAAAGCGTGGAAGATCGAGCCGTTCGGATATTGGAACCCGTCGATCGTCTCCCATTTGGCGATCTCGGCATTGCTCGGGCTATGGTCGAGGCCGGACGACGACGCTCCGTGCAGGAAGAAGCGGTTCGGCCAGGTCGGCCCCGGCAGGGAGCAGTGCCAACGGTCGCACACCGCGAATTCGGTGGCCAGCTGCCAGAGCACCGGCAGCTGGTCCGGGGTCGCGAAGCAGGCCATGATGTCGCCGATGTCCTTCGCCGGCGGCGGCGCGGGGGCTGCCTTCGTCGTCTCCGAGTCCGACGTCGCGTAATTGGCGGCGAAGCCGGAATTGTCGATCGCCGGATAGGGTCCGCCCGGAGGATAGCAGGCGCCCTCGCCGCCGAGCTGCTCGAGGACGTCGGTGAACTCGTGGCCCGGGTCGCTCGGCATGCTGAGCGGAGCGCTCGCCTGCACATGATAGGCCTTGCCTTGGTAGCTGTTCGCATCCTGCGTCGTGGCGGCTTTGATCCCGCTAATCCCGGACATGGCCAGCATGTTGTCGAACGAATGATTCTCCAGCATCACCACGAAGACGTGGGTGATCGGCGCGGCCGGCGCAAGCCGGGTCATGCCGTCCGTGCATCCGCCCGAGCGGAGCGCGACGTCGAAGACCGTCGTGCTCACCGACAGCGTGATCGACTGATCGGCATCGGCGCGCTGAAGCTGGCATTCCTTCCAGTAGCGTCTCAGGTCGCCGCCGCTGCTGACATAGAAACCGGCCCCGGGCCCGTCGCGCACGTGAACGAGGACCGACCAATAATCGAGGATGGCCTCCGTCCCCAGGCCCGTCTTGAAATAGACCGTCAGCGGTCCGGCCGTATCGCCGGGCGCCGCGAACCAGCTCCCCCGCTGGGTGCCGTTGCTGGAATTGTTGTGAAAGAGCAGGATCGAGGCGTTTCCGCCCGTGTCGTTCCTGATGCTGATGGTCGCGGATCGCTGGCTGGCCACGGCGCCCCCCCGGCCCTTACGGCGTCCCGCCCGAATAGCACGGCTTCGAAAATCGTTCCAGCAGCGAAACGCTCGCAGCCGGGGCAGCGGGCGCCCGGCTAAATGCTGGCGGCGGCCAATCGCCGGATTTCCCGGTTTTCGTGGATCAGGACACCGACGCCTGGCTGGTCCAGCGCGGCGGCGATTGCGGCGGCGACCGTGGCGGCGTCGATCGCGGCGTAGCGGGCCAGGCGTCCGCGCAGAACCAGGTTTACGAGCGGACTGAGCGCGACGGCGACGCGCTCGCCGGGACGCCGGTCGCCGCCCCGCGGACCACGCAGCAGGCCGGGCCTGAGGATGTCGAGCCGCTCGAAGCCGAGCGTCTGAAGGACCGTCTCCATTTCGCCTTTGGTTCGCAGATAGAAATTGGCGGAGCGGGGATCGGCTCCGACCGAGGAGACCGCTATCATCTGCCGCGCGCCTGCCATCGCCGCGGCGCGGGCGAAGTCGACCACCCTGTCGTGGTCGACGGTGCGGAACGCCGCCCTCGACCCGGCCTGGCGCATCGTCGTGCCGAGCGCGGACACGGCCGCGTCGGCGTCGAGCGAGGCGACGATGCCCGGCCATTCTTCCGCCGGCGCGACATGCTCGCGCCAGCGGGGATGGGTGAAGCCGCTCGCTCGTCGCACCAAAGCGTCGACGCTCCAGCCCTTGGCCAGCAATTTCGGCCCGGCCAGCGATCCGACGAGCCCGGTCGCCCCGATCATCGCCACCCGCATCAAAAGCCTTCGGACAGCTCGACCGGGCCGACCAGCTCGCGGTGGCGGGCGATGGCGTAGCGGTCGGTCATGCCGGCGATGAAGTCGCCGATCGCCCGCAGCGCCGCCGTCTCGTCCGACCGGTCGCCGAGCCAGCCGGACGGAAGCCGCGCCGGATCGTCGCGATACGCGGCGAACAGGCCCGCAAGCACCCTTTGCGCCTCGTCGCGCACCGCCAGCACCGGCGGCGCGTTGTACATCCGGGCGTGGAGGAAGCGCTTGAGCGCCTGCTCCTCGGCCGCCAGCGCCGCCGGGAAGCCGGCCAGCATCCGGCCGGCGCCGCGCACGTCCTCGACGTCGGCCACCCCGGCTTCGCGGATGCGCCGCGCCGTCTCGTCGAGCACGTCGCCCACCATCAGACCGATCTGGTCGCGGACCAGCTCGGGTACCAGCCGCGCCTCGTCGACGTCGGGATAGCGCGCCCGCACCTCGCCCCAGGCGCGGGCGATCAGCGGCACGTCGAGCAACTCCTCGAGCGTGAACAGGCCGGCGCGCAGGCCGTCGTCAATATCGTGATTGTCGTAGGCAATGTCGTCGGCGACCGCGGCCACCTGCGCCTCGAGGCTCGGCCAGCTCGCCAGGTCGAGCGGAAATTCGGAATCGGCCTCGGCCAGCGCCCAGGGCAGCCGCCCCGTGACCGGCCCGTTATGCTTGGCCAGCCCTTCCAGCGTCTCCCAGCTGAGATTGAGCCCGGCATGGCGCGGATAGGGGTTTTCGAGCCGGGTCAGCAGCCGGATCGTGTGGGCGTTGTGGTCGAAGCCGCCCGCCTCCGCCATCGCCGCCTGCAGCACTTCCTCGCCCGAATGGCCGAAGGGCGGGTGGCCGATGTCGTGGGCGAGGCACAAGGCCTCGGTGAGATCCTCGTTGAGGCCGAGCGCGCGGGCGAGCGTGCGGCCGATCTGGGCGACTTCGAGGCTGTGGGTGAGGCGCACCCGGAAATGGTCGCCGTCGGGCGCGACGAACACCTGGGTCTTGTGGCGCAGCCGCCGGAACGGGACCGAATGGATGATCCGGTCGCGGTCGCGCTGGAAGGCGTCGCGGGGCCCGCGCTTGCCCGCTTCCGGCTCGCCGTGCAGCCGCCCCCGCGAACGCGCCGGGTCGCAGGCATAGCGGGCGAGCGGCCTCACTTGGCCGGGAGCTTCTCGATCTTCTGCCCGGCCGCGCTCGTCCAGGCGAAGCCGCTCAGCGACTGCGCCTTCAGCTGATTGATGAACGCCTGCGCGTCCTTGCCGCTGGCAAACGGGCCGACCAGCAGCCGGTTGGTGGCGTTGAGCGGCGTCGTCCAGCCGCCGCGGCCGCCGAGCAGCTTGGGCGCTTTCGCCTTGAGCCGCGCATATTCGCGCGGCAGCGCCCGCTTGTCGGCCCCGCCCGCGACCTGCACCCAGACCCGGCTCGGTTCGGCGGACGGGGCCGGCTTCGCCTTCTTGACCGGGGGCTTGGCGGCCGCACCGGTCTTGGTCGCAACTCGCGGCGCCGGCTTGGCCTTGGCCGGCACGGTCCTGACCGGCGGGGCCTCCGGCTCCCCGATGCCGGCGAGCGCTGCGGAAAGATCGGCCAGCCGGCTGCCCGCGGGCGCCGCCTCGCTCTGCGGCTGCGGCGTCGGCGGGTCGGCGGCGGCGACCTGGGCTTCCGCCGGCTGCGGCGGTGATTGCACGGACGTGGACGGCGCGTCGGCAATCGGGTTTGGGGAAGGCCCGGCTGCGCCGGCGGCGACCGGAGCGGAAGTTTCGGGCCTGGCTTCGGCAGGCGGCGGCGCCGCTTCGGCCGGCTTGGGCTTGGCTGCAGCCTGACGGCGCACGGTCGGATCGAGGCCGCGCGACCAAGCCCAGGCGGGATTGCCGCTGCCGGTCCGCGCCGGCGGGCGGCGCGAAGCCGAACGGGCGGGCGTCGTTGCGCCGGCCTCGGCGGCGCCCGGACGCCGGCGCGGCGCGTCCGAGACCGGCTCCGGCGGCGGCGCCCGCCGCGCGAGCGATTGCTGGCCCGCGTCGGGTCGGCCGGCGTCGGTGACGGCGTCGGCGGAATCATTGGCCGCATAAGTGGCCGGCGCGGCGGTGCGGCCGTCGCCGGGGAAGACGCCGAGATGGACGGCCAGCGCCCGCTCTGCCGGCGTCAGGCTCGGCAGCCGCGCCAGGAAGGGCGCCATCGCGCTCGCCTGTGGCCCGGGCATGGCGGCGCCGGCCGCGCGGGTGGCGCCGGCGGTGTCGCCGCTCAGCGCCAGCACCAGCGCGCGGCTGCGCTCGGCGGCACGGTCGCGGACCAGCAACTGATCCTCGAGCAGCCGCAGCGCCGGCTCGCGCTCGCCGCTGATCGCCAGCGACAAGGCCAGCCGCCGAGTCACCTCGTCGTCGCGGCCGCGCTGGAGGACGAGCCGGTAGTCGCGCTGCGCCTCGCGCGGCTTGCCGACGACGTCGTAGGCGAGGCCCCGGTCGCGGGCGACGTCGGCCTCGGCGACGCCGAGCTCGGTCGCGTCGCGGAAGAATTTGAGTGCGGCGTGGGGCTGCTGGAGCTGGACCAGGGCCGAGCCGATCCACATCTTGACGCGGCCGTCGCGCGGCATCTGCTCCTCGGCGCGGGCGAAGAAGGTCAGCGCCGCCTGCGCGTCGCCGAGATCGAACGCCGCTTTGCCGGCGCCCATCAGCGCGGTCACGCTCTTCGGGTTGACGGCGAGACTGCGCAGGTTGCGCGACAGCGCCTCGCCCGGCCGCTCGGTGAAAACACCGGTCGCCGACGTCTGGGCCGCGACCGGCGCGGCGATGAGCATTGTCCCTGCACCCAGCACGGCCAAGCCGAACCGGGCGCCCCTCCGCAATGAAGTCATGGAGCGGTTAGAGAGAAGGCGGGCGCAAGGGGCAACCCTGGTGCGTTCAGGCGGTGGGCAGCGGCGGCGAAATGGCAAATCCTCCCCGAGCTCGCCTCGGGGAGGATTGAAGCTACTGGTTGTTCTGCCGTCCCAGGAAGCGCGGGATGTCGAGCGGATCGCGGCGGAGGCGGGGCTGGGGCTCCTCCTCGACCTGCGCCTTGGCGGCACCGCGGGCGATGCTCGACATGCGCTCGAACAAAGTGCCGCCCTCGCGCGCCGGCTTGACCTCGGCGGGCGCTTCCTCTTCGCCGGTGATCCAGCTGCGCGTGCCGGGGGCGCTGCTCTCGGGGCCGCCGGCGGCGAGCAGATCGCCTTCCTCGATGAAGCTCTCGCCGCCATCGTCCTCGTCGCCGAGCATCGCCGTGTCGAGCAGCAGCTCGTCGCCCGTCGCCTCTTCGGCGACCTGGTGGTCGAGCGTCAGCTCGTCCAGCGCCTCGTCGGCCGTCCCCGCTACCGCCGTCGCGGCTTGCTGGGTCTCGGCGACCGCGGCGGCGGGCTCCGGCGGCGTCAGCATCACCTTCGGCGCTTCCGCGGCGGGCGCGGCGGCGCGCGTCGCGCCCGGGAAGGTGAAGACCTTGGCCGGAATCGGCGGCGCCTGGGTGACCGCCTCGGCGTCGATGCCGGTGGCGACGACGGAGACTCGGATCTTGCCCTCGAGGTCGTTGTTGAACGCCGAGCCCCAGATGATGTTGGCGTCGGGATCGACCAGCTCCTTGATGTGGCTGGCGGCCTCGTCGACCTCCATCAGCCGCATGTCCTCGCCGCCGGTGATCGAGATGATGACGCCGCGGGCGCCCTTCATCGAGACGCCGTCGAGCAGCGGATTGGCGATCGCCTTCTCGGCCGCCTCGATCGCGCGATTGTCGCCGATCGCCTCGCCGGTGCCCATCATCGCCTTGCCCATCTCGCCCATCACCGAGCGGACGTCGGCGAAGTCGAGGTTGATGAGGCCGGGCATGACCATCAGGTCGGTGATGCCGCGCACGCCCTGCTGCAGCACCTCGTCGGCCATCTGGAAGGCTTCCTTGAAGGTGGTGTTCGGGTTGGCGATGCGGAACAGGTTCTGGTTCGGGATGACGATCAGAGTGTCGACATGCTGCTGCAGCTCCTGGATGCCGGCATCGGCGGCGCGGCTGCGGCGATTGCCCTCGAAGCTGAACGGCTTGGTGACGACGCCGACGGTCAAGACGCCGCGGTCGCGCGCCGCCTTGGCGATGACCGGCGCGGCGCCGGTGCCGGTGCCGCCGCCCATGCCGGCGGCGATGAAGCACATATGGGCGCCGTCCAGGGCCTTTTCGATCTCGTCGAGCGCCTCTTCGGCGGCGGCCTTGCCGATCTCCGGACGCGAGCCGGCGCCGAGCCCCTGGGTGATCCTCAGGCCGAGCTGGATGCGTTGGTCGGCGGGCGAGGCGTTGAGCGCCTGAGCGTCCGTATTGGCGACAATGAAGTCGACTCCTTGAACGTCATTGGCGATCATGTTGGCCACCGCATTGCCGCCGGCGCCGCCGACTCCGATGACGCTGATCCGGGGCCTCAGTTCATCCACTTCGGGCCGGATGAAGTCGATGCTCATGCTTGCTCTCCCCCTGCTCTCGCCCAACGGGACACTCGTTAACTCCTTTTGCACTATGCGAATCTTGGGCGCGAGGAAAAAGTTAACGAACTGGTATTTTTTCGGTAGCGGGACCCCCGTGTGAGTCCGAAAAGTCACGTTTGTGAGTCCCAAAAGTCACGCCCTGAATCTCAAAAGCCACTCCTCACCGCGCTGATCAGCCGCTGCACGATATTGCCGCCGGTCTCGCGCGGCATGATCCGCTCCGGCGACATCACCGATCTGAGGTCCAATTCGTCCGAAGCGGCGAACAGCGCGAGGCCGACGAGGGTCGCGAAAGCGGGCCCCGAATGGGCGTCCGGCAGCCCCGGCAGGCTCGGCCGTCCGATCCGCACCGCGCGGCCCAAAACGCCTTGTGCATAGTCGGCAATGCCCTTCAGCTCGGAGCCGCCTCCGGTCAGCACGACCTGGCGGCCGAACGGCCCGCCGAAGCCCAGTTCCTTGAGCGCCGCGGCGATGTCGCCGGTGAGATGCTCGAGCCGCTGGCGAATGACGGCGATCAGCTGGGCGCGGGTGATCCGGGCGGCCTCGGTTCCTTCCTCGGAGCCGGCGATCGGCGACAGCTCGATCATGTCATGATTGTCGCGCGGGCTGGTCGTCGCCGAGCCGTAGAAGCATTTCATCCGCTCCGCCTCGACCCGGCGGGTGCCGAAGGCGGAAGCGATATCGTCGGTGATGTCCATGCCGCCGACCGCGATCGACTTCAGCCCGACCAGCATGCCGCCGGCGAACACCGAGACGTTGGTCACCCCGGCGCCGAGCTCGACCAGAGCGACGCCCAATTCGCGCTCCTCGTCGCTGAGGCACGCCTTGCCGGCCGCCACCGGCGAGGCCACGATCGCCTCGACGCCGAGATGGGCGGAGCGCACGCACAGGTCGAGGTTGCGGACCGGCGACGGGTCGGCGGCAATGACGTGGATGTCGACGGCGAGCTTGTCGGCGTGGAGTCCGAGCGGCTTCTTGACCCCCTCGAGCCCGTCGACCGTGTAGAGCGCCGGCAGCGCGTGGAGGATCATCCGGCCGTCGCCGCTGATCGATTCCCGGCCGATGCCGAGCAATTGGTCGATGTCGGCTTTCTCGATCCGGCGGCCGCCGATCATCAGCTCGACGCTGGCGAGGGTACTGACCAGGCCGCCGGCCGAAAAGCCGACGAACACGTCCTCGATATTGGTCGCCGCGATCCGCTCCGCCTGCTCGACCGCCTCGCGGATCGCGCCTTCGGTCTTCTCCATGTCGGCGATGAAGCCGCGCCGCACCCCCTGGCTCTGGCGCTGGCCGGTGCCGAGGATCCTGAGCCGGCCGTCCTCGCCCGGCTCGGCGATCAGCGCCGATACTTTCGATGAGCCGACGTCGAGGGCGGTGACGAGCTTGCGCGGCGCCTGGACGGTGGGGCGCTTCATCAGATCGTCCGCGCCGTGTCGACGACGCCGCTGCCCGCCGCGGGCGGCGCCGGCGGCGGCGCCTCGGGCGCGATATCCGGGACGCTGCTGCCGGGATCGCCGGGCAGGCGGATCAGCATGCGCTTCGGGTCGCGCATGTCGATGCGGACATAGCCCTTGCCGAGCAGCTGGACCGACTGATCCATGCTGGCGAACTTGGTCAGCGCCTTGCGCGCCGCCGCCTCGCCTTCCGGCAGCAGCAGCAGCTCGCCCGACTGGAAGCGCAGGTCCCAGCGGCGCCGGCCGACCCAGCTCGCCCCCGCCATCGCCGGCTTGAGGTGCGGCGCCGCCTGGGTGAGCCGCGCCAGCTCGGCGGCGTGGAGGTTGGCGGCGGGGCCGATCAGCAGCGGCAGATCGGGCATAGCGTCGAGCCGCACCGCCTCCAGCACGACCCCGTCCATGTCGATCAAGGCGAGCCGCTGATTGTGTTGCCAGATGGCGGCGGGGCGGCGCTCGACGATGTCGACCACCAGCGTGTCCGGCAGCCGCCGCGAGACGCGGGCGTCGCGCACCCAGCCGAACCGGAGGAGCCGCTGCCGGGTCGCCTCGAGGTCGACCAGCGGCATCGCCGTGGACGGCTGGTCGAAAGCGATGTTGTAGACGTCGAGCTGGCGAATATGATTGGCCCCCTTGATCTCGACCCGCTTCATCGCAAAGCCCATCTCGCCGACGCTCTCGCCGAGCGTGCCGCTCACCATCTGCGGGATGCGCAGCGCCCACAGCAGGGCGCCGGCCAGCGCGATCATCATGCCGGAGAAGATCCACCAGCTCAGCCGCCGAACGGCGTCGGGCAGAGGCGAGGGCGGCGGCGCGCCGCGGCGGCGCTGCGCCTTGCCGCGGGCCGGCGCCTTGCCCCTGCCGCGCGGCTGCGAGCCGCGGGCGATCGCCTTGCTCATAACGCCTCCTCCACGATCCTCTGGACCAGCTCGGCATAGCTCATGCCGCGATAGCGAGCCTGCTCGGGCACGAGGCTGAGCGGCGTCATCCCCGGCTGGGTGTTGACTTCGAGCAGATAGAGGCCCGCCTCGCCTTGCTCGTCGTCCCAGCGGAAGTCGGCGCGCGAGCAGCCGCGGCAGCCAAGCCCGCGATGCGCTTCGAGCGCCATCGCCATCGCCGCCTTGCCGATCTCCGCCGGGATCTCGGCCGGGCAGACGTGGCGGGTCATGCCTTCGGTATATTTGGCGTCGTAATCGTAGAAGCCGGACTTGGGCTGGAGCTCGGTGACGGCGAGCGCCTCGTCGCCGAGCACGGCCACGGTGAGCTCGCGGCCGCGGATGAACGGCTCGGCGAGCAGCCGCTCGAAATGCCGCCAGGGCCCTTCGCTCTCGCGGCCGATCGGATCGCCGTAATTGCCCCCTTCGGTGACGATGGCGACGCCGACCGACGAGCCCTCGTTGACCGGCTTGAGCACATAGGGCCGCGCCATCGGGTCGGCTTCGTAGAGGCTCTCGCTCGCCACCAGCGTCCCTGCCGGCATGCGGATGCCGCGGGGGACGAGCACCATCTTGGTCAGCTCCTTGTCGATCGCGATGACCGAGGTCTCGACTCCGCTATGAGTGTATTTCAGCCCCATCAGATCCATCAGCCCCTGCACGGTGCCGTCCTCGCCGGGCGTGCCGTGGAGCGCGTTGAACACCACGTCTGGCGCCGTCTCGCGCAGCCGCTCGGCGACGTCGCGGCCCATGTCGATCCGGGTGACGTGATGGCCGAGCCCTTCGAGCGCAGCGGCAACGTCGGCCCCGCTCCTCAGCGACACTTCCCGCTCGGCGGACCAGCCGCCCATCAGCACCGCCACATGCACGTTACTTCACTCCTACACGCTGGATTTCCCATTCCAGCCGAACGCCCGAATCCGCCAGCACCCGCCGCCGCACTTCCTCGCCGAGCGCCTCGATGTCCGCGGCCCGCGCCTTGCCGAGATTCAGCAGAAAGTTGCAATGCTTTTCAGACACTTGCGCGTCGCCGATCGTCAAGCCGCGACAGCCGGCCGAGTCGATCAGCTTCCATGCCTTGGTTCCGGGCGGATTCTTGAAGGTCGACCCGCCGGTGCGGCTCCGCAAGGGCTGGCTCGCCTCGCGCTCGGCGGCGATCCGGTCCATCTCCGCGCCGATCGCCGCCCGGTCGCCCGGAACGCCTTCGAACAGCGCTTCGACGACCACCGCCCCCGCCGGCACCTCGCTGTGCCGATAGGTATAGCCGAAGCGCTCGGCCGGCCAGGTCTCGACCCGCCCGTCACGCAGCACCAAAGTCGCCTCGACGAGCACGTCCGCCACTTCCCGCCCATAGGCGCCGGCGTTCATCCGCGCCGCCCCGCCGGCCGTGCCGGGAATGCCGCGCAGGAATTCGAGCCCCGCGATATGCGCGTCCCGCGCCTTCGAGGCGACGGTGATCCCCATCGCGCCGCCGCCGGCGCGCACCCGGTTGCCGGGCTCGATATGGACGTGGGACATCGCCTTGGGCAGCCGCACCACCACGCCGGGAACCCCGCCGTCGCGGACGATCAGGTTGGAGCCGACCCCGACCGGCAGCACCGGCACCGCCGGATCGAGCTCGCGCAGGAAGCCGGCGAGATCCTCGACGTCGTTCGGCCTGACCAGCCATTCCGCCGGTCCGCCGGTCCGGAACCAGATGAAGTCGGCGAGCGAGCCGCGCCGCTCGACGCCGCCGGCCAGGGGCGGGATTTCGATCACGCTCACGCCGCAGCTCCGAAAATGGTGCCAGGCACCATTTTTGCGACGCTGCCGCGCAGAGCGGGGACAGTCACTTGCCCCGCAGGCCGCTGCAAACTTTCTTTTGCCGAGGGGGCAAGTGACTGTCCCCTCGTCATTTCGCCAGCCTCGCGCAGTGGATGCCGTCGGCGAGGCCCGCCGCCCATTTGGTGATGTCGCCGGCGCCGAGGCAGATCACCATGTCGCCGCGCGCGGCGATGTCGCGCAGACTCAAGCAAAGGTCGTCCAAATCCGCCACCGCCTTCACCGCGCGGTGGCCGCGCTGCTTGAGGCCCTCGACCAGGGCCTCGGCGTCGACCCCCTCGATCGGCTCCTCGCCGGCCGCATAGACCGGCGTCACATAGACGATGTCGGCGTCGTTGAACGCCCCCTGAAACTCCTCCATCAGGTCCCTGAGCCGGGTGAAGCGATGCGGCTGGACGACCGCGATCACCCGCCCCTCCGCTCCCTCGCGGGCGGCGGAGAGCACCGCGCGTATCTCGGTCGGGTGGTGGCCGTAATCGTCGATGATCGTCGCGCCCTCGATCTCGCCGACCTTGGTGAAGCGGCGCTTGACACCGCCGAATTTCTCGAAGCCCCGGGCGATGGTCGCGTGCGGGATGCCGAGCTCGGCGGCGACGCCGATCGCAGCAAGCGCGTTCTGGACGTTGTGGCGCCCCGGCATCGGCAGTGCGACGTCGCTGATGGTGGCGACCCGGCCTGACCGGTCGCGCAGCGACACGTCGAAAAGGTTGCCGCCGGGCACCGGCCGGACATTCTCGCCGCGTATGTCGGCCAGCGCGGCGAAGCCGTAGGTCACCACCCGCCGGTCGCGCAGCCGCGGGATGATCGTCTGCACCTCGGGATGGTCGACGCAGAGCAGGGCCGCGCCGTAAAAGGGGACGTTCTCGACGAACTCGACAAAGGCGTCCTTCACCTTGTCGAACGAGCCGTAATGGTCGAGATGCTCGGGATCGATGTTGGTCACGACCGCCAGCGTGCCGTCGAGCCTCAAGAAGCTGCCGTCGCTCTCGTCGGCCTCGACCACCATCCAGTCGGAGCTGCCGAGCCGGGCGTTGGAGCCGTAGGCGTTGATGATGCCGCCGTTGATCACGGTCGGGTCGATGCCGCCGGCGTCGAGCATCGCCGCGATCATCGAGGTGGTCGTCGTCTTGCCGTGCGTCCCCGCCACCGCCACCGTCGACTTCAATCGCATCAGCTCGGCGAGCATCTCCGCCCGCCGGACGACGGGAATGCGACGCTCATAGGCACAGACCAACTCGGGATTGTCCTTGCGGATCGCCGACGAAATCACCACCACCGCCGCATCGCCGAGATTGTCCGGGTTCTGGCCGATCGTCACCGGGATGCCGGCCTTGCGCAGCCCCTCCACCACATAGCCGTCGGCGGCGTCGGAGCCCTGCACCTTGTAGCCGAGGATGTGCATCACCTCGGCGATGCCGGACATGCCGATGCCGCCGATGCCGACGAAGTGGATGGTGCCGATGTCCTTGGCGACCCCTTTCATCCCGCGCTTCGGCATCAGGCATAGGCCCCGCTGGGAAGAGGAGTGAGGATCATCTCCTCCGCCGGGATCGGGTCGGCGCCGAGGTCGCGGCCGGTCATCTCGACCAGGTCGGCAAGGTCGCTCGCCGCGCGCGGCCGGCCGATGCTCCACGCCCGCGCCGCGGCATTGGCGAGCGCGGCGGGCTCGAGGCCGAGCTTCTGCATCTGCTTGGCGAGCTCGACCGGTGTGAAGGCCTTCTGCGCGATCATCCGTCCCCCGCCCGCCTTCGTCATCTCGCGGGCGTTGGCGCTCTGGTGGTCGTCGGTCGCCGACGGCAGCGGGATGAGGATGGCCGGCCGGCCGGCGACGGTCAGCTCGGCGATCGTCGAGGCGCCGGCGCGGGCGATGACGAGATGGGTCCAGGCCAGCTTGTCCGGCATGTCGGCTATGTAGGTGGCGAGCTCGGCCGGGATGCCGAGGGCGGCATAGCGGCCGCGCACCTCCTCGATATCCTCGGCCCGGCATTGCTGGGTGACCTGCAGCCGCCGCCGGAAATGCTCGGGCAGCAGGCCCAGCCCCTCCGGCACGACCTGCGACAGCACGGTCGCGCCCTGGCTGCCGCCGGTGACGAGCAATCGGAACACGCCTTCGTCGGTCAGCTCCGGATAAGGCTGGTCGCGCAGCGCCAGCACCTCGTCGCGCACCGGGTTGCCGACCAGATGGGTCTTGCCCTGGCGGCTCTTGGCGAGCCGCCCGACGTTCGGATAAGCGGTGGCGATCGCGTCGACCCGGCGGGCGAGGATGCGGTTGACCCGGCCGAGCACCGCATTCTGCTCGTGGATCAGGGTGGGGATGCGGTCGCGTTGCGCCGCCATCAGGGCCGGCAGCGCGGGATAGCCGCCGAAGCCGATCACCGCCGACGGCCGGAAGGTCTCGTAGAGTCGCGACGCCATCGCCCGCCCGGTGAAGATCTTGCGGATCGCGCCCAGCCAGCCCATCGGCCCGCCGCCGAGCCTGCCGGCGGGCAGGATATGAACCTGCACCCCGTCGAACAGCCCCGGGATGCGCGCGCCGCGATCGTCGGTGACCAGCGCCACCCGGTGCCCCCGCCGCATCAGCTCCTCGGCAAGCGCATGGGCGGGGATCATGTGCCCGCCCGTCCCTCCGGCGGCGAGGACGTAATGGCGGCTCAGCATGGTTCGTACCCCCTCCTCCCCGAGCTTGCTCGGGGAGGGGGACCGCGACGCGAAGCGGCGTGGTGGACGGGCGATCGGCGGCCGGCAATCCCCCTCCACCAGGCTTCGCCTGGTCCCCCTCCCCGAGCGAGCTCGGGGAGGATTTGATGCGACGCCCTCATCGCCCGCTCCATTTCACGACGTAGGGCGAGCGGTGCAGATACGGATTACGCCGCGTGAAGGCGAGCAGCAGGCCCATGCCGATCGACAGCGCCACCATCGACGAGCCGCCATAGGAGATGAACGGCAGGGTCATGCCCTTGGACGGCGCGATCTGGACGTTGACCGCCATGTTGATCAGCGCCTGCAGCCCGAACTGGCAGACCAGGCCGGCCGCGGCGAGGACGACGAACTTGTCCTCCTCGTGGAGCAGGCGGATCAGCACCCGGGCGACGATCACCAGGTAGATGGCGGCGATGGCGAGGCAGGCGATGATGCCGAACTCCTCGCCGATCACCGAGAAGATATAGTCGGTATGCGGCTCGGGCAGATGGAATTTGAGCGATCCGGCGCCCGGGCCGGCGCCGAACAGGCCCCCCGCCGTCAGCGTCCGCAGCGCCGACTCGGTCTGATAGGTGTCGTGGCCGGCGCCGTCGAACAGGAAGGCGTCGATCCGGGCGGTGGCGACGGGGTAGAACAAATAAGCGAGGACGATTCCGACCAGGCCGGCAAGAGCGAGCAGGCCGAGCATCCGAAGCGAGGCCCCCGACAGGGTCAGCAGCATCACCCAGGCGGCGGCGAAGATGATCGTCTCGCCGAAATTGGGCTGCTGCATCAGGAGGAGCGCGATCAGCCCGGTGCAGATGCCGGACAGCGGCACCACCGGCAGGCTGGCGTCCTGCTCCTTCAGCGACAGCATCCAGGCAAGGCTGACGATGTAGAGCGGCTTGAGGAATTCGGACGGCTGAAACTGGGTGAAGCCGACGCCGAGCCAGCGCCGGGCGCCGTTCACTTCGACGCCGACGACGGGGACGAGGAAGAGCAGACCGGTGAAGACGAGGGTGCCGATCAGGCACCAGCGCTTCGCCTTGGTCCGCGGCAGCATCGAGACGCCGATCATCACCGGCAAGGCGACGACGATCCAGACCAGCTGACGGTAGAAATAATAGAGCGGCGCGTAGCTCACCCCGCCGCCCGAATAGCGCTGGCCCGCGGCCGGCGAAGCGGCGGCGACGGCGATCAGGCCGATCGCGATCAGCACCGCGACGAAGAACAGGAGGACTCGGTCGATCTCCCAGAACCAGCGCCCCGCCGCGCTTCGGTCCGACCGCCCCAGCCGGTTCTCGGTCTTGCTCTTAAGCTGCGCGACTACGCCCATCACAACGCCTCCACCGCCGCGCGGAAGGCATCGCCCCGCGCCTCGTAATCCCGGAACTGGTCGAACGACGCGCAGGCCGGCGACAGCAGCACGACCTCGCCCGGCCGCGCCGCCTCCGCCGCCGCGCCCACCGCCTCGAATAGCATCTCGCACTCGCTGACAGGCACCTTCGAGCGCAGCAGCTTCGCGAACATCGGGCCGGCCTCGCCGATCGTGTAGGCGGCGCGGACATGGTCGAGGTACGGCACGCAGGCGTCGAGATCGTCCGATTTTGGCAGCCCGCCCAGGATCCAGTGCACCGCCGGATAGGCGGCCAGCGCCGGCGCCGCCGAGGTCGGGTTGGTCGCCTTGCTGTCGTTGACGAACAGCACGCCGTTCTTCTCGGCCACCCGCTCCATCCGGTGAGGCAGGCCGGGATAGGAGACGAGGCCGCGGGCGATCGCTTCGTCCGCCACGCCCAGCGCCTTTGCCACCGCCACCGCGGCGGCGATGTTCTGGGCGTTGTGCGGGCCCTGCAGCGCCGGCCAGCGCGACTGGTCCTTCACCTGATCCGACGAGACCAGCACCCTCCGGCCGCCGATCTGGCCGGCGATTGCGCGGGTATGATCGTCCTCCGCCGCGATCACCGCGACATGATCGGGCGACTGCATCGCGAACAGCCGCGCCTTCGAGGCGGCATAATCCTCGACTCCCTCGTAGCGGTCGAGATGGTCGGGGCTGATGTTGAGCAGGACCGAGACATCGCAATCGAGGCTCAGCGTCAGGTCGATCTGGTAGGAGGACAGCTCCAGCACATAAACGCCGCCTTCGGGGAGCGGCGCCTGGCCGAGGATCGGGAAGCCGATATTGCCCGCCATCGTCGCCGGCCAACCGGCGGTCCGCACGATATGGTGGACCAGCGCCGTCGTCGTCGACTTGCCATTGGTGCCGGTGATCCCGACCACCTGGTGCGGCGGCAGCGTCGCCCGCGCCTGCGCAAACAATTCTATGTCGCCGATCAGGGGGACCTTGGCCTGGCGGGCGCGGGCGGCGATCGGGTGGCGGTTCAACGGCACGCCGGGCGAGACGACGACGCCGTCATAGCCGTAGATCGAGGTGGTGAGGGGGTCGGCGAGGCGGATGGCCTGCTCATGGCTTCGCTGCAGGGAGGCGACCCGCGCCCGCGCCGCCTCGTTCTGGTCCCACGCCGTCACGGCGGCGCCGCTGGCCAGCAGCGCGTCGACCGTCGCCATGCCCGAGCGGGCCAGGCCATAGACGGCGTATTTCCTGCCGCTAAAGGCGCTCGAGCTGATCATCTCAGCTTCAGCGTCGACAGGCCGGCCAGCGCCAGCACGAAGGCGATGATCCAGAAGCGGATGACGATGGTCGCCTCGGACCAGCCGATCTGCTCGAAATGATGGTGGATCGGTGCCATCTTGAACACCCTTTTCCCGGTCCTTTTATAGAAGAAGACCTGGATGATCACGCTCATCGCCTCGACCACGAACAGGCCGCCGATGATGCCGAGCACGATCTCATGCTGGGTGGCGACCGCGATCGCGCCAAGCGCGCCGCCCAATGCGAGGCTGCCGGTGTCGCCCATGAAGACCGCCGCCGGCGGCGCGTTGAACCACAGGAAGGCGAGTCCGGCGCCGACGATCGCCGAGCACAGGACGGTGAGCTCGCCCACGCCCAGCACGTGCGGGATGCCGAGATAGGAGGAGAAGACGGCATTGCCGGCGAGGTAGGCGATGGCGAGGAAGGCGAGGCTGGCGATGATCACCGGCATGGTCGCCAGCCCGTCGAGGCCGTCGGTCAGGTTGACCGCGTTGCCGAACGCCACCACCACGAAGGCGGCGAAGAAGGGATAGGCCCAGCCGAGGTCGACCACCGGCCCGTTATAGAAGGGGATGTAGAGCTCGGTCCCCACGCCGAAGGTGATGATCGCGCAACCGATGCCGGCGACGAGGAACTCGGCGAGCAGCCGGGTGCGCCCGGAAATGCCCTTGTGGTGGCGCTTGGTTACCTTGTCGTAATCGTCGAGGAAGCCGATCAGGCCGAAGCCGACGGTGATGAACAGGCACGCCCACAAATAGGTGTTGGCGAAGTCCATCCACAACAGCATCGACACGGTCAGCGAGGTCAGGATCATCAGTCCGCCCATGGTCGGCGTGCCGCGCTTGGCGAGGTGCGATTCGGGTCCGTCGAGGCGGATCGGCTGGCCGTGGCCCTGGCGCACGCGCAGCCAGCCGATGAATTTGGGCCCGATGATCAGGCCGATGAACAAGGCCGTGGCGGTCGCCGCGCCGGCGCGGAAGGTGATGTAGCGGAAGAGGTTCAGCACCCCCGGGAAGCCCAATTGTTCGGCAATCCAAAGAAACATCAGCTCTTCCCGCCCGCCAGCGCCTCGACGAGGGCGGCGAGTCCGATCGAATTGGATCCCTTGACGAGTATCGCGTCGCCCGGCCGGGCCTCGCGCCGCACAAGCTCGATCGCCGTCGCCGTGTCCGGCACATGCGCCATTTTAACCTTTGCGCCAAGGGCTTTCGCCAGCGATTCCATCTCCTCGCCGACCAGGATCGCCGTCTCGACGCCCGCCGCCTCGACCGGCCCTGCAAGCGCCGCGTGGAAAGCCGCCGAGCTCTCACCGAGCTCGCGCATCGCGCCGAGCACCGCGATCCGCCGGCCCGGCACGGCAAGCTTGCCGAACGTCTTCAGGGTCGCCGCCATCGACGCCGGATTGGCGTTGTAGCTCTCGTCGATCAGCAAGGCCTCGCCGCCGGCGAGCGCGACGGCGCGCCGCTCGCCCCGCCCCTTGAGGCCGGCCAGGTCGGCGAGCGCGAGGCCGGCGGCGGCGAGGTCGCCCTCCACCGCCTCGACCGCCGCGAGCACGGCCAGCGCATTGGCGACCCAATGCTCGCCGGGCGGCGACTGGGTGAAGCTCAGCGAGGCGTGCGGCAGCTGCGCCGTGACCAGCGAACCGCCTTTGGGGCCGCGCACGACATAGGTGGCGCGGACGTCCGCGCCCTCGCCGAGGCCGAACGTCACGATATTG
>DASUVK010000079.1:0-87662 GCA_036378975.1 Allosphingosinicella sp. | reverse complement strand
GGCTATGCCCAACGCGCCTAAGCCCTGCCCCTTGTGCGGCAAGCCCGCCAGCGATGCCCACAAGCCGTTCTGCAGCCGCGGCTGCAAGGACCGCGACCTGTTGAACTGGCTCGGCGATTCCTACCGAGTCCCCGGGCCTCCCGCCGTGGAAAACCCGGAAGGCGGGCTGGACAGCGAAGGCTGAGCCCCTCTATAGGCGCTCGTCTTCGGCTCCCGCCGGAACGCCCAGGTAGCTCAGTTGGTAGAGCACGTGACTGAAAATCACGGTGTCGGTGGTTCGATTCCGCCCCTGGGCACCAGCCTTCCACCTCGCTCCGAGGCCGGCTGACGGGAACTTCCTCAGCCCTTATTCATCTCATCTGGGTTGCAATTCCGCACTCTTTTGCAAGGGAAGTCGTACGAGCCAGGCCCATCTCAACGCCATCGGCACCGCCGTGCCGGAGCACGACGTCCACGCCACCTTCATCCGCTGGGCGAAAGATCGGCTCGGCGCGCCGCGGGCGCGCGCCCTGTTCGACCGGATGGCGGCCCGGTCGGGAATCCGTCACCGCTGGTCTGTCCTGCCCGCCCCGGCCGCGGGAGGCTCTCCGGTCGATCCCGGCGGCTTCTACCATGGCAGCTTGCCGACCACCGCCGCCCGCATGGAGGTTTATGCCGAAGCCGCGCCGAAGCTGGCGCTGGCGGCGATCGGCCAGATCAACGGCGCGGTCGCGCGGGGCGGCATCACCCATCTGATCGTTGCCAGCTGCACCGGCTTCGTCGCCCCCGGCATCGACCAGATCATCGCCGCCGAGCTCGGCCTCGGCGGCGATGTCGAGCGAACCCTGGTCGGCTTCATGGGCTGCTATGCCGCCGTCTCTTCGCTGCGGCTCGCCCGCCACATCGTCCGCTCCGAGCCCGAGGCGCGGGTGCTGGTGGTGACGGTCGAGCTGTCCAGCCTCCACCTCCAATATGAGGAGGATGTCGAGCGGCTGCTGGCGGCGCTGCAGTTCGGCGACGGCGCCACGGCTTCGCTCGTCACCGCCGAGCCGCGCGGCTTCGCCCTCTCCCGGCCGTTCGCGGCGACGCTTCCCGAATCGAGCGAGCTGATCCGCTGGCGGGTCGGCGACCATGGCTTCGTCATGGACCTTTCCGGCGAAGTGCCGGGGCGGATCGCCGAGGCGCTGCGCGACCCGGAGGTGCGCGCGGCGATGCTCGGCAACGAGGCGCCGCGGGCGTTCGACGCCTGGGCGGTTCATGCCGGCGGCCGATCCGTGCTCGACGCGGTCGAGCACGGCCTCGGCCTGCCGCCCGAAGCGCTGGCGGAATCGCGCGAGGTGCTCGCCGGCTACGGCAACATGTCGTCCTCGACCCTGCCCTTCGTGCTCGAGCAGCTGCTCGCCGATCCGCGGCGCCGGCGCGGCATCGCCCTCGCCTTCGGCCCCGGCCTCGCGGCGGAGGGATTCCATTTCGAGCGGGCGGCGTGAGATCGCTGCGGCAGCGCGCCCGCGACGACGAGCAGATGGATGATCCGTCGCTCGACCCGAAGGTCTATGATGCGGTGCTCAAGGGATTGGGAAGGGTCAATTTCTGGACCTTCGCCGCCCGGCCGACCCTCGCCTTCCTCGCCCGCGCGACGTCGGGGCGGCACGGCTTCAGCCTGCTCGACGTCGGCTCGGGCGAAGGCGGCATGCTGCGGGCGATCGCGAAATGGGCGCGCCGGCGAGGGCTCGCGGCCGAGCTCACCGGCGTCGACCTCAACCCAAAGAGCGAAAGCGTGGCGCGGGCGGCGACGCCGGACGACCTGTCCATCGTCTACCGAACCGGCGACTATCGCCAGCTCGGCCGCTTCGATTTCGTCGTCAGCAGCCTCGTCGCCCATCACATGAGCGACGCCCAGCTGCGCGACTTCCTGCGCTGGATGGAGGGCAATGCGGTGCAGGGCTGGTTCGTCAACGACCTCCACCGCCACGGCTTCGCCTATTTCGGCTTTCCGCTGCTCGCCGCCCTGCTCCGGGTCCATCGCATCGTCCGCCAGGACGGGCGGCTTTCGATCGCCCGTGCCTTCCGGCCGAGCGACTGGGGCGCGATCCTCGCCGACGCCGGCATCCCCGAGGGCGCCGCCAGGGTACGCCGCTATTTCCCCTACCGGCTGTGCGTCGAGCGGCTGCGCTGATCGTCGGCGGCGGACCCGCCGGCTCGGCCGCCGCCATCGCCCTCGCCGGCGCCGGCGTCGCGGCGGAGCTGGTCGAGCGCAGCGAGGGGCCGCACGACGCGGTCTGCGGCGGCTTCCTCGGCTGGGACGCGCTGGCGGCGCTGAAGCGGCTCGGACTCGATCCGGCCGCGCTCGGGGCGCGCCCGATCCGCCGGCTGCGGCTGATCTCAGCGAAGCACAGCCTCGAAATGCCCTTGCCGCGCCTCGCCGCCGGGCTCAGCCGCCGGACGCTGGACGAAGCGCTGCTTCGCGTCGCGGGGGAGACAGGCGCCAGGATTCGCAGGGGAAAAGCCGTGCGCGCCGCGGATCTGAAGGAGCGCCGGGTCCGGCTCGACGATGAGGAGGAGGTCGAGGCCGATGCCCTCGTCCTCGCCACCGGCAAGCACGAGCTTCGCGGCGCTGCCCGGCCCGTCGACATTTCGACTCGGCCGCTCGGTCTGCGGACGTCGCTGACGCCGGGCCCGGCGCTGATACGGGCACTCGAGGGCGTGATCGAGCTCCACCTTCACGACGGCGGCTATGCCGGTTTGCTGTTGCAGGAGGACGGGAACGTCAATCTCTGCCTCTCCGCCTCGCGCGGGCGGCTGAAGGAGGCGGGCGGCATCGAGCCGCTGGTGGCGCGGCTGGCCGACGAGCTTCCCATCCTGGCCGAGAGGTTCCGCGAGGGGGAGGCTTCCGGCTGGAGCGCGGTTTCGGGCGTCCCTTATGGTTGGCGGACGGCGGAGGCGGTCGAGGGCGTCTACCGCGTCGGCGACCAGGCCGCGGTCATCGCCTCGCTGGCCGGCGACGGCATCGCCATCGCCCTCGAGAGCGGCGTCGCGGCGGGGCGAGCGATCGCCGGCGGCATCCCGGCCCAGGCGTTCCAGCGGGACTGGGCGCGGCGGGCGCGGCAACCGGTGGGGCTGGCGGAGCTGCTGCGGCGATCGGCCGAGCACGGCCTTGCGCGCGACGCGCTGATGGGGCTGCTCGGCTGGTTCCCGTCGCTGGCGCCGCTGGCGGCGAGGCTGACTCGGATCGGCTAGATTCGGTCTCCCTGCGGCGAAGCCGGTCGGGAGCGGCTTCAATATTGCTTGCGGTACCGCACGTTGACGTTGTTGCCGCCGCCCGACGTGCCGACCTGGGAGAGGATGCTGAGCGCCTTCGACAAGGCGACCTCGATCTGGGTGGCGGTGAAGCCGCGGGCGTCGGTGATGATCTCAAGATAGATGTCGTTCGACAGATAGAAGCCGGCGGCGATGGCGGTGCCGCGGCCGGTCGTGTCGTCGGCGCCGAGGATGCGGAGGCGATCGAAGCCGCCCGCCGAGCGCAATTTGCCGAGCGGATTGAGGCCGCCGCCGCCGCCGCGCAGCGAGTTGAGCGACGAGGCGAGCTGGACCGCCTGGATCGCGGAGATCTCGGTCACCGATCCCCCGAACAGGATCCGCGCCATGATCTCGTCCTGCGGCAAAGCGGGCGAGGAGGTGAAAGCGATTTGCGGGTTGTTGGCGCTGCCGCTGACGACGATGTTGACGGTGACGTCGTCGATGTCGGAGCTCGCGACGATGTCGATGCGCGGGTTGGGCGGCCGCGCTCCGGTGAAGGCGATATGGCCGCGAGTGACGTCGAAGCGCTGGCCCGAGAAGCTGTAGGTGCCACGGATCAAATCGGCCTCGCCGAGGATCGACGGGGTCGCGGTCGTGCCCTGCACGCGCAGGTCCGCGGCCCATTCGGATTCGAGGCCCATGCCGGCGATGAACAGGCGGTTGTCGGCGCGCAGCCGCAGGTCGAGCTTCCAGATGCTCGGAGCGGCGTCGGCCTGCCGGGTGGCGGCGTTGACGGTCGGCAGCGGCTCGCCCTTGCGGCGGACACCGGCCAGCTCGACCACCTGCGCCGCGCCTTGGCGGATGATCTGGTAGCGCACTTCCGGCAGCGTCAGGTCGCCGGAGATGAGGGCCCCGTCGCGGCGGTTGTTGGTGATGGCGAGGTCGCCGGTCAGGGTCGCGCCGATATTGTCGCTGCGGGCGAGCTGGGCCCGGTCGAGCTTCAGGCGGATGTCCATCGGATAGCCCGCCGCCGAGGCGAAGCCGACCGTGCCGGTGCCCGTCATCGTGCCCGAGCCGGCGCGGCCGGACAGCTGCTCGATCTGCAGCTCCGAGCTGGTGAAGCGGCCGCGCAGCGCCAGCTGGGTGATCCGGGTGCCGTAAGTCTCGTGGACGAAGGTGAGGCTGTTGGCGCGGATGATGCCGGTGAACTGGGGCTGCTGCACCCGGCCCGTGAAATCGGCGGCGACGCCGACGGGTCCGGAGATCTGCATGCCGGCGATGCCGGTCAGCGACCACAGCACCTCGGCCGGGCCGTTATAGCGTATGCCGCCGGCGAGCGGCGCCGCCAGCAGGCGCGTCGTCCAGCCGCCTGCACCCGGCCCGACCGGCTGCAGGCGCAGCTGGGCCCGGCCGATGACGTTGCCGGCCCGGCGGATCACGGCGGCGAGGCTGCCGCCCTCCGGCCGCAGCTGGCCGGCGAGGGCAAGGTCGACGGGCGGCGACCGCACGGCGATGCCGGTGCGGGTGAAGCCGGCGACGTTCAGCCGGGCATCGGCGCGCGGGAAGCTGTCGCCGCCGATCTGGGCGAAGTCGATGCTGCCGGTGGCGCGTCCGCCGAGGCCGAGGTCGGGCGAGAAGACGTTGAGGATCGAGATGTCGAAATCGTTGAGCCGCGACTGGACGACCATGCCGTTGCCCCAGCGGCCGGCGAGCTGGACGTTGCCCTGCGGCAGGACGAGCTCGGTCGGCGCCAGCTGCCAGCCGCCCGCCACCCTGCTGATCTGGGCGGGGCGAGCGAGACGGAACGGGATATTGCGAACCTGGCCCTGGGCGGCGGCGCGGATCAGGTTCGGAGTCAGCGCCGCGTTGACCGCGACCCGGAACGGCACCCCCCTCGTCCCCTCGGCAAAGAGCTGGACGGTGCCGTTGCCGCCGCGATAATCGGCCTTGGCGCGGGCGCGGGCGAGGAAGAAATTGCTGCTGCGCACGCCGGCGAGCTGGACGTCGCCAACGATGTGCGGCGCGTCGGGATAGAGGATCACCGTCGCCCGGACGAGGCCGCGCTGGATGAGGATCGGATTCTCGCCCGGTATCTGCGCGCCGTTGGCGACGGCGTCGATGTCGGCGCGCTGGTAACGGCCCGAGGCCGCGAGCCGCACCGTGCCCTGCAGGCCCTCGCCGGTCATGGCGAGGGTGCCGGCGAACGGCCCGGCGGCGGTCTGGACGACTCGGCCGGTGAAGGTCATGCCGGCGAACAGCAGCCGGCGAATGTCGATCGTCAGCGGGCCGCGTCCGGAGAGGATGGTGACGTCGGCCTCGAAAGGTCCGTAGGCGGACTGGCCGGTCGCGTTGATCGCATAGCCGCCGGCGACGGCGCGCACCGTGGCGCTGACGTCCCGGAGGCCGACGCCGAAACCGGGGCTGGCCGCCTCGAGCGCGATCTGCGGCCGGGTCGCGGTGCCGGTCACCACCACCGCGATCGGACCGTAGGTGCGCGAGACGCCCGCCGCCCGGATGCTGACGCGGCCGTCGGGCCAGATCGTGCCGCTGCCCGAGGTGATGCGCAGCCCGGGCGAGCTCAGCCGGACATTGGCGAGGGTGATCACGCCGGCCGGAGTCATCACCACATTCGCCGCGGCGGTGGCATTGCCCTCGAGCAGGCCGGCGGCGGTGCTGTTGTCGATCCGCCGGGTGCGGACCGCGACCTTGCCGCGCAGCCCGAAGCCGCTGCCGGCGGTGAACACATCCATGTCGGTGGTGAGGTCGAGGAGGCCGATCCCCTCCATATGGTAGTTGTTGACCGTGCCCTGGATGCCGGCGCGATACTGGCCGCGGGCCAGGTCGCCGGCGAGCGCGACGGTGGCGTTGAGCCGATCGGAACGGATCTTGAGATTGTCCGAGACCAGCCGGGTGCCGCTGATGTGGAGGCTGCCGTTCGCCGCGACATTGGTGAGCAGCCCGCCGAGCGAGGCATCGAGACCGCTGATCCGGCGCGCGCGCGCCTGGATGGGGATGCTGATCCGGTCCGCGTCGACCTTCGCCCGCCCGCGCGCCTGGAGCAGCTCGATCGTCGTCCGGTTGAAGCTGAGCGAGCGCGCGCGCAGATCGTAGGCGACGAAGGGCGTCGTGAAAGCGCCGTTGAGGACCATCGCGATGCGGACGTCGGTGCCGTCGATATTGGGGCCGATCACCCGCGGCCGCGACAGCCGCGCGGCGACCTTGAAATCCTCGAACTGGTTGCGGCCGAGATCGACGACGCCGTCGGCGACGACGCTCATCGCCGCCGAGTCGAGCCGCAGCCTGGTGGCGCCGCGGCGCTGGTCGAACTTGGTCGTCAGGTTCATCTGGACGAGCGGAGAAAGCAGGTTCTTCGCCGGTCCCGCCGCCATCAGCATGCCCGGGTTCATCGGGCCCGTGACGGTGAAGGTGCCATCGCGCGCGCCGACGGCGAGATCGGCGAACTGCCTGCCGCCGAGCACCGCCTTCGCCCGGCCGCGCCAGTTCGCCCACGAGCCGTTGCCGCCCAAGGTCGCAACCATCGGCTGGTCGAGCCCCGCCAGCTTGGCGACGAAGCCATTGCCAGGCGCTTCGACGCGGACGCCCATGGCGAGGCGATTTTGCGCCGGGACCGCATCGACGCGGAGCGAGAGCCTGTCGCCGCCGGGAAGCCCCGGCGCGGCGATCGCGTTGGTGTCGAGCGCGAGCTGGGCTCGGCCCTTGTCGATGCGGGCGCTTCCGGAGAGGCTGAGCACGTGGCGGTAGCCGGTGACCGCCGGGGCGACGAACATCCGCTCGACCTCGAGCTTGCCGATGTCGACGTCGATGTCGGGGAGGAGGGGCGCGTCGGGGTCGCCGGGCTTGAGCTCGGGAAGCCGGTAGAGGTGGGCGCTCGGGATTTCGAGCCGCTTGATGTCGATATGATTCTGGAAATAAGCGAGCGGCCGCCAGTCGACCGTCGCCTGCTTCGCCGCGAAGAAGGTCCCCTTCGGGTCCTTGAGGGTCAGATCGTGGATGATCAGCTCGCCGAACAGCGAGCCCTCGATCCGGCCGACGTCGATGTCGAGGCCGGACGCCGTTTCCAGCTCGTTGATCTGCTTGACCACATAGCGGTGGCCGAGCGACGAGTTCAGCCAGACGAAGAACAGGCCGATCAGCACGACCAGGCCGATCAGGCCGATGCCGGTCCATTTGGCGGCAGCGCGGGCGCGCTGACGGCCGCGCGAGATCGGGAGGGCCGCCGTCGCCATCAGAAGGCCTGGCCGATCGAGACGTAGACGGCGAAGCGCGATTCGCCCTTGCGGCGGCCGATCGGCATGGCGACGTCGGCGCGAAGCGGTCCGAAATTGGTGTAGAGCCGCCCGCCGATGCCGACGCCGAAGCGCATGTCGTTCAGCCGCGGCGTCTGGCTCTCATAGACCTGGCCGGCGTCGACGAAGCCGACGACGCCGTAATTGCCGAAGCGGTAGCGGGCCTCGACCGCGAACTCGACGAGGCTGCGGCCGCCGGTCGGGATGAAGATGGTCGGATCGTCCTTCTCATCGGGATCGGTCGGATCGAACTTGGGGTTCGCCACCTCCACTTTCGGTCCCAGCTCCTGGAAGCCGAAGCCGCGGACCGATCCGCCGCCGCCCGCGTAGAGCCGCCGCGACGGCGCCAGCTCGCCGAGCTCGGCGCCGTAGATCGAGCCCACCCGGGCGCGGCCGGCGACGACGAGGCTTTCGCCGGCGGGATAATAGATGCTGCCGTCGAGGATGTTGCGGATATAGGGCTGGCCGGGCTCGCGCAGCGACGTCTCCGGATTGACGAAGGCCTTGAGGCGGAAGCCCTTGGTCGGGTCGAGCAGGCTGTTGGAGCGGTCGTAGCCGATTTGGCCCTTTACCCCCGCGAGGAAGAAGGTATCCGCCAGCGAGATGCGCGGGAAGCCGGTCTGGGCCTCGTTGGTCGCGATCAGCTCGGCGCCGACCGCGTAGGTCCACACCTTCTGCCAGATCGGCGTCGATTCGCGCGCGACCTGTCCCTGCAGCCGCACCGTATAGCCCTTGAACGCCGGCAGGTCGCGCCGGCCCGCCTCGGCCTGGATGAAAATGCTGCGGTCGCGCTTCTTCCAGTTGTTGCGGCGCAAGGCGGCGCGCACCGCCTGCTCCTGGGTGCCGAGGATGGCATTGAGCCGCAGGCCGCCCTCGGGCGGGAACATGTTGCGGCTTTCCCAGGTCGCCTCGGCACGGAAGCCCTCGCCGGTGCTGAAGCCGGCGGTGCCGGCAAGCGAACGCGACGGGCCGGCATCCTGGCGGACGAGGATGTTCACATATTCGGTGCCGTCCTCGGCCTTTTCCTCGGTCGCCACCGGCTCGGCGGAGACGGTGGTGAACAGGTTGGTGGCGATCATCGCCTCCCTGATGTCGTCGACCTTGCGGCTGTCGTAGAGGTCGCCGCGCTTGAAGCGGGCGAGGACGCCGACATGCTCGGCGTCGAAGGCGAGGTCGCCCTCGGTGGTGAAGCCGGCGAAGCGCGCGCGCGGCCCCGGCTTCACCGGCAGCGTGTAGTCGCCGTGGCGAGTCTCCGGATCGAGCAGGATATCGCGCAGGCCGACCTCGGCGAACGGATAGCCCTGCTGCGGCAGGAGCAGGCGGACATTGGCCTCGGCCGCCTCGACATTGGCGGCGACGATCGGATCCTCGGTCTTGAGCGGCAGCGCCTCCCGGGCGAGGTTCGGCGGCTCGGTCTGCGGGCCGTCGATCGCGATCTTGCCGAGCAGATAGCGCGGGCCCGGAACCGCGCTCACCACCACCCGCATCTGCCCCGGCTGGTCGGGCAGCTGTTCGATCGAGGACAAAGCGGTGGCGTCGTAATAGCCCTCGGAACGGAGCAGACGGACGGCGAGCAGCTCGTCCTCCTTCGCGCGCGCCGAGATCTGGGCGCCGTTGGTCGCCTCGCCGTCGGCATCCTCCAGCGCCGAAAGGTCGCGGAAGCGCCCCTCCAGGCCGACGGTGTCCAGGCCTTCGACGACGAGCGTGTAGCGGACCGGCTCGACCTTGCCTTCATCCTCGTCGCCGTCCGCGTCGGGGGGCGGGGTGGTGACGTCGAACTGGTCGAGCGGCGTCAGCGGCCGGGCCAGCTCGGCATCGGGGATGGCCGCGTCGGGGATCAGCTCGCCTTCGGGGGTGACCGCGGGCGGGGGCCCGGAAAAATCCTCGAGCGGATCGAGCGGCTTGCCCAGCTCCGGGTCGAGCGGCGGCAGCTCCTTGTCGAACTGGCTGTCGGGAATGATCGGCTCGTCGGCCGGCACCGGCGGCGGGGCGGCGGTCTGGGCCGAAGCGACCGAGGCCGCGGCCAGTGCTCCGGCGGCCGCCGCGCCCAACAAGATGCCGGCCCTGCTCAATTCGCCCGTCGCTCCCAGCTCGAAGCGGCCCCTTTACGCCGAAAAACGTTCAACTGGAAAAGCTTGCATTTGTTCCGGAGGCGTAAGGGGTGACGGACGTGTCCCGTCGGCAACGGTTTCCAGCTCAGCTTTTCGGCAGCACCGGCGCGGCGCCGTCGCCGATAATGGCGAAGCCGGCCCAATAATAAGGATGCGAAGTGTCGGGCTGCGCCATCAGCACGGTCTGCGCCTGGCGCAGCGCCGTCGCCGTCGCCGTGCCCGGCGCGGCGGTGAACAGGCCGGAAATGAGTCGGTTGGTCGCATCGTAATCGTCGGGCACCGGCCAGTGGCTGGCGACGACCGAACGGCCGCCGGCGCCGACGAAGGCGCGCACCAGGCCGTCGAGGGCGAAATCGCCGCCGGTGCGCAGGCCGGCCTCGCGGGTCGCGGCGAGGCTGGCCTTGCCGGCGGTGTCGCAGGCCGAGAGGATGACGAGGTCGGCGTCGAGATTGAGGTCGTAAATCTCGTTGAAGCTGAGCAGACCGTCCGACCCCTCGCCCGCGAACGAGGTCATCAGCGCCGGCCGGGCTGGGCATTCCGGCCGCGGCGCGGTGACGAGGCCGTGAGTGGCGAAATGCAGGATCCGGTACTGGCCGAGATCGCCGCGCGCCTTGATCGCACTGTCGCTGAACGCCCGACCGGTGACGATCTCGGCGCCGTCGTTGCCGATCGCCTTGCGGGCGGTGCGCAGCTCGGCGGCGGAGATCGGCCTCGCCCACTGGCCGAGCGGCCAGGCGCAGCCGGGCGCCTCGCCGAGCAGGCCGCGCACCGCCTGCCGGGCGATCGCCGGGCCTTGCGGCGGCGCGTTCTCGCCGAAGCCGAGATAGTCCCGCGGCGCCCGGGACACGGCGGCCCGGCGGACGTCGCGGAAGGCGCGGGCGGAGACGGCCGTGCTGACGTCGCGATCGCGGCCGAGCCAGCTGAGCGCGGTGAAGTCGAAGCCGTCGTCGCCGGGCCGCCGGGCCTTGGCGAGATAGGCGTCGACGCCGGCCCGTTCCGTCACCAGCAGATTGGGGGGGAGCCGCAGCATCGCTCCGTCCGGCTCGAAGATGAGGTGGCGGACCGGCCGCATCGCCTCCGCGCCCGGGCCGAATAGCTGGCCATAGAGCGCGAAGGCGAGCTCGACGTCGAACGGATAGGTGAGGATCTGCCGGTCCTCCTGGACCGCGACCGTCGCCCGCAGCGCATCGACCTCGCGCTCGAGCTGGGAGGCGCTTGCGCCGATCCTCCAGGCGCGCGCCGCGGCGGGGGTGGCGAGCATCGCATAAGCGTCGTCGCCGACCACGACCATCTTGAAATAGGCTTCGCCCGGGCGAAGCGCCTGCTGCAGTTCGGCCAGTTCCATCAGCCCGCCGGAGACGACCCGGTAACGCGGGAAATCGGCGAGCCTGGCCTGGGTCGCCACCTGATTCTGCTCGAGCCGGGCGAGTTCGGCGCGCAGCCCGGCGAGGCGGGCGGCGTCGGCGGCCGCCGGCGCGGCCGAAGCGGCGAGACGGCTGATCTCGACCCGCAGCCGCTCGAGCGCGCGGCCGAGATTGACCGACTGGCGGAACAGGCGGGCGGCCTCGTCGCTGCCGCCGCTGAGCTCGCGCGCCAGCACCGCCTGGGTCTGGGCGACGCCGGGGCGAACGAGCAGCTGGCTGGCCTTGAACATCTCGCCGACCGAGGCGGGATCGTTGCCTTGCCGCTCGAGCAAGGCGAAATAGGGCGCCAGCGTCCGGTGCAGGGTGGGCGACGGGCTGCCGCCCTGCGCATTGGCGTCGACCACCCTTTTGTACAGGGCGCGCGCCTCGGCGGTGCGGCCGGCCCGCGCATAATGAGCCGCCAGCTTGGTCTCGGCGCTGAGCAGGGCGGCCGAGCCGGGATAATCGGTTTCGAGCAAAGCGATCGCGGCCCGGTGCTGGCGCTCGGCCTCCGGTCCGTCGTCCCGCGCCTCGGCGAGGGCGGCGAGCTCGCCCAAGATCTGCGCCCGCATCCAGATCGTCGAGGTGACTCGGCCGTCGCGGACCGCCGTCAGGCCCGCGAGCGCTTCGCGGAGCGCGTTCGCGGCGGGCGCCGGCTGCCCGCCGAGCCGCAGCAGGGTGCCGCGCAGATGCTGCGCCTGGGCGTCGAGAATCTGCGCCCTTTCCTCCGGCAGCAGCGCGCCGCCGGCGCCGCCGAGCTGGCGCAGGGCCGGGGATTCGGCATTGACCCGGGCCGCGGTGCGGGCGTCGATCGCCGTCGCCGGATCCGGCGCGGTCGGCGTCGCCGAGGGCGGCAGCGGCCTGTCGAGCTCGGCCAGCGCGTCGGCGGGGCTGCCCCGGTTGAGCAGGTCGATGGCGCGATAGTTGCGCAGCATGCGGGCGACGACCATGTCGCCGCTGCCGGCCGCGGCCGCCTCGGCGAAGCGCGCATCGGCCTCGCCATAATAGCCGAGGTTGGACTGCTGGATGGCGTCGTTGACGATGGCTTCGGCGCGCCCCGCCCCGGGCGGCTCGGCGGCGGTCAGCGCGGCGAAGAATTCGGCCGCTTCGGCGTAGCGGCCGGCATTGTTGCGTCGATAGGCTTCGTCGCGCGCCCGGGCCGGATCGAGCGCGCCGGCCTGGGCGCGGGCGAAGGCGGTGGGATCGCCGGCTTCGGTCACCGCCACTTCGACTTCCCCCGGCACCGGCCGGTCGGCGATCAGCGTGCGCAGGCCGAGGCGCAGGGCGCTGTCATAGCCGGCGAGGCCCTCGGCAACGTAGAGCGTGTTGCCGCGCCGCCGGCTGTAGACGCGGTAGGGGACCCCGCTGTCGGCGAGCGTGCAGAGCTGCACCTCGACATCGGCCCAGGGAGCGGCGTTCGAATCGGCAGGCGCGCATCGCGCCTTGCCGCTGCGCAGCGACGCCAGCCGCGCGGCGGGATCCTCGCCCCGCATCTTCAGCGCGTAGAGCCGGCCGACCGGCACCGCGGCGTCGCGGCAGACGATCGCGTAGCCGCGGTCGAACATGTCCTTGAGCGCCGGGTCCCGCGACGCCGATTCGGCCGAGCAGATGGCGCTGCCGCCCGAGCCCAGGCGGAAGCTGTCCTGCAGGCTGATCCGCGGCTCGGCGGCGGCGGCGGGCGCGGCGAGGGCGAGCAGCAAAGCGGGGAAGCCGAGGCGCCTCATTCGTCGTCTTCCTCCTCGTCATCGTCGTCGCCGCTCCACAGGCTGCTGTCGCCGCCGCTGGTGACCGGCTCGTCGATCAACGGCGTGTCGGCGAGGCCGGAAGCGTCGATGACGTCGTCGCGCGGCTCCGCCTCGGGCGGCAGCAGCGGCCCGAGCACGACCGTTGTCAGCGCCGGCCGGCCGGGTCCGGGCAGGGTCTGCGGGCAGAGGCCGCTGTTGATGTTGCAGCGGTTGAATTCGCTGTCGTCGGTGAACGCGCCCCCGGCCCGGTCGAACGCCGCCATCCGGAAGAAGGCGTCGCCGGTCGTGAAGCTGCCGTCGGCATTCTGCCGCCGCCCGAAGCCCTGCACCGACGCCAGCCCGGCCGGCGAGACGGTGAGCCCGCCCGCGCCCACCGTGACTCCGGCCAGCGTCGCGAAGTTGGGGCCCGTATTCTGCACGAACAAGGTACCGGGCGGGCCGTTTCCGTTCGGCTGGACGACGACGAAATTGACGCCGCCCGCCTCGATATAGCCGCGCAGGTTGGCGGGAGCGGGATTGACGAGGAGGGCGAGGTTGCGGCCCGCGAAGTTCGGGTCCGCGGCGAGCTGGCCGGCGAGGCCCGCATCGGCGACGACCGTGTGGGCGGATTGGATGCGCAGCGAGCCGGCGGGGTTGCCGGCGGCGTCGAGCATGCGCAGGCTGCCCGCGGGCGTGATCACCTCGAAACGCTCGCCGGCGAGGAAGCTCAGCCGGCTGCCGGCGCCGGCGCCGGCCATCAGCACGTCGCCGACGACGCGGACCTTGCCCGGGGTGACGATGTCGAAGCTCGGCTGGAGGCCCGCCGCAAGCGTGAGGCCGTCGACCAGCAGGTCCGGCGGCCGCCCCGGCGCCGTGCCGAGCGCCGGCGCGAAGAGGGTGATCTGCCGTCCGCGCACGCGGCTCAGCTCGTTGCGATCGAGCGTGTAACCGGGTCCCGCGGCGGTGCCGCCGATCAGCGTCTGGCTGGCCGAGGGCAGTACCTGGAAGGTGACGAGGTCGGTATTGGCGGCGCCGATGCTGCCGCTGGCGGGCACGTCGATGTCGCGCGAGGCGAGCGTCACCGTCGCCGCGGCCGCCGGGCCGGTGACGGCGATTCGCCGCTGCGCGATGGCGTCGATCAGGTTGGTCATCCGCACGCCGCCGAGCGTGGCGCCGACTCCCGCCTGGGCGACCAGCCGCTCGCCGCTGATGCCGGCGCCGGCGCCGGTCGCGACGACATTGCCGCCGGTGCCGGTCGCGTTCGGTCCCGCGCCGGCCGTCCCGAATGCCTGCAGCAGCGAATCGCGCGCGGCGAGGCCGCCGGCGGCGACGTTGAGCTCGACGAGGCCGCCGGCGCCGTTGCCGCCATTGGGGCCGGCGCCGGTCGCCGCGCCGCCGGTGCCGATCGCGGTCGCGAGGAGGGCGTCGAGCTGCACCGTTCCGCCATTCATAAGGACGCGCGCATTGCCGCCGGTGCCGGCCCCGCCCGACACGTCCGGCAGAACCGGGGTCTCGCTCGCCCCGGTGCCGCCGGTGCCATTGGCGTCGAGCCGGGTCGGGCCGGCCACCGCGATGCGGCCGTCGGTCGACGTCTGCAGCCGCGCCTCGCCGCCGAGGCCGGCGCCGGGGGTTCCGGCGAAGACCGATCCGCCGAGGCCGGTCGCGCGTACCGCCAGGGCGCCGCCGATATCGACCCGGCCGCCGCCCGCCGCGGCCACCCCGGCATTGCCGCCCTGGGCCGGGCCGGGAGTGGCGTCGCCGACGCCGAAGCCGGTGCCGCCGAGCGCCGCCGCGGTCACCTCCGCCGATCCGGCGACGGCGACGAGGCCGCCGCCCAGCGCATCGATCCGGGCGTTGCCGCCGGTGGCGGCGCCGGGGTCGGTGATGCTGTCGATGCCGGGCTCCGCTTCCGCCTCGACCCGCAGGTCGCCGCCGATCGCGATGGCGCCGTTGTCGGCCGAGACGATCGCGTCGCCGCCGGCCGCGTCCTCGCCGACCGGCGAGCGGGCGCTGGCGCTGATTCGGGCCGAGCCGGCGATCTGGACGATGCCGCCGCCGCGGGCGAACAGATTCGCCTTGCCGCCATTGGCGGCGTTGAAGTTGAAATCGTCGCGGCGGCCGGTGTTGAGGAGGGCGTTGCCGCCGACGGTCAGAAGACCGCCTTCCGAACCCAGATTCGCCTCCGGCGCGACCAGGGCGACGTCGCCGGCGAAGCGCAACGTCTCGCCGCCGAAGGCGGTGCCGACGGCGCTGGTGAAGGCGATGCCGGTGAGATCGGAGCTGATATTCGCCTGGCGGATGTCGATCCTCGCCTCGAGGTCGCTGGCGGCCGCAACCTGGGTGGCGAACTGGTTCACATTGTAGCCGGCCGAGAGGATGATCGCGCCATTCTCCTCGGTCGCGCCGGCGGCGACGTCATAGCCGGCACTGCCGCGCAGCAGCAGCGAGATGGCGGCGTTCTTGGGGACTGCGACCATGTAGATGATCTGGTTGTCGCCCGGGCCGTCGCTGCCCGGCCCGCCGGTCGAGCCGCGATGGTCGATCGTCGCCGCGGCGCTGCTGCTGCCGACCTTGACCTCGATGTCGAACAGGCCGCTGTTGATGGTGAGGCGGGTCGATTCGGCGGCGACATAGGCGATCGAGCCGTTGACTCGGACGGCGCCGAACTGCTCGATCACCGGCGAGGCGATCGCGACATAGCTGCCGGCGCCGACCGCGCTGATCTGCGCGCCGGGCTCGATCCGCACGAACGATTTGGGATTGACCGGCCCGCTCAGCTGGTAGGTGCTGGCGACGAAGAAATTGCCGTTGCCGTCGACCAGCGGGTCGATCGTCGTCAGCAGCAGGTTGCCGACGTTGAACACCGCCTTGGCGCCGATCAGGATGCCGCCGGGGGTGTAGAAGACCACGGTTCCGCCCGGCACGGTGCCGGAAGCGCTGACCAGCTGGCTGATGACGGTGCCGTTGAACGCGATCGGCCGGCCATTGTCGGGCAGGATCCGGTTGAGGATCATGAAATTCTCGTTGGAGGCGCCGTTCCGGAAAGTCGCGACATTGCCCGCCGGCAGGAAGTCGAACGGGGTCGAGTCGGCGTTGGAATTGGGAATCCAGTTGACCACCGCCGAGGGCGTGTCGACCGAGATCGTCTCCGTGCCGGCGCCGGTGGTGCGGGTGATGCTGCCAAAGGCGACGACCGGATTGCCGTCGAACGCCTGCGCCGAGGCGTCGGCCGGGAGCAGCGCGAGGCCCAGCGCCGCGGCGGCGGCGCCGGCAAGGAGGCGGGAGCGCAGCGGATCCCTCATTTGAAGCTCCATGGCCAGAGACGGGTGGTGAGCGAGAGCAGGAAGCGCGGATCGCCGCGTTCGGACTGAAGGCCGGCGCGCTTGAGCGGCACCGCGACGAACGCCTCGAGCCGGGCGCCGTCGCCGAGCGCGGCCCGCACGCCGCCGCCGGCCGAGGCGAGCCGGCGCCGCTCCGCCACCGCGAAGACGCGGTCCTCGTTGCGGATCCAGGCGGCGTCGGCGAACAGGAAGGCCTGCACGGCGAGGCCGCCCTGCTTGCGCGGGACGAGGCTGCCGTAGCGCAGCTCGCCCTGGACGCCGACGCCGCGATCGCCGAGCAGGGCGCCGGGATCGTAGCCGCGCCCGATCGTGTAATTGCCGGCCGAATATTCCTCGAAGCTCAGCAGCGGCGTGTCCGCATATTGGAAATTGGCGCCGACCATGACGGTGATTTTCGGCGCCGGCCGGTATTCGGCGCCGCCCCGGAAACGGATCACCGCGGCGGTCGGGTCGCCCTCGAAGCGGCTCGGCGGCACGTCGCCCGGACCGATGCAGCGGAGGAAGGCGGGGCCGCAGGTCTCGCTGGCGCCGAGGATGCCGAGCCCCTGCCGCAGCTCGAGGCTGCCGGCCAGCCGCCAGCGCGGCTCGGCGCCGCTATAGCCGGCGGCGCGGCCGAAGCTGTCGCGGTCGGTCCGCTCGACATCGATCCGGGCGAAGGCGACCCGCAGCCGGTCGCGCGACAGCGGCAGGCCGTTGAGCCTGACCCGCTGGTCGATCCAGTCCAGGCCGAGCGCGCCGCGCACCGACGCCGCCTGGCTGAGCAGGAACGGGTAGCTCGCCTCGAACGTCGCCAGCAGGGTCCTCGCCTTCACCTTCAGCGCCGGATCGGCGAGGCCGGGCTCGGCCCAGGCATAGGTGAGCTGGCCGCCGAGCGTCAGCCCTTCGCCGCCGATCCGGAATTCGTGGCCGAGCTGGAGCGTGCGCTGCTCCTCGAAATCGGCGCTCGCATAGGCCGCGAGCGCGGTGCGGTCGCCGAGCCCGGTGAGTCCGTAAAGCTCGCCGCGCAGCAGCCCGCCCCAGCGGCCGAGCTCGCGCGAGCCGAAATTCTGGACGTTGGCGGTCAGCGCCCCCGCCTGCCGCCGCACCGTCACCTCGCCGATCACCTCGCCGCGCCCGGCGCCCGCGGAGCGCAGGGTCAGCCGCACGTCGTAGCCGGGCAGGTCTCGGGCAAGCAGCAAATAGCGCTCGGCCTCGTAGCGGTTGAACGCTTCCCGGCCGGTCAGCTTGCCGAGATAGCGGGCGATGATGCGCTCGGCGCGGCCGGCATCGCCGCGCACCCTGATCGCCACCAGCTTCGCCATCAGCACTTCGAGCCGCAGCTCGCCGCCGGCGATGCGCTGCTCGGGAATCTCGACGGCGGCGACATAGCCGGCGTCGCGCAGGATGGTGGCGGCGCGGTCGCGTATCTCGCAGATGGCGGCGACCGGCTGCTCGCGGCCCAGGTAGGGCTCATAGGCCGGCCGCAGCGCTTCGGCGCTCAATTCCTTGAGACCGCCGAACGACACGCTGCGCGGGGTGAAGCGGATGTGGCGATAGGCTTCGCCGTCCAGCGCGCAGGGCGCCCGCTCGACGTCGCCCTCGACGCTCAGCCGGGGACGGCGCTCCGCCTCGCGCGGCTGCGGCCGCTCCACTTCCTCCCGGGTCGGGGCTCTCGGCAAATCCGGCGGGGTCTGGGCCGGGGCGGCCGCAGCGCAGGCCAAGGCGGCGCAGGCCGACATGAGGCGGGCGCGGCGCGATACACTGGAAGCCGGACGCTCCACTTCGGATCCCCAATCCCCCGTCCCACCGTCGCGGGAGGCAAGCCCCGAGTCATAAACCGAAAGCCCGTCCCCGCAACCCGTTAGCGGCCGGCGGGCTCTTCCTCCTGCCAGGCGTATGGAAGAGACCAAGAAGGGGTGTGTCCTTGAGCGAGTCTTTGACGACTTGAATTGATTGCCGACGCCATGTCGGCCAGTGAAGGGCGATGCTCCGGCCCGCTTCGCCCGTGCTGCTCGACGCGCTCGAGTCCCTGCTGGGGCCGCGCGGTTTCACCCGCGACGCCGACGCGATGGCGCCGTGGCTCAGCGACTGGCGCGGGCGCTATCGCGGGCGCGCGGCGGCTTTGCTCTCGCCCTGCTCGAGCGGCGAAGTGCAGGAGATCGTCGCGCGTTGCGCCGCCGAGCGGGTGGCGCTGGTGCCGCAAGGCGGCAACACCTCGATGGTCGGCGGCGCCACGCCGGGGGACGATGGCGGGGCGCTGTTGCTGTCGCTGCGGCGGATGAACGCGGTCCGCTCGGTTTCGGCCGAGGACAATGTGGCGGTCGTGGAAGCCGGGATGATCCTTTCCGACCTGCACGACGCCGCCGCCGCCGCCGGCCGGCGCTTTCCGCTCTCGCTCGGCGCGAAGGGATCGGCGACGGTCGGCGGCCTCGTCTCGACCAATGCCGGCGGGACCCAGGTGCTGCGCTTCGGGCCGATGCGCTCGCTCGTCCTCGGCCTGGAGGCGGTGCTGCCCGACGGCGCCCTGTTCGAAGGGCTGTCGGCGCTGCGCAAGGACAATCGCGGCTACGATCTCAAGCAGCTGCTGATCGGCGGCGAAGGCACGCTCGGCGTGGTCACCGCCGCCAGCCTTAAGCTGGTCGCCGCGCCCGGCTCGACCGCGGTCGCCTGGGTCGGGCTCGCCACGCCCGCCGCCGCGCTGGCGCTGCTGCGCCGGCTCGAGGCGCGGCTGGGCGACGCCGTCGAGAGCTTCGAGCTGGTGCCGGAGGACGCGCTGGCCCTCGTCCTCGCCGCGATCGCCGGCACCCGGGCGCCGCTGGCCGGCCGCCATCGCTGGCACGTGCTGGTCGAGGCGGTGGCGCCGTTGGGCGCGCGCGACGCCGCCGAGGGGCTGACGGAAGCGCTCGCCGACGCGCTCGGCGAGGGCCTTGCCGAGGACGCGACGATCGCCGCCAGCGCGGCGCAGGCCGCTTCCCTGTGGCGGCTGCGCGAATCGATCGCCGAGGCGGAGCGCCTGCACGGCCCGTCGGTCAAGCACGACGTGTCGGTGCCGGTCGCGGCCATGCCCGGCTTCATCGAGCGGGCGCGGGCGGCGGTGGAGGCGCGGTTCGACGGCGCGCGGGTGGTCGCGTTCGGCCATCTCGGCGACGGCAACGTCCATTTCAACGTCCAGCCGCCGGCCGGCGCGGCGCCCGAGCCGTGGCTGGCGGCGCGGGCCGGAGCGGTGACCCGGCTCGTCCACGATCTGGTCGGCGAGGCCGCCGGCTCGATCTCGGCCGAGCACGGCATCGGCCGGACCAAGCTCGGCGAATTCGCCCGCACCGAGGCGCCGGCGCGGCTCGCCGCGTTGCGCGCGGTCAAGCGCGCGCTCGACCCGGCCGGGATCATGAATCCCGGCAAGCTGCTCCCGTCACCCTGAGGGCGGCGCCGTCCGTCCGCCCCCGGCCAGGCGCGGCGCGAACCGCACCAGCAGCGCCAGCAGGGTCGGCGCCAGCATCGTGTTCCACAGATCGTGGAGCGAGGCCGCTCTCTCCCACCCCTCGAACCGGCCGTCGCGCTGGATGTCGGCCCATTCGTTGCCGAGCGCGAAGACCAGGACGACGAGCCACGGCCAGGGGCTGGCCAGCGTCCGCCGCAGCAAGGCGGCCGCCGCGATCTGGATGAGCAAGGCGGCATAGATGTGGAGCGCGTCGCGCTCCAGCCCGGTCCAGACCGCGACTGCGGCCTTGATCGCCTCCCAATCCATCAAACCCCCGTCGACCGGGGCGCGGGCTCGGGCGGTGCCTCGGCTTCGTTGCCTAGAAATTCGGGCATCGTCTCGGATCCTTCGGCGGTAACGCCGCGCCGCGACCAGATCCGGGCCACCGTCAGCAGCAGGATCTTGAGATCGAGGCGAAAACTGCGATGGTCGACATACCAGACGTCGAGCGCGAGCTTGTCGCCCCAGCCGAGCGCATTGCGGCCGTTGACCGCCACCCAGCCGGTGAGGCCGGGCCGGACCTCGTGCCGGCGGCTCTGCTCGGGCGAGTAACGCGGCAGGTAGCGCATCAGCAGCGGCCGCGGGCCGACCAGGCTCATGTCGCCGCGCAGCACGTTCCACAGCTCCGGCAGCTCGTCGAGGCTGGTCGACCGCAGCAGCCGGCCGAAGCGGGTCAGCCGCTTGGCGTCGCCGAGGAGATTGCCCTGCCCGTCGACGGCATCGGTCATCGTCCGGAACTTGATCAGCCGGAACGGCCGCCCGTGCAGCCCCGCCCGCTCCTGGCGGAACAGGACCGGCCGGCCGAGCGCGACCGCCACCGCGACGGCGACCGCCGCCATCACCGGCGCGAGCACCAGCAAAGCGAGCCCGGCCAGGACGATGTCGGTGAACCTCTTGGGGTCGGGCCGCGGCATGGCGACGCTCTTCGCCATTCGCGGCGGCTGCGTCAAACCTCTTCGGCCCGGCCGGCACTGCATCAGTTTGAAATAGGCTGGCGCGGCTTGTAGGAGCCGCGAACCTTAGGAGCCTGCTTCGCGTCAATTCGCGCCAGCACATCCTCGAAGCTGGGAACGTGGTGGCGATCCCGGCGTGCATAGCAGGCGACATGCGCAGCTTCGAATGCGTGCGGATGAAAAGGAGCAAACATGGCAATCGGGAACGCAGTGCAGAAGGGGAGCTTCGTCTACATCTATGACGAGAAGGGTCGTCAGCTTGCGGCGGTGTCAGCCGGTTCCGGCCCTAACGACGGCCTTAAGGGATATACCGGCAGCACCGTGAACGTGCGGCGAGGCTCCTTCATCTATTCATATAATGAGAAGGGCCGCCAAGTCTCCGCCACGTCCGCTCGCTAGCCGGAGATTTCAAACTGACGCAGTGCCGCCCGGCCCGTTCAATTGCAACGACTTCCCCGCCCGGCTAAGGAGCGCGGAGCGCCCGCGGCCCTTGCGCGGGCGCGTGCGGAGGCTCGGTGCAGCGTAGGAACTTGTCATGTGCGGCATAGCCGGCTTCCTCGGCGGCGGCTTCGCGGGCGGCGCCCCGGGGGCGCGCGCGCTGCTCGCCCGCATGACCGGCGCGATCGCCTATCGCGGTCCCGACAGCGCCGGAGCCTGGGTCGACGCGGCGCCGCTGGTGGCGCTCGGCCACCGCCGGCTCGCCATCCTCGACCTCTCGCCGGCGGGCGAACAGCCGATGACCTCGCCGAGCGGGCGGTTCGTGATCGTCTACAATGGCGAGATCTACAATCATCTGGAGCTGCGCGAACGGCTGCCGGGGCCGTGGCGCGGCCATTCCGACACCGAGACCCTGCTCGCGGCGATCGAGGCGTGGGGCGTCGAGCGGGCGCTGACCGAATCGGCCGGCATGTTCGCTTTGGCTCTGTGGGACCGCCAGGAAAGGGCGCTGATCCTGGCCCGCGACCGGCTCGGCGAGAAGCCGCTTTATTATGGCTGGCAGGGCGAGGGCGCCGACGCCGCCTTCCTGTTCGGGTCCGAGCTCAAGGCGCTGGCGCAGCACCCCGCCTTCCGCCGCGAGATCGACCGGCGGGCGCTCTCGCTGTTCACCCGCTTCAACTACGTGCCGGCGCCTTATTCGATCTATGCCGGCATCGCCAAGCTGCCGCCGGGCGCTTTGCTGACGCTGCGCGCCGGCGCGCGGGAGCCGGCGATCACGCCTTACTGGTCGGCGGCCGAGGTCGCCGCCGGGGGCGCCGCGGCGCCGCTCGACATCGGCCCCGAGGAGGCGACCGACGCGCTCGAGCGGGTGCTGTCCAGGGCCGTCCGCCAGCAGATGATCTCGGATGTGCCGCTCGGCGCCTTCCTGTCCGGCGGCGTCGATTCCTCGACCGTGGTCGCGCTGATGCAGGCGCAATCCTCACGGCCGGTGAAGAGCTTCTCGATCGGCTTTCACGAGCGCGCCTATAACGAGGCCGAGCATGCCGCCGCGGTCGCCCGCCATCTCGGCACCGACCATAGCGAGCTCTACGTCCGGCCCGAGGACGCGCTGGCGGTGATCCCGGAGCTGCCGTCCATTTACGACGAGCCCTTCGCCGACGCCTCGCAGGTCCCGACCCTGCTGGTTTCCCGCCTCGCGCGCCGGCAGGTGACGGTGGCGCTGTCGGGCGACGGCGGCGACGAGCTGTTCGCCGGCTACAATCGCTACCGGCTGGCGGCGCGCAACTGGGCTCGGCTGGCGCGCGTGCCGAGGCCGCTGCGAAGCGCGGTCGCCCGAGGCCTGCTGGCGGTCTCGCCGGAGCGATGGAACAGGATTGCCGCCGCCGCCGCGCCGCTCCTCCCCGGCTCGGCCAGGCTCTCGCTTCCCGGCGAGAAGGTCCACAAGGCGGCGCGGGTCCTCGCCAGCGGCTCGCTCGACGAGCTCTACCAGGGGCTGGTGTCGAGCTGGCGCGACCCGGCCGGCCTCGTCATCGGCGGCGCCGAGCCGCCGACCTTGAGCGAGGCGGCGGCGGACCGGCTCGCCGGCCTCGGCGCCTGCGAGCGGATGATGGCGCTCGACATGCTGACCTATCTGCCCGACGACATCCTCGCCAAGGTCGACCGCGCGGCGATGAGCGTTTCGCTCGAGACGCGCGTGCCGCTGCTCGACCATAGGGTGGTCGAGTTCGCGTGGCGCCTGCCGCTGGACCTCAAGCTGCGCGGCGGCGAGAGCAAATGGGTGCTGCGCCAATTGCTCTACCGGCACGTGCCGCGGGCGCTGATCGAGCGGCCGAAAATGGGCTTCGGCATCCCGATCGACGCCTGGCTGCGCGGGCCACTTCGGGAATGGGCGGAAGAGTTGATCGGCGAGCCGAGGCTGCGCCGCGAAGGCTATTTCCAGCCGGAGCCGATCCGTCGCGCCTGGGAGGCGCATCTCGGCGGCCAGGCGAACATGCAATATCATTTGTGGGCGATCCTGATGTTCCAGGCCTGGCGCGAGGGCCAGTCCGCCCAGGGCGGCGAAATGCCGCTGCTCAGCGTCGCCTGAACAGGCCTCCGCGACGACTCGACGGGATCCGCCGGCGCACAGGCATTGCTCACAGACGCTCGAACCGGTGGAGGAGGTTCGGGCCCGGATAGGTGTTGCCGCCGGTGTCGCGGCCGCCGCGTATCGCCGAATACATCGCGTGCGGGGAAAGGTTGCGATAGCTGTTGCCGCCGTGCGTCGTCGCCTGCAGATGCACGAAATACTCGCCCCGTTTGCCGGCATTCCTCTCGATCAGGCAGCGATTGCCGCTGAACGTGCCGTGATGGACCCGGGCGATGCCCTGGGTGCCGCGGTTGCTGGCCCGGATCTCGTTGTTCGAGACGATTACGTCGCGATAGCCGTCGCCGAAAATGTCGACCACGAAATGGCCGCCGCCGGTGAGCCGGTTGCCGCGAATGTGCAGCCCCGCAATCTTGCCGGGATCGCCGACCGTTCGGATCGCCGCCCCCTCGTCGCCGCCGGTGCGCGAATGGATCCGGCTGTCGGCGATGGTCACGCCCGACGAGACGTGGGAGACGATGATGCCGCTATTGGCCGCCTCTATGTCCATGTTCGAGATGGCGACCTGCTGGTTGGCGCCGGTGACGTAGATGCCGACCTGGAGGTCGCCGCCGATCCGGCCGTCGCTGATCGCGATGTTGCGGTTGGGGCGGGCCGGATCGTCGGGCTCGAGATCGATGCCGCCCTTGGGGGCGGTGCCGTTGACGTCGCGTATGTCGACCCGGCGGATGCGGCCGTCGCGGGCGCTGACCACCGAAATGCCGTTGCGGCGGCAGTCCGATATCGTGACCGAATCGATCAGGAAGCCCTGGGACCCCGACGCACCGGCGGTGCCGACATAGAGGCCGTCGCCCCAGCAGCCGCTTATCTCGATGCCGGTCACTTCCCAGCCGCTGCTGGCGAACGAGGCGAGGCCCATGCCCCATTCGCCGGCCGCGCGGCCGGCATGGCCGTGCCGCTCGCCGGTGATGCGGCCGGGGCCCCGCACCCGCCAGCCGCGCGTGCGGAAGCCCTGCACCACCGTTCCCTGCACCTCGCGGCTCGGCAACGCCCGCAATTCGGCGCCGTTAAGCTCGAGCAGCTGATAGGATTTGAGCCGCAGGCCGCCGAACTTGTGGACGGTCGGATTCACGTTGGTATCGACCCGGTAGACGGCGCCCTTCCGCAAACGCACGATCTCCCCCGCGCGGGCCGCGTCGAGGCAGCGCTGCAGCGCCGGCGTATCGTCGCTGCGTCCGTCGCCTCTGGCGCCGAACGCCTCGGGGGAAAGCACCCGCCCCGGCGGCTGGGCGAGGCCGCGGCCGGCCAACAGGGCCCAGGCCGCCGCGCCGGTCATCAGGAAGTGCCGCCGGTCGGTGATCATCGCCGCCTCCTGCCCGGCCGAACCTGACCGGAAGCTGAAAGCGCGCCGGTCGCGCCTGCGCTCAGTGGACCGCGCGCGCGTCGCGGGGGACGCCCTTCGGCCGTTCGGCGGGATCGGGCGGCCCGAGCTCGCCCTGGTCTGGGCGGATCAGCTCCTGCAGCTTCTCGCGCACCGCGCCGGCGTCGCCGGCGAAGATCGCCGCCCGCAGCCGGTCGATATGGACGCGCAGCTCGGCGAAGGGAACGAACCTTTCCTTGGCCATCTTGATGCGCGGGTGCGCGGTGTCGAGCGCGCCCTCGCCGACGAACAGCTCCTCGTACAATTTCTCGCCGGGACGCAGGCCGACATAGGCGATCTCGACGTCGCCCGCCGGATTGGTCTCGTCCTGGACGGTCATGCCCGAGAGGCTGATCATGTTGCGCGCGAGCTCGGCAATGCGGATCGGCTCGCCCATGTCGAGCACGAACACCTCGCCGCGCTCGGCCATCGCGCTCGCCTGGAGTACGAGCTGGGTCGCTTCCGGGATCGACATGAAGAAGCGGGTGACTTCCGGATGGGTGACGGTGACCGGGCCGCCGCGGCGGATCTGCTCGCGGAAGGTCTGCACCACCGAGCCCGAGGAATCGAGCACGTTGCCGAAGCGGACGATGCCGAAGCGGGTCTCGGACTGTTCCGCCAGCGACTGGATGACCAGCTCGGCGACGCGCTTGCTCGCCCCCATCACGCTCTCCGGCCGAACCGCCTTGTCGGTCGAGATCATCGTGAACCGGGTGAGCTTGGCGTCGAAGGCAGCGCGGGCGAGCACCCAGGTGCCGATGACGTTGTTCTCGACGCCGACGACCTCGTTATGCTCGAGCAACGGCACATGCTTGTAGGCGGCGGCGTGATAGATGGTCTCGACGCCGTGGATGCGGATGATGTCGCGCACCAGCAGCTCGTTGAGCATCGAGCCGACCACCGGGATCACCGCCGGCCGCTCCTTCGGATCACGGTCCTTGAGCAGCTCGAGCAGCTGCTGCTCGATCGTGTAGAGCGCGAACTCGCTATGATCGAGCAGCACCAGCTTGGCCGGCCGGACGCGCAGGATCTGGCGGCAGATCTCGGCGCCGATCGAGCCGCCGGCGCCGGTGACCAGGATCGTCTGGCCGTCGACCACCTCGCGGATGAGATCGCTCAGCGGCTCGACCGGATCGCGGCGAAGCAGGTCGTTGACGTCGATCGGGCGGACGTCGCTGACGGTAAACCGTCCGGAGACGATTTCCTCCGGAGCAGGCACCGTCTTGACCTGGACATTGAGCTTGTTGAGCCGCTCGATCGCGCTCAGCCGCTGCGAGCGCGTGGCGTTCGGCATGGCCAGAAACACCTCGGCGACGTCGTTGTCGCTGACGAGGTCGCCGAGCGCCTTGGCCGGGTGGATCTGCGCGCCGGCGATGATCTGGCCGCGCAGCGCGGGATCGTCGTCGACGAAGCCGCACAGGCGGAAATGCTGGTCTCGGCGCACCGATTCGGCGAGGCTGATGCCCGCCGCATTGGCGCCGTAGATGATGATGTTGCGACGGCCCGCGCGGCCGCTGGGGCGCTTGCGCTCGGCGCTGACGACCAAAGTCGCCATCGCATAGCGTCCCATGAACAGCAGCACGAACAAGAAGCCGCAATAGATGAAGCCGACCGACCGCGGCACCAGGATGCGGATGCCGTCGACCATCATCGACGCGCGCATGAAATAGACCAGGATCACCCACGCCGTTGCCGCGATCACCGCCCCGAACAGGATGCGGCTGACGGTGCCGAGGTCGAAGAATCGCAGGACGATGTGGTAGACGCGCAGCTGGAAGAGCCCGACCAGGCCGATCAGCATGGAGACGGCCGCGGCCAGCACCACCAGCGGATCGACCGGCAGATAGGGCTCGCCGAGCCGCGCGGAAAAGGCGCCCCACAAGGCGAGCATCATCGCGGCGACGTCGAACGCCACCAGGATCGAGCGTTTTTGCGCCCGGTCCGCCGAGGATACCCGTCTGACTAAGTCGAAAATCATGGAGAAATCGGCCTTTAGACCAAATTGCCGGTGGCTGGAAGCGAGGAACCCAGGGTCGAGCCGATCAGTTCCGCCAGCGCGTCAGCGCGCCGCCGGAGCCGGTCCGGCCGCAGCGTCGGGTGGACTTCGACCATCAGGCTGCTGCGGGTGAGGGCGCGCGCGTTCGGCAGGTCGGGACGGGGAAGGTCGCTGAACGCCTTCTCGAGATAGACTTCGGAGCAGGAGCCGGTGAACAGCCGCAGCCCCGCCTCGGCGGCGCGCGCCAAGATCTCGTCGCGCGCCTCTTCGCGGCCCGGCTCAAGGTAGAAGTTGAACTTGTAATAAGCGTGGCGGAAGCGCGGCCCAGGCCGCGGCACGCGCAGGCCGGGCACGTCGGCGAGCGCCTCCGCCCAGATCCCGGCGTTGCGGGTGCGGGCGGCATGCCATTCGTCGAGCTTGGCGAACTGCCTGAGGCCGATCGCGGCCTGGATGCCGGTCAGGCGCCAGTTGGTGCCGACGCTGTCGTGCAGCCAGCGGAAGCCCGGAGCGGCGGGCGGCGTCTCGACCTTGCGCCGGTTCTTGCCATGGTCCTTGTAGCTCCACGCCCAGTCCCACTCGGCTTCGTCCCTGAACAGGGTCGCGCCGCCTTCGCCGCCCGTGCTGATGATCTTGTCCTGGCAGAAGGACAAGGCGGCGGCGTCGCCGAAACTGCCGGCTGGGCGCCCGTCTATCTCGGCGCCTTGGGACTGGGCGCAATCCTCGATCACCCGCAGGCCGCGCCGCCGCGCTAGGTCCATGATCGCCGGCATGTCGCACGGCCAGCCGGCGATATGGACGGGAATGACGGCTCTGGTCCGCTCGGTCAGCACTGCCTCGATGCTCGCCGCGGTGATGTTGCCACTGTCGGGATCGATGTCGGCGAACACCGGCGTGGCGCCCATCAGCCTGACGCAGCTGGCCGAGGCGACGAAGGTGCGCGGCGTCACCACCACTTCGTCGCCGGGACCGATGCCGAAGGCGCGCAGCGGCAGCTCCAGCGCGAGCGAGCCGTTGGCCAGTGCGATGCAGTGATTGCCGCCGAAGCGGCGGGCGAGCGCTTCCTGGAACGCGAACACCTCGCCGCCCGTCCACTGGTTGACGAGTCCCGACCGCAGCACGTCGGCGACGGCGGCGATTTCGTCCTCGGCATAATGAGGCCAATGCTCGTCCGGCCCCTGCCGCAGGTCGGCGGCCGGCTCGAGCCGCTGGGCCCTGTGATTCGCGTTCAACATGCTGGCCTCGATCCTTCGACCCACCGCTACCGGCGCGGGGCCGGCGGCAACGCCTAGGTTGCGCTTCGATAACCGGGTAACCCCACCGGCGTGCCCGCATAGGCCTGTGCACCGGGGTCGTAAACCACCTGGCGCCGGGCCGCGCGCACCGCCAGCACGGCGGTGAAAAAGACGAGGAGGGTCGGCATCATCATCATCTTCTGCCTCAAACCGAGGCCGACATTGTAGTTCACCATCGCCAGCAAGGTGGTCAGCGAGATGAAGAAGAAGAAACAGAAACGCGCGAACAAAGCCCGCCGCGCCACCGCCAGCGACGTGCCGAACCGCCACAAGAGGGTGAGGATCACCACCAGCAGCACCACATTTTCGAGCGACGCGATGTAGCCCAGCACGCCGGTCGCATCGACGAAGAAGGGCCGGAAGAGCAGGCTGACCAGCTTTACCGGGAAGGAAGCGCCGACGATGGTGATGTCGCCGCCCGATTCCTCGGAAACCGACGATTTCGTCTCGATGAACTCGCTCACCGAATCCGCATTGGAGAGGTTGAGGCCGTAAAAGCTGTTCTGGACCAGCCCGGCCACGGTGCCGATGCCGGCCACCGCCACGGTGAGCAGGGCGATGCGGGTGAGTAGGCGCGTATTGCGTTCCAGCAGCAGCGTCATCGCCAGCGCGATCAGGGCGATCAGCGCGATGTGCGGCCGAATAGCGAGAGCGATCGTCAGCCCGGCCAGGAAGATCAGGTAGCGGCTTTGCAGGCGGAAGACGGCCCAGGTGCACATCGCCACGGCCAGGAACAGCGGCGCATCCTTGCCGATCGCGCTCGTCCAGAAGTGCAGGCCAGGCAGGAACAGCAGCAAGTAGATATATTTGAAGCGCGGCTGACCCAGTTCGTCGTGGATGTCGTCGAAGGTTCTCAGCACGAACAGCAGGCCCCAGAACCCCATCGCCTGGAACAGCAGGAAATAATCCAGGAAGCTGCCGCCGAAATAGCTTTTCAGGAATTGCACGAAATTCACGACGAACGCCGTGCTGAGCCCGGATACGACTCCGTAAATGCCATAAGGGTCGTTATAATACATCGCGACGTCGCCGCCGAACTCCTGTGCGTAGACGTAATAGGCAATGGTTGCGCCGACGTGGGCGAGCAGGAGCAACATGAACATAGCCATCCGCGCTCGCGATTCCGTCGCCCTCGCGAACTTGAAGCCCGCCAGCGAGAACAAGATGCCCAGAAGCCCGAATGCCGTCACGCGCCAATCCCTTTGTCCGCCCGCGGACGGCTCATCTCATCCCCCGGGCGAGGGCGGAGCCGACCGAATTGGAGAGAGGCTCGGCCCCTAACATACGGCCCGTGCCGGTTGGAAGCCTCTGATTGGACGGCGGCTGGGCGTCGTCGGCGGGCGGTCGCGGCACGGTCATGCCGGCACCGCCGGCTTGCGCCGCCGCAGCCTGTCGACCTTGCGCCGGCGCCGCAGCGCCGCCGCCGCGTCGGCGATCCGTCCCGGCGAACGGACGAGCATCGCCGCCGCGCCGAGCCAGCGCCGCTCGCGGATCGCCTGGACCAGCCGGCCGACCCAATGCGCGGCGCGGACCCGTTCCAGCCGGTCGGCAAAGGCGCGGGCGAGCTCCGCATCGCCCTGGATCCTGGGATCGCGGGACATCGCCTCGGCCGACTCGATCAGGCCCCCGGTCAAGGCGCGGTCCGCGGTCAGCTGCCCGGGCCGCGACCGATAGAAATACATCGCCCTTCGCGCCGTCACCCATTTTACCCCGCACAGCATCGCATTCATGTAGAATTCGAAATCCTCCCCGGCCGAGTGACGCACCGGGTGGAAACGCAGATCACGCTCGCGCAGCCACGCGGTGCGGAACATCGGCTGGAGGATCCAGTCCCGCCGGCAAAGCTCGGTCGGGGAGAGGAGGATGCCGTCTTCGGACTGCGCCCAGCCGCTGAGCTCGTAAAACGTCGTCCAGGGCTTGTCGGCACCGTCGCTGATCAGCGCGAGATCGTCGCTGACCGCGTCGGCCCCGGCGGCCCCGGCGACATCGAGCAGGTAAGCCAGGCGGCCCGGCGCGAACCAGTCGTCGGCATCGAGGAAGGCCACCCACTCGCCCCGCGCCTCGTCGAGACCTTTGTTGCGGGCCGCACTCGGGCCGCCGTTGACGGACAGCCGGAAGCCGCGCACGCGCGGATCGGCTTCGAGCCGCCGGATCGCGTCCGGCGTGGCATCGGTCGAGCCATCGTCGACGACGATGACCTCGACGTCCACGCCCTGGGCGAGCGCGGAGCCGACCGATTTATCCAGATAGCCGGCGACGTTGTAGGCCGGAATCACGACCGAGACCGACGGCCCCTCCTGCAACGCACGCTGATTCACAACCGTCATTTCCAGAAACTCATTCCGCTCGAGACCGAAGGACCGCTGCTGCGGGCGCGCGCTGGTGCGCCCATGCGACTGGATTCGTGGCAGGGCCGCCGCTAGAGCGGCCTACACGCAGTCGGTGGAAGTTGGAAGCCTCTGCTTGGGCAGCGGCGACGAACATGGCAGGTCATCCTGACATCGCGGCGGCTTCCAGGAAAGAAAGTGTTCGAGCAAGATGACCAGTTCCGACGCCTGTGCAGGAGCGACAAGTTGAAGGGCATTATCCTCGCGGGCGGGAGCGGTACCCGGCTCTACCCGGCAACGCTGACCGTCTCCAAGCAATTGTTGCCGGTCTACGACAAGCCGATGATCTATTATCCGCTGGCGACGCTGATGCTCGCCGGCATTCGCGAAATATTGGTTATCTCCACGCCGCGGGACCTGCCGAGCTTCGAGAATCTGCTCGGCGACGGCAGCGGGTTCGGCCTGTCGCTCTCCTATGCCGAGCAGCCGCAGCCCAACGGGCTGGCCGAGGCCTTCCTGATCGGCCGCGATTTCGTCGGTGGCGATTCGGTGGCGTTGATCCTCGGCGACAACATCTTCTTCGGCAGCGGCCTCGGCGAGATCTGCCGCGAGGTCGCGGGCCGCAAGGGCGGCGCCACCGTCTTCGCTTACCATGTCGAGGATCCGCAGCGTTACGGCGTCGTCACCTTCGATCCGGAGACGATGCGGGCGGTGGAGATTATCGAGAAGCCGCCGCAGCCCAAGTCCAACTGGGCGGTCACCGGCCTCTATTTCTACGACAACCGGGTCCTCGACATCGCCGCCAGAGTGAAGCCGTCGGCCCGCGGCGAGCTGGAGATCACCGACGTCAACCAGGCCTATCTCGAGCGAGGCGAGCTCGAGGTGGTCCGGCTCGGCCGCGGCTATGCCTGGCTCGACACCGGCACCCACGACAGCCTCCACGAGGCCGCCTCGTTCGTGAAGACGGTCGAGCACCGCCAGGGAATCAAGGTGATGTCGCCCGAAGAGATCGCCTTCGATTACGGCTATCTCACCGCCGATCAGCTGCGCCAGGCCGCCGACCGGCTCGGCAAGTCCGATTATGCGCGCTTCCTGAGGCGCAGGGCGGACGAAGGCCCGGCGGGGGTGGGCGGCCTGTACGGGGTGCCGCGGTGAGCGACCGTCTCAACGTCCTCGTCACCGGCGGCGCCGGGTTCATCGGTTCGGCCTTGTGCCGCCACCTCGTGCGCGACGGCCGCTACCGGGTCGTCAACCTCGACAAGCTCACTTATGCCGGCAATCTCGGCTCCCTGAAGGAGATCGAGACGTCGCCCGATTACCGGTTCGTGCACGGCGACATCGGCGATGGTGCGGCGGTGCGCCGCCTGCTCGCCGAGGAATCGATCGATGTCGTCATGCACCTTGCCGCGGAGAGCCATGTCGACCGCTCGATCGACGGCCCCGGGGCGTTCATCGAGACCAACGTCGTCGGCACCTTCCGCCTGCTCGACGCCGCGCTCGACCATTGGCGCGAACTTGCCGGCGATCGCAAGGCCCGCTTCCGCTTCCACCACGTCTCCACCGACGAGGTGTTCGGCGACCTGCCGCTGGACGAAGGCGTGTTCACCGAGGAGACGCCCTACGCTCCCTCCTCCCCTTATTCCGCCTCCAAGGCGGCCTCCGACCATCTCGTCCGCGCCTGGCACGAAACCTACGGCCTGCCGGTGGTGCTTTCCAACTGCTCGAACAATTACGGGCCCTACCATTTTCCCGAGAAGCTGATCCCCCTGATCATCCTCAACGCCCTCGAGGGCCGGCCGCTGCCCGTCTACGGCCAGGGCGACAATGTGCGGGACTGGCTCTATGTCGACGACCATGTCCGCGCTCTCGAGCTGGTCGCCACCCGCGGCGCGATCGGCGAAAGCTACAATGTCGGCGGCCGCGCCGAGCGGACCAATCTCGCCGTGGTCGAGACGATCTGCGACCGGCTCGACGCTCGTTATCCGCTTCCCACCGCCGCCCGCCGCCGCTCGCTGATCGCGTTCGTTGCGGACCGGCCCGGCCACGACCGGCGCTACGCGATCGATCCGTCCAAGATCGAACGCGAGCTAGGCTGGCGCGCGAGCGAGAGCTTCGAGAGCGGGATCGAGCGCACCATCGACTGGTATTTAGCCAACGACTGGTGGTGGCGGCCGATCCGCGAAGGCAAATATGCCGGCGCCAGGCTCGGCACCGGCTGATGCGAATCCTGATTACCGGCCGGGAGGGGCAGCTCGCGCGCAGCCTCCTCCGCCGGGCCGCCCTGGAGCCCGGTTTGGAACTACGCGCGGTCGGCCGGCCCGAGCTCGATCTCGAACATCCCGAATCGATCGAGCGCGCCATCCGCGCCGCCGCGCCCGACCTCGTCATCAACGCTGCCGCCTATACGGCGGTCGATCGCGCCGAGGACGAGCCCGAGCGAGCCTATCGGTTCAATGCGGCCGCCGCCGGCGAAGTGGCGGCGGCGGCGCGGCGGCAGGGCGCGCGCGTCATCCAGCTGTCGACCGACTATGTCTTCGACGGGACCGGCGAGGGCCCCTATGCGGAGACCGCGCCGACCCGGCCGCTGGGCGTCTACGGCCGCTCGAAGCTGGACGGCGAGCAGAGCGTCGCCGAGGCCAATCCCGACCATCTCATCCTGCGCACCGCCTGGGTCTACAGCCCGTTCGGCCGCAATTTCGTGAAGACGATGCTCGGCCTCGCCACGGAGCGCGAGGAGCTTGGCATCGTCGACGACCAGCGCGGCAGCCCAACATCGGCCGCCGATCTCGCCGACGGGATCCTGGCGCTGGTCCGCGCCTGGCGCGATCGCCCGGCGCTCGGGCTCGGCACGATCTATCACCTCGCCGGCAGCGGGGACGCGAGCTGGTTCGAATTCGCCGCCGCCATCTTCCATGAGAGCGCGGCGCGGGGCCTGCCGACGGCGCGGGTGAAGCCGATCCGCAGCGCCGACTGGCCGACGCGGGCGCCCCGCCCGGCCAATTCGGTGCTCGACAGCAGCCGCTTCGCCGCCGACTTCGGCTTTCGTGCGCCGCCCTGGCAGCGGTCCACCGCGGCGGTCGTCGCCGCCTTGAGCGCCGGCGAGGCCTGACGATGCGGATCGCCGCCTTCACCAAATATGGCAGCATGGCCGCGAGCACGCGCCAACGGCTGATTCAATATGTCCCCTACTTCGCCGCCGCGGGCATCGAGGTGGAGCATCATCCGTTTCTCCCCGACGATTATGTGCGGGCGGTGGCAACCGGCCGGCGCTATCCGCGCGGCCGCACCTTGCGCGCCTATTTCGAGCGTTTCCGGCAACTCGTCTCCGGCACCGATGCCGACATCGTCTGGGTCTATGCCGAGCTCTTCCCCTATCTGCCCGGGAGCTGGGAGAAGCTCGCCTTCCGCAGCGGCAAGCCGGTCGTATACGATTGCGACGACGCTTTCTTCCACGCCTACGACGCCCATCCCAATCCGTGGGTGCGACGATGGCTGGGGCGCAAGCTGGAGCCGTTGCTCAGCGGCGCCGCCGCCTGCTGCTGCGGCAACGCCTATCTCGAAAGCTACGCCTCCAGCTTTTCGGCCAATACCATGCTGTTGCCGACGGTGGTCGATACCGAGGTCTACGGCCCGGGCGGCGCTCGGGCGGCGGCCGGCCCGGTGACCGTCGGCTGGATCGGCTCGCCCTCGACCTGGCCCTACATGCGCCCGCTCCTTCCCCTGCTTCGGGAGCTGGTCGAGCGCCGCGGGATCCGCGTGCGCATCGTCGGCGCCGGCCCCGCTGCGCGCGACGACGCCTTCCCCGGCCTCGAGCTGGTCGAATGGAGCGAGGCCGGCGAAGTGGAAGAGGTCCGCGCCATGGACATCGGCGTCATGCCGCTACCCGACGAGATCTGGGCGCGGGGCAAATGCGGCTACAAGCTGATCCAGTACATGGCCTGCGCCCTGCCGGTGGTCGCCTCGCCGGTAGGGGTGAACAGCGAGTTGGTCCTCCCCGGCGGCAACGGCTTCCTCGCCACCGGCGAGGACGAATGGCGCGACGCGCTGCTGCGCCTGATCGACGATCCGGCGCTCCGGCAGACCCTCGGGGCGGCCGGGCGCCGCCGGGTCGAGGAGGGTTATTCGCTCCACGTCCACGCGCCCCGGCTGGTTCGACTGCTGCAGTCGCTGGTCTGAGGCTCGACACTTGGTCCGCCCGGCCTTCGAGCAACGGATCACGGCCGCCGGCGGCGACATCGACGAGCTCGGCCACGTCAACAATGCCGTGTGGGTGCGCTGGATCCAGGAGCTGGCGGCCGCCCACTGGCGGGCGGTGGCGGACCCCGCCCATGTCGACGCCTATGTCTGGGTCGTCGTCCGCCACGAAATCGATTATCTGCGGGCGGTTCTCCCCGGCGAGACCGTGATCGGCCGCACCTGGGTCGGCGAAGCGCCGAAGGGCGCCCGCTTCGACCGCCACGTCGAGTTCGTCGGCGAGGATGGCAAGCCGCGGGTACGGGCGCGCACTACCTGGGCGATTCTCGACAAGTCGACCGGCCGACCGCTCAGGGTGCCCGGGGAAGTGGCCGCGCCGTTCTTGTGATCAGCCGGCACAACGGCTGACGGTGATGTCGAAGACAGGCCTGCCCCTGCCGTCCTTGTAGGAGAGGACGAACCGTCCTCCGTCGCGGACCATCAGGGCGCTTTCGACGTTCGAGCAGATCTCCTGGCGATAGCTGCGTGTGAGATTGGCCCGGCTGCCCGCGACGTCGAGCCTGTCCGTCTCGACCCGGTAATGCTCGGTGAGCGTTGTGCCGGACGCCGACGCGCGCTCCATGGTGGTGATATGATTGACACGAAGCGGGCCCCTGGCATTGATTCGGGCCGCGATGGTCTGCATCTGGCGGCGAACGCGCATCTCGCCCAGTGTCTCGCGCCGGCGCGCGCCCCCTTCGTCCATGACGAAAACGTCGGAGCCTGTGAGGACCTTGGCCTCGACCAGCTGCTCCGGGCTCGGGAACCACATGCTCTGGGCCGGCGTCGCCAGGGCACGCCAGACGAACCTCTCGTCCAAGCCGGCGGCGAGATATTCGGCGCGGGTCCTCTCGATCGCGTCGCGCAGCGCATAGGAGCTGAGGCCCGGGAAGCTGGGCTGGTGGAAGCCGATCCTCGCCGTCTCGGGCGCGGACCTGGTCCGGCCGGCGAGCAGCAGGCTGGTGCAGGCCGACATGCAATGATCGTGGACCCGCGTATCCAGCCCCCTCCCGCGGATCAGGGCGGCCATCCTCTCCGCCTCGAGCATGCGGCCGCCGGGAGAAGTCAGCACCACCTCCTTCACCGACGGGCTCTTGCCCAGCACGCTTTCGAACCGCGCCGCCGCGCCCGCCGCCAGATTGCCCCGGACGAGCAGCTGCCTTCCGTCCTTCGAGACGGTCATTCGGGCGATCTCGCCGATCGAATCCCGTCCTCGGGCCAGCGTCCCCAGCTCGGTGGCCTGGAGCGCCAGGTCGCCAGACCGGAAGAGGGTGACTATCAGGCTGAGCACGACCAGCGTCCGCGCGGCCAAGCCCCAGCCCGGCGTTCCGCCGCGGCGCCGGTGCCAATAGGCCGAGCGCCAGATGCCGACCGAGCTCCACACCCAGAGGATCGCGGAAAAGACCAGATAGACGAGCGCCACGATCGCGATGCCGCGCAGCGATCCCCCTCCCTCCGCGAGCCGCCGGATCAGATATTCGACGGCCGCGAGAATCAGGGCGGAAAGGAGAGCTCCGTTGACCCAGTAGGAGACGGGGAGCGAAAGATGGCCCGCCCAGTGCCGCTGCATATAATTCTTGCCGAGGTTCTTCTCGTCCCAGGCGAGGACTTCCGCGTCATATTGCGACTGGTCGTAAATGTCGGGGTCGAAGACGAGCTCGTCGTCACCCTGCTCATATTCACGGCCGTAGAGGATGATCCGGATCGTGCCGACCGCGAACAGGCCGAGGATGAAGCTGATCGCGAAGCCGATATGCGGAATGACGATCGGGCCGTATTCGAACGGATTGGAGCCGGCATACCAGGTGAGGAACGTCGTCGCCGCCGCCATGAAGAGGAGAAAGGCGAGGCCGCAGCCGAGCGCGATGCCGGCGATCCGGTCGTCGATCAGGCGCTTCAGGAACAAAGCGTCCATGCCCCAGGTCAGCGCGTAGCCGACGGGGATGGCAGCCGCCGCCGTTGCCGCCAGTTGGATGAAATCCGGTTCGTAGAGATAGTTCATCGGGGCCCCCACCGCGGGAGCTTAGCAAAACAAGTGCCGGAAAAAAGGCGCTCCCTGCTCCGCGTCCTCAAAAGTCCGCGATCGCGCGGACGATGGCGGGATAGGCCCTGGCGCTGACCGCGAAGCCCATGTGGCGGCAGTCGAGCTCCTGCTCGCGGTCGCGTTCGCCCGGCTCGCCGCGCGCCGCGGCGGCGGCGACGATGCCGTCCCACCGCGACCACAAGGCCAGGGTCGGCACGGGAGGCTTCAACGCCGGATCGCCCTCGAGGGGCGGCCGGTCGACGGGGTGCCTGGCGACGGCCTCGTAGAGGCGCCAGACATTGTTGTTGCGCCGGTCACCCGAAAAAGGCGTGCCAAGCGTGATCACCTTGGCCACCAGTTCCGGCCTCAGCTTGGCCACCTCCCGCGCATAGATGCCGCCGAGGCTCCAGCCGACGAGGATGACGGGGGCGCCGCCGCCGAACCGCTCCAGCCGCGCCGCGATCCGCTCCAGCGTGTCCGGGCGGACGCCGGGATTCATGCCTAATCCCCAGCCGCTGACGCGATAGCCGGCCCGGCCCAGCGCTCGCTGCAGGCCGAGCGTCGTCCGATCGGTGGCGAGAAAGCCGGGTAAGACCATCAGCTTCGGCCCGTCCGCCGGGCCTCGTTCGCCGAGCCGGCCGAAGCCGCGATAGAGGCGGGGGAAGAGAGCCGTCGCTTCCAGCGCGAGCCGCCAGCGCGGCGGCCGCCGATAATCGGCGGCCTCAGAGATATTCGCCCCCCATCAGGCCCTGGAGCGCCGCCGGCAGCCGCACCCGACCGTCCGCCTCCTGATGATTTTCGAGCAGCGGCACGAGGATGCGCGGGCTTGCCAGCGCGGTGTTGTTGAGCGTGTGGACGAAGCGCACCTTGCGCTCGGAGTCCCGCCAGCGGATGTTGGCCCGCCGCGCCTGCCAGTCGTGCAACGTCGAGCAGCTGTGGGTCTCGCGATACTTGCCGAGCGAGGGCACCCAGGATTCGATGTCGTTCATCCGGTACTTGCCGAGTCCCATGTCGCCGGTCGAGGTCTCGACCACCTGGTATGGGATTTCCAGCGCCTGGAGCAGCTTCTCGGCATTGCCGAGCAGCCGTGCGTGCCAGCTGTCCGACTGCGCCTCGTCGTCCTCGCAGATGACATATTGTTCGAGCTTGTAGAATTGATGGACCCTCAGCAGCCCGCGCACGTCCCGCCCGGCGCTCCCCGCCTCGCGGCGGAAGCAGGGCGAATAGCCCGCATAGAGGATGGGGAGCTGCGCAGCGTCGAATATCTCGCCCGAATGGAGGCCGGTCAGCGCGATCTCGGCGGTGCCGGCGAGGTAGAGCCCGTCCTTCTCGATCTCATAGGCCTCCTCCTCGTGACCGGGGAAATGGCCGGTGCCGATGAAGGCCTCGCGTTTGGCGAGCGAGGGCACGGTCATCAGCGTGAAACCGTCGGCGGCGATGTGCTGCTGCGCCCAGAACATCAGCGCCTGCTCGAGCAAGGCCAGCCGCCCTCTGAGCGCATACATTCGCGACCCCGCCACCTGGGTGATCCGCGACAAATCGGCCCAGTCGTTCATCTCCGCCAGCGCGACATGGTCGCGCGGCTCGAAGTCGAAGCGGGGCGGCTCGCCTTCCCGGCGCAACACCGCGTTGAAGCTCTCGTCCGGCCCGACCGGCGCCCCCTCCCAGGGAATGTTCGGCACCCGCAGCATCAGCGCCTCGAGCTCGGCCGACCGCTCGGCCAGCGCCGCTTCGGCTGCCGCCGCCTCCGCACCGAAGGTCTTGGCCTGCGCCCCCAGAGCCGGCCGCTCCGCCGGATCGGCGGTCTTGAAGCTGGCGCTGATCGCGTTGCGCTGCCGCCGCAGCTCGTCGATCCGGGTCTTCAGTCCGCGCGCCTCGGTGTCGACCGCGAGCAGCCGGTCCAGATCGAGCGGCGCGTTCTTCGCTGCGGCGGCCGCGCGAACGGCGTCCGGATGGTCGCGGATGAACTGAAGGCTGAGCATCGCGCCCTAAAAGAGGAGAATGGCGCCCGTGTCAAAGCGGCTGCCGAGCTTCAGCCGAAGTTGACCCTGCCCCCGTCGCCGGCGGGCGCGCCTTCGAACGCCTGGTCGCGATAGGGCCCGTCGCGCTCCACCCAGTGCATGAACAGATGGGCGGACCACCGGTTCGGGTTGGGACTGGTCCGCCCGTGCCGGAGATCGACGCCGCGGTAGAGGACGGCGTCGCCCGGCGCCATACCGATCGCCGCATGCGCGTCGCCGCCGAAATCGTCCGCCATCGCCTCCGCCTCGCCGCCGAGCGCGCGCCGGCCGATCTCGAGGTCCCAGACCTTGCCGTCGCTATAATCGAGCGTGAGCGACAGGCTGTGCTCGCAGGCGACGCGGTCCGAATGGACCCGGCACACGTCGCCGGCGCGGTACACCCGGAAGAAATCGTAGGTCGGCAGCAGGTCGCGGCCGACCAGGCGGCTGATCAGCGGCGTCAGTCCCCAGAAGAAGTAGAGCATCGGCGAATAATCGCGGCCATGGACCTCGAGGGCCGGCCGTTTGAGGACGTTCCGGTGGATGCCCTCGCCGCGCAGCGGCAGCGCGGTGCGGCCGAGATCCTTGGCGAGGCGGCGCAGGAAAGCCTGCGCAACCTCGGGCTCGACCAGCCCCTTCAGATGGGCATAACCATCGTCCTCGTAGCGGCCCACGACTTCCATGGCGACCGGCTACCCCCCGCTCCCCGCCGGCACAAGACGATCCTCGCCGAAGGCGGGGCAAAAGCTGCGCGCACTCGGTTGAACGAACCGATTCGCGCCTATATAGGCTCGTCGCTTCGGCGCCTGGAGACGTGGGTGAGTGGCTGAAACCAGCGGTTTGCTAAACCGCCGTAGGGGGATTACCCCTACCGAGGGTTCGAATCCCTCCGTCTCCGCCAGCAGCCCGGATCGCCTGGCTTTCCTCACCATTCCATGTCGCGGCCGAGGAGGTCGTAAAGCCGCCTGTTGTGCGGCTCGAAAAACGCCCGCAGGCCGGCCTCGCAAGGGATGATTCCAGCGGCTTCGGGGGCGCGGTTGCGGCCCTCTTTATTGCGCAGGCGCCATGGGTCCAGCCCGAGAAAGGCCAGCGTCCGGTCGACGCTCGCCTGCGGGTCCCGAAACATGTCTTCGCTCTTCATGGTCAAGATTGCGTCGGCGGGGAAAAGATCAAGATATCGCCGAAGCTGTTCGAAATAGAGGCCGCGCGACCGGTAGGAATGAAGGCGGTGGGCTTCCACCCGCGCCCGGCGGCCGCTGGTCAGCGCCAATTCCGCGCCTTCGAGCCTTCGCTCCTCCGCGGCCAGCGCATCGGCGAAGGACAAGGGCTCCTTACCCTGGCGCACCATCTGCCGGTAATGGGAATAAGCGCGGGCGACGGGATCGCGCAGCAGTGCGATCAGCCGGACGCCGGGAAGCAGGCCGTGGATGCGTTCCGCGGCCGCGGGGTGGAACGAATAATAAGGCGACACTTCCCCGACCGCGACCCGCTTGCCGAGCTGCCTTTCCCGCCGGGCGACCGCCTCGAGCATGGGAAAATGCCGCCGGTACCAGAAAGGGCCTCGTGCGTAGTGATTGTCGAAATAATGGACCTCCTTTTGCGGCGTTCCCATCACCTGGGGATGTTCCCTCAGATAGGAGGAGAGCGAGGTCGTCCCGGCCTTCATCGCGCCGATGATGATGAAGTCCGGCAAGGCGCGCTGGCGGCCGCGAAACCAGTCATAGGCAGGCTGCGCGGATTGTCGCATCCAGCGCAGCGGTCTCAAGCCCGCATGGTCCCGCTCGCTCGCCACCCGCTTGGCGCTCCACAGCCGCCAAAGGCAGTGGCGGCAGCTTTGCGGCCCTGTCAAGCATTCGGGTCCACGGCGTCCGCCGGCCTGCGGCTGGTCCGACACCGCTCCCCCGGAGTCTTACGGTAACCCCGCCTTTTCGCCCGCGAAAAGCCGGCCCCGGCGCCATTCCGGCGCAAGAACGACTCGGCTCGTCGCCCGTTCATTGCGGCGAAAGCCTTGAAGGCATTAGCTTCCTCCCTGGAGCGCAAGGGGGAGTAAAGGACATGCTGAGGCCCGTATTGCTGAGGCTCGCGGCCGCCGCCGCGCTGGCGCTGGCGGCGACATCCGCGCCGGCGCAGGTCGCCACCATTGATCCCAACAGCGCGGTCGATCCGCAGCCGGACGGCGCCGAGTCCGGCTGGGAAGCCGACGAAGTCGAATATCAGCCCGTCGACGCCGGACCGCAGGACGCGGCCGTCGAGCCGGCCGAGGCCCCGCCGGCCGCCGCTCCGCCCGCCACCGAGCGCGCCAGCGCGGCGGCGGTCCCGACCGTGGCCCGCAAGGACGTGTTCACCGCCGCGGAAGGCGTGTTCGGCAAGGGTGCCGAAGGGCTCGCCGACCTGATCGAGGATCTGCTGCGCGACCGCGGCGACCCGAGCGGCTACATTACCGGACGCGAGGCCGGCGGCGCTTTCATCGCCGGGGTTCGCTACGGTTCGGGCACCCTCCACCACCAGATCGAGGGCGACCGACCGGTCTATTGGACCGGCCCTTCGGTCGGCTTCGACTTCGGCGCCAATGCCGACAAGGTGTTCGTTTTGGTCTACAATCTCCACGACAGCGATAGGCTGTTCCGTCGCTATCCGGCCGCGGAGGGCAATGCCTATGTCGTCGGCGGCTTCACCGCGAGCTATTTGCGGCGCGGCGACGTCGTCCTCATCCCGGTCCGAGTCGGCGTCGGCGCGCGCCTCGGCATCAACGCCGGCTATATGCGTTTCAGCCAGAAGAATCGCTGGCTGCCGTTTTGACGGGCTCGATCGGAAGATAGAGCCCGTCATCCCAGCGGAGGCTGGGATCCCAGCGGGTGAAATACGCCGGCGGTCGTCACTCCGGGGCCCCAGCCTGCGCTGGGGCGACGGGCCCTCTCAGGCCGCATCCCTGAGCTCCACCGGCCGGTGGCCGCGGCTGTGGCTGCCGGTGCCGCGGCTCGACGCCGTCGCCCGCGGCAGCGCGGTCCCGCAGAAGCCGCATTCGGCCGAGACCCGGCCGACATACCAGTGGGTGCGGCCGCAGCCCGGGCAGTGGTTCACCTCATTCTCGCGATAGGCGACGCAATAGCCGCGATTCTGCGGGTCGTGCGGGAAGACCTCGTCCTGCATCTCGAGACGGAAGCTCGGCATGGCCCTTCCCTTTCCAAGCGGGGCAGAGCGGTTGCAGCGCTCCACCGCGATCGGCCATGCGACGGCGCGGCGGCACTGTCACTCGGCCAATATCCTGTGTTTCAGAAAGGGAACGAAGTGCATCGAGCCGTTAACGACCCCCTCCAACTCAATTTCCTCGACTTGACGGCCCGCCATCCCTGCGGAGCGCGTCGACAAGCGATTGGCGGCAATTGCTAAAGATCGACCATATCAGCCGCCGCAACGCCTTGAGCCATGAGCGAGGCCTGCTCATCGAACGGAAGGCCAGGCCGCCAAGCTCGTTCGTCTCGTGGAACGTCCCTGTCGTCGTACAAATCATCAAAGGTCAGGTTCACGTTCTGCCATGGCGCGTGCAGCTCCTCCGGCAGGTAGATTTTGATACAGAATAAGGTCGGGCGCCGATCGCCAAACGTCGAGCGCTGAACCAAGATGCCGTCGGGCAACACTATCCCGCGCTCCGCTCTTGCTTCTTCCGAAAGCACGACCTCGCGCACGAATTTGGGTCGTTCCTCACGCGGCTTATCGTACATTTCCAGAACCATCGCGCGAAAGGCCGGGTCCTGCGAAAAGCTGATCAACTTATCGTAGCCCTCCCGCATGGCGCTCGCGATCGCCGCCGTGGCGTTCATGTTCAGCTGCCTCCACCCACGCCGACACAGGCGGCCACCCCGACACACACGCAGACGCTCCAGGACGCCATGTCAGAAATGCCAACGTGCTGACCCGCGGCTATGCGCGCCGCCAGCGCCCTTGCAGACGCTCGATTTTGCAAGCCCGTGGCGCCGAGTTCCTTCGCCTTGCCGCCAACTTCCTCGAAATAGCGACTGGAAATCCGCACACCCTCGGGGAGGCCAATGCCCGCCTTCTTAAGGGCCGCGGGAGTCAGCGTCTTTTTTGCCAGGCTGAATTGCTTCCCGGGCGCCGCACCCAGCACCGCATCAACGCGTTCCTTGAATCTGGGATCCGTCACCGCCCTGACGATAGCGTCACTCTGAGCCCGCAGATGATCAGGAGAAATTTTCCGCTGCGCCTCTTCACTGTGACTTGCCATGTTCTTTCTCCCTTCTTGACCAGTTCTTAACACCCCGAAGGGAATCGTGCCATACAGACCTGAGCCATTTTGAACCAAACCACCCTTTTCAGTGCCTTGGGTCAGCCGGTTACCATCCGCCTCAGCCCTTCGATCGTGTCGGCCTCGGCCGCCGGCTTGTCGGTGCGGATGCGGGAGATGCGCGGGAAGCGCATGGCGAGGCCGGATTTATGGCGCTTGCTCAGATGAATCGAATCGAACGCGACTTCGAGGACGAGGCTCTTTTCGACCTCGCGGACCGGGCCGAAGCGCTGGACGGTGTGGTTGCGCACGAACCGGTCGAGCCACAGCAATTCCTCGTCGGTGAAGCCGAAATAGGCCTTGCCGACCGGTAGCAGCTCGCCCTCCGCCGTCCAGCAGCCGAACGTGTAATCCGAATAATAAGAGGAGCGCTTGCCGCTGCCCCGTTGCGCGTACATCAGCACGCAATCGGCGACGAGCGGGTCGCGCTTCCATTTGTACCACAGGCCGGTGCGGCGCCCGGCGACATAGGGACTGTCGCGCCGCTTCAGCATCACCCCCTCGATCGAGGCGTCACGGGCGCCGGCGCGTATATCCTCCAGCTCGGCAAACGTCGCCGCCTCGATCAACGCCGAGAGGTCGAAGCGCTCGGGGTCGAGCTTCGGCACCATTGCCGCCAGCCGCGCCCGCCGCTCCTCCCACGGCAGCGGCCGCAGGTCCTCCCGCCCGTCGAACAGGACGTCGTAGAGGCGGACGAAGGCGGGATAATCCTTCAGCATCTTCGCTGAGACGAGCTTGCGCCCGAGCCTTTGCTGGAGGGCGTTGAAGCTCGCCGCCGCGCCGCCATGGCTGTCGGCGCCCTGGAACTCGCCCTTGACGAGCAGCTCCCCGTCCACGGCCCCGTCGATGTCGAAGGCCGCGGCCACTTCGGGGAAGGAGCGGCTGATGTCGTCGCCGGCGCGGCTGTAAAGGCGGGTCTCGCCGCCGGCGCGAACGATCTGGACGCGGATGCCGTCCCATTTCCACTCCGCCGCATAATCGTCGAGCGACAACCTTTGATCGTCGAGCGGATGGGCGAGCATGAACGGGCGGAAGACGGGGACATTCTCCGCGGTCGGCTGCGGCCCCCGCCCTTCCGCCCAGGCGAACAGCGGCAGATAGGGCGGACCGAGGCCGTGCCAGACCTCCTCGACCGCGTCGACGTCGAGGCCGAAGGCCTGCGCCACCGCAGTCTTGGCGAGCCGCGCCGAGACGCCGATCCGCAATTCGCCGGTCGCCAGCTTGAGCAGGGCGTAGCGGCCGCTGGCGTCGAGATGGTCGAGCATCCGGGCGAGCGCGCCCGGCGCCTCGGCGCGGCCGAGCGTTTGCAGCCGCTCGACGACATTGGCGATGCGCAGGCTGCCGTCGTCGATCTCGGGCGGCTGGTCGATCCGCTTCGGCCAGAGCAGGGAGACGGTCTCGGCCATGTCGCCGACATAGTCCCAGCTCATGTAGAAAAGGGTCGGATCGACCCTTTCCTCGATGATCGCCCGGATCGCTGCCGGCTTGACGCCGCGCAGATCGAGCTCGCCGGTCAGCGCCGCCAGCGCATAGCCGCGATCCGGATCGGCCGTGCGCTTCAGATAGTCGCCGATCAACTTCAGTTTGCCGTTGCGCGAACGGGTGTAGGCGAGGCCGTCGAGCAGCTGGGAGAAATCGCGCATCGCGCCCGTAACGATCTGCGCGTGCCGGGTTTCCCTGACTCGTCATTGCGAGGAGCGCAGCGAAGACGCAATTCAGGCTCCAGGGCCCGGCGCCGGATTGCTTCGCTCGCAATGACGGGTGGGGGGGCGCTCAGGCCTCGAGCTCGATGTCCCAGTAGAGATAGTCGCGCCAGCTCTCGTGCAGATAATTGGGCGGGAAACTGCGGCCATTCTCCTGCAATTGCCAGCTGGTCGGCCGATAGGGCCTGCGGTTGAGGTTCATATGCGCCTGCGGCGGCGTCCGCCCGCCTTTCTTGAGGTTGCACGGTGCGCAGGCAGTGGCGACATTCTCCCAGGTCGTCCGCCCGCCCTGGGCACGCGGTACGACATGGTCGAAAGTGAGCTCCGCCGCGCTGCTGCAATATTGGCATTCGAAACGGTCGCGCAGGAACAGGTTGAACCGGGTGAAAGCGGGATGCTCGCTCGGCTTCACATATTGCCTCAAGGCGATCACCGAGGGCAATTGCAGCGTCCGCGTCGGGCTGTGCACCTCGCGGACATATTGGGCGACGATGTCGACCCGTTCGAGGAACACGGCCTTGACCGCGGTCTGCCAGGGCCACAGGCTGAGCGGATAATAGCTCAAGGGCGTGTAATCGGCGTTGAGCACGAGCGCAGGGCAGGCGTCCGGATGGCGGAGGAGGTCGGGATGGTACATGCGCCGCGCGAAACCTCGTCATCGCGAGGAGAGACGCCCGGCCTGTCGCACCCAGGACGGGGGAGCCGCTCCCCGGTCCAAGCCCCCTCTCATACGAGGGTGACGGCGTCATGACAGCATGGCCCGTGACTCGCGGTCAAGAGTCCTGATGCGCGTCGTCACCCGTTTCGCGCCGAGCCCGACCGGACGGTTGCATTTGGGCCACGCTTTTTCGGCCGTGCTCGCTCATGATTTCGCGCGCAGCGGCGGCGGCGCTTTCCTCCTCAGGATCGAGGATATCGATCCGGGCCGGTCGCGGGCCGAGCATGTCGACGCGATCATCGAGGATCTCGCCTGGCTCGGCCTCGACTGGGACGGCGAGATCATCTTCCAGTCCGAACGCCTCCCGCTCTATTCCGAAGCTCTGGAGCGGCTGAAGACGGCCGGCCTCGTCTATCCCTGCTTCTGCACCCGCGCCGCCATCGCCGCCGAAATCGCCGCCAGCGCCGCTGCGCCGCACGGCCCCGACGGCCCGCCCTATCCCGGCACCTGTCGTGCCCTGTCGTTCGCGGAGCGCGAGCGGCGCGCGGCGCGCGAGCCCCATGCATGGCGGCTCGACCTGGCGAAGGCCTCGGCGCGGACCGGCCCGCTTTACTGGCGCGATGGCGAGACCGAGGTGCAGGCGGAGCCCGAGAGCCATGGCGACGTCGTCCTCGCCCGCAAGGACGCGCCGGTCAGCTACCATCTCGCCGTCACCGTCGACGACGCCGCCCAGGGCGTCACCGACGTGGTCCGCGGCCGCGATCTCTATGCGGCCACCGACGTCCACCGCCTGCTCCAGGCCCTGCTCGACCTGCCGACCCCGCTCTACCACCACCATCCCCTGCTGCTCGACGCCCTGGGACGGCGGCTGGCCAAGCGTCACGGCGCGCCGACGCTCCGCGACCTGCGCGAGGCGGGCGCCGATCCGAAAAGGCTCGCGGAAACGCTGATCCACGGCGGGTTGCCGACTGGATATTCGGCCGGGGACGCCTAGATAGGCGCCATGAGCATCTTCCTCCTCATCCTCATCGCCGTCGCCGCCGGGGCGACCCTCTATATATTGGCGTTGGGAGTGATCGGCATGGCGCAGGGCAAGGACATTACCGGCCGGCGTTCACAGGAATTGATGCGCAAGCGGGTGATGTTCCAGGCGGTCGCCATCGTCCTCGTCATCATTTTCCTGCTCGTCGCCAGCGGAAGGAGCTGAGCCCTGGTCCGGCTGAACCGGATCTACACCCGCACCGGCGATGCCGGCGCGACCGGCCTCGCCGACGGCTCGCGCCGCTCCAAGGCCGATCCCCTGTTCGCGGCGATCGGCGATGTCGACGAGGCCAATAGCGCGATCGGCATCGCCCTTCTCCACGTCGCCGTCGAAGCGCAAAGCCGCATGCTCACGGCGGTCCAGAACGAATTGTTCGATCTCGGCGCCGACCTCGCCACCCCGGGCGAGGAATTCGCCCCGTCGGAAATGACGTTGCGCGTCGTCCAGCCCCAGATCGACCGGCTGGAGCGCGAGATCGACGCGATGAACGAAGGGCTCGAACCGCTGCGCAGCTTCATCCTGCCCGCGGGCGGCGGCGGCGCGGCCTGGCTCCACCTCGCACGCGCCATCGTCCGCCGCGCCGAGCGCTCGGCTGTCGCCGCGGCCGCGACGGCGCCGCTCAACCCGCTCGCGCTCATCTACCTCAACCGCCTCTCCGACCATTTGTTCGTGATGGCCCGACTCGCCGCGTCGGCGGAGGGCGGCGAGGTGCTCTGGCAGCCGGGCGCGACGCGAGGCTGACCCGTCACCCCGGCGAAGGCTGGGGTCCCAGGAGCGAAGGGCACCTGCATCCTTCCCCCGCCGGTGCGCCAGCCTGCGCTGGGGCGACGGCAGCTAACCTCCCCCTGCTTTTTCGTGTAAGGCGCCGCCGATGGCGACCCAGGCCGATTCTCCGCCCGCCGCGGCCCTGGCCGAACGCTACCGCCTCGTGCGGGCCTTGAGCGAGGCGATCGCCGCGCCGCTTTCCGATGCGGACGCGACCCTCCAGCCGATGCCGGACGCCTCGCCCGCCAAATGGCATCTCGCCCACACCGCCTGGTTCTTTGAGACCTTCGTGCTTCGCGACCACGTCCCCGATTACCGCGCCTGGGACGAAAGCTGGGGGTTCCTGTACAATTCCTATTACGAAGGCGAGGGCGAGCGCCATCCGCGGCCCAGGCGCGGCATGCTGAGCCGCCCGAGCCTTGCCCAAATCCTCGCCTACCGTTCCCATGTCGACGCCGCCCTGGCCGCCGCCCTGCCGCGCCTGCCGGAGACGGCGCTGGGGCTGGTCGAGCTCGGCCTCAACCACGAGCAGCAGCATCAGGAGCTGATGCTGATGGACCTCCAGGCGGCCTTCGCCGAGAACCCGCTCGACCTCGCGCTCTGGCCCGGCGCGGCGCCCGTTCCCGCCCCGCTCGCACCCGGCATGGAGTGGGTCGAGGGCCGGACCGGCCCGGTCGAAACCGGCCATGACGGCGCCGGCTTCGCTTTCGACTGCGAAGGTCCGCGCCACCGCATCCTGCTCCACCCGCACGCCCTCGCCGACCGGCTCGTCACCAACAGCGAATGGCTCGGCTTCATTGAGGAGGGCGGCTATGCCCGGCCCGAGCTGTGGATGGCCGACGGCTGGGCCTGGGCGTCGGAAAACCGGATCGAGGCGCCCCTCTACTGGCGGCGCGGCGAGGGCGGCTGGAGCCGCTTCGCCCTCGACGGGGTCAGGCCGCTCGCCCCGGCCGAGCCGGTCGCCCACATCAGCTGGTACGAGGCCGACGCTTATGCCCGCTGGGCCGGCGCCCGCCTCCCCCGCGAGGAGGAATGGGAAAGCTTCGCGGCCGGCCTCGACCCCGCCGCCGGCACGCAGCTCGACGGCCCCGGCCCGGTCCGGCCCCGGCCGGCGCCCGGCACCGGCCTGCGTCAGCTGTTCGGCGACCTGTGGGAATGGACGTTGAGCGGCTACGAGCCCTATCCAGGCTACCGCCCGCAGGAAGGCACGGTCGGCGAATATAACGGGAAGTTCATGTGCAACCAGTTCGTCCTGCGCGGCGGCAGCTGCGCTACCCCGCGCGGCCATATGCGCGCCAGCTACCGCAACTTCTTCTACCCCCACCAGCGCTGGATGTTCGCCGGCCTGCGCCTGGCGCGGGACCTGTAGATGGACGCCCCGCGCGCGGGCGCCGACCCCGGTTTCCGCCGCGACGTGCTCGCCGGCCTCGCCGCGCCGATCCGCGCCATTCCGGCGCGCTGGCTCTACGACCGTCGCGGCTCGGAGCTATTCGAGGCGATCACCCGATTGCCCGAATATTATCTCACCCGCACCGAGACCGCCTTGCTCAAGCGCCGCTGCCCCGACGTCGCCCGGATCGCCGGCCCCGGCCAGGCGGTGGTCGAGTTCGGCTCGGGCGCCTCGGTCAAGACCCGCATCCTGCTCGCCGCCGCCGGCCCGTCGGCCTATGTGCCGATCGACATAAGCGGCGATTTCCTGCGCGACGCCGCCGCGTCGCTGGCACAGGATTTTCCGGGCCTGCCGGTCCACCCGATCGAAGCCGATTTCACCCGGCCGATCGAGCTCCCCGCCGCCCTGGCCTCGTCGCCCCGGCTCGGCTTCTTCCCCGGCTCGACGATCGGCAACCTGATCCCCGCCACCGGCACCGACCTGCTGCGCGCGATGCGCCGCACGCTCGGCACCGGCGCCTGGCTGTTCATCGGCTTCGATCGCGTCAAGGACCCGGGCGAATTGCTCCGCGCCTATGACGATGCCGCCGGCGTCACCGCCGAGTTCAATCTGAATCTCCTCGCCCGCATCAACCGCGAACTGGACGGCGACATCCCCCTCGAATCCTTCCGCCACCGGACCGTCTGGAACGAGAAGCTGAGTCGCATCGAGATGCATCTCGAAACCACGCGCGACGTCGCGTTCGAAGTTGGCGGCGCCCGCTTCGCGATGGCCGCGGGCGAGACCATCCACACCGAGAACAGCCACAAATATGGCGAACGCGACGCCCGCCTGCTGCTGCTCGCCGGCGGCTGGACTCCGGTCGAGGAATGGACCGACGAGAAGGCTCGCTTCGCCCTCGTCCTGGCGCGGGCGGAGCCGGAGCGCAGCGCGCCCTAACATCAACTATCGCCGCACCACTTTTGCCCGCCAGGTCGTGATATAGTCGATCGACCCCCGACACTCTCCCATCACCCGCTGCTCGACCAGCCGGAAGCGGCTGCCGTCCCAGGCATAAGCGGCGGTGGTGCCGCAATCGCCCAGGCCGCGGCCTTTGGAAAAGCTGGTCAGCAGGCCGCTTTTCTTGTCCCAGCCGGCATTGACGAGGACCGGCATCCCTTGCTCGCCCCACCAGTCCGGCTTGACGTCGAAAGCTGCGAGCGCGGCCTGAACGCCGCCGCGGCCGCGCCGCACCACGAACGGGACGTGGCTGACATTGTAGGCGCCCGAGCCGCAGGCGAGCAGCAGCAGGGTCGCCGCCGGGCCGAGCGCCGTGCTTTCCGCCTCGTCCGGGCCGCCGACCTCGTCGATCGTGCAGCCATGCTTGCGGCGCAGCGCCTTCACTCCGGCTTCGGACAGCGTCAGCGGCCGCGCCGTGGAGAGCGGCGGCGCCGTCACCACCGGCAGCGACGGCGCCGGCCGGGCGTCGGGCGGCCGCGTCCCGGGCCGCACCAAAGCCGTCGCGGTGCCGGTCCGGCGCTGCTGCTCGTCCATGTAGAGCAGGGCGGCGCTGGCCCCTTTCAGCGACACCGTGCCGAGCGGCTTGCCGTCCGCCCCCTCGACCTGCAGGCGGCCGGCCGAGCGCAGCGCGCCGATCGCCGTCGCCGCATCGGCCGGCACGATTTTTGTCTCCCCTTCGGTCCCGACCAGCCGCACCGCCAGTCGGCGGCCGTCGGCGCCGAGCGCTGCGGCGTTGCCGTCGGCGCCGAGCGCGATTGCCAGCACCGGCACCGCATTCGGCTCGGGGCCGCGCCGCACGCTCATCGTCAGCGCCTCGTCCGGCCAGTCCTCAGGCACCAGCGCCACCGCGTGGCAAGCGGCGCCGTTGTCGCAGCCGACAGTCCAGTCCTGGAAGGTCTTGAGCTCGGCGGGCTGCGGCACGGCGGCAGCGGCGAGGAGGAGAAGGCTGAGCATCATGCGGCGAGGTTAGCGCGGGTCCGGACCAAAAACCAATTACCTATCTGTTCCAATTACGTTCTAGCCAGACCATTGGTCCGGCCGCTTCTCCGCTTCGGCAGATTGATCGAGAAGACCGATCATTGGCGCCCGATTGATCGGAAGGATTTCTGTTTCCCATAGAACTTCGAGACTTTCGCCCGCCAATCGGCCCTCCTGTCCGCGCCATTGCCCCGTGCGCGCGCCCTCCCTACATCGCCGCCAACCGAGTGCGGGGAGACCGAGAGATGCTGCTGGCCCTGATCGACGTGCTGATCATCCTGCTGAAAGTGGTGTGGTGGATCATCGTGGTCCAGCTGATCCTGAGCTGGCTGGTCGCGTTTAACGTCATCAACACCTACAATGCCTATGTTGGCGGCCTGCTGCGCGGCCTCGACCGGGTCACCGAGCCGGTCTACCGGCCGATCCGCCGAATCCTGCCCGATTTCGGCGGCCTCGACTTCAGCCCGATGGTGGTGCTGCTGGTCCTGTGGATCCTCAGCCAGGTGCTCCACGACGTCGCATTCAGCGTCGCCGCCGGCTATTACCAATGAGCGCGGCGCGCCTCGACGGCCGCGCCTTCGCCGGGCGGCTGCGCGAGCGCGTCGCCGCTTCCGTCGCCGCTTTCGCCGCTGCGGCCGGCCGCGCCCCGGGCCTGGCGGTGGTATTGGTCGGCGAGGATCCGGCGAGCGCGGTCTACGTCCGCGCCAAGGGCCGCGCGACCACCGAGGCCGGCATGGCGAGCTTCGAGCACCGCCTCCCCGACAGCGTCGGCCAGGAGGAGTTGCTCGCCCTGATCGATACGCTCAACGATGACGAGGCGGTCGACGGCATCCTCGTCCAGCTGCCGCTGCCCGCCGGCATCGACGACAAGGCGGTGATCGAGGCGGTCGACCCGGCCAAGGACGTCGATGGCTTCCACCCGGTCAATGCCGGCCGGCTCGCGGTCGGCGAGGAGGGGCTGGTCCCCTGCACGCCGCTCGGCTGCCTGATGCTGCTCAAGGACCGGCTCGGGGACCTTGCCGGGCTTGAGGCGGTCGTGGTCGGCCGCTCGAACATCGTCGGCAAGCCGATGGCGCAATTGCTGCTCGCCGAGAATTGCACCGTCACCCTCGCCCACAGCCGCACCCGCGAGCTGCCCAGCGTCGTCCGCCGCGCCGACATCGTCGTCGCGGCGGTCGGTCGCCCCGAATTGATTCGCGGCGATTGGCTCAAGCCCGGCGCGACCGTGATCGACGTCGGCATCAACCGCATCGCCGGCGAGGACGGCAGGGACCGCCTCGTCGGCGACGTCGATTTCGCCGGCGCATCCGAGGTCGCCGCCGCGATCACCCCGGTGCCGGGCGGCGTCGGTCCGATGACCATTGCCGTCCTCCTCCGCAATACTTTGGTGGCCGCCCACGCCCGCGCCGGCCTTCCCGCGCCGGAGGGCTTGTGACCGCCCTCTTCCTCTCCGCCTTCGTCACCTTCTTCGTCGTCATCGACCCGCCCGGCTGCGCGCCGATCTTCGCCGGGCTGACGCGCGAGGCGACCGCGGCCGAGCGGCGGGCGCAGGCGCTGCGCGCGACCGCGGTCGCCGCCGGCATCCTGCTCTTCTTCGGCCTGTTCGGCGAGGACCTGATGGAGTTGCTCGGTATCAGCCTCGCCGCCTTTCGCATCGCCGGCGGCATCATGCTGTTCCTGATCGCCCTGGACATGGTGTTCGAGCGCCGCACCCAGCGCCGCGAGAACCGGGCTCAGGAAGTCAGCGCCGACCCGGAGCATGACGACGTCTCGGTCTTCCCGATGGCGATCCCGATGATCGCCGGCCCCGGCTCGATCGCCTCGATCATGCTGCTGATGGCGCGCAGCGACGGGCTGAGCGAGTCGCTCGTCGTCCTCGCCGCCCTGGCCGCGGTCCTGCTCCTCACCCTGGTTTCGCTGCTCGCCGCGGGCTGGCTGATGCGCCTGCTCGGCCATCGCATGGAGGCGATGCTGACCCGCCTGCTCGGGGTCATTCTCGCCGCGCTCGCCGCCCAGTTCGTGATCGACGGCATTTCGGTCAGCTTCGAGGTTTGACCACCCGCCACATCCTGTAGGGCGACTTGGCGGGCAGCGGCAGCGGCTCCAGCCAGGCCGGCGCCTTGCCGCGGACCAGCTGCACGTAGAAGCCGTCCTTGGCCTGGCTGGCATAGACGGTCGATTCGGAGAGGCCCGGGCAGATCAGCACATAGTCGATCCCCCGCCGCTCGACCGTCGCCCGCGCAGCGTCAGCCGATCCGCGGAACGCCCGCATGACGTCGACGATGTCGCGGCCATTGCGATGATAGGGCCCGGCGACGGCGTCGTGGTGGGTGACGGTGATCAGCCGCGGGCCGAGATCGACGAAGGTGAGCACCTGACCTTTGGGCACCTGCGCCACCGGCTTCAGCGCCCACAAGGTCGGGCAGAGGCCATTGGCCTTGCTGACGGCGCCCATTCCCGGCCGCGGCTTGGGCGGGTACAGACGCAGCGCCTGCTGGGCGAGGATGCCGGAGACGAGCAGGAAAGCGAGCAAAGTGCCGACCACCCTGACCAGCAGATAGCGGCTCGCGAAGATCCGCTGGGTCGCCAGCGAGGCTAGCCCCGTCGCGCCCGGCACGGCGAGCAACTGCGCCGCGGGACCCGCCCGGCTCTGCCAGAGGAGCAGAGCGGCGGCGAGCAGGGCCGGCGCCGCGGTCGCCGCCCACAGCACGAGGGGGGCCGGGTCGCGGCGGTGCCGCCAGAGCATGACCGCATAGCCGGCCAGCCCGGCGGCGGGCAGCGCCGCGATCGCGATCGCGGTCGCATAGCCGTGCGTGTAGAGCGGCCTGGCCTCGCGGACGTTGCCGAGCCAGAGCTGCACCAGCTCGGGCGACGCGCCTTCGAGACGGCCGAGGCAATGCGGCCAGGCGAGCGCGAAGCCGGCCGCCAGCGCCGTTCCCGCCACGGCGGCGGCGGCCAGGCGGAGCGGCCACCCGCGCGGCGACAGCAAGGCGAGGCCGACCGCGATGGCGCCGCCCGCCGTCACGACCGACAGCCAGACCGGCGACAAGGCGTCGCACACCGGCGCCCGGTTGGCGTAGGAGGCGAAGACAAGGAAGCCGAGCGCCGATCCGCCCGCGAGGCTGGCGCCGTAGGTGGCGAGGCGGCGTCCCTCGGCGGGGTCGCGCACCCACATCAGCACCACCATCCCGCCCGCCAGCGCGAGGTAGAGCAGCATTTCGAGGCCGATCACCAGCGACAGCGCGCTGGCGACGCCGAGCAGCGCCCCGCCCCGCGCCCGCTTCGGATCGGTCATCGCCGTCACCGACAGGGCGAGCAGGGCGAGTTGCCAGCCATGATGGTCGATCCTCAGCGGCGACCACATGCTGCGCACCGAATGGCCGCACAGCAGGATGGCGAGCGCCAGCGCGAACGCCCACGGCGCGATCAGCCGCCGCGCCGTTACCGCCACCGCCGCCATCGCCACCGCCATCGGCAGCAGCGGCGCGAGCGCAACCGCCGCCCGCTCGGCGGTGGGCCCGCCTACCAGCGGCGCGAGCGCGAGCCGGATGCCGGCGATCGGCAGGTCGACGAGGCGCGACCAGTGGATGTCGGCTCCCCCGGGCGGGTTCAGCCTATATTGCCTGAGATCGTACCAGCCCTGGCCGGCGATCAGGCCGCGGACCTGCATCATCCGCATATTGTCGTCGGTATCGCTCAGCGCGAAGGCTTCGATCGCACCCCATTTATAGTAAAGCAGCCAGGCCGAGGCCCCGAGCCAGAACAACAGCACCCCCCAGCGCCAGCGTCGCTCCAGCCCGTCCATTCCATGAACCCTTTTCAACCCCTTGCCTCGGCATTAGTCCCTGCACGGCAAAGGGCAAGCAAGACCATCCGGACCTCCACGATCATCCTCGACCGCTACGGCGCGCTGATTGCGCAGATGGTCCGATTCGGCCTCACCGGCGGCTTTCTGTCGGTGCTCGTCGCCGGCGGCTATTGGGCAGTCGCGACCTTCCTCGGGGTCGAGCCGATGCTGTCGCTGACGCTCAACTATCTGGCGTTCACCGCCCTCGGCTACGTCCTCCACAGCCGCTGGAGCTTCAAGGGCCATGGCGCGCGCGACCGTACGAGCGTGCGCAAGCTGCGCTTCTTCATCGTCAACACCTTCGGCTTCCTGCTCAACCAGTTCTTCGTCTGGTATCTGGTCAAGCATCTTCACGGCCCGGTGTGGTGGTCGGTGCCGCCGATCCTGTTCGTCACCCCGCTCGTCACCTTCTCGCTCAATCGGCGCTGGGTGTTCGGCTGATGGAACGGATCGTCTACGACCGCATGGCCGAGCTCGACAGCCGCCACTGGTGGTATCTGGCGCGGCGCGAAATTCTCGCCGACCTGATCCGCCGCCGGATTCCCCTGGCGAGGGACGCGCGCATCCTCGAGATTGGCTGCGGGACCGGCCACAACCTGGTCATGCTCAAGCGGTTCGGCCGGGTCGACGCGATCGAGATCGACGACGCCGCGCGCGCCATCGCCAGCCGGCGGCTCGGCCGGGAAGTGATGGACGCGCCGTTGCCCGCGCTCACCGGCGTCGAGGACGGCGCTTACGATCTTGTCGCCCTCCTCGACGTGCTCGAACATGTCGACGACGACCGGGCGGCGCTGGCGAGCATCGTCCGCAAGCTCAAGCCGGGCGGCCGCATCCTGATCGCGGTGCCGGCCCATCCCTGGATGTGGAGCGCCCACGACGTCGTCAACCATCACAAGCGCCGCTACACCCGCAAGACGCTGCGCGCGGTGGTCGAGGCGGCGGGGCTTAAAATCCACATGATGAGCTGGTTCAACAGCCTGCTCTTTCCGCTCGCCGCGGCGGCGCGCTTCGCCGGCAAGGTGCGCCGCAAGGAAGATAGCGACGACAAGCTGCCGCCGCGCCCGCTCAACGCTTTGTTCGAGGCGGTCTTCGGGCTGGAGCGCTACGCGATCGGCCGGGTGCCGTTCCCGCCCGGCGTGTCGCTGGTGACGATCGTCTCCGCCTCCTGAGCGACATGGCCGAGGCTCGGCCGGCCGCCGGCATGGCCGGCGATCTCGGCGACGATGTAGAGCGGCCGGTGCTTCGATTCCATGTAGAGCCGGCCGAGATATTCGCCGATCATGCCGAGCACGAACATCTGCACCGCGCCGAGCACCACCACCACCAGCATCAGCGACGTCCAGCCCTGGATGGCGCTGCCGGTGACGAAGCCGACGGCGATATAGCCGAGCAGCAGCACCGATGCGGCGACCAGCCACAGCCCGATATGGCTGGCCATGCGCAGCGGAGCTGTCGAGAAGCCGGTGACGGCGTCGAGCGCGAAGCGCACCATCTTCGAGAATGGATATTTGCTCTGCCCGGCATGGCGCTCGGCCCGGTCGTAGCCGATCGGCACCTGGCGAAAGCCGACCCACGCGACCATGCCGCGGATGAAGCGCGCCTGCTCGGGCAGGCTCAGCAAGGCGTCGAGCGCGCGCCGGCTCATCAGCCGGAAGTCGCCGGTGTCGCGCGGTATCTCGATCTCGGCGAGCCGCGACAGCAGGCGGTAGAAGAGCTTGGCGGTGCCGCGCTTGAACGCCGTCTCGCCCGCCCGCGCCCGCCGCACCGCATAGACGACGTCGGCGCCCTGCTCGTCCATCTCGACGATCATCGCGGGCAGCAGTTCCGGCGGATCCTGGAGGTCGGCGTCGATGATCAGGATGCGCGCGCCCGCGCACAGGTCGAGCCCGGCGGTCAGCGCCAGCTGGTGGCCGTGGTTGCGCGACAGGTTGATCGCCACCAGCCGCGGATCCTGCGCCGACAGCGACCGCATCATCTCCCAGCTGCGATCCCGCGAGCCGTCATTGACCAGGACGATCTCGTAATCCTCGCCGGCCGCCGCCCTGGCCGCCGCGGTCAGCCGTGCGTGCAGCTCGGCGAGGCATGCTTCCTCATTGTAGCAGGGAACGACGATCGAAAGGGCGGGCGGGGTCATTCGGCTTCCTGCGGCGCGGGCGGAGTGCGGTCGACCACCCGATACAGCACGCTCGTCCCCCTTTGCCAGAGCGGCTGCAACCCCCGTGCGAGGACGGGATCGTGCGGCGGCGGATTGATCAGCCAGACATAGTCGAAGGCGTCGCGCGGGAATCGCCGCAGCGACTCGTTGAGGGTGAGCCAGCGCTCGCCGCGGCAATGGTGAGGAAGCACCTGCTGCGACGGATCGCGCGAGAACCAGCCGTCGTCGGGATAATGGGCGGTGAGCAATTGGGCGCCGCTCATCGACCATTGGTCGTTGGAGAAGGCGTCGCGGCGCACCAGCGCGAGCGCCGGCAGGTGCTCGAGCCGGCTCATCGCCCAGTCCTTGCGGCATTTTACGCCGACGAACGTGACCATCCGCGCGCCGCGCGGAACATGGTCGATGGCGGCGAGCTCGCGATCGTAGACGCGATCGTACATCCAGAAGCTCACGGTGTTGCCGGCGAGGCGAGCCCCGGCGAAGAGCAGGCCGGCGACGGCGACGGCGGTGCCGGCGCGGCCCGTCCACGCCGGCCGGTAGCGGATCGCGATCAGGGCCGTCGCGATGACGAAGGGGGCGAGCCGCATGTCGGCATAATTGGAGCCGAACACGATCCGCGGCAGGCAGATGTAGACGAGGGCGAGGAAGATCGCCGAGGCGGCGAGATTGCGCGAATATTCGAGCTTGCGGCTGTAGAGGCGGCCGATGACGAGGACGGCGGCGATCACCGCCAGGGTCGCCAGGTCCCACCACATCCAGCGGTCGCGCAGCGCCATCAGCACCCAGGCCTGTTTGAGCGGCCAGTTGAACCACACGGCGGTGACGCCGCCGACATGGGCGCCGCTGCGCCACAGCAGCATGAGGAGCACGGGCGGGGCCAGCGCGAGGCTGTGGAGCGCCGTGTGGAGGCCGGCCCTCCAGAGCGGACGCTTCATGTCCATCTGGCGGACGAGCTCGGCGGAGAAGGCCATCACGCCGAGCGTGCCCCAGCCGAAGGCGTGGCAGACCCAAAGCAGGATCGAGATCGGCACGAACAGGCCGGCGCGCAGCTTGAACCGTCCCAGCCGCGCCAGCCGCAGCCACAAGGCGAAAGCGAGAAAGGCGAGCGCCATCGACAAAGCGAAGTTGGTGAAGCCGAACATGAACGGGAAGCTGTAGGTGAAGGGCAGCGCGAAATAAGCGGTCGGCGGCACCCGGCCGTGCACCTCGCGCGCGACCCACAGGAAGCCGGCCGCCGTCATCACCGGAATCGCCACGGTGATCAGCTTCACCGCCGGCTCGAGCCCGATCAAAGCGGCGAGCGGCACGACCAGCAGGTCGACGCCGAGATTGCCGATCAGCGCCCAGCGGAAGTCGTAAAAGGCGTTCAGCGACGGCGAGCGGGCGAGCTCCATCTGGACGTGATAGCGCCCCATATGGCCGGGCAAGTCGACCAGCGGCGGCACGTCGGGCCACAGCAAGGGCACCGCACAGGCGAGCACTGCAGCGAGCACCAACGCCGGATGCTCCCACCAGGCCCGTGGCTGGCGGGCGCTGGCGCTTTCTCGTTCGGCGGGGGTGGAGGTCATTGCCCTCGGCAATCGGTGTCGGGAGGCTGCTGCCTCCCTCCTCCGGCGCGGAAATTCAACCTCAAACTTGCGGCAAGCCGCGTCGGGTGGCGGCGGCGGCGCGTTAAAGCCCGGTACAGCCGCCCTGCGCTAGCGGCGGGGCCATTGAGGGGAAACGATCCCCCGCGTGCCGAGGAGTTAGCAATGAACAAGATCTTGCTCGCGGGAGCGGCCGTCGCCGCGCTCGCCACGATGCCGGCGGCCGCCCATCCGGGCGACGGGACCGGCGGTCGTCAGGCCGGGCCGCAGACTCGCGCCGCGGTCGAAACCCAGGTCCGGACGCGCTTCGCGCGCGCCGACGCCAATCGCGACGGCTTCATCACCCAGGAGGAAGTCCGGGCCGGCGCCCAGGCTCGCCGCGGCGAACGCCGCGAGCGACTGTTCGAGCGCCTCGACGCCGATCGGAACGGCGCGATCAGCCGTGCCGAATTCGACGCCCGTCCCGCGCTCCGCGGCGATCGCGGCGAGCGCCGCGGCCAACGCTTCGCGCGTCGCGGCGGCCGCGGCGGCATGGCCGGCCGCTTCGGCGGACGCGCCTTCGCGGCGATGGACCTTGATCGCGACGGTCGAGTCGCTCTCGCCGAGGCGAGCCGCGCCGCCCTCGCGCGCTTCGACCGCATCGACGCCGACCGCGACGGCACGGTCAACGCCCAGGAGCGCCAGGCCGCCCGCGCCGCAGCGCGGGAGCGCAGGCAGGACCGCCGCGGCGATCGATGAGCCGAGCCCCCCTCCCTGATCGCAGGGAAGGGGTGCTATTCAGCCGCGAGGTGCCATTGCGGCGGCTCTTCGAGCCCGCGCAGGCGCGCTTCCTCTTCGAACATATAGTCGCGCGTCATCGGGATGGCGTCGCGGCGCTTCACATATTGCAGCTGCCAGTTGACCATGCCGCCATAGCGGAAGGCGGCCTCGGCCCCCGCCAGGTAGAACAGCCACATCCGGTAGAAGCGCTCGTCGTAGAGGGCGACGATCTCGTCCTTGTGGGCGACGGTGCGGTTATACCATTCCTCCAGCGTATAGGCATAATGGTAGCGCATCGCCTCGACGTCGGTGACGATGAGGCGGTGCTTCTCGGCCTGCGTGACCAGCTCCGACAGCGCGGGGATATAGCCGCCGGGGAAGATGTACTTGCGCGTCCACTTGTCGGTGACGCCGGGCTCGCCCATCCGGCCGCAGCAATGCGAGACCATCACCCCGTCGTCCTTGAGCAGCCGGTGCATATGCTCGAAGAAGCCCGGGTAATGGGGCGTCCCCAGATGCTCGATCAGGCCGACATTGCTGATCCGGTCGAACTGGCCCTGGACGTCCCGATAATCCATCAGCTCGAACTTCACCCGGTCCGACACGCCGGCTTCGGCGGCCCGTTCGCGCGAGAATTCGATCTGGTCCGGCGCCAGCGCGACGCCGAGCACGTCGACGCCGTAGGTGCGGTGAAGGTAGAGTGCGAAGCCGCCCCAGCCGCAGCCGATGTCGAGCACCTTCATGCCGGGCTTCAAATACATCTTGGCCGCGACGTGCGCCTTCTTGTCGAGCTGGGCCTTTTCGAGGCTGTTCGAAAGGTCGCGATAATAAGCCATCGTATATTGCCGGTCCTCGTCGAGGAACAGCTCGTAGAGACGCCGGGTGAGGTTGTAGGTGTGCTCGGCATTGTGCCGCGAGCGCGACTTCCAGTTGATCTGGTCGAGCCGCCCGGCGACGCGGCCGATCGCCTTGCGAAGCGGCCCCTTCGGCTTCAGCGGGCCCTGCCGCTCGACCGGCGCATTGTAGCGGATGAGCAGGACCATGTCGCGCAGGTCGCCCTGCTCGATCACCATCCGCCCGTCCATGAACACCTCGCCGGCGCCCACCCGCGGATCCTTCACGATATGGTTCGCGGCGCCCCGGTCGGTGAAGCGGACGCGCACCGGTCCGTGCGGAGCCGGGCCCCCATCGCCGTAATGATATTCCTTGCCGTCATGGTCGATGACGGTGAGATCGCCCTTCGTGACGACCTTGCGAAGCAGTTTGTCGAGCAGCCACATAGTTCAGACACCCCTGAAATTTCAGCGCAATGAGCATGGAGGGGCGGGCGGGTCAAGCCGCCGCGATCCGCAACCGCGCCTCCTCCTCCATCATATAGTCGCGCGTGATCGGCGCGGCCTCGCGGTCGCGCAGATACTGAATCTGATAGACGCAATTGGGCGAGTCGCGGAACATCGTCATCGAAGCCGCGAGATAGAAGAGATAAAGGCGGTAGACACGCTCGCCGCAGAGGCGGATCGCCTCGGCCTGGTTCGCCTTGAGCCGCTCGTACCACCGCCCCAGCGTGTAGACGTAGTGCATCCGCCAGGTCTCGCAATCGGCCATGATCAACCGCTCGCGCTCGCTCGCCGCGACGATCTCCGACAAAGCGGGAAGATAGCCGCCGGGAAACAGGTGCTTTTGCATGAACTCGTCGGTGGTGCCGGGCCCGTCCATCCGGGCCATCGTATGGACGATCGCGATCCCGTCCCGCTTCAGCACCTCGCTTATCTTGCGGAAATAGGTGCGGTAGAAGGCCTGACCGGCATGCTCCAGCATGCCGATCGACACCACCCGGTCGAACTCGCCGGTGACGTCGCGATAGTCGATCAGCTCGAACCTGACGCGGTCCGCCACCCCGGCCTGTTCCGCGCGCTGCCGGGCCAGCGCCAGCTGCTCCTTGGCCAGGGTGACGCCGAGCACGTCGACGTCGGCGACCCGGTTGAGATAGAGCGCGAGCCCGCCCCAGCCGCAGCCGATGTCGAGCACCTTCATGCCGGGCTGGAGCCTCAGCTTCGAGGCGATATGGGTCTTCTTGTCGAGCTGCGCCTGCTCGATACCATTGCCGGGGTCGGTGAAATAGCCACAGCTATATTGCAGGTCAGGATCGAGGAAGAGCCGGTAGAAGTCATTGCCGATGTCGTAATGGGCGACGTTCCTGCGCGCGCTCGATCTCCAGTTGAGCGTGCGCAGCTTGTGGATTAGCCTGCCGCCCCGGCGCAGGAACGGGTTCAGTCCTTCGCTGTCCTCCCAGCGGTGGCTGCCACGGATGACGTTGATCAGATCGATTATCTCGCCCCGCTCGATCAGCAGGCGGCCGTCCATATAGGCTTCGGCCCCCCCAAGACCGGGGTCGCGCATGATGTCGCGCGCCACGCCTGCATCCGCGAAGCGGACGGCGACCGGCCCGAATTCCGCATCGGGCGCGCCGTAGGTATAGGTCCTGCCCTTATGGTCGACGAGACTGATCTCGCCGCGCTTGACGTAGCTGCGAAGCGTCTTGTCGAGCAGCCGCATCATCTTTGCGGCGGCGGTCCCCCCGCCTTCCTCAAGCGCGCCTCATCCTCGAGCATATAGTCGCGGGTCATCGGCGCCGCGTAGCGGCTGCGCAGATATTGGAGCTGGTAGACCACCATAGCGCCGTCGGTGAACATGGTCATCGAGGCGGCAAGATAGAAAAGGTAGAGCCGGTAGAAGCGCTCGTCGTAGAGGGCGACGATCTCGTCATGCTTGGTCTTGAACGTCTCGTACCAGGCGCGCAGCGTGTAGACGTAATGAAGGCGGAGCGCCTCACAGTCGGCCATGATCAGCCGCTCGCGCTCGCTGGCCGAGACGATCTCCGACAAAGCCGGCAAATAGCCGCCCGGGAAGATGTATTTCTGCATGAAGCGGTCGGTGGTGCCGGGCTTGCCCATCCGCCCCATCGTGTGGACCAGGGCGGCGCCCTCGGGGACGAGCAGCTCGCGTATCTTGCGGAAGAAGACGGGGAAATGGGCCGTGCCGAGGTGCTCGAACATGCCGATCGAGACGATCCGGTCGAACTGGCCGGTGACGTCGCGATAGTCGCACAATTCGAATTTCACCCGGTCGGACACCCCGGCCTCTTCGGCCCGCTGCCGGGCCACCGCCAGCTGCTCCTTCGACAAGGTGACGCCGAGCACGTCGACGTCGGCGACGCGGTTCAAATAGAGCGCCAGCCCGCCCCAGCCGCAGCCAATGTCGAGCACGCGCTGCCCGGGCTTGAGCAGCATCTTCGAGGCGATGTGCGCCTTCTTGTCGAGCTGGGCCTGCTCGATGCTGTTCGAAGGGTCGGTGAAATAGGCGCAGCTATATTGCATGTCCGGATCGAGGAAGAGCCGGTAGAGGTCGTTGCCGATGTCGTAATGGTGGACCACGTTCTTCAATGAGCGCGACTTCCAGTTGAGCGTGCTCAGGCGGTGGCGGAGCTTGCCGGTCTTCTTGAGGAATTCGTTGGGCCGGGTCCTTTCCTCCCATCGCCGGTTGCGGCGGATGATCAGGATGAGGTCGATGATCTCGCCCTGCTCCAGCCGCAGGCGGTCGTCCATCCAGGTTTCGATGGTGCCGAGCGTCGGGTCGCGGGCGATCTGGAACGCGACCTTGCGGTCCATCAGGCGCACGGTGACCGGCCTCAGCTCCGGATCCGGAGCGCCGAAGCGGTAGCTCCGCCCGGCCGGGTCGATAACGGTGAGCTCGCCTCTTTTGATGAGCCCCGGAAGCATCTTGTCGAGTAGTCGCATGGCCGCGCACAATAGCCGCGTGTCCGTCGAGCGCAACTCCGTCACTGAAACCGTGCTCGCACGCCGCTCGACGCGCGCTTTCCTTCCCCGCCCGGTCGAGCGCGCGACGATCGAGCGACTGCTCGAGCTGGCGGCGCGGGCGCCGTCGGGCGGCAACCTCCAGCCCTGGCATGTCGACGTCCTCACCGGCGCGCCGCTGGAGGCGCTCAAGGGGGCGGTGCGCGCCAGCCTCGCGGCGCAGCCGGGCGGCGAGGGCCTCGAATTCGCCATTTATCCCTCGCCGCTGCCCGAGCCCTGGCGGTCGCGTCGTTTCGCCAGCGGCGAGGCGCTTTATGCGGCGATCGCCATCCCGCGCGACGACAGAGCGGCGCGGCTCGCCCAATTCGCCCGCAATTACGATCTGTTCGGTGCCCCGGTCGCCCTGTTTTTCTCGATCGGCCGCCTCTTCGACCGGCCGCAATGGGCGCATCTCGGCATGTTCATGCAGAATCTGATGCTGCTCGCCGCGGAACGCGGCCTCGCCACCTGCCCGCAGGAAGCGTGGGCGGCGGTGCACCGCACGGTGGCGGAGCATCTCGCCCTGCCCGCCGAGCGCATCCTCTATGGCGGCATGGCCCTGGGCTATGCCGACCCGGAAGCGCCGATCAACAGGCTGCGGACGGAGCGCGCGCCGGTGGGTGAGTTTGCGGCGTTCCGGGGTTTCTGATCGCTCTCAAGTCCTCCACAGGAGAGGGTTCGGGTCGCCGGATGCCGAAGGCGCCTATTCGGCGAGCGCGAAATCGACCCTTATCTGCACTTCGCGAGTGGTGATTCCCGGCTGCACCGGCGGCGCCGCGGTCGCGAGCGGCGGCGGAGCGGCCCGCTCGGCCATCATATCCGAGTCGTAGCGATAGGGCTCCGGGCTCACCCCACCGTCGCGTATGGTCAGCACCCGCACCACCCTCAGTCCGGCCGCCTCGGCATAGGCGTCCGCCTGAGCCCGCGCCGAGCGATAGGCGGCGGCATAAGCGGAGCGGCCGGCACGGTCCGGGTCCGACACCCGCAGGTTCGGCCCCGACAGCACGTTCGCCCCCGCTTCGGTGATGGCGGCCAGCGCCTCCCCGGCCCGCTTGATGTCGCGCACCTTGATGTCGATCAGATTGTTGGCCTGGAAACGGCCGCGATTGGGCCCGTACTCAATTCGCGACAGGGTGATCGACCGCGTCTGCAGATCGTCTTCGTTGACCCCGAGCCGCCGCAGCGCCGCCGCCACCCTGGCGAAAGTGGCGCTGTTTTGCGCGCTCGCCGCCCGCGCGGTCGGCGCAATCGTCTCGACGCCGGCGGTGAAGCGGGCCTCGTCGGGCCGGCTGTCGGCCCGCCCCGAGGCCGCGATCTGGACCAGCACCTCGTCGCGCTCGACCCCGCGCGGGTCGGGCGGGGTCTCCGAGCAGGCGGCGAGGGCGAGGCTCGAAAGGACGGTCGCAAGCAGGCTGCGCATGGCCGCTTCTCCATTGGCTATGGCGCGTTATAACATCACCGCCGCTCTGCGCGCCAGCCCGGCCGTCGCCAAACCCCTTGAAATGTGGCCGGAATATGGCTATCTTACTGTTATGCAACAATTAAATCGATTCGCAGCGCTCGCGCTGGCCGCCCTTTTCGCGACCTTCGCGTCGCCCTCTCTCGCCCAGGAGCAAGCCGAAGGCCAGAGCAAGGCGGATTATCTCGCCTGGCTGTCGCGCGATCCCGGCGCCCGCGCCCAGGTGCTGTCGTTCAAATCCTATCTGGACGCGGCCGGCGTCGACGGCGTCGTGCCGACCTGGCAGCTGGTGCGTACCGCCAGCAAGTGGCGCGACTGCGGCGGCCCGCGCTTCGAGGTCGCCCCGGCGCACGAATGGACCCATATCGCCGCCACTCTGGGCTTCGTGAAGGCCGAGGTCGAGCCGGTGATCGGCAAGGTCGAGGCGGTCTCCGGCTTCCGCAACGCGGAGCTGAACCAATGCGCCGGCGGCGCCAAGGCGAGCGCCCACCGCCATTTCTACGCGCTCGACCTGGTCCCCGCCGACGAGGATCTCGCCCGCGCCGTCCTGATCCGCGACGTCTGCCGCATCCACCAGGCGAGCGGCCGCGAATTCGGCATCGGCCTCGGTTTCTACACCGGCCACCGCTTCCACCTCGATTCCAAGGGATTCCGCCGCTGGGGCGCCAACGGCAGCGGCGCCACTTCCCCCTGCGCGACCGGAAATTACGCCTAGGGACAGCTTGGGGACAGCTTGGGGACAGCCTATCTGGCTGTCCCCTTCACTCCCCGCAAGCCGGCAACAGCTTCTCGCTAGGGCATCCGCCACACCACCCGGGACAACGGGGACAGTCTGTCTGACTGTCCCCCACAGCGCCCAGCCGTGCGGGCCGAAGGCACGCCGCTTCTCGGGGCGTCCGCAAAATAGCGCCAGACCGGCTTCATCGCAGCGCTCGCCCGCCTCGGCGACGCCGACCGCGCCGCCGACAGCGTCGGCGGCACGGCGAGCGGCGCGTGGACCGTCCGCAATGCGGCCGGCGCGGAGGGCTTCGACCGGTCCTGGGACGCCGCGCTCGACCTCTTCCACGCCCGCAATCCCGGCCTCACCCGCCGTGGCGGCCGCGCCCGCCTCTATCGGGAGAGCGAGAACGGACGGGAATGCGGGCCGCTGCCGTCCGGCCCCGCCGCCGACGGCCGCCTGCGCCAGGCGCCGGCCGATCTGCCCGACATGTCGATCCAGGAATTCCTCCGGGAGCTCCTCCGCCGCGACCACGGCCTGATCCGCGGCGCCCCTTACCCCGTCCGCCTCGACGAGCACGGAAGCGCGATCGAATTCGAGGAGAATGCGATCGAGCGCTGGTGGGGGGCGTATTTGCGGTAAAGGCCAGACCCGCGCGCCGCCTTCCATCCGGGGCTGCGGCTAGGCCGCGTGCGGCTGCGGGTGGTGCGGAACCAGGACAAGCATAGGACCTTCCACCCGCCACGAGGCGAGCTTCGACAGGAAGTTCATGCCGATCACCTCCATGTCCCCGAAAGCGGGCGAGACGACCACCTTCAAATCCCGCGCGACGATATTGCCGAGCCGCAGCTCTTCGACGGTCCCGGTCCGCGCCGGCGCCATTCCGTTCGCCGTCCGCAGCACCACCGGCACCGGCCCGATATTTCCCTCCACCCGCGCCGCCGCCGCGGTCCGCTCGGAGAGGGCGGTGACGGTCGCCCCGCTGTCGATCAGCATGCGCCGCCGGATCCCGTTGATCGTCACGTCCGCCCAGAAATGCCCGTCCGCCGCCATCCTGATTCGCACCTCCCTGCCGGTCACTTCCTGGGGATCGAGCCCCAGCCGCTCCGCCACCCGGCCCAGCTGCGGCTGATAGGGCGCCTGCTGGATCAGGATGAATAGCGCTATGGCGAGCAGCCCCAGCGAGAAAGCGAACCGCAGCGCTCGCCCGACCACGGGCAGCCGGAACAGCAGCATCAGCAGCAGCGCCCCGCCCAGCGCGTAGAGCGCAATCTGCGGCCAGTCGGGATTGGTCGTGAGGGGCATGGTCTCCCCCGGAGATATGATATTACCACGCCATCGCAAGGGAGCGCGGCGCGGCGCGCCGCCTAGCCACCCGCTTGTCTGTTGCGGATATATTCATCCTCCGTGGCCGGTGGCGGCTCTTTGGAACTGGGCGGACTATCTGTCGTCGGCTCCGGCCCGCCGGGCGCGGGCAGGTCGCCCGCATTGGGGAGGTAGCCATCGGGATGCGAAACCGCGTCCGGGGGCGGGACCGAATCGTCACTGGGCTCATCCGAACCATTGGGCTGCCCCAGGTCCGACGGGCTTGCGTTTTGCAGCGCATTTGTGGCGGCGTCGGCCGCCTCGTTCTCCGCGGTCTTCGGTTCCTGGCTGCCGCAAGAGGCGAGCAAGAGAACCGACAGGGCGGCGGCGAAGACGACATTACCCTCAGGCATGGCTGTTTCCCGGCTCGAATTCATCGCGTTGCCTGCTGAACGATCCCGATTCACCGCCGTTCCGCTCTCGCTGTGCACATGAATGACGCCGACGGCCGAACGCGATCAGCGCTGACGGCGCTTCTCGCAGGACCTCCCTGATCTCCTCAAGCGTGAATCCCGCCGCCGGCGCCGCTTATGAAGCGCAGCCGGCGCAGACCATCCGCCCCGACAGCGGCGGATCCCGCTTTCGCGCGTTGGCGTCTCGAGATTTGTGCGCTGGTATTAGCGGGGGGTCTCGACCCCACGCCGCGCCAGCGGCCAATTGGCCGGCTCGTCAGCGAATGAACCTCTTGACTCCGTACCATGGTACGGACCCTATATCCGGGCCGACAAGATCGCAAGGAGACGTGAAATGTCGGACATGACCAACCCTCCGACGGCGGCGAAGAAGGCGGTGATCCACCGCATGGTGATGCCTTCCCACACCTGTCCCTATGGCCTCAAGGCGGTCGACCTCCTGAAGCGCTCCGGCTACGAGGTCGAGGATCGCCACCTGACGACGCGCGAGCAGACCGACGCCTTCAAAGCGGAGCATGGCGTCGCCACCACGCCCCAGATCTTCATCCGGGGCCAGCGCATCGGCGGCTATGACGACCTGCGCCGCTTCCTAGGCAAGCGGATCGTCGACCCGAACGCCACAAGCTACCGGCCAGTGATCGCGCTGTTCGCCATAACCGCGCTGATGGCGATGGCGGCGAGCTATGCGGTGACCGGCAGCCCGTTCACCGTCCGCGCAGCCCAATGGTTCATCGGCTTCTCGATGGTCGTGCTGGCGCTCCTGAAGGTGCAGGACGTCGAGAGCTTTTCGACGATGTTCCTGAACTACGACCTGCTGGCCAGGCGGTGGGTGCCGTACAGCTACATCTATCCCTTCGCGGAGGGACTGGCGGGGGTGCTGATGGTGGCTGGTGCGCTCACCTGGCTGTCCGTGCCGATCGCGCTTTTCATCGGCAGCGTCGGCGCCGTCTCGGTGTTCAAGGCCGTCTACATCGACAGGCGCGAGCTGAAATGCGCCTGCGTCGGCGGCTCGAGCAAAGTGCCTCTCGGCTTCGTGTCCCTGACCGAGAATCTGATGATGATTGCGATGGCGGTCTGGATGACCCTGGCGGCTTTCGGGCTGGCCGCCGATGGATCGCACGCAGCCGCCCGGGCGCCGCACGGCGTCCCGATCGAGTCTGTGGCTCCAGACGCGACGCCGGCAACGCTGCCTTTCGCGCCGCGCACCACCGTATGACGGCTGGTATGAACCAGCCGTACGACGATTGCGCGCCACGGTTGGCGGCACCCGCCTCCCCTGCTAACGCCCGGCGGAAATGACCGAGCTATCGAGAATCCGCAACTTCTCCATCATCGCCCATATCGACCATGGCAAGTCGACTCTCGCCGACCGGCTGATCCAGTCGACCGGCGGGCTGACCGAGCGCGAGATGTCGAGCCAGGTGCTCGACAATATGGACATCGAGAAGGAGCGCGGGATCACGATCAAGGCGCAGACGGTGCGGCTCGACTACCGCGCCGGGGACGGCCGCGACTACGTCCTCAACCTGATGGACACGCCCGGCCATGTCGACTTCGCCTACGAGGTGTCGCGAAGCCTCGCCGCCTGCGAAGGCGCCCTGCTGGTCGTCGACGCCGCCCAGGGGGTCGAGGCGCAGACCCTGGCCAACGTCTACCAGTCGATCGAGCACGACCATGAGATAATCCCGGTCATCAACAAGATCGACCTGCCCGCCGCCGACGTCGACAAGGTCCGCCGCGAGATCGAGGACATTGTCGGCCTGCCCGCCGGAGGCCATTGGACGGAAGGGGGGGCGGTGCTGACCAGCGCCAAGACCGGCCTCGGCATCCCCGAAGTGCTCGAGGCGATCGTCGCCCGGATCCCGCCGCCCACGGGGGACCGCGAGGCGCCGCTGAAGGCGATGCTGGTCGACAGCTGGTACGACCCCTATCTCGGCGTCGTCATCCTCGTCCGGGTGATCGACGGCGCCATCCGCAAGGGCGCGAGCGTCGCCTTCATGGCCGCCGGCACCACTCACCTAGTCGACCGGGTCGGCGCCTTCCGCCCCAAGATCGAGCAAATGGCCGAGCTCACCGCCGGCGAGATCGGCTTCATCACCGCCCAGATCAAGGACATCACCGAGACGAGGGTCGGCGACACCATCACCGACGCGAGGCGCCCCGCCGCGGCGGCTTTGCCCGGCTTCAAGCTGGTCCAGCCGGTGGTGTTCTGCGGCCTGTTCCCGGTCGACGCCGCCGATTTCGAGAAGCTCCGCGATTCGATCTCCAAGCTCCGCCTCAACGACGCCTCGTTCAGCTTCGAGATGGAGACGTCGGCGGCTTTGGGCTTCGGCTTCCGCTGCGGCTTCCTCGGCCTCTTGCACCTCGAGATCATCCAGGAGCGGCTGACCCGCGAATACGATCTCGACCTGATCACCACCGCGCCCAGCGTCGTCTACCGGATCCACCTCGCCCACCGGGACGCGCAGGGCCAGCAGCTGATCGAGCTGCACAATCCGGCCGACATGCCCGACCCGAGCCGGATCGCGTCGATCGAGGAGCCGTGGATCGAGGCGACCATCTACGTCCCCGACGAATATCTCGGGCCGATCCTCAAGCTCTGCCAGGACCGCCGCGGCATCCAGAAGAACCTGACCTACGTCGCCGGCCGGGCCCAGCTCACCTACGAGCTGCCCTTGAACGAGGTCGTGTTCGACTTCTACGACCGGCTCAAGAGCATCTCGCGCGGCTATGCCAGCTTCGACTACCGCCAGATCGGCCACCGCGAGGGCGACCTCGTCAAGATGAACATCCTCGTCAACAACGAGCCGGTCGACGCGCTCAGCATGATCGTCCACCGGGCGGCCGCCGAGGCGCGGGGACGGCACATGGCCGAGCGGCTCAAGGACCTGATCCCGAGGCATTTGTTCAAGATCCCGATCCAGGCCGCGATCGGCGGCAAGGTCATCGCCAGGGAGACGATCGCGGCGCTGAGGAAGGACGTGACGGCGAAATGCTATGGCGGCGACATCTCGCGGAAGCGCAAGCTGCTGGACAAGCAGAAGGAGGGCAAGAAGCGCATGCGGGAGTACGGCTCGGTGAGCATTCCGCAGGAGGCGTTCATCGCGGCGCTGCGGATGGGGGAGGAATGATATCGTATCGAAGTGCTACTTCGATCCGGTTCAAGGCTTGAAGATCCCGGCGGCGTCCCGGCCGGCCCAAGCGATGTGCACGATGTCCACGGCTTCGGGTGTGACGCGATAATAGATCGTCGCCCGCCGCTCGAAAGGCACGGAACGCAACCCCGGCGCCAGTTCGTCATGAGGGCTACCGCGGTTCGGGAAGTCGGCGAGCTTCCCGCAGGCGGCCCGAAGGCGCCTGTCGACAGCCTCTGCGCGTTCGATTCCGTCTCGCTCGGCGATGTAGACGTAGGTTTCAACAAGGTCGTCCTCGGCTTCCTCCGAGAGGCGAACCTCAAGCGCCACGCTTCGCCTTGTACTCCGCTATCCGAGCGTCAACCCGCGCGAATGCCTCGGCGGCGGGGCTTGGCGGGCGAGGGTTGGCCAGAGATTTCCGGATGCGCTCGGCGGTCGCGGGGTCGATCGATGCGGTTCCCGCGTCGTGGGTCGATTCACGATTCTCGTCGGGCTCTGCCGGCATGCCGGGCGGACGGCGGTCCATTTTTGTCTCCGATCAGCGCCAAACTAACCCTCACTAGGCGAAGCGACAAGGCGAAGCCGAGCCGTATCCGAACTTAGTTTTTGGCTTCGCGCTTCAGATGAGCCTCGTGGAGCTCCTTCAGGTGCTGTCGAACCTCTTCGGCCGGGATTGAGGGGCGGGGATCGTCGAGGGACTCGCGGATCTTCTCCCGCACATAAGCCTGCCATTTCGGATCGTCCTCGTCGATCGGCGGCAGGATGCGGTCCCACTCGGCTTCGGTTAGCGGGGCGGGCGGGGCGGCCGGCGGCTCATCATCCGTCTCGTGCGGGAGTGCGGTCATGTTCCGCGGCTCCTTTGGGCTGGGAGGAAAGTAGGCCGTGCCGGTAGGCGGAACAAGGGAGGGGGTGGGGGGATACGAAGTTCGTTTATTCCGCAGCGGAGTTCAAAGCCACGCTTCGCCTTGGACTCCGCGATGCGGGCATCGGTCCTCACGAAGGCCTTTTTATCCGAAATCAAGGGGCGGGGATCATCGAGCGACTCTCGCACTTCTCCCCCACATAGGCCTGCCATACCGACGAGGTTAGGCCTGCTCCACGTGAGCCTGATTGCCTTCAGTCCGGCCAAGGGCGAGCAGCGTAAAACTCTCTCTAACTACTGCCCCTTCCTTCCAGACCCGTCGCACCCGCATCCTGGCCTGTGCCTCGACATTCAGCATGGTAAGATTGAGCTGCATCAGCTGATCCGTGGTAATTGATCGATCCACTCGTCCTCGCACGATGTCACCCATCGCATTCCGGAATTCAAACATATGGCCATCCGGCAGTGCGCCGGTGAGTCTGCCCAGAAGTGGCTCTTCACCTTCGGTCACAGTGGTGGATGTCGCCCTCTCGACTGCCCGCTCGACAGCGGTCGTGCTGAAAGTTTCGTCATTATCTCCGGCTACGATACGGAAGGTCGCACCGCCCTGCCGTAGTAGATCGAAAAATTCTCCCGCGGTTGCGAAGACACGTTGATCCACCGCTTCAACGGCTTCTTGGAACTTCACTTCGTCAGCATCAGCGAATGCAGCCATGAGGCGTGAGGCGTCATCCACAGCGGCCTTTAGTGCCGTGTCAACGAGCTGACCCTGAGTCTGCACCTCCTCCATCAGGAAACCGAATGAGCCCCGAACCACATTCGTGATGTGCATTGTAGACGCGGCCTTGTTTGGGACAGGGCCGCGCTGACCAAGTTCGCCAATCTCTTGGACTAGCAGCTTTGCAACAAGATCTTGGAATTTAGCGACAGCATTACCACCGAACTCGCTCTCAATCCCACGCGAGCCTACAACGGGCCTACCGCCGAAAAAGAGGGCTGCTGATGCCGCCCCTTCATTGAAATCAATCAGCTCTGCCACAAGCTCTTGAAGCTCCTCCCGCCGGTCTTCAAGGCCCATTCGGGTCATGACATCGTCGTCGGTCATGCCTTCCAGAAGCTGGTTGACTGACGCAAGCTCGGCCAGTGTGCGGTCCCGCTCCAATTTCCTCAAGCTGCTCATGGGCTTGCTGCTCCGACAGGCGCAGGAATCGGCGGCGCGTTGAGCAATGCCAAAGCGGCCGTATCATCCTGAACGTCTTCCATTCTAACCTGTAGCATTCCCTTCCAAAGATCGTCCCCTCGGCGGTGCGAGAATAACCCTAAAAAGTATCGCGAGGCATTAACAACGGTTTCCGGCGATCCATTCAGGTCCACGAAAAAGGCGTCCAAACTATAGCGTGCCCGGATTCGGTCTCGGCGTAGCTGCTCCGGGTTGCTAGCAAACAGTTGGCTGAGTTGAATGGTGTGCGCTGCGGCGGCCGGCCTATGAGTGAATGTCACAATGTCCAGGTCGCGAGGCACCTTGTCCTCGACAAAGCTTCCGTCAAGCCACTGAAAGCCGCGATCGAAGCCCAACGCCCGCAAGGCACCACGGTGCGCAAGCCAGCCACGCAAGATCGTTTTCCTCTCCTCTGTCGTCCCCAAGGTAGCGACCACCTCCGAGGCCGTGACAATATATGGAGTCATGTCCTCGGCCCGCCCGCCAGGACCGCCGGAACCCACGTAAGGGGGTATCACTCCATCAATTGTAAATGCCGGAACAGGCATTGCTGGCCAGCCCTCTGAACTTGAGGCGAGCCTGCCCGCTTTTCTAGCTGATGCCAAGCCACAGGCTGTTGGTCCGTGCCGGCGCGATCATCGCTAGTTTCAATGGTCACTGGTACGCACTCCGAACCCGGGCGACACCAAAGCGCACAGTTACGTCCGAGCGCTATTTCGGTTTTTCAGCCTTCCTCGGCAGCAGAGCCAATCGAAGAATCCGCCTGATCGCCTCCGGCCGCGAGGGCTTCGGGTCGGGCTGCTGCGCGATCCACGCGTCCAGCGCCGCCTCGATGTCGGGGTAGAGCCGTAGGCCGATTTGGGGCCCAATTCCGGTGCGCGGTCGGCCGCCTTTGTTTTTCTGACCCTCGGCTATTGCGCCCGCCCTAGGTTAGTGGTACCAACAACTTCTCATCGAACCGGAGCAAGGCGGCGACCTTGCCCCGGCTCTGACCACCACACGCCTTTGTCGAGGAGGCGAAGGATGGCTGCTGGGCAGCTTAGTCCAAGGTTGCGGGAGAGGCAAAGCGCGGCGAAGCCGTCGCGGCGGGCGGTGCTGGGTGCGGCGGTGGCGCTGCCGCTGGTAGGCGGGATCGGCTCCGAAATTGCCCCTCCACCGGCCTTCGCCTGCGGCTACGGCCGGTCCCCCTCCCCCAGCAAGCTGGGGGAGGATTGGGAGGCGGCGCTGGCCGCGTTCGAGGCCACCGCCGCGAAGGTGCGGGCGATCGAGGCGGCGACGGCGGGGTGCGGGTTCGACGAGGAGGAGGCGTTGCTCCCGGCGCATGAGGCCGCCTGCGAGGCGATGGAGGCGGCGCTCGGGCGGCTGCTGCTGGTGCCGGTTCCCGACCTCGCCGCCTTCGCGGCGAAGCTGGAGCTGTTCTTCGATCATGAGCTCGAACCATATTCGGTCGAGGCGCCTTGCCTGGCGGCGATAAGGGGAGATGCGCGGCGATTGTCTCCCATCAAAGTGGTCCCTTGATGGGGACCCAGCCGGCCCGGCAAGGTGTGACAGGCCTCGTCGGGGCCGGGATTTTCAGACGCCCTCCTCTCCGTCCCCGGACGGCCCCGGCTCCGCCGCGCCGCCGGCCTCGCCGGCCCCCGTCCCCTGGCCTTCCCCTTCGCCGGCCGGGTCCTCCGCCTCCAGCCGCGCTCGCCAGGCCTCGGCGTCCGTGCGGGACTTCTCCTCCCACTCGGCCTGAGCGGCGGCGGCGGCCTCGTGCTCGGCGGCGATGGCGCTGTCCCATTCGGCGAAGCTGCGCGGGTCCGTGCCGGAGCTCCATGACTCGCCGTCCTGGGTGACGAACCAGCCATGGTCGCGAAGGCGCTGGCCGGTCGGGCATTCGGGGCGGTCGGGCTCGCCGGCCTCGCGCCAGCGGGCGCGGCGGGCGGCGCCGAACAGGCGCGACATCGGCGTCTCGACGATCTCGACCAGATCGTACCGGCCCCGGCGCAGGTCCGCGAAGACCGCGAAGCCGTCGCCGGTGCCGAGATCGATCGCCACTTCGAGCCAGGTGATCTGGCGGAGGTAGAAATCCGCCTCGACGACGCGGCCCTCGAGCCGCGCCCGCCGCTCTTGGATGAGCTTCAGCTCGTGCTTCTTGAGCAGGATGAGGACGAAGTCGCGGTTCGCGCGGTCGCGGAGGGCGGGATCCATCTCCTCCTCCGGCTCTGCGGGCGGCGGCGGCGGCGGCTCCGGATGGGCGACGGCTCTCAGGCTGTCCGCAAGCCGCAGGCGGCCCTTCTGGAGCGACATTTCCTTGGCCCGCTTCCAGGCGCGGCGGAAGCCTTCCGAGCCGGGCAGCTTGCGCAGGCGTTCGGCGCCCGTGGCGCTATTGCCGATGGCCTTGGCGGCGCGGTCGGCCGAGCCGAGAATCGACAGGGCGGCGATGAAGGCGCGCTGGGCTTCGGGAGAGAAGCCGTCGACACGGTCGACCTGAAGGGGGACCGGCTCGAAGTCGAGCAGGTCGCCGAAGTCGGCGAAGGCTTCCTCGCCGGCGACGCCTTCGGCCCGGCGGCGGTCGCTGATCACGGGGATGGGCTGAGTCGTCATCGCTGCGGAACATAAAGCGAACGAACCCTATTTTGCAAATCCTATTTTGCGCGCCGCGGCCGCCGGCCGCAACGGCGCGCGATCCGCCGGCCGGGCTCAGACCAGGATCGGCTCGACCAGCACCTGATATTGCGGCCGCTCGTCGCCGACCGGGGACTGGAACACCTGCAGCACCACCCAGGTGGCGAAATTGCCGGTATAATGGAGATGCTCGCCGACCCGCGGCGCGGCGGCATAGTCGAAGGTGCCGAGCGGCGCCTCCTCGTCCTTGCGGATCATCGTCACCCGGATCGTCATGGCGGCAGCTCCCGATTCTGGCGGACCCGTTGAAATACTATGCGGGGGCCGGCAGCGTCAAACGGCGGCGCGGAGGGGCGGCGCCCCCTTGCGGTTGGCGGGGGACGCGTCCAGCATGGGCCGGTGATCCGGCGGACCCTCACCTGCGGCGCGGCCGCCGCCCTGCTGCTCGCCCCGCCCGCGACGGCGGCGGCGCCGGTCAACCTGCTCGCGCCGGAGCCGGCGGAGCCGGCGCCGCCGCCTTGCGCGGGCGCCGCCGCCGAGCGCGCCCCGCTCCACGCCGAGCGGGCCGCAATCAACAAGACGATCGGCGACATCGCGCTCGGCCGCCACCGGCGCCGCAAGGTCAGCGGCGGCGAGGTCGCCGCCGGCATCGCCGGCACGGCGGCGTCGGTGCTGCTGCCGTTCGGGGTCGGCGCCCTGCTCGGCGCCGGCGCGTCGGCGGCGGCGAAGGGCGGCCGCAAGAAGCGAAAGCCGGCGCCGCCCGAGCCGGACGTGCCGGCGATGATCGACCGGCTCCACGCCATCGACGCGCGGCTGCTGGCGCTGTCCGGCTGCGGCGAATAAGGTTGCCCCGGCGCGGCAAAGGGCGCACCCATCGGCGATGCGCCCGGCCGCGGCCGGGCCCCCTCCCGCGAAGGAACGATTGATGAGCACGGCCGAGGAATATCAGGCGAAGGCCGAGGAGGCGCTGGCCCAGCTCGGCGAGGCCAAGACCGAGGCGGAAAGGCAGCGGCTGCGGCGGGCGCACGGCGCTTATTTGAAGCTCGCCACCCACGGCGCCGAAGCGGCGGCGCGGGCGGCGATGCGGCCGCCGCCCAAGCCCCGGCCGGAAAAGCAGGCGCCGCCGGCGCGGCCGGGGGCGAGCTACTTCAAATAGGCCTCAGATCGTCTCCGCCTCGGGCTCGGCCGGCTTCGGCTCGTCCTCCGGCGCGGCCGCGTTCCAGCGGTCGGCGAGGCATTGGGCGAGGCTGGAAATGGCGCCGCGGCTGCCGGCGAGCGGCAGCGTGTCGACGCTCATCCCGTCGCGACGGATGCTCATCCCTTGCGCGCTGGTGAAGGCGGCGAGGAACGAATTGGAGGAGGGCCGGCCCGGCTCGACGCTGAAGAACAGGCCCGGGCCGTCGCTGTCGATATGGGCGCGGGCGGTGGCTTCGACCGGCCAGGCGCGGGTGCCGGGAAACTCGACCGAGAGCGGCGTCTTGGCGCCGTCCTCGACTTCCCAGCCGCGATTCTGGAGCAGGAACCCCAGTTTCTGCTCGCCGGCGAAGCCCCAGATCGAGAGCATCGTGCCGTGCGGCGACACCGCCTGGACCATGCAGCCATTGGGCATGGTCGCCAGCGCCCAGCCGTCCGCATCCTTGACTTGCGCGGCCGCGGGCGAGGCGGCGAGCAGGGCGGCCACTACGTAACGCAACATCACGGGCTCCTTTACGGCAGCCCACCCGCCACTACCTGTCGAAAGACGAGAACCGCCCGTGGGCGCTTTGGTTGCACGCGGGCCGGCGCAAGCGCGGCGGCCAGCCCTCCCCGCGCGCGAAGCGCGGGAGGTGGCAAATCAGCAATCCGGGTTGAAGACGTAGCCGACGGCGCGGACCGTCTTCAGGCATTCGGGCTTGGCGGGGTCGCGCTCGATCTTGCGGCGGATGCGGGCGATGCGGGTGTCGATCGAGCGGTCGAACGGCTCCATTTCCTTCGAATGGGCGAGGTCGAGCAATTGATCGCGGCTGAGCGCGCGGCGGGGATGCTCGGCGAAGCATTTGAGGAGGTCGAACTCCATCGCCGTGATCCGCACCTCGGTGCCGTCCGCCTCGAACAATTTGCGGGTGTCGAGATTGAGGCGGCATTTGCCCATCTGCACCTCCCGGCCCATCGTCGCCGGCGCCTCGCCGCCGCGGCTGGCGCGCCTCAGCACGGCACGGACGCGGGCGAGCAATTCGCGCGGGTTGAACGGCTTGGTGACATAGTCGTCGGCGCCTATCTCGAGTCCGACGACGCGGTCGATGTCGTCGGAGCGGGCGGTCAGCATGATGATGCCGGCCTCGCCCGAAGCGCGTATCTCGCGGGCGAGGGTGAGGCCGTCGTCGCCCGGCATGTTGATGTCGAGCACAGCCAGGTCGATCGGCCGCTCGGCCATCAGCGCTCGCAACGCCGCGCCGCCGTCCGCCTCGCTGACCGAGAGGCCGTTGCGTCGCAGATATTCGGCGACGGTGGAGCGGACGTCCTCGTCGTCGTCGACGACGACGATATGGGCGGCGATGTCGTTCATGCTTGCACCCCCGGCTGGAAGATCGACTCGATCAGGCAGCGCACCCCGACCTTGGTGAACGGTTTCTCGAGCACCGGCCGGCCGCAATTGCGCAGGAAATCGTCCATGCTGGAGCCGAGCGTGTCGCCGGTGATGAACCCCATCCGGTCGAGCAGCTGCGGCTTGGTCTCGGCGAGGCGGGCGTGGAGGTCGGGCCCGCTCACCCCCGGCATGCGCAGGTCGGAGAGGATGAGGTCATAGTCGTCACGATCGAGCGCCATCAAGGCGGCGGCGCCGTCGCCGGCGACGGTGACCTCATAGCCCTCGCGCTCGACCAGCTCGCGCAGGGTCTCGGCGACGTCGGGCTCGTCCTCGACGATCAGCGCCCGGCCGCCGGCGCCGGCGGCCGCCGCCGCGCCGGTCCCGGCGTCGATCGGCACGGCGACCAGACCGGTCTCGGCTGCGGGTGGCAGGGAGAGGCGGAAATGGGCGCCGCGCCGGCTCGGCTCGAGCGTGATCGTGCCGCCATGGGCCTCGACGATGCCGTGCGAGAAGGACAGGCCGACGCCGGTGCCCATGCCCTGCGGCTTGGTGGTGAAAAAGGGCTCGAAGATCCGCCCCTGCAGTTTGTCGGGGATGCCGGGGCCGGTATCGCTGACGTCGAGCAGGACGGCGCCGCTCTGGCTCACCGAGGTGCGCAGGGTCAAAGTCTTGTCGAACGCCTCGCCGCCTTCCATCGCATGCTGGGCGTTGACGATCAGGTTGACCAGGACCTGGTGGAGCTGGTCGCGGTCGCCGAGCACCTTGGGCAGCATCGTGCCCAAAGTCACCCGCACGGCAATGCCGGCGGTGCGCAGCGCATATTCGGTGATCTCGAGCGACGAGGCGACGACGTCGTTCAGATCGACGAGGGCGCGCTGGGCGTCCTTCTGCCGGGCCATGGCGAGGAAGGTCTGGACGATGCGGGCGCAGCGCTCGGCGGCGGCGCTGATCTTCCTCGCCCGCACCTCGAAGGCGGTGCCGACGCTGTCCTCCTGCAGCATCTCGGCCTGGCCGACGATCGCCGCGAGCGGATTGTTGAGCTCATGGCTGACGCCGGCGAGCAGTGAGCCCAGAGCGGCCAGCTTCTCGGACTGGTGGAGCGCGTCGCGTGACCGGGCCAGCTCCTGCTCGGCCTGCTTGCGGTCGGTGATGTCGATATGAATGCCGTGGATCAGCTTGGCCTCGCCGTCGGCGTCGCGCACCACCGTACCGAGCGAATGCACCCAGCGTATGTCGCCGCTCGGCCAGACGACGCGATGCTCGAGCGAGATGGTGTCGGACGGAAAGCCCTTGCGCGAGGCCTCGACCGCCATGTCCCAGTCGTCGGGGTGGATGAAGGATTTGAGCGTCCTGGCGTTGAGGTGCATTTCCCGGTCGACACCGTACAGCTCGCGCGACCGCGCGGAATACCAGGTCTCGCCGGTCTTGGGATCGACCGTCCAGCTGCCGAGATTGGCGCCCTGCACCGCCAGCTCGAACTGCCGACGCGTGTCCTCAAGCTCCTGCTCGTCGCGCTTGCGGTCGGTGATGTCGAGATGGATGCCGGTCACCATCGTCACTGCGCCCGCGGCGTCGCGCTGGGCGCGGCCGAGGGCGTGGAGCCAGCGCACCTCGCCGCTCGGCCAGATCACCCGGTGCTCGAGCGAGACAGTGTCCTCGGGAAAGCCAAGCCGGTAGGGCTCGCTCACCACTTCCCAATCGTCGGGATGGATATAGGTCCGCAGGATGCGCGTATCGATCGGCATGTCGGGGTCCATCCCCCACAGCTGCCGCGACGTCTCCGAATGCCAGACCGCGCCGGTGGTCGGATCGACCGACCACAGGCCGAGCCGCGCGCCCTCGACGGCGAGGTCGAGCTGGCGCCGCGCCTCGTCGCGTTCCTGCTCGGCCTGCTTGCGGTCGGTGATATCGAGATGGATGCCGCTGACGCTGCGGGCGACCCCGGCCGGATCGCGGTTGACCGCCCCGAGCGAATAGATCCAGCGGGTCGAGCCGTCCGGGCAAAGGACGCGATACTCGACCTCCACCCGGTCCTGCCGGAAGCCGTTCAGATAAGGATCGGAGACTTCCTCCCAGTGATCGGGATGGACCGACGCGCGAATCACCGAGGCGGTCATCTCCGTCTCCGGCGGCAGGCCGTACATGGCTTTCGACCGGTCCGAATACCAGGTGCGGCCGGTCTCCAGGTCGAAGGTCCAGGTGCCGAGCTTGGCGCCGTCGACGGCGAGGGCGAGGCGGCGGCTCGATTCCGCCAGCGCCTCGTCGTTCATCCGTTGCGCGGACAGGTCGCGCGGGCTCAGCAGGAATCGGCGGCGACCGCCGATGGCGACCGCAGTGACGCTGATTTCGAGCGGGAGCACTTCGCCCCCCTTGGTCCGCGCGTCGACGATCACGCGCAGCCCGCGGCTGCCGTCGGCTTCGGCGATGTAGTGCATCAGCGTCGCGACGTCGTCGGCCCGCATTGGGTTGGCGTCGAGGAAGCCCGACACCGGCCGGCCGACCATTTCGGCACGGGCATAACCGTAAGCTTCCTCGGCGGCGCGGTTGAACTCGAGGATGTCGCCCTTCTCGTCAAGCAGCAGAAGGCAGTTCAGCGAGGAGCCGATGACGCTCGCCACCACACCGGCAATCTCGCCCTCGTCCACGTCTTCGTCCCCCAGACATTGCGAGCGGCACGAACATAGCGGCCCCGCGGGCCCGCAGAAACCGTCTTTCTGTAACAATTGACACAATATTCGGGTTCGCGCGGAATGGCTCGGACAAAAGCCTCCTCCAGAGAGGTCCTGCCGCGGCGCGATCCGCCGCGGCCGACTCGGGAGACAAACGATGACCACCACCACCAACAGCAGCAAGAAGAGCCGCCTGCAGCTGGTGCTGCTTGCCGCGGCTGCGCTGGGATCGAGCTCCGCCGTGCTCAGCGGCGCGATCACCGTCCTGGCGTTGCAGCAGCCCGCCCAGATCTCGACGCTCGCCTGAGCGGCGCGACTGGGAAGGGATGACAATGTATCACGCTTTCAACTTCAAGGACGTCCTCGCCAGCTCGGCCAACGCGGCCTGGCAGGTTGAGGACGTTCTTCCCGAAGGCGCCCAGCTCGATTTCGGCCGCCGCTTCCTGCCGGTAACCATCGCCCGCACCGATGCGGTCGCCTTCCTCGGCGAAGACGAGAAGCGCGTGCTCAACCAGTTCGGCCGCGCGCTGAGCGCAGAACAGCGCGACGAATTGCAGGACCAGCAGCCTCAGGCGCTGCGCTGGACCTATCTCGGTTCGGGCATGATCCACCCCAAATTCACAGCCATTCCGGCCGCGCTTTCGCCCTCGCCGCGCGACCGCGTCGCCGCCGTCGCCGCCGTCGCCGCCGTCGCCGCCGCTTTCGCCTGATCATTCCAAGGAGCAACCCGCTTATGCTCGACATCCCCCCGCGCGCGCCGGTCAACGGCCTCGACCTCGCCGCCCTCGAGGAGACCGTCGCGGCCGTGCGCGAGGATCCGCGGCAGGGGCAGGTCGCGTTCCGCGTCCGCACCGAATGGAAGGGCCAGACGAAGTCGGAATCGACCGTCGATTCCTACACGCTCGCCGGGCAGATCGTGCCGCGCAGCTTCACCATCGTCGCCGACGAGCCGCACGAGTTGCTCGGCACCAATGCCGCGCCCAATCCGCAGGAGCTGCTGATGTCGGCGGTCAACGCCTGCATGATGGTCGGCTATGTCGCCCAGGCCTCGGTGCGCGGCATCAATCTCGACGCCTGCCGGATCGAGACCGAAGGCGAGCTCGACCTGCGCGGCTTCCTCGGCATCGACGAGACCGTGCCCGCCGGCTACCGGCGGATCAGCTACACCGTCTTCCTCGAGGGCGACGGCAGCCGCGAGCAATATGAGGAGATCCATCAGTCGGTGATGGCGACCGCTCCCAATTACTTCAACATGGCCCAGCCGATCCAGATGGTCGGCCGGCTGGCCTGACCGGTCCCCTCCCCTAGGGAGAACTGGGCTCCGGCGCGCAAGCGCCGGGGTCTTTTTTGTTTTGCCCCCCTGACGCGAAACGCCGGGGAGAGGAGGCAAAATCCGCCCCCTGACACAATTGAAACCCATTTCCGCTTGCAATGCCATTCTCCCGTCACAGCCGCCCGGCAAAAGGGCCTCACCAGCCGGGGAGGCTGGGACCGGCAGGGAGATGGTCTGTGTACGTGTACCAGAAGGCGAGACTTCGCCGCATCCTGCTGGTCGCCCTCTTCCTCGGCTGCGCCGCCAGCTTCCTCAGCGGAATGCTGACGACCCTCAGCCTCGGCCCGGCCTAGGCGTCCCTCATCGGGCCGCCCGGCCTCCGAACCCGCATCGAGCGCAACGAGATCCGCGCCGGCCGCTGCCGGCGCACCAGGGAGTATGACATGAAGACTTATCTGTATGCGTTGGCCTCCGTGGCCGTCCTCGCCGCCGCCGCTCCGGCGTCGGCCGAAGGTTTCCGCGCCGAAGTCCACGGCGGCTGGGACCAGGCCCGCGCCGACGGCGACGGCGACAGCGGCCTCGTCTACGGCATCGGCGCCGGCTACGACATCGCGCTCGGCGAAAAGGCCGAGATCGGCCTCGACCTCAGCGCCGATCTGAGCTCGATGAAGGAGTGCGAGCGCAGCGTCATCCTCGTCAACGACGAGGCCTGCCTTCGCGCCGGCCGCGATCTCGCCGCCGCCGTCCGCGTCGGCTACAAGGTGGCGCCGCGCGGTACGCTCTACGCGCTCGCCGGCTACACCAACGCCCGCTTCCGCTTCGATTACACGACCCCGGCCGGGGTGACGACGCGGGTCAGCGACAATCTCGACGGCTTCCGTCTCGGCGCCGGCTACCAGCAGGGCTTCGGCGAGCGCATGTACGGCAAGGTCGAGTACCGCTACTCCAATTATGAGAGCGACATCACCCGCCACCAGGTGCTGCTCGGCGCCGGCGTCACCTTCTAGTCTCTTTACGTCCCCTCGGGAGACACCGGCTCCGGCGGTGAGAACCGCCGGCGCCTTTTTTCCTTCCCGTCGCCAGATGGGGCGGTATTTCTCGCCAATATCTCCTCGGCGACCCGATGCGTCCGTTCGTTGTCGACGTCGATGGCGAGCCGGCCGTCGGTGGCGACCAGCGGGCGGAGGCGGACGCCGAAGCGGCGGGAAAAATGGCGGAACATGCCTTCGAGCGTGACCAGACCCGAAGCGTAGAGAAGCAGCGCGGTCAGGCCGAGCGCGCGCACGGCGTCTTTCTTGCGCTTGGCGAACTGGCCGCCGTAGCGGAAGCTTTCGATCGCCTCGAAGGCTCGGGCGCCGGCGATCCAGAACAGGTTGCAGTTCGAATAGGCGCCGCCGCGAAAGCCGTAGAAGCGGCGCTGGCCGTCCGGATGGGCGGCGAGGATGTCCCGCTTTTCCGCCATCATCACGACGCCGTCCACGCCCGGCGCGGCGCCTGCCTCGGCCATCGCGCGCATGCCCTCGACGCTCATAAGCACGTTGTCGGCGGTGGTGACCATCAGCGGGAAGCCGGTGGTTCGGCTCGCCTCGACGACGCTGTCGACGATGTGATGCTCGGCGTCGACCGGAGTCAGCCGCCCTTCGGCGTGGAGGCGGGCGACGGTCGGCTCGTTGGCGATCACCGCGAAATCCTCGACCGACACGAACAAGGGCGAGTCCGGGAAAGCCTCGGCGGCGGTGCGCAGCACCCGGCCGACCATCGCCTCGCCGGCGACGGGAACCAGCGCCTTGTGGCTGACGCCCAGCTTTTCCGCGAGCGGGTCCAGCGCCGCCGAGCGGCGTCCGGCGAGGACGAGGATGCGAGGGGTGGTCATTGAAAAACGGGAGACCTCAGGCGGCGTGGGAGCCGATCGCCTTCTGGCGGCGGCGCTGGACGGACGAACCGAGCCCAATCGCCTCCCGGTACTTGGCGACGGTGCGGCGCGCAATGTCGAAGCCCTTGGCGCGGAGCAAATCGACGAGTTGGTCGTCCGACAGGATGGCATGGGCGTCCTCGGCGGCGATCAGCGCCTTGATGTGGCTCTTCACCGCCTCGGCGGAGACGGCGTCGCCGCCGTCGGAGGACTGGATGCCGCTGGTGAAGAAATATTTGAGCTCGTAGAGGCCGCGGTCGCAGGCGAGATATTTGTTCGAGGTGACCCGGCTCACCGTCGATTCGTGCATGCCGATCGCCTCGGCCACCTGTCGGAGGGTGAGCGGCTTTAACTGGGCGACGCCGTGGCGGAAGAAGCCGTCCTGCTGCTTGACGATCTCGGTCGAGACCTTGACGATGGTGCGGGCGCGCTGGTCGAGCGCCTTGACCAGCCAGTTGGCGCTGGCGAGGCATTCGGAGAGCCACGCCTTGGAGCGGCGGTCGGCGCCGCCGGTCAGCTCGGCGTAATAGCGCCGGTTGACGAGCAGGCGCGGCAGAGTGGCGCCGTTCAGCTCGACCGCCCAGCCGAAGCCGCGGCGGGCGACGAAGACGTCGGGCACGACCGCCTCGACCCGGTCGCCGCCGGCGAAGCGGCAGCCGGGCTTGGGATCGTAGGCCCTGAGCTCGCGGACCATGTCGCCTAGATCCTCGTCGTCGACGCCGCAGATGCGCCTGAGGGCCGAGAAATTGCCCTTGGCGAGATAGTCGAGATTGTCGATCAGCCGCGCCATCGCCGGGTCGTAGCGGTCGGCCTCCTTCGCTTGGAGGGCGAGGCATTCGGCGAGGCTGCGCGCGGCGATCCCGGCCGGGTCGAAGCTCTGGACGATGGCAAGAATGCGCTCGACTTCGGCGAGCGGGGCGCCGACGCGGTTGGCCAGCTCCAGCGTCGTCGTCAGCAGATAGCCGGTCTCGTCGATTTGCTCGATGATCTGGCCGGCGATGACGAGGTCGGTGCCCGACAGCCGCTCGCCGGCCTGGGCGAGCAAATAGGCGTGGAGCGACTCGTCCGCGGCGGCGAACGAATCGAAATCGGCGCCTTCGCCGTCCCAGCCGCCGCCCGCGCCTTCCATGCCGAGGCCGCCGTCCAGGGGACGGTCGGCGGCGCTGTCCTGGTGGAGATTCTCGTTGTTGACGTCGAGGTCGAGCGGCGTCCCGCCGGCGCCGAACGCGTCCGATGCGGGCAGCTCCTCGGCGACCTCCGCGGCCGCCTCGGCCGCCGGCCCCTCCTCGCCGGCGCCGGCCTCGAGCAAGGGATTGCGTTCGATCTCCTCGGCGATGAAGCTCTCGACCTCGAGGTTCGACAGAGCCAGCAGCCTGATCGCCTGCTGGAGCTGCGGCGTCATCACCAGCGACTGGCTTTGACGAAGGTCGAGGCGGGGACCGATCGACACGTCTACACCTACCGCTCGAAGCTCTCGCCGAGATAGAGGCGGCGCACGTCGGGGTCGGCGACCAGCTCTTCCGGGCTGCCGGCGAACAGCACCTGGCCGTCGTAGATGATGCAGGCGCGGTCGACGATGTCCAATGTCTCGCGGACATTGTGGTCGGTGATCAGCACGCCGATGTCGCGCTTCTTCAGCTCGATGACGAGGTCGCGTATGTCGCCGATCGAGATCGGGTCGATGCCGGCGAAGGGCTCGTCGAGCAGCATGATCGACGGGTCGGCGGCGAGCGCGCGGGCGATCTCGCAGCGCCGCCGCTCGCCGCCCGACAGAGCCATCGCCGGGGCGTCGCGCAAATGGGCGATGTGGAACTCGGCGAGCAATTGCTCGAGCCGCTCGCGCCGCACTTTCTTGTCCGGCTCGGCCACCTCCAACACGGCGGTGATATTCTGCGCCACGGTGAGGCCGCGGAAGATCGACGTCTCCTGCGGCAAATAGCCGAGGCCGAGCACGGCGCGGCGGTACATGGGCAGGCCGGTAATGTCCTGGGCGTCGAGCAGGATGCGGCCCTTGTCGGGCTTCACCAGGCCCATGATCGAGTAGAAGCAGGTGGTCTTGCCGGCGCCGTTGGGGCCGAGCAGCCCCACCACCTCGCCGCGCTCGACGTGCAGCGACACGTCCTTCAGCACGGTCTTGCGGTCGTAGGATTTGGCGATCGAGACGACCGACAGGCCCCGCGCGAGCTCGGCGAAAACATCGCCTTCGTGGGCGCGCGGGAGGGCGGCGGCGTCGTTCATCCGCGTCGAGACTTAGGCGATGAGGCTTAACGTCTCAACTGGCAGGGTTCATGCATGTCGTAAAAAGGGCCGAAAAGCGGCCGGCGCGGGTTCAGCCGCCCTTCCTCGGCGGCACGGTGAAGGTGCCGGTGACGCGGCCGCCCTGGCTGGTGACGCCGGCGGGGCCGCCGCCGTCCATCACCGCCCGGCCGCTGTCGAGGTCGATGGTGAGGCGGCCGCCACTCACCTTCGCGTCCCTCTGGACGAGGCTGACGCCGCCGATCAGGGTGATGATGCGTCGCTCGAGATCGTAGATGCCGACGTCGCCGCGGGCGGTTTCGGCGGGACCGCGGACGGTGACCCCGCCGGTGGCGTCGATACGGCGCAGCTCGACGCCGCCGCCGCTCGAATAAGCCACGGTGAGGCGCGCGGCGGTGAGGGTAAGGTCGCCCTGGCGGACGACGACGTTGCCCGAGAAGATCGCCCGGTCGGCGCGATCCTGCACTTCGATCCGGTCGGCGGCGACGTCGACCGGAGCGTTGCTGTTATGGCCCTTGAGCGCCGAGGTCTGGCCGAAAGCGGGGCCGATGCCGAGCGCGGCGAGCAGCAGGACAGGGAGCAGGCGCTTCATGCCGCTCATCTGAGCCCACCCTGTTCGATATGCAAGCGGGGCCGCCCGGTGAGGACGACGCGCCGCTGCGGCAGATCGACGATCATGCCGCCCGCGGTGAACCGGCCGAGCGGCATCCGCCCCTCGACCCCGCCGCTGCCGGCCAGGACGTGCCGGTTGAGGTCGATCGCCACGTCCCTCGTCTCCAGCCGGTAGCCATCGGCGGCGGTGAACAGGATCGGGCCGATCACATCCACCTGCTGCTTGTCCATGTCGTAACGGGCGCGGTCGGCAGTGATCGTCGCCGGGCCTTCCTTCAGCTGGATGCGGGCGGACATGCGGCCAATGTCGACCACCGGCACGCTCGACTTGGCCTGCACCGCCTGCGCCGCCTGGATGGTGAAGGGGCGGCCTTCATTATCGAGGCCGCGATATTCGGCGGCCTGCACCTTGAGCCGCTCGCGGGCGACGTCGACCTTGTTCTTGTCGAGCAGGAAGCTGATCTCTTTCTCCTTCGAAAGCGGCGAAAGCAGCAGATAGGCGAGCAACAGCCCGACGCCGGCCGGCAGCACGATTTTGAGCAGGCGCATCAGCCAGTCATGCGCCCCGCCCGGCGCGGCCCAGCCGCGCTTCGCCGCCCGCCGGCCCTCGGCGAGTTCAGACATGGGCGAAAAGGTCGACCTCGGCCCAGCCGGCGAGGTCGAGCAGAGCGCGATGCGGCAGGAAGTCGAAGCAGGCCTGGGCCAGCGCCGCCCGTCCTTCGCGCGCCAGCCGCTCGTCGAGCTTCTCCTTCATCTGGTGGAGATAACGCACGTCCGAAGCGGCATAATCCTTTTGCGCGTCGGAAAGATCGGGGGCGCCCCAGTCCGACGTCTGCTGCTGCTTGGAGATGTCGATCTGCAGCAGCTCCTTGATCAGCTCCTTGAGGCCGTGCCGGTCGGTGTAAGTGCGGATCAGCCTGGAGGCGGTCTTGGTGCAATAGACCGGCCCCGCCATCACCCCGAGATAGGCCTGAATGATGGCGAGGTCGAACCGGGCGAAATGGTAAAGCTTGAGGCGAGCGGGATCGGCGAGGACCGCCTTGAGGTTGGGGGCGGTATAGAGGCTCTTCGGGCCGAAGCGGACGAGATGCTCGTCGCCGCCGCCGTCGGATATCTGAACCAGGCAGAGGCGGTCGCGGCCCGGCAGCAGGCCCATCGCTTCGGTGTCGACGGCCACCGGGCCGGGGGCGAGAACGCCCTCGGGCAGGTCCTCTTCGTGGAAATGGACGGTCATGGCCTCGTCCCATAAGGGAAAGGCGCCGACGGCTCAACGCGCCTGCGTCCCACCCCGCCAGCGCGGGCTTGATCGCGGCGCCCGTCGCCGCCACAGGGGCTTAGTCGCTGCCAGGAAAGTCCCCCCATGCCCTCCGGTCTCGCTGCCCTGCTCGATGACGTCGCGGCCATCGCCAAGCTGGCCGCCGCCTCGGTCGACGACGTCGGCGCCGCCGCCGGTCGGGCCGGGGCGAAAGCGGCCGGGGTCGTGATCGACGACACCGCGGTGACGCCGCGCTACGTCACCGGCTTCACCCCCGATCGCGAGCTGCCGATCATCGCCCGGATCGCCAAGGGGTCGCTTAAGAACAAGCTTCTCATCCTGCTGCCGGCCGCGCTCGTCCTGAGCGCGCTGCTGTCTTGGGCGATCACGCCCCTACTCATGCTCGGCGCCGCCTATCTTTGCTTCGAGGGCGCCGAGAAGGTGTGGGAGGCCGTGGCCGGGCCGAAGCACAGCCTCGCCGAGGATGTCGCCGAGCTGGCCAGCGCCGATCACGAACGGCAGATGGTAGCCGGCGCAATCCGCACCGATTTCATCCTGTCGGCCGAGATCATGGCGATCGCGCTCGCGGAGGTGGCGGACGAGAATTTCTGGACCCGGGGGATGATCCTGGCGGTGGTCGCGATCGCGATCACGGTCGGGGTCTACGGCCTCGTCGGCCTGATCGTGAAGATGGACGATATCGGCCTCCATCTCGCGGAGCGCCGCAACCGCGGATCCAGGGCGATCGGCCGGGCTCTGGTCCACGCCATGCCCAAGGTGATGGCGGCGCTCTCGACGATCGGCATCGCCGCCATGATCTGGGTCGGCGGCGGGATCATCGTCCACGGGCTGGAGGTGTTCGGATTCTCCGCGCCCGCCCATCTGCTCCACGATGCCGGAGCCGCGGCGGGCCACGCCGTCCCCGCAATGGCGGGGGCGATCGAATGGGTGGTAGGAGCAGCGGGCTCCGGCC
>DASUVK010000078.1:0-34686 GCA_036378975.1 Allosphingosinicella sp. | reverse complement strand
GGGGCCGTCGGCGAGGCGCAGGGTGCGGATCCCCGCCCAGCTCTTGGCGAGCTCGAAATCCTGCGAGACTCCGGCGCCGCCATGGGCCTGGACGGCGTCGTCGATGATCCTCAGCGCCATGTTGGGCGCATAGACCTTGATCATCGCGATCTCGGCGGCGGCGGCCTTGTTGCCGGCCTTGTCCATCATGTCGGCGGCCTTGAGACAGAGGAGGCGCGCCATGTCGATGTCGATGCGGGCGGCAGCGACGCGCTGCTCCCAGACGCTGTGCTCCATCAGCCTCTTGCCGAAGGCGACCCGGCTCTGGAGTCGCCTGACCATCGCCTTCAGCGCCTCCTCGGCGACTCCGATCGTGCGCATGCAATGATGGATGCGGCCGGGGCCGAGCCGGCCCTGGGCGATCTCGAAGCCGCGGCCCTCGCCGAGCAGCATGTTCGAGGCGGGGATTCGCACGTCCTTGAGCTCGATCTCCATATGGCCGTGCGGCGCGTCGTCATAGCCGTAGACGGTCAGCGCTCGCTCGACCGTGACTCCGGGCGCGTCGAGCGGCATCAGAACCATCGACTGCTGGCGGTGCTTGTCGGCGGAGGTATCGGTCTTGCCCATGACGATGGCGACCTTGCAGCGCGGGTCGCCGGCACCGGACGACCACCATTTGCGACCGTTGAGGACATAGTCGTCGCCGTCGCGGCGTATCTCGCACCGGATGTTGGTGGCGTCGGACGAGGCGACCGCGGGCTCCGTCATCAAAAAGGCGGAGCGGATCTCGCCGTTCATCAGCGGCCTCAGCCACTGCTCCTTCTGCTCGCGCGTGCCGTAGCGGTGGAGCACCTCCATGTTACCGGTGTCGGGGGCGGAGCAGTTGAACACCTCGCTGGCCCAGCCGATCCGGCCCATCTCCTCGGCGCACAGCGCATATTCGAGGTTGGTGAGCTGGGTGCCCTCGAATTCGAAGCTCTCGTCGACATGTTTGAGCGTCTGGCCGGGCGGCATGAACAGGTTCCACAGGCCCGCCGCCTTGGCCTCGGGCTTCAATTCCTCGATCACCTCGACCGGCTGCCAGCGGTCGCCCGCGCCGAGCTGGCTTTTGTAATCCTTGTTGCGCGGCCGGATCCGAGTCTCGACGAACTCGCGCACCCGGTCGCGGTAAAAAGCCTGCCGTTCCGTAAGGTCGAAGTCCATCCGGCGGGATTCCTCTGCCTGTGTGATCGACCTTCGCTGCCAGAAAGCGCGGTTTCGCGCCAGTGGCGAGCGGGTCAGGAGGGCGGGAGCGCGGCGGCGACGGACTCGGCGAGGGCCCCGGACGCCGCGTCGATCGTCTGTCGGAACTCCTCGAGGTCGGCGGGGCGCATGCGCTTCGGCACCACCTCCTTGAACAGCTCGCGCGCCGGCGAGCGGACGGCGCGGCCGCTCACCGGCCTGCCGTCAAGGGTGCCGGCGATCTCGACGATCATCGGCGAGTTGGCGTTGGCGAGCTCGGACATGTCGAACCAGCCTGCCGCCATGTCCTCCTTCGAGCATTTGGCCTTACGGGTCTTGCCGCTCGTTTCAAGCACCGTGCCCGCGGTCGAGAAGGCCTTCGCGCGGGCGTTCCCGTTGAGGATTATCCGATAGGTGCCGAGGGCCAGGGTCCGGCCGGCGAGGCGATCCCCAAGACGCGTCTCCAGATAGCGGCGCAGGTCGCCGAGCCGGTCCTGCGCCAGCTTCTCGTCGCCGATCCCGCGGTCGCCGATATTGTAGACTCCGAAATTGCAGTCCCAGATCCAGACCGACCACAGCCGGTCCTTCTTCTCCTTGGCCGGCCTCTGGTCGAGGATCGTGAATCCGGCGGCAGCCCCCGGCGCGGCGCCTGCCGGCGAGGAGGCTCCCGCGATGAGCAGCGCGAACAGCAATGCGGCGCGTACGATTCCGGTCATGGCGGCCCCCCGTTCCACGACGGCAGCATGCCGCAAGTCGGCGGCCGCCGCCAGAGGCGCCGCGACACGATGCTTTTTCGCATCGGCCCGTCCCGGCGGCATCGCCGTCCGTGCCGGCAAGGCGATTGGTCCGGAACAGGCTCCGCCCGGCGCACGTTTCGCCCCCGTGCCGAGCGTGTCCCCCTCCTTCCTGCTGCTCACCCGCATCGGCTTCGCCGCGCGGGGGCTGCTCTACCTGATCGTCGGCTATCTGGCGCTGAAGCTCGGGCGGGCGGAGGATGCGGGCGGGGCGCTCGACTGGCTCGGCGGCAAGACCGGCGGGATGATGCTCGGCGCGCTGGCGTTCGGGTTCGCCGCCTACGGCATATGGCGGGTGACCGATGCGGTGTTCGACACGCAGGGCAAGGGGCGCAGGCTCAAGGGCATCGCCGGGCGCCTCGCCGGGGCGCTGAGCGGGCTGATCCATCTCGGCCTCGCTTTCTCGGCGGCGAAGCTGGCGCTGGGCGGCGGGTCGGGCGGCGATTCGAGCGACAGCGCGGAGAGCGGCGCGGCGACGGCGATGAGCCTGCCCGGCGGCGAGGCGCTGCTGCTGGTCGCGGCGGCGATCCTCGCCGTCGCCGGAATCGCCCAGTTCGCCATCGCCCTGGGACGGCGCTTCTGCAAGCATCTCTCGCCCGAGGCGAAGCACCGCTGGTGGGTGATCGCGGCCGGAGTCGGCGGCCATGCGGCGCGCGGAATCATCTTCCTCGCCGCCGCCTGGCTGGCGCTGCGCGCCGGCCTCGACCACCGGCCAGAGGAGGCCGGCGCGCTCGCCGACGCGCTGCGGAGCATGCCGGGGTCGCTGCGCGCGGCTGTGGCGGCCGGCCTGTGCCTGTTCGGCGCCTACAGCCTGATCGAGGCGCGCTACCGGATCCTCCCCGATCCGCATGTCAGGCACCGGGTCGCCGGCGCCCTCTCCTGATCGGGCGTGGACCCGGTTGCTTCGCCCGCGCGTAAAGCGCTCATGGGCCAGCGCGAGGGGATCTTCCCCACCTTCTTCCTGTCCGGCTTCGAATGCTCGACCTTCTGCTGGCACGAGGGCGGCCGGCGCGATTTGTGCGAGGAGACTCAGCATCGCAGCCATGCCGACGAGGATTACCGGATGCTGCGCTCGCTCGGCATCGCAGTGGCGCGCGAGGGGATTCCCTGGCCGCTCGTCGACAAAGGCGGCGCCTACGATTTCAGCTACATCGATCCGTTCCTCGCCGCGCAGCGCCGTTATTCCATCCAGCCGATCTGGGACCTGTGCCATTACGGCTATCCGGACGATTGCGACCCGTTCGACGACGGCTTCGCCGCCCGCTTCGCTGCCTATGCGGGCGCCGCCGCCCGCTACGTGGCGGAGCGCGCGCATCACGGACCGCTCTTCTTCACCCCGGTCAACGAGCCGACCTTCTTCGGCTACATGGCGGGCGAATGGGGCTGGGCGGCGCCGTTCGGGAAGGACCGCGAGACGAGGCGTCGCCTGACCCTCGCCATGGCGAAGGCGGACATCGAGGCGGTCAAGGAGATCCGAGCGGATTTCCCGGACTCGCGCATGGTCCATATCGACCCGCTCATCTGGGTGGTGCCGCCGCGGGACCGGCCGGACCTGGCCGAAGCGGCGCGGCGCGAATCCCATGACGACGCCTATCTCGCCTGGGACGCGATCTCCGGGCGGCGCTATCCCGAGCTCGGCGGTTCGCCCGAAATTCTCGATATAATCGGCTTCAACAATTACAGCTTCGGCCAGATGGAATATCGCGAGTCCGGGCCGCATTCGCCGCTCGAGCCGGGCGACGATCGCATCCGCCCCTTGTGCGACCTGATCGAGGAAGGCGCCAGGCCCTATGGCCGGCCGTGCATCGTCGCCGAGACGTCGGGCCTGAACGGCGGCCGGCCGGACTGGCTCAACGACGTCGTCGGCGAGAGCCTGGCGGCGGTCAACCGGGGGGTCGACCTGCACGGCATCTGCCTGTTCCCGGCGGTCGACATGCCCGACTGGGGCACCGGCGAGTGGGTCCATAACGGCATCGCCGATCTCGAGCGGCTGCCGAGCGGGGCGCTGATGCGGGTGCCCTACGTCCCCTATGTCGAGGCTCTGCACCGCTGGCAGCGGCGGCTGAACCGGGTGACGGAGCTGGACGAGGACCCGTTCGACAAGGCGGTGGACCTCGAGGACATCGTCGAGGCGGCGAAGGAGATGCGGCCCGCGGCGGACGCGAACTGGCACTGAAATGCCGCCGCCCTTGACCGGCGCGCCGGGACCGGCGCCATGTCGACGCCGGGTGTCAGATCATCACGGTGGTGCCTTGGACCGGATCTCTCACAATTCAGGCGGGGAGTGCGTCGTCCTCGTGCACGGCACCTGGGGGAGGGGCACCCTCTGGACCGCTCCGGAGTCGGTGCTGAGCGTCGCGCTTGCCGGGATCGTCGGCCGGAACCGCATATTCCGCTTCCAATGGTCGGCCCGCAATTCTCAAGCGGCGCGGCTGCGGGCATCGCTCGACCTCGCCGACTTCTTCCACGGCTCCGAGCTCGCCCGCTTCAGCAAGGTTCACCTGATCGCGCACAGCCACGGCGGCAACATTGCCGTCCGCGCGTCGCGAGCCGCAGCTGCGCGTATCGCCAGCATCACGACGATAAACACGCCGTTCTTGCACTATGTCGAGCGCGATCGACCTCTGGTCGGCTATCTGATCACGGCCTTGATTTCGCCGATACTCTACGTTCTCAGCGGGATCGCCTTTTTCAGCTATGTTCCCGAGATCGACCTCGGCGGCCCCCAATGGCTGACGATCCCTCTCTCCCTACTGCTTTATGTCACCGGCTTTCTCGCTGCGGTAATGATCCCGATATACGGGTTTTACATTCTCGCGGAGCTCGCGTTGCTGACACCGCTCGACAGAATGAGACGCAAGGTCGCCGCGCTCTACGACGGATTTGGCACCTCCTTCGTTCCGACCCTGTGCCTCTACGACCGGCGCGATGAGGCGCGGTTGGCGATAACGGCTTCGCTGATGGCTTCCAGCGGGCTCCTGAACCTGATGAAGCTGCGGTACGTGCTCTGCCTGACTCTCTTCATCGCCGTCGTCGTTCTCGGAGCGATGTATTTTCGCTCCCTCGACCCGTTCGGCAAGGACCAGATGATCTGGATTCTGTCGGTGTCGGGCTTTTTCGCGATAGTCGGAGCCTCGTTCATTGCCCCGTTTTTTCACCCGATAGCAACTCCGTTGCTTACCGCCTTCACCTTGGGAACGGTCGCGTTCCGGGACACGCTCTTCGGCAGAATTTTGATCTTTTCCTGTCCTATGGATGCCAGCGCGATCGGCCGCGTCGTCGATTCCACGCGCACGACTTGGCTGCTGCAATGGTACATGCGCCATTCGGACGCGTGCCATTCCGCGGCCGTCGTCGATGGCGCGACAGGCTGGGTCAAAGCTCATCTCGACGGACGACCTGGACATCTTCCGTCTGGACACCCCCGCCCGGCTGGAGGCGAGTTGCCGGGAAAATCGGTGCCAGGCACCAATTTCTAAGTTGTTGAGATTCCACGGTGCGCGGTTCGCGCTCGAACCGGTCAGCGGGCCGACGGCCAGTGGGCCAGGCATTCGACCTCGACGAGCGCGCCCAGCGCGAGGCCGTCGGCGCCGAAGGCGCTGCGGGCGGGGAGGCGGTCCGGCTTGAAATAGGTCATGTAGACCTGGTTGAACGCCTGCCACTCGCGCATGTCGTCGATCATCACCGTGCATTTGAACACGTCGTCGAACGAGCGGCCGGCGCGGGCGAGCATCGCGCCAATACTGTCCATGGTCTGGCGCGTCTGCGCCTCGATCCCCGGGGGAAGCGTGCCATCGGCGCGCGTGCCGATCACCCCCGAGAGGTAAAGCACATCGCCGACCCGCACGGCCGAGGAGAAGGGCAGACGGAAACCGCCGGCGCGCGCCGCCGCCTGCACCGCCTCGTCCGGGGGATGATATTCGACCGGCGGGCGCTCGGCGGCGGCCGCGCAGCCCGCCAGCGGCATCGCGGCGGCGGCGGCAAGCAAGGCTGTGCGCATCCCATCCCCCAGTTGACGGCCCCGGTCCGCCGCGCCATCGCAAGCGGCGAGGAGAGAGCCAATGAGCGAGATAGCCGAATTGGCGGCATTCCGGGAAGAGGTTCGCGCCTGGCTCGAGGCGAATTGCCCGCCGGAGATGCGCGAGCCGATGCGGGACGAGAGCGACGCCTGCTGGGGCGGGCGCAACGCCGTGTTCAAGAATGACGCACAAAAGGCCTGGATGGAGGTCATGGCGGCGCGCGGCTGGACCGTGCCCGACTGGCCGACCGACTATGGCGGCGGCGGCCTCTCGCCCGCCGAGACCAAGATCCTCAAGCAGGAAATGGCGCGGATCGGCGCGCGCAACCCGCTGATGAGCTTCGGCATCTCGATGCTCGGGCCGGCTTTGCTCCAATACGGGTCGGAAGAGCAGAAACAGCGCTTCCTCCCCGAAATCGCCCGCGGCGAGATACGCTGGTGCCAGGGCTATTCGGAGCCCAATGCCGGCTCGGACCTCGCCTCGCTGCAGACCAAATGCGAGGACAAGGGCGATCACTGGCTGGTCAACGGCCAGAAGGTGTGGACGTCCTACGCCGACAAGGCCGACTGGATCTTCTGCCTGGTGCGGACCGATTTCCAGGCGCCCAAGCATAAGGGGATCAGCTTCCTGCTGTTCGACATGGCGAGCCCGGGCGTGTCGACCAGGCCGATCCTGCTCATCTCCGGCAACTCGCCTTTCTGCGAGACCTTCTTCGACGACGTGAAGGTGCCCAAGGACCAGGTGGTGGGGGAGGTCAACAAGGGCTGGGACGTCGCCAAATATCTGCTCGGCCACGAGCGCGAGATGATCAGCGGCATGGGCCTGGGCGGGCAGACCGGAAGTCTCGGCGAGGCGTTCGCCGACCTGCTCGCCGACGATCCGGTGCTGCGCGCCGAAATCGCCCGGTTCGACGTCGACGCCATGGCCTATCGCGCCATGTCGGAGCGGTTCATCGACGAGCTCAAGGCGGGTATGGCGCATCCGGCGCAGCCGTCGATGATGAAATATGCCGGGACCGAATTGAACAAGGCCCGGCACGAGCTGGTCATGGCCGCCGGCGGCTCGGATGCGCTCGAATGGGAGAGCGATCGCAGCCGCAAGGGCAAGGCCGCGCGCGAGTGGCTGCGGACCAAGGCCAATTCGATCGAGGGCGGGACCAGCGAAATCCAGCTCGGCATCATCGCGAAACGGATTTTGGATTTGCCGGGGGCGTAGAGAGAGACCGTCATCCCGGCGGAGGCCGGGATCCCAGCGAGAACTTGAACCCTTGCCTTTCACCCCCTGGGGTCCCAGCCTTCGCTGGGACGACGAGGAGAAAAAATGCCGCTCTACCTCACCGAAGACCAGGTCATGCTGCGCGATACGGCGCGGCAGCTGATGGCCGACGAAGGCAGCATCGCCAACCAGCTGCGCAAATATCGCGACATGGACTGCAAGGACGGCTTCGGCCACGCTCTGTGGAAGCAGCTCGCCGAGCTCGGCTTTACCGGTATCCTGATCGGCGAGGCCGAGGGCGGGCTCGGGCTCGGCCATGTCGAGGCCGGAATCGTGCTCGAGGAGATCGGCCGCAACCTGACCCCCTCGCCCTTTCTGATCACCGCGGTGGCGGTGGTCGAGGCGCTCAGGGGCACGCCGCACGGCGGCCGCTGGTTCCCCGGTATCCTCGCCGGCGACACGGTCGCCGCGCTGGCCGTCGACGAGGGGCCCAAGCACCGGCCCGAGGCGATCGCGATGCGCGCCGAGCGGGCGGGCAACGGCTTCCGACTCAACGGCCGCAAGCAATTCGTCGTCCAGGGCCCCTCGGCGGACGTGACCGTCGTCGCGGCGCGGACGGATGAAGGGGTCACCCTGTTCGCGGTCGAGAAGAATGTGAAGGGGCTCGAGATTGAGGGCGTGCGGCTGGCCGATTCGAGCATCGGCGCGCGGCTCGATTTCCGCGATGTCGAGGTCGACGCCGACGCGGTGGTCGGCGAGATAGGCGGCGGCGAGGCGGTGCTCGGACGGGTGCTCAACGCCGGCCGCGCCGGAGCGGCTTCGGAGATGGTCGGGCTCGGCTCGGCGGCGATGGCGATGACCGTCGACTATCTCAGGCAGCGCAAGCAGTTCGGCCGGCTGATCGGCGAGTTCCAGGCGCTGCAGCATCGCGCCGCGCACCTTTATTCGGAGCTTGAGATTGCCCGCTCGGCGGCGATCAAGGCGCAGCAATTGCTCGACGAGGACAGCCCGGAGGCGGAGGCGATGGTTTCGGTCGCCAAGGCCAAGGCCGGCCGCGCCTCGACCCTGGCGGTGCAGGAAGGCGTGCAGATGCACGGGGGCATCGGCATGACCGACGAATATGATATCGGCCTCTACATGAAGCGCGACCGGGTGCTGAACGAGCTGTTCGGCGACGCCAATTATCACGCCGACAGGCTGGCGCGGATGAAGGGTTATTGAACTGGAAGCCCGCTGCCTGCACGCGGGGAGCAGGTCAGGAGACGATGCGCACCCACCCAACCCTCGACACATCCAACCGGGCTTATGCGATCGGCCTCGCTCGGGCTTTCGCCGGAGCCTTGCTGTTCGCCTTGCCGCTGCTGATGACGATGGAGATGTGGGCTCTGGGCTTTTCCGCCCATCCGGCGCGGCTGCTCCTGTTCCTGCTCGTCAACTTCCTGATCCTGGTCGGCCTGTCGCGCTTCGGCGGCTTCGAGCGCACCGCCAATTTGTTCGAGGATCTGCTCGACGCGCTCGCCGCCTGCGCAGTGGCGATCGTCGCCGCCGCCCTGATCCTCGCCCTGTTCGGCATCCTGACGCCGCAGATGAAGCTCGACGAGATAATCGGCAAGATCGCCATCCAGTCCATTCCGTGCAGCTTCGGGGCGATGCTGGCCCGCAAGCAATTGAGCGGCGGCGAGCGCGCCGCTGATGCGATTCAGGCCGAGCGCACCGCCGGCTATTTCGGCCAGCTCTTCCTGATGGTCGCGGGCGCCCTGTTTCTCGCGTTCAACGTCGCGCCGACGGAGGAAATGATCCTGATCGGCTTCATGATGTCGCCGGTTCAGGCCTTGCTGCTGGTGCTGCTGTCGATCCTGCTGCTCGACGCCTTCGTCTACGGCCTCGGCTTCGCCGGCGAGGGCGAGCGGCCGCAAGGGGTGGGGCGGGAGAGCCTGTTCCTGCGTTTCACCGTCGTCGGCTACGGCATCGCCCTTTTGGTCAGCCTCTACGTCTTGTGGACGTTCGGCCGGGCCGACGGCGGCGGCCTCGGCCAGGTCGCGATCACCGCCGCGGTGCTGGCCTTCCCAGCGGCGATCGGCGCGGCGATCGCGCGGCTCGTGGTCTGAAGGGGGGAAGATGGCGAAAAAGCAGGACAAGCCGGCCCGCGAGCCTTTGCTCGAATGGATCGCCGCCGGCATCGGCCTCCTCCTCACGCTCGGCATGCTGGCGGTGATCGGCCGCGAGGCGCTGAGCGGCGAGGCCGAGCAGGTCCCGGCGGTCGAGGTCCGGGTCGAGCGGGTGGTGGCGGCGCCGGCCGGGTTTGTCGTCGAGATCGCCGCCACCAACCGGTCGGGCGCGACCGCGGCGGCGGTGCAGATTGAAGGGGCGCTCAGCGACGGCGAGACGGCGGTCGAGACGAGCAGCGCGATGCTCGACTATGTGCCGGGCCATGCGACCCGCAAGGGCGGCCTGTTCTTCAGCAAGGATCCGCGGCTGCACAGACTCGAAGTCCGCGCGCTTGGCTATCAGGCGCCCTGACCGTGATGCTGAACTTGTTTCAGCATCCGGTTTCGAGCAGCAGGGCGGGTGGAGACCTGGACCCTGACGCAAGCTCAGGGTGACGGAGACAAAGCATGGCCCTCGACCCCGAATCGTTCGACCTGCTGCTGGAAACCGTCCGCCGCTTCGTCGCCGAGCGCCTCAGGCCGCTCGAGGAACGGGTCGACCGCGACGACGAGGTGCCGGCCGAGATCGTCGCCGAGATGCGGGAGATGGGGCTGTTCGGCCTCTCCATCCCGAAGGAATATGGCGGGCTCGGGCTGACCATGGGCGAGGAGGTCCGGGTCGCGCTCGAGCTGGGGCGGACGACGCCCGCCTTCCGCTCCACGTTCGGCACCAATGTCGGCATCGGCAGCCAGGGCCTCGTCATCGCCGGCAGCGACGCCCAGAAGGCCGAGTGGCTGCCGCGCATCGCGACCGGCGAGATCGTCACCAGCTTCGCGCTGACCGAGCCGGGCGCGGGCTCCGACAGCGCCTCGGTGCAGACCAAGGCGGTGCGCGAGGGCGACGTCTACCGCCTGACCGGCACCAAGCGCTTCATCACCAATGCCGACAAGGCGTCGCTGTTCACGGTGATGGCCCGCACCGGCGAGCCGGGCGCCAAGGGCGTCTCCGCCTTCCTCGTCCCGGCCGGCCTGCCCGGCGTTTCCGTCGGCAGGCCCGAGAAGAAGATGGGCCAGCAGGGCGCCCATGTCTGCGACGTCAATTTCGACGGCGCGCCGGTGCCCGCCGCCAACCGCCTCGGCGAGGAGGGGGAGGGCTTCCGGATCGCGATGCGGGTGCTCGACCGGGGACGGCTGCACATCGCCGCGGTCTGCGTCGGCATCGCCGAGCGGCTGATCGCCGACTCGGTCGGCTATGCGGTGGAACGCAGGCAATTCGGCAAGCCGATTGCCGAGTTCCAGCTCATCCAGGCGATGATTGCCGATTCGAAGACCGAGACGATGGCGGCGAAGGCGCTGGTGCTGGAGGCGGCGGCGCGCAAGGATGCCGGCGAGCCGATCACGCTCGAGGCGGCCGCCGCCAAATATTTCGCGAGCGAGTCCGTCGGCCGAGTCGCCGACCGCGCGGTCCAGATTTTCGGCGGCGCCGGCTATGTCGCCGATTACGGCATCGAACGCCTCTACCGCGACGTCCGCCTGTTCCGAATCTACGAGGGCACCAGCCAGGTCCAACAGCTCGTCATCGCCCGCGAGACGATCAAGCGCGGCGGATAATGCGCATCCAGCCGGTCGCGCCCCGGCGGGGAAAGCCGGGGCCCAGCGGCGCAGGCACAGGAACCGGGCCCCGGCCTTCGCCGGGGAACCGCGTCAACGCACGTAGAAGCAGAAATAGATGATGACGATCAGCAGGATGATGATGATGATATTGGCAACGTGAAAGCCGTGCCGGTTCGCGTCCATCGTTCGATCCTCCCCTCGTTGTGAGGTGGGAAGGATGATACACCATCATTCCGCCTCCGTCACGCTCCGTCGCTTTTCGCTCCGCCGCAGCAGCAGGTTCATCTTCGCGGCGGCGATCGGCTTGTCGCGGTGGTGCTGCCAGGCATGGGCCTCGACATTGGCGATGCGGTTGCCGAGCCGGGTGACGGTCGCCGCGGCGAACGTGTCATGGTCGACGCCGCCGCGCATGAAGTCGACGCTGACGTTGATCGGCCTGGCGGTCGAATCGTCGCCGAGCGCGTCGTAGAGCGTTCCCAGCGCGGCGAATTCGAGCAGGCCGGCAATGGCGCCGCCGTGCAGGAAGCCGGGACGGCCGACCACTTCCTCGCGGAACGGCATCACCCAGAGCAAAGCGCCGTCGGCCAGGCGCTCGGTACGCAGGCCGAGCAATTCGGCATAAGGGGGGAGGCGGTCGAGCACGGGGTCCGGCCTAGCTTCCCAGTCATTCCCGCGAAAGCGGGAATCCAGCATCGGCGCGGGCGTAATTGGGGGCGTAATTGGGGACAGCTACCGAATTCGCCTCAACGTCACAGGGGGGCGCCATCGGCGCGAAATCGGTAGCTGTCCCCAATTACGAGAAGGTCCTCGGGCTCGTCGACGTCGCGCAGCGTCTCCGCCACATGCAGCGACCAGCCCAGCTTTTCGATGCGCGCGATCGTCTGCGCCGCGACGGCGTCGGTGCTCCAGTCTATGCCTTCGAACAGCGAGGGATCGAACCGCCGCAGCCCGAGCAGCGCATAGCCCCCGTCGTGCGCCGGGTGGAGGACCGCGTCGCTGGATTCTAGCGCCTGCGCGGCGGCGGCGAGCCGGTCGCGGTCCAGCTCCGGGCAGTCGGAGCCGACGAGCAGGAGGCTGTCCTCGCCAAGCGCCCGCGCCGCCGCCCTCGCCAGCCGCTCGCCCAGCGGCCCCTCGCCCTGCGCGGTCAGCGCCAGCCCCGGCCGCGGCTCGTGCCACGTCCCCGCATCCGGATCGCCGCACAGCTCCGCCGCCAGCCCCGTCGCCAGCGCCTCCGCGACCATGTGCTCGAGCATGTCTTCGGCCAGCCGCGCCGCGCCTTCGGCGCCGAGAGCGCCAATGAGCCGCGTCTTGACCCGGCCCGGCACCGGCGCCTTGGCGAAGATGAGGATGCTCGTCACCGCCGCCGCCACCCATGGTAGCGTTCGAGCCAGGCGAGCAGCCGCTCGGGCTTGTGCGCCTTCTTCCACTCGCCGGCGGCATATTTGTTGGCCTCGGCGAGGGTGGGGTAAGCGTGGATGGTGCCGAGCAATTTGTTGAGGCCGAGGCCGTGCTTCATCGCCAGCACGATCTCGGCGAGGGTCTCGCCGGCGGACGCGGCGACGATGGTGGCGCCGATGATGCGGTCCTTGCCCGGCGGGACGAGCAATTTGACGAAGCCGCGCTCCGCGCCTTCGCAGAGCGCGCGGTCGAGATGGCCGAGCTCGTAGCGGACGACTTCATAGGCGATGCCGGCCGCGCGGGCGGAGAGCTCGTTATGGCCGACATGGGCGACCTCCGGCTCGGTGAAAGTAACCCGGGGCAGCACCCGATAATCGGCGCGGAAGCGCTTGATCTGCCCGAACAGGCCATTGACCGCCGCGAACCAGGCCTGGTGGGCGGCGAAATGGGTGAATTGATACGGTCCGGCGACGTCGCCGACCGCGTAGATATTGGGGTAGAGCGTCTCCAGCCATGCATTGGTGACGATGGTGCGGCCGGTGTCGATGCCGAGCTCCTCCAGCCCGTAGCCCGTCAGCCGCGCCTTGCGGCCGACCGCGACGACGATCTCGTCGAAGGGGATCGCCTCCTCCGCGCCGTTCGAGCGGACGATCAAATTCTTCGTCTCCACCCGCACCGCCTCGCGACCGGTGCGGACGTCGACCTCTTCCTCGCGCAGCACTTGCGCGATCAGGTCGGAAACCTCCTCATCCTCCTTCGGCAGCAGTCGGGGGCCGTGCTCGATCTGGGTCACTTGCGCGCCGAGCCGGGCGAAGGCCTGGGCCATTTCGGTGCCGATCGGGCCGCCGCCGACGATCGCCACCCGCGCCGGCACCCGGTCGCGGCCGCGCAGCGCGTCCCACATCGTGTCGCTGGTCAGATAGCCGCATTGGGCGAGGCCGGGAATGTCCGGCACCGCCGGCTCGCCGCCCGCGGCGATGACGATGGCGCGGGCGGTGAGCCGCTCCTTGCCGTCTATCTCCACCGTCCACGGATCGGCCAGGCGGGCATGGCCCTTGCGGACGTCGACGCCGAGCGACGTGTAGCGCTCGACGCTGTCGGCGGGTGCGATCTCGGCGATGATCCGGTGGATGCGCTCGATCACCTCGCCGAACCGGACCTCGGGCTCGGCCGGCACGACGCCATAGGCGCCGGCGGTGCGGATCTCGTGAGCGGCGCGGGCGCTGCGGATCAGCGCCTTGGACGGGACGCAGCCGGTGTTGAGGCAGTCGCCGCCCATCTCGCCCCGCTCGATCAGGGTCACCTTCGCCCGCACCGTGGCGCCGATCAAAGCGGTGACGAGGCCGCCGGCGCCGGCGCCGATGACGATCAAATTGCGGTCGAAGCGCCGCGGCCGGCGCCAGCGGCGATAGGCGCGGCGCCGCTTCCATCCGCCGATCAGCCGCTTGGCGAAGAGCGGGAACAAGCCGAGCAGGACGAACGAGCCGATCAGCGCCGGCGACAGGATGTCGCTCGTGCTGTCGATGCTCGCCAGCTGGGTCCCCGCATTGACGTAAATGATCGTGCCGAGCAGCATGCCGGTCTGGCTGACCAGGTAGAAGGTGACCAATCCGATCGCGGTCAGACCCATTGCGAGGTTGACCAGGAAGAAGGGGAAAGCGGGGATCAGCCGCAGGCTGAGCAGGTAGAAGGCGCCGTCCTGTTCGATGCCGCGGTCGATCGCGGCGATACGGGCGCCGAAGCGGGCCTTCACCCAGTCGCGCAGCAGATAGCGCGACGAGAGGAAAGCGAGGCTGGCGCCGATGGTCGAGGCGAAGGAAACGATCAGGGTGCCGCGCCACAGGCCGAAAATCGCCCCGGCAGCGATCGTCAGGATCGCCGCGCCGGGGAGCGAGAGGGCGGTGACGGCGACGTAGAGAAGGAAGAAAGCGGCGACGGCGACGACGGGTCGCTCGTCGACGAAGCCCGCCAGCTCGGCCTGGCGCGCCTTGAGGCTGGCGAGGGTGAGATAGGCGTCGAGGTCGAACACGAAGAAGCCCGCGATCGCCAGGACGATGACGAGCACGAGCAGGATACGGCCATAGCGGCCGCTCCCCATCACGCCCTCTCCCGCTTTTCACGGGAGAGGAGGGGCCGACCGCAAAGCGGTTGGAGGTGAGGGTCTTGCCGACTCATTGCTACAGACCCTCACCCTCCCGCCTGGCGGGCCTCTCCCTCCCCCGCGAAATGCGGGAGAGGGGTTTCAGGGGTAACACCGCCCGCGCAATTCGCCTATCCTCTCCCCCTGTGATGCAAGCCCCGCTCGCCGCCCTTCACGCCTCGCCCTTCGCCGACCCGCTGGCGCGGCCGCTCGACCCGGGCAAGTTCCGCAACCCGCGCGTCACCGCCAGGGGCGAGCCGCGCGCCCGCGTCGCCCTGCGGGGGCTGGAGACGCTCTGGATCAACACCGGCACGCTCTGCAACCTCGCCTGCGCGAGCTGCTATATCGAGAGCTCGCCGACCAACGACGCTCTCGTCTACCCGACCCTCGCCGACATCGAGCCCTATCTCGACGAGGCGGCGGTGCTCGGCGCGCGGGAAGTGGGCTTCACCGGCGGCGAGCCGTTCGTGAACCGCGAGGCGCCGGCGATGATCGCAGCCGCGCTGGCGCGCGGTTTCGCGGTGCTGGTGCTGACCAATGCGATGCGGCCGATGCGGCGTTTCGAGGCGGCGCTGGTCGCGCTGCCGCGCGAGCGGCTGACGATTCGGGTCAGCCTCGACCATCACGATCCGGCGGTCCACGAGGCCGAACGCGGCGCGGGCAGCTGGGCGAAGGCGGTGGACGGCCTTCGCTGGCTGGAGGCGAACCGCTTCAGGACCGCCGTCGCGGGCCGGCAGCTTCCCGGCGAAAGCGTCGAGGCGGCGCGGACCGGCTATGCCGCCCTGTTCGAGCGGGAGGGCCTGAGGGCGGAGGCCGGCCTCGTCCTCTTCCCGGCGATGGACGAAGCGGCGGATGTGCCGGAGATCAGCGAGGCCTGCTGGGACATGCTCCACGTCGCGCCCTCGGCGATGATGTGCGCCTCGAGCCGGATGGTGGTGAAGGCGAAAGGCGCGGCGCGGCCGCACGTCGTCGCCTGCACCTTGCTTCCCTACGATCCGCAATTCGCGCTCGGACCGACGCTGGCCGAAGCGTCGCGCGAAATCAGCCTCAACCATCCCCATTGCGCCCGCTTCTGCGTGCTCGGCGGCGCCAGCTGCTCGGGCTGACTTGCTCTCGGTCGTCATTCCCGCGCTCAACGCCGCCGGCCCGATCGGCGCCTGCCTCGCCGCTTTGGGCGAGGCGGACGAGATAATCGTCGCCGACGGCGGCTCGGGCGACGGCACCGCCGCCCTGGCCGAACGCGGCGGCGCGCGCGTCGTCCGCTGCTCGCCCGGGCGCGGCGTCCAGCTGGCGGCGGGGGCCGCAGCCGCGGCTGGCGACTGGCTGCTCTTCCTCCACGCCGACACCCGTCTGGCGCCTGGCTGGCGGGCGGCGGCGGACCGGCACATCGCCCGGCAGCCCGGCCGGGCCGCCTGTTTCCGCTTCCGCCTCGACGCCGGCGAATGGCCGGCGCGGCTGGTCGAGGCCGGGGTGGCGCTGAGGGTGCGGCTGCTCGCCCTGCCCTACGGCGATCAGGGGCTGCTCGTCTCCCGAGCCCTTTACGACGCGCTCGGCGGCTACCGGCCGCTGCCGCTGATGGAGGATGTCGACCTGGTCCGGCGGCTCGGCCGGCGCCGGCTGGCGCGGCTCGGCGTCGAGGCGCTGACCTCTCCCGGCCGCTGGCGGCGCGACGGCTGGCTGCGGCGCTCGGCCCGCAACCTGCTCTGCCTCGCTTTCTACCGGCTGGGGATGAGCGCCGACCGGGTGGCGCGGCTCTATGGCTGATGCCGCGGACTTGTTCGAGGCGGCGGCGGCCAAGGTCCGCGGCGACGCAGGCGCCCGCGACCTCGCCGGCGCCCGCGAGCTGTTCCGCCGGGCGGCGGCAGCGGGACGGGTCGACGCCGCGGTGATCTACGCCAATTTCCTCGCCGCCGGGGTCGGCGGACCGCGCGACTGGACGGCCGGGCTGCGGCTGCTCGCCGCCCTCGCCCAAGTGAATCCGCGCAGCCGGCGCGAGCTCGAGCGGATCGAGGCGATGGCGCTCACGCCCGACGGCGACCCGGCGGTCGTGCCCGAAGCCGAGATCGTCTGCGAGGCGCCCGCAATCGCGCGCTTCCCCGGCCTGTTCTCCGCCGCCGAATGCGCCTGGCTCGCCGCCGCGGCGGCGCCGATGCTGGCGCCGGCGGTGGTGGTCGATCCGGCTTCGGGGCGGCAGGCGCCCGACCGGGTGCGGGTCTGCGACAGCGCCGGCTTCCCCTGGCCGCTGGAGAATCCCGTCCTCCATGCCCTCAACCGCCGCCTCGCCGCCGCCAGCGGCACCGCCTTCGAGCAGGGCGAGCCGCTGCAGGTGCTGCGCTACCGTCCCGGGGGCCAGTACAAGCCCCATTTCGACGCCATCCCCGGCTTCGCCAACCAGCGGTCGATGACCTTCCTGGTCTGGCTCAACGAGGATTATGAGGGCGGCGAGACCCATTTCCCCACGCCCGGCCTGACCTTGAAGGGGGCGACCGGCGACGCCCTCCTGTTCCGCAACACCGGCGCCGACGGGCGGCGAGACGCGGCGGCGGAACATGCCGGTCTGCCGGTGACGCGCGGCGAGAAGCTGATCGCCAGCCGCTGGATCCGGGAGCGGCCCTTCGAAATGCCGTTGGGGGCGAAGGCGGGCTAATTGGGGACAGCTACCGAATTCGGCCCGTGCGCGCGGGGGCTGGTCCGCCTTGACCTGAATTCGGTAGCTGTCCCCAATTAGCGCAGCACCCGTCCGCACACCGCGTCGAGCTTCGCCAGCATCGCCGGGTCGCGCGCTTCGGGCGCGGTGAAGATCGCGGTGTCGAGGACGGTATCGATCGGCGACGCCTCCCGCTCCGCCGGCAGCGCCTTGGCGAATTCCGCGACCATCCGCGCCGCCGTCCCCGCATTCGCGGTCAGCTGGGCGATGATCGCGGCGACCTCGACCGCCTCCTCGCCCTGCCGCCAGCAATCGTAATCGGTGACCATGCCGACGAGGGCGTAAGGGAGCTCGGCTTCGCGGGCGAGCTTGGCTTCGGGCATGGCGGTCATGCCGATCACGTCGCAGCCCCAGGCGCGGTAGAGCTCGCTCTCGGCGCGGGTCGAGAATTGGGGGCCCTCCATCGCCAGATAGGTGCCGCCTCGCGCGACGTCCGCGCCGGCCGTCTCGGCGGCGGCGGCGAGCCGGCCGGCGAGGCGCGGGCAGACCGGGTCGGCCATCGAGACGTGGGCGACCAGGCCCGGGCCGAAGAAGCTCTTCTCGCGGGCGAAGGTGCGGTCGATGAACTGGTCGACGACGACGAAGCGGCCCGGCGCCAGCTCTTCCCTGAGCGAGCCGACCGCGGAGATGGCGACGAGGTCGGTGCAGCCCGCCCGCTTCAGAGCGTCAACATTGGCACGGGCGTTGACCTGGGCCGGCGGCAGGCGGTGGCCGCGGCCGTGGCGGGGGAGGAAGACGAATTTGACGCCGTGCAGCCGCCCGACCAGCAGGGCGTCCGACGGCGGCCCCCAGGGCGTGTCGATCTCGATCCGCTGCGCGCCTTCGAGCGCCTCGATCTGATAGAGGCCGGAGCCGCCGAGGATGCCGATCGTCCATTCGCCCATCGGCGGTGGGATAGAGGGAATCGGCGGCGACTGTCGAGCGCGGCGAAATTGGGGACCGCGGCGAAATTGGGGACAGCTACCGAATTCGGAAAGCGTGCAGCCCCCGTGCGGTCGCGCCGAATTCGGTAGCTGTCCCCAATTTCAGGTGAGGATGATGCGCAGGTCGCTGACGTTGGTGCCGGTCGGGCCGGTGACGAACCGGCCGCCTTGGCGGGCGAACCAGCCGGCCGAATCGTTGGCCGCCAGCGCCGCCAGCGCCGCCAGCGCCGCCTCGCCGCCGGGCGCGTCGCCGCCGAAGAAGGCGCCGGCGGCGTCGCTGTCGCCGTCGATGCCGTCGGTGTCGGCGGCGAGGCCGCTGATGCCGCCGCGGCCGCCAAGGGCGATCGACGCGGCGAGCGCATATTCCTGGTTGGGGCCGCCCCGGCCCGGACCGCGGACGGTGACGGTGAGCTCGCCGCCGGAGATGAAAGCGCTGCCGGGCTCCGCGGCCAGGGCGAGGGCGGCATGCGCGCGCCCGACCTCGCGCGCCTCCCCCTCGCATTCGAGCAGCCGCACCTTGTAGCCGAGCCGCCGCGCCTTGGTCGCCGCCGCCTCCATGGCGTCGGCGCCGCGGGCGACCAGGCGCCAGGCGCCGGGCACCCATGCGGGCGTCTCGGACCAGCCTCGCCCGGGGGGCTCGATATCGTAGCGGGCGAGAATCGCGCGCGCGTCCTCCGTGCCGGTCGGATCGGCCGCGGTCGGGCCGGAGCCGATATCCTCGGGCGCGTCGCCGACCACGTCGGAAATGGCGAGCGTGACCAGCCGGGCCGGCGGGACGGCGAGGGCGAGGCGGCCGCCCTTGAAGCGCGAGAGGTGGCGGCGGACGCAATTGATCTCGCGCACGCTCGCGCCGGAGCGGAGCAGCTCCTGCGTCAGCCGCTGCTTGTCCGCCAGCGCCAGCCCCTCGCCCGGCAGGCAGGCGAGCGACGAGGCGCCGCCGCTCAGCAGGACGAGGACGAGGTCGTCCCCGCCCGCGCCGGCCGCCAGGGCGAGGAGCCGCTCGGCCGCGCCGACGCTGCTCGCGTCGGGCACCGGATGGGCGGCGGCGACGGCTTCGACCCGCCGGAGCGCGTGCTTGCCGCCGCCCGGCGTCACCGCCAGGCCGGACAACGGCCCCTTCCACCGCGCCTCCACCGTCCGCGCCATCGGTACCGCCGCCTTGCCGAGCGCGAGCAGCAGGGTGCGGCCGGGCGGCGGCGCCGGCAAATGCGGGGGCAGCACGCGCGCCGGCAGGCACGCCTCCATCCCGGCCCGCCAGATCGCCTCCAGATGCTCGCGCGACATGGCTTGCGCTTGGCGCTTCGCGGCCGCGCCATCAAGCGCTAGTCTGGCGCGGTGAGACGGCTTTTACCCATCGCCCTGCGCGCCGCCGGCGCTTTGCTCGCCATTCCGATCCTCTATTTCCTCGCCGCTTTGATCCTCGGCGCGGTGCCCGCCAATCGCGGCTGGCAGGAGGCGAAGGAAGGCGTGACGATCTTCGTGCGCACCAATGGCGTCCACACCTGGATCATGGTGCCCAAGGTGACCCCGGAGATGGACTGGCGGCCGCTGCTGCCCGGCGGCCATTTGCGCGATCCGCGCTGGGGCGACGGCGATTATGTCGCCTTGGGCTACGGCAACCGCACTTTCTATCTCGAGACGCCGACCTGGGGCGACCTTACCATGGAGAACGCCTTCCTCGCCGCCTTCGGCCGCGGCCGCAGCCTGATGCACGCCGATCATGATTTCGCGCCGCGGCCGAGCGCCGACCAGCGCCCGATCCGGCTCAGCCGCGCCGAATATCGGCGGCTGGTCGCCTTTACGCGCGGCAGCTTCCAGCTCGACGCGCGGGGCCAAACGATGCCGCTGCTCGGCCGCGGCTATGGCGGCTCCGACATGTTCTACGAGGCGGTGGGCCCGTACAGCGCCGTCTACACGTGCAACAATTGGACGGGGCGGGCGCTGCGCCATGCCGGGGTGAAGACGGGAATATGGACGCCGCTCTCGCAGAGCATCATGTGGCGGCTGGAATAAGGGTCCACACGGGTCCTTCGATACGTCGCTTCGACTTCGCTCAGCTTCTACTCAGGATGAGCGGGAGGGACCGTTCTCCACCCGCTCTTCCTGAGTAAGGACTGAGCCTGGCGAAGGTCTGTATCGAAGGATCATCCCAAGAGCACTACCCACGCCCCGGCCGCTGCGTTAGAGGGGGCGCCAACCGACAAACCACAGGGGGTTTCGATGGCGAAGATACTCGGCAACTTCCATCTGGCGCTGCTGATCGGCCTGGTGCTGCTGGTCGCGGCGATGTTCGGGCTGCACGGGGCGCTGCTCGGCGACGGATCCTATCCGTGGGCGCAATGGCTGCGCTTCGTCCACGTCTTCGCCGGCGTGCTGTGGATCGGCCTGCTCTACTATTTCAACTTCGTCCAGATCCCGACCATGCCCAGCGTGCCGGCCGAGCTGAAGCCGGGCGTCACCAAATATATCGCGCCCAAGGCGCTGTTCTGGTTCCGCTGGTCGGCGCTGGCGACGGTGGTCCTCGGCCTGCTCGTCGCCGAGACGACGCAGGGCGGCTACAGCGCCCGGGCGCTGATGCTCGCCGACGGCTACAAGACGATCGGCAGCGGCATGTGGCTGGGCCTGATCATGGCCGCCAACGTCTGGTTCGTGATCTGGCCGAACCAGAAGAAGGCGCTCGGCATCGTCCCGGCCGACGACGCCGCCAAGGCGAAGGCGGGCTCGGTGGCGATGATGGCCTCGCGCACCAACCTGATCCTGTCGATCCCGATGCTCTACTGCATGGTGGCGCAGACCCATATTGGAGGTTGAGCAGGTGCGGATGTCCCCCGGACATCCGCAGCCATGCCTGGGGGGCATGGCGGCCTGCTCATCCGCCAATATCGGCGTCTGAGCCCGATGCCGCCGCGGATGACGAAAGGCTGGTCCTTCTCGATCGACCGCGGCGGTACCTTCACCGACATCGTCGCCAGAGCGCCCGACGGGCGGCTGCTGACGGCGAAATTGCTGTCGGACAATCCCGAGCAATATGACGACGCCGCCGTCGAAGGGATCAGACGGATGCTGGCGGGCCAGGATGCTGCCGACGCACTGACCGTCAAGATGGGCACCACCGTCGCCACCAACGCTCTGCTCGAGCGTAAGGGCGAGGCGGTCGTCCTCGCCATCACCCGCGGCTTCGGCGACGCGCTGAGGATCGGCTACCAGGCGCGGCCCGATATTTTCGCGCGGCGGATCGTGCTGCCGGAGGCGCTCTACGGCGAGGTGATCGAGATGGACGAGCGGGTCACCGCGGACGGCGAAGTGCTGCGTCCGCTCGACCTCGAAGCCGCCCGCGCCTCGTTGATCAGCGCCCATGAGGCGGGATACCGCGCCATCGCGATCGTGCTGATGCACGGCTGGCGCTGGACGGCGCATGAGGCGGCGCTGGCGGAGCTGGCGGAGGAGATCGGCTTCACCCAGGTGTCGGCCAGCCACCGCGTCGGGCCGCTGATCAAGCTGGTCGGGCGCGGCGACACCGCCGTCGTCGACGCCTATCTTTCGCCGGTGCTGCGCCGCTATGTCGACCGGGTGGTCGCCGCGCTGGGCGGGGAGGCGCGGCTCTTCTTCATGCAATCGTCGGGCGGGCTCACCGACGCCGCCGCCTTCCAGGGCAAGGACGCGATCCTCTCCGGGCCGGCCGGCGGCATCGTCGGCATGGCCAAGACGGCCGGGGAAGCCGGCTTCGACCGGGTGATCGGCTTCGACATGGGCGGCACCTCGACCGACGTCTCCCATTATGCCGGCGCCTACGAGCGAACCAACGAGACGGTGGTGGCCGGCGTCAGGGTGCGCGCGCCGATGCTCGAGATCCACACCGTCGCGGCGGGCGGCGGTTCGGTCTGCCATTATGACGGCGCACGCTTCCGGGTCGGGCCGGACAGCGCGGGCGCCGTCCCCGGCCCGGCCTGCTACCGCCGCGGCGGCCCGCTCACCATCACCGACTGCAACGTCGTCCTCGGCAAGATCCGGCCCGAACATTTCCCCGCCGTGTTCGGCCCGACCGGCGACCAGCCGATCGACGCGGCGGCCTCGCACGCCTGGTGCGCGGCGATCGCCGGCGAAGCGGGCCTTACCGCCCGCGAGGCGGCGCAGGGCTTCATCCGCATCGCGGTCGACAATATGGCGAGCGCGATCAAGCGCATCTCGATCGCCCGCGGCCACGACGTCACCCGCTACACATTGCAATGCTTCGGCGGCGCCGGCGGCCAGCATGCCTGCCTGGTCGCTGACGCGCTCGGCATCGGACGGGTGCTGATCCACCCGCTCGCCGGCGTGCTCAGCGCCTACGGGATGGGGCTCGCCGACATGGTCGAGCTCAGGCAGCGCAGCGTCGGCGGCGAGGCGCTGGAGGGGGTGCTCGACGAGCTGGCGGCGGCGGCGGAGGCGGCGCTGAGAGCGCAGGGAGTGGGCGAGGTGGCGCTGAAGCGGCGGGCGGCGCTGCGATACGAAGGGAGCGATTCGAGTCTCGAGGTTGAGGTCGCGGAATTCGACACCATGCGAGTGGCGTTCGAGGAAGCGCACCGGCTAAGATTCGGCTTCATCTCTCCGGAAACGCCGGTCGTGGTCGAGACCGCGATCGTCGAGGCGGTTGGCCAGAATTCCTCCCCGAGCTTGCTCGGGGAGGGGGACCAGGCGAAGCCTGGGGGAGGGGAAAATGCAGCACTGGCCCCTCCACCACCGCCTGACTGCGGCGGTCCCCCTCCCCGAGGCAAGCTCGGGGAGGAATTCCCCTTGTACGACCGCGCCGAACTGAACCCCGGAGCGCTCATCCCCGGCCCGGCCCTGATCATCGACCCTTCCGCGACCACCGTCGTCGAACCCGGCTGGCAGGCCGAGGTCGACCCGCTCGGCAACCTCATCCTCACCCGCGCCGTCCCCCGCGAGACCGCCCATGCCATCGGCACCGACGCCGATCCGGTCATGCTCGAAGTGTTCAACAACCTGTTCATGGCGGTGGCCGAGGAGATGGGGGTGGCGCTCCAGAACACCGCCTCCTCGGTCAACATCAAGGAGCGGCTCGATTTCTCCTGCGCCCTGTTCGACCGCGGCGGCGCGCTGATCGCCAACGCGCCGCACATACCGGTCCATCTCGGCTCGATGGGCGATTCGATCCGCACCGTCATCGAGGCGCGTGGCGAGGGCCGGGACGGGCGCGGCATCCGGCCGGGCGACGTCTACGTGCTCAACGCGCCCTATCGCGGCGGCACCCATCTGCCCGACATCACCGTGATCATGCCGGTCTTCGCCGCCGACGGCGATCCGGATCCCGCCTGGTATGTCGCCGCGCGCGGCCATCATGCCGATATCGGCGGCATCGCGCCCGGCTCGATGCCGCCGGACAGCCATACCATCCATGACGAAGGCGTGCTGATCGACAATGCCTTGCTCGTCGACGAGGACCGTTTCCTCGAGGCGGAGATGCGGGCCTTGCTCGCCTGCGGCCCATGGCCGGCGCGCAAGCCGGACCGCAACATTTCCGACCTGAAGGCCCAGGTCGCCGCCTGCGCGCGCGGCGCGGCGGAGATGCGCCGGGTCGCGGGCGAATATGGCCGCGAGACCGTCGACGCCTATATGGTCCACGTCCAGGCCAATGCCGAGGAGGCGGTGCGGCGGCTGGTCGGCCGGCTCCGGGACGGAAGCTTCCGCTATGCGATGGACAATGGCGCCGAGGTCTGCGTCGCCGTCCGAGTCGATCCGGCGACCCGCTCGGCGACCGTCGACTTCACCGGCACCAGCGCCCAGCAGCCGAACAATTTCAATGCGCCCTATTCGATCTGCCGGGCCGCGACCCTCTACGTCTTCCGGACCCTGGTCGACGACGCCATCCCGATGAACGACGGCTGCCTCAGACCGATCACGCTGGTCGTTCCGGAAGGCTCGATGCTCAACCCGCATTATCCCGCCGCCGTGGTGGCCGGCAATGTCGAGACCAGCCAGGTGATCACAGACGCGTTGTTTGCGGCTTGCCGGGCATTGGCGCCGAGCCAGGGGACGATGAACAATTTCACCTTCGGCAACATGTGCCATCAATATTACGAGACAATCGCCGGAGGGGCAGGAGCGGGCCCCGATTTCGACGGAGCGAGCGCGGTCCAGACCCATATGACCAACTCCCGCCTGACCGATCCGGAAGTGCTCGAGACCCGCTATCCGGTGCTGGTCGAGCGCTTCGCCATCCGCCGCGGCAGCGGCGGGGCGGGGCGGCAGCGGGGCGGCGACGGCGTCGAACGCCACATACGCTTCCGCGAGCGGATGCGCGCCAACATCCTGTCCAACCGCCGCGAAGTGGCGCCGCGCGGCATCGAGGGCGGCGGCGACGCCCAGCCGGGGGTGAACCAGGTGGTCCGCGCCGACGGCACGGTGGAGACGCTGAGCGCAACCGCGTCGGCCGAGATGCGGGAAGGCGACATGTTCGTGATCGAGACCCCGGGAGGAGGGGGTTTCGGAGGAATTTCCGCATGAACTATTTCGTCCTGCTCGGAATCCTCATCGTCGTCGCCGGCTTCGCGCTGCGGCTCAACCCGATGCTGGTCGTCACCGCCGCGGCGATCGCCACCGGGCTGATCGCCGGCATGGACCTGGTCGAGGTGGTCGCCACCTTCGGCAAGGCGTTCAACGACAACCGCATCATCGCCATCGTCTGGATCGTGCTGCCGGTGATCGGCCTGCTCGAGCGCTACGGTCTCCAGCAGCGGGCGGCCGAAGTCATTCGCGGATTCAGGACCGCGACGGCCGGGCGGCTGCTACTCCTCTACCTGCTCTACCGCCAGATCATCTCGGCCATCGGCCTCCATTCCACCGCGGGCCATCCGCAGACGGTGCGCCCGCTGCTCGCGCCAATGGCGCTCGCGGCGGCCGCCAAGCAGCATGGCGAGCTCGACCAGGCGACATCGGAGAAGGTGAAGGCCTATTCGGCCGCGACCGACAATGTCGGCCTGTTCTTCGGCGAGGACATCTTCTTCGCGATCGGCTCGATCGTGCTCATCCAGCAGACGCTGTCGACCTACGGCATCGTGCTGGCGCCGCTCGAGCTGGCGCTGTGGGCGATCCCGACCGCGATCGCCGCCTTCCTCGTACACGGCGCCCGGCTGCTGATGCTGGACCGGCGGTTAAGTCGTCATTCCCGCGAAAGCGGGAATCCAGTTCAGGCCCCGTCGCTGGATCCCCGCTTTCGCGGGGATGACGGGGAGGTGCCATGATCACCCTCCACTGGCTCTATGCCCTCGCCGGCGCGATGTTCGCCGCCTTCGCGCTGCTCAGCTCGCTCGACGGCACCAACCCCAAGCGCCTCGGCAACGCCGCCTTCTGGGGGCTGATGGCGCTGAGCCTGCTCGGCGGCGACCGGATCGGGGACTTCGGCAACGGGCTGCTCGTGCTCGGCCTCGCCGCCCTGGCCGGCTTCGGCCTGCTCGGCCGCTCTCATCCGCCGACCAGCTCGGACGAGGAGCGCGAGGCCTTCTCCGCCCGCCTCGGCAACCGGCTGTTCCTACCGGCCCTGATCATCCCCGGGGTCGCGCTCGTCGGTACCCTTCTCTACACCTACACGCCGCTCAAGGATTCCGGGCTGTTCGAGGCCAAGCGCGAGACCTACGTCCTGCTCGGCCTCGGCGTGCTGGTCGCGCTGGCCGCGATCTTCGCCTGGCTGCGGCCGCCCGGACAAGCGCCGCTGCAGGAGGGGCGCCGCCTGATCGACGCGATCGGCTGGGCGGCGGTGCTGCCGCAGATGCTGGCGGCGCTCGGCGTGCTGTTCGCCGCGGCCGGCGTGGGCACGGTGATCGGCGAATTGACCCGCGCGGTGATACCGGAAGGCAGCGTCTTCCTCACCGTCCTCGTCTTCGGCCTCGGCATGGCGGTCTTCACGATGATCATGGGCAACGCCTTTGCCGCTTTCCCGGTGATGGCCGCCGCGATCGGCGTTCCGCTCCTCATCCAGGGCTATGGCGGGGATCCGGCCGTGGTCGGCGCGATCGGCATGCTCGCGGGCTTCTGCGGCACGCTGATGACGCCGATGGCCGCCAACTTCAACCTCGTGCCGGCGGCCTTGCTGGAGCTCGAGGACCGCAACGGCGTCATCAAGGCGCAGATCGGAACCGCTGTCCCGCTGCTCGCAGTGAATATTATCTTGATCTATTTCTTGGCCTTTTAAACAATAGGATGGCCGAGGCACCCTTGCCGGACGGTGCGCCATTGCCCGAGGAGGCGATTTGCGGCATATTTACTTTCGGCGGGGGCTGATTCGGCAAGTTGGCCGTCCGTTTCCGCCCCGTCGTCCGCTCCTCGATGTGCGATCCCTTCCCGGTAAGGGGGTTATTCGGAGTTAGGTCCGAAACCGGCGCCGCGCGGGCGGCGACACGGCATTGGCGGCAATGGCCGAGCGATGCGCTGGAGGTTTCGACGAAGGAGGGGCTCATGCAGCCTCCCGGCGAAAGGGCAGGCGGCACCATGCCGGCGACGACGATGCAGGCCGTCGGCCGCGGGTTCGGGTTGTTCGGCGGCCTCTTCGTGCTGTTGCTGATCGCCGGATCTCTTACCTTGCGCAACGCCGGTGCGGACGGGAGCGGGATACGCGCCGGAGGACTCGTCCTCGCTCTCTTTGTCGCCGCCGTCCTGGCGGTCGTGGAGACGGTCGGATATCTCCGCCGCGTGCGGCAGCAACCAGCGCCGCAGGCAGGTGTGGAACAGTCCGCCCTCATGACCTATGCGGCGGCGGTCATCCTCAGCCTGCTGGCCTTGAACCTGTTGGCGATCGGCTACAATTTCGCGTCGGAGCGCGGCTGGTTCGGGCTCGAGAGCGGCCGCTATTCCTACGGCCCCGCTCATGCGCGGGAGCCCGCCCTGATCCTCGCGCCCGGCGTCTCGGTCGAGATCCTCCCATCCGCCGCCAGCCTGGGCAACGCCTCCTTCGACCGGTTCGACATCTCGAAGGAGGGCGTCGTGGTGGTGCGCGAGGGCGCGCGTCTCGTCGACATGGCCTCGGGCGAGGCGCTGATCGAAGGCCGCGACCATTTTAGCGGCTTCGCCTTCGCCGGCGACGGGCTGGCGCTGGTCAACTACGACGGCGACCTGGGCTATTATGACGGCGCGGGGTTCCGGTACGTCGGCCGCTTGCCGTTCGTCGACGCCGACCTCGCGGGCTCGAACGACCGGTCCCGCCTGCTGATCCATCGCCTGGTCGCTGACCCGAGCGGCCGTACCCCGGCCATTATCGCCGTCCGCGAAGGACGCGCCGCGCGGGCGCTGAGCGGCTCCAGGGATCCGATCGACATCGTCGCCGACGACGGTTCCCAGGCCTATTATGCCGTGGGCAGCGCCCTGTACCGGCTCGCCAGGCCGGGCCGGCCGGAATTGCTGCTGACCCTGCCCGGAGAGGGCCAGCACATAGTCGGCATCGCGGCCGCTGACGGTGCCTTGTATTTCTCCACGACGCGGACGGTGTATTTCCTGGCCGACGGCCTCGTCCTGCCGTTGGCGATCGGCATCGGCGGCCGGCTTCGCCTCCATGGACCGGATCTTTATGTGCTCCACTCCACCTCCGGCCGCGTCTTCAGAATAGCGCTCGATCGACCGGGAGAAAATTCATGAGGTCCGTATGGGTGGCGGCGCTCCTGCTCCTGCCCGTGGGCAGCGGGGCAGGCACCGGCGCGCTGCAGGACTGCCTCGCCCGGCTTGATGGAATGACCGAAAAGATGGGCCGCCCGCAGGCCGGGGAGGTGGCGTCGGAGCTCGGCGACCTCATCCGGGCGAAGGACAGGCTGCGGGCGAAGGCCGATGATTATGGCGAGGAATGGGTGGGGCTGGATCAGGAACGGCAGGCTCTCGACGCCGCGCGCCGGCTGCGGGAGCAGCGCCTGGCGGAAATCGATCACGCCATGCGGGTGCTGAATAGCGAGATTGTCGAGCACAACCGGCGGGGCGACGCCCACGACGCCGACGCGCTCGAGCAGCACGCCGCGATCCGGGCGGCCCGGTCGGAAGCCGAGGCGGCGAGCGCGATCGCCTGGGGCGTCCGCGTCGATGCCCGCAAGGCGCTGCTCGAGCGGCAGGCCGGCGTGCTGAATGAACGCGGCCGGCAGCTCGTAGCGCGGAAGAGCGAAATCGAGTCCAATTTTGTCTATGAGGCCGAGCGATCCAACATTCGGGACCAGCACGAGCTTCGTCTCAGGGATGAGGTCGCCGAGGCGGCCGGGAAGTGCGCCGCGCTGACGACGCGCGCCTCGGCGCTCGGACGGATCGCCGACGCGCCCGCCCGCGCGATCGACTATCGCTCCCCGGATGCGATCGCGGAGGGAGTCGCGGACAGCCTCCTCAAGGACATGGGCGTGTCGGTGCTGGGCGCCTATCTCCAGCATGGGCAGGGCGCGCGCAACGTCTTCAAGCCCGCGCTGAAGAGCCTGGCTCGGTGGGGGATCAGGGGGGCCAGGGCCAGGGCAATTGCCCTGGCGGTGCCGGCCTTCGGCCTCATTGTCGCAGCCCTGCCGACCGGCATGGAGCAGCGCGACGCGGAGGTGCTGAAGAACATCTACCTGGTCGGCGACTATGCCTATGCGCTCAAGGTGCTCCTCCGGGAGAGGGGGAGGGGAGCGGCGGCGAGCCCCGAATATCAGGCCATCGAGGCCGAGATCTTCCGCCTCAGCATGGACATGCCGGGCAGCCGGGCGCGCTTCGTCGCAGAGAGCCTGGCCAACCCCGTTTCCGTCGCCGAGGCGTTTGGCAAACTTGCCACCGGATATGCCGCGGGCAGGATCGGCCTGCGCGGGGGAAAGTGGACAAACCATTTCAACAACCGGCAACGGGCAGCGTTTCCCGAAGGCGGCCTCAGGCTCACGCGCGAGGCCAGTATTTCGGCGGTCGAAACCGTCGCGGAGAAGGAGATCGAAAGGGTCGTGAACCCCTCTGCCAGGCGGGTCGGCCGCGCGGTCGACAACCGGTCGCGCGAACGCTAGCGGACCGGCTCCCACATTCCAGCCTCGGCCGGAATGACGTAGGGAATGCCATGCCCCACGCCCTTACTCCCGCCACCGCCGCCCGCTTCGCCGGGATCGCGCTCGGCCATGTTACCCGCGAATATCCGCACAAGCTCGACCATGTCATGGACGGGCCGGAGGACGTGGCCGGTCCGCGCGAACTGCATCCGATCTTCTTCGGCAGCTTCGACTGGCACAGCTGCGTCCACGGCTGGTGGCTGATGCTCAGGGTGCGGCGGCTTTTCCCGGATCTGCCGGTCGCGGCGCGGGTCGAGGCGCTGGCGGACGAGATGCTGGCCCCGGACAAGGTGGCGGGCGAGCTCGCCTATCTCGACCGCGCTTATTCGGGCGGCTTCGAGCGGCCTTATGGCTGGGCCTGGCTGCTCGCCCTTCACGCCGAGGCGCAGCGCCATGAGGACCGGGCCTGGGCCGCGGACCTCGAGCCGCTCGCCCGCGCCTTCGCCGAACGCTTCCACATCTACCTTCCCAAGCTCACCTATCCGATCCGGGTCGGCACCCACTTCAACACCGCCTTCGCAATGATCCTCGCGCTCGAATGGGCGGAGGCGAACGACCCGTCCGTCGCCGGCCGCATCCGCGAGCGCGCCCGAAGCCTCTACGGGACTGACCGCGACTGCCAGGCCTGGGAGCCCGGCGGCGACGAATTCCTCTCGCCGGCTTTGACCGAGGCCCTGTGCATGCGGCGAACCCACGGCGACGACCAGTTCCGCCAGTGGTTCGACCGGTTCCTGCCGAACCTCGCGGCGGGGGAGCCGCGCAGCCTGTTCGTCCCCGCCACCGTCTCGGACCGCGCCGACGGCAAGATCGCCCATCTCGACGGCCTCAACCTCAGCCGCGCCTGGTGCTGGCGCCAGCTCGCGCCGGCTCTCGATCCCGGGCTCGCCGAGCTCGCCCGCCGCACCGCCGACGAGCATCTCGCCGCCAGCCTGCCTCATGTCGCGGGCGACTATATGGGCGAGCATTGGCTGGCGACCTTCGCCCTGCTCGCGCTCGAAAGCTAGCGCCGGAACGGAGGCGATTGCCGCTGCCGGGGCGGCGCTTCTATGCTATTCGTCCGGCGAGGGAGAGGCGCATGGGCAAGCAGAGAAAACTGACCGCGGGCGAGATCGCGCTCGCCCGCACCGCCTTCGAAGACAAGATCGATTATGCCCGCGTCAGGCTCAGCGACGGCCCGGGCAGCAATCCCGCCGCCCACATCGCCTTCATGCGCGGCAATCCCGCGATCACGATCGGCAACACGATCTATTTCAAGGAGGGTTTCTCCGCCGATTTCTCCGCGGCCGGCGCGGACGGAGCGACCTTCATGCACGAAATGACCCATGTCTGGCAGTATCGGACGCTGGGCATGCCCGCCTTCTACGCGCGCTACGGCGCCGAGCTGGCGCGGGCCAATTTCAAGCCCGGCGACATGTACAAATATAAGGACGAGGCGAGGTTCGGCGACGCGATGCTGGAAGCCCAGGCCCAGATGGTCGGCGACTATCACCACGCCCTGAGCGTCGGCAACGCGTCAGCGAGAGCGCGGATCGCCCGGAATCTGGCGGGCAGCGGCCTCTACGGGATGAAGGTTCAGCCGGCGGCCGACAAGGCTCGGCCGACGACCCAATCGCGCTGATCTTCGCGGCCCATCGCCAGCAGGAAGGGCGCCGATTCCTGCATCTGCTGGAAGTCCGCCTTCGAGCGCAGCCCGCCCCATCCGATCGCGATCAGCGCCTGGGCGATGGCGCCGCCGAGCGTGTCGCCCGGGCCGAGCAGGATGATCCGGTCGGGCGCGAATTCCTTGACCGCGACCTGGATCGCGCGGGTGAAATGGTAGGTCTCGAGGATCTGGGCGGCGAAGGTGTAGCTCCGCAGCGCCTCGGCGCGGGTCGCGAAAGGCCGCCAGATACGGCCGCGGCCGTCGATCATCGGCACGGCCGGGCCGTGGATCCACCCGGCGGGAAGCCGCAGGGCGCGGTCCGAGGAAGCCTGCATTAGCGGGGTGTGGAACGGGCCGTGATTGACGAGGCGGAGCGGCTCGCGCGCGGGGGTCGGCGGAGCCTCGGCGAGCAGGGCGGCGAGACCGGCCTCGTCGCCGGCGACGACCAGCATGCCGCCGAGGTCGATCGACGGATAAAGCGCCGCGCCCGGCCGGTCGCCGATCGCCGCGACCAGCGCCAGCAGGCGCTCTCGCAGCCCCGGAATTTCCCGCCATTGCTCGTCGACGAGGGTGAGCAGAACCTGGCCGCCGGGCGCGCCGGCCTGGCTGTTCTCGCCCATCGCGTCGACGATCCGGAAGCCGTCCTCCGCGCCGGCCGCGCCGCCGGCCGCGAGCGTCGTATACCAGCCCATCGAATTGCCGGTGACGGCGGCGACGTCGAAGCGCGAGCGGTCGATGGCGAGGAAATCGGCATAGGAAGCGGCGAAGATCAGCGGCGAGGCGATGTCGCCGCGCGTGTGCAAAGCGGGGCTGAACCGGCCGGCGCCGTCGAGCTCCGACAAGGTCGGCTGGCCGCGTTCGGCGCGAAGCCGGTCGAACGCCTCGATCAGCTCGGCTTTGTCGCCGTGATGGCGCTTGAGATAGCCGAGCTCGGCCTTGCCGTACGTCCCGCGCCCGGGACAGACGACCAGAGCCGCCTCCCGCTCAGCCACGCGGCATCTCCAGCGCCGCGGCGACGATCGCGTCGCGGCTCGGCAGGGTCACGGTCGCGGCCCGGCCGAGCGGGATGAACGAATCCTCGGCGGTGATCCGGCGGGCCTCGACGCGGGGGGCGCGCTCGGCGAACAGGGCGATCAGCGCCTCGCTTTGCGAGCCGGTACGGCGGCATTCGTCGACGATCAGCACCCGCTCGCAGCCGGCGACGGCGTCGAGCAGGCCGTCTTCGTTCAGCGGCGCCAGCCATCTGAGGTCGACCACCCTGAGCTTCACGTCATGCTGCTCGCGCAGGATCTTCGCGGCCTGGCGCGACAGATAATAGCCGTTGCCGTAGCTGATGATGGCGAGGTCGGCACCGTCGCCATCGACGCCGGGCTCGCCGAGCCGGATCGGTTTCGCCTCGCCCGGCGCGGCATAAGTGGAGGTCCACAGACCGTCGCCTTCCGAGTGCAGGTCGCGGGTCATGTAGAGCGCGATCGGCTCGAGGAAGACGATCACGCGCTGCTCCTCGAGCGCGAGGCGGACGCATTCGCGCAGCATGGCGACGGCGTCGGCGCCGTTGCTCGGGCAGGCGAGGATCAGGCCGGGGATGTCGCGGAAGATTGCGAGGCTGTTGTCGTTGTGGAAATGGCCGCCGAAACCCTTCTGGTAGCCGAGGCCCGGAATGCGGATGATGGTCGGGTTGGCATATTGGCCGTTCGAGAAGAAGCTGAGGGTCGCCGCCTCGCCGCGTATCTGGTCCTCGGCATTGTGGACGTAGGCGAGGAACTGGATCTCGGTGATGGCGAGCAGATCGTTATGGGCGGCGCCGACGCCGAGGCCGAGGATGGACTGCTCGTCGAGCAGGGTGTTGATCACCCGGGTCGGGCCGAAGCGGTCGTGGAGCTTGGCGGTGACGTTGTAGACGCCGCCCTTGGGGCCGACATCCTCGCCGGCGACGATGATCTGGGGGTGCGCCAGCATCAGGTCGGCGAGCGCCCAGCTCAGCAGCCGCGCCATATGCTGGGGCTTGTCGATCATGTTGCGGTCGCGCTCGAACAACGCCTCGCGCTGCTCCGGCGTCGGCGTGTTGGCGCGGACCGGGCCGCGCTTGGGCGGCACGATGCTGGCCATCACCTCGCGGCTGGTGGTGAGCTTGGGCCGCGCGATCGCCTGCTCGGCGATCCGCGCCAGCGTCGCTTCGGTCTGGTCGTAGATGTCGAGTATCTCGCCGCCGGAAAGCAGGCCCTGCTCGACCAGCAAGGCGGCGCTGTGGAGCAAGGGATCGCGCGCCTCGTCCGCCTCGATCCGGGCCTTGCTGAGATAGGTGGCCTGCACATCGGAGCCGGCATGGCCGTAGAGCCTGACGCAATCCATGTGGAGGAAGACGGGCTTGCGCCGGGTGCGGGCGTGGCGGGCCGCCTGCGAAGCGCCGCGCCAGGCGTCGACCATGTCGAGGCCGCTGCAGCTTATATATTCGATCCCCGGCCGGTCGCGGAACGATGCCTCGATCCAGCCTTGCGGGGTGCGGGTCGAGATGCCGATGCCATTGTCCTCGCACAGGAAGACCAGCGGCATCGGCGTGCCCTGATAGGCCGCCCAGGCGGCGGCGTTGAATGCCCCCTGTGCCGTCGAATGATTGGCCGAGGCGTCGCCGAAGCTGGCGAGGACGATCGAATCGTGCGGCAGGGGCGTGTCTTCGAGCTTCAGCGTCCTGGCGATGCCGATGCTGAACGCCGCGCCCACCGCCTTGGGCAAATGCGAGGCGATCGTGCTGGTCTGCGGCGGAATGTTGAGGGCCTTCGAGCCGATCACCTTGTGGCGGCCGCCGGAAATCGGGTCCTCGGCCGAGGCGGCGAAGCTCAGCAGCATGTCCCAGCACGGCGTCTGCCCCGGCAATTGCTTCGAGCGGTGGATCTGGAACGCGTTGGACCGGTAGTGGAGGAACGCCATGTCGCCGATCCGCAAGGCCGCGGCGACCGCGGCATTGTTCTCGTGGCCCGAGCTGCCGATCGTGTAAAAGCCTTCGCCCCGCGCCTGCAGCCGCCGCGACAGCCGGTCCATCTGGCGGCTGGCGACCTGGCTGTAGAAGAGTTCGATCATCGCTTCGCGGCCGAGGCCGACGTCGCCCGGCTGCACGTCGCTGGTGCGGCGCGGCAGGTCGCCGGCGCGCACCCGCGCGACGAACTTCTCGTGAATGGCTTCGGCGGCGTCCATGCCGAGCCCGTAACCCTACGATCGGAAGGCGTCGAGAGGCGAAAACCCTCTCCCGCCAAAAGCGGGAGAGGGGTGCGTCGGGCTTGACCTGACGTTTACGGAAAGTAGGGATGAGGCGACCCAGCGGGAGGACAAACATGACCAAGAGCGAAATGGCGGCGGCCCTCAACGAGAAGAGCGCCTGGCTGCCGGGCAAGCGCGTCAAGCTCGATTTCGGCTCGGAGGGCGTAGTGATGCTCGACGGCGTCGGCAATGCGGTGACCGAGGAAGACGGCCCGGCCGACACCACGATCAAGGTCAGCTGGGAAGACTGGCAGGCGATGAGCGACGGCAAATTGGACGGCATGACCGCCTTCATGCAGGGCAAGCTGAAGGTCGAGGGCGACATGTCCAACGCCATGCAGCTCCAGGGCGTGCTCGCGAAGCTTCGGAGCTGAGCGCTGGACGGCGTGCTTCCGCCGACCTTTGCCCAGGCTCTCCAGGCTTGGCTCGCCTTTCTGGCCGCGCTCGGCTTCCGCGCCGACGCGCACCTCAATCCGCCGGCGGCGCCCGAGGCGATCGCTCGTGCGGAGGCGGAGATCGGCTATCGCTTTCCCGACGATCTGCGCGCGCTCTACCTTCGCGCCGACGGCCAGCGGGACACGATCGCCATCGCCGATCCGGCGCCGGGC
>DASUVK010000077.1:0-16552 GCA_036378975.1 Allosphingosinicella sp. | reverse complement strand
TGGCCGAGATGCTGGTCCGCGCCGAGGAACGCGGCGAGGGCGGGCTGATCGCCGACCTGCAGGTGGTCAGCCACCGATTGGGGGAGGGCGGCGCCGAGGGCTTCCTGCGCCGCTGCGCCCGCGCCCCCGACGCCATGACGTCATTGGGCCCGCCCGAGCTGGTCGAGGACCGCCTGCGCCGCGCTTTCGGCCTGCCGTCCGGCGATATCGACGAGGCGATCGCCGGCGAGTGCTGCGACCAGGTCTTCGACGTTGCCGCTCTGCGCCGCATCGGCCTGCTCAACCGCCAGTGGGGAACGAAGAGCGGGCTCGAGCGCGCGGCCTTGTGCGAGCAATGGGCGGCGGCCGGCCCGGCCGAGCGCGCCGGCCTGCTGGAGGCGCTCCACGCGGTCTGGGCCAAAGCGGACGGCGAGATGCGCAGCTTCGCCAGGGGCCAGGCCCCCCGGGACGAGACCTATCTGGAGCTCGCCACCGCCGCCTTCGAATGCTGCGCCCGGCTGCTGACCATGCGAAGGCTCGCCGCCCTCGTCGCCTGCCTCGCCGCCGGCCTGCGCGCCGGCCAGGTCTATGCCGGGGCCTGGACCGCCGCCAAGCGCGCCCATGCAATGCTCGATTTCGACGACCTCATCCGCCTCGCCGAGCATTTGCTGCTCACCCCCGGAATGGGCGAATGGGTGCGCTACAAGCTCGACCAGCATACCGACCACATCCTCGTCGACGAGGCCCAGGATTCGAACGAGGCGCAGTGGAACATCGTCCGCGCCCTCACCCTCGAATATTTCGCCGGGGAGGGGGCCTCGAAGCGCCACCGCACCCTGTTCACCGTCGGCGACTACAAGCAGGCGATCTTCGGCTTCCAGGGGACCGACCCGGCCGCCTTCGAGCTCGCCCGCGCCTGGTTCGCGCGCGAGGCGCAAGGGATCGGCCGCGACTTCCTCGATCTGTCGATGGACCTGAGCTTCCGCTCGTCGCCGCCGATCCTCGCCGCCGTCGACCGGCTGATCGCGGATCTGGGCCACGAGGCGCTCGGCCTGCCGCGCCCGCCCAACCCGCACGGCAGCCACCATGCCCGCCGCGCCGGCGCGGTGACCTTGTGGCTGCCTTATGGCGACGAGACGGCGGAGCTGGACGAGGAAGCCGGCGAGGAGGGCTGGGTGAGCGATTCGGTCCGGCGCTACGCCGCCCGTCTCGCCCGCCAGGTCGCGCGCTGGATCGCCGAACCCTTCCTGCTCGGCGAGGGGCCGAAGAGCCGGCCGGTGCGGCCCGAGGACATCCTGATCCTCGTCCGCCGCCGCGGCGACCTCGCCTCGCTGATCGTCGCCCGGCTGCACGCCGAGGGGGTGCCGGTGGCGGGCGTCGACCGGCTGGCCCTGTCGGCGCCGCTGGCGGTGCAGGACCTGCTCGCCGCCGCCCGCTTCGCGATCCAGCCGCTCGACGATCTCAACCTCGGCGCTTTGCTCGTCTCGCCGATTTTCGGCTGGACCCAGGATCAGCTCTTCGCCGCCTCTTTTCGCCGGGAAGGACCACTTTGGCCGCACATTCGTGGCGAGAAGTTGAGATTCGAGGCGAATCCTCAACTTTTGCGCGAGACGCTTGACGGCCTCCATTCGCTGCTCGCCATGGCCGATTACGCGACCCCCCACGCCTTCCTCGAAACCATCCTCAGCGGAGACTTAAGAGGCCGCCACAAGCTCCTGGAAAGGCTCGGAAACGAGGCCCGCGACCCGATCGAGGAATTGCTCTCCGCCGCGCTCGATTTCGAGGCCAATTCGGCGCCCTCGCTGCAGCGCTTCCTCGACTGGTTCGCCCGCGGCGAGGTCGAGATCGTCCGCGACCCCTCCGCCCCCCTCGACGCGGTCCGGGTGATGACCGTCCACGGCTCGAAAGGCCTGCAATCTCCGATAGTTATCCTCGCCGACGCGTGCGCCGACCCGGACCGGAAGGGAGGCGGCTTCGGCGGCAACTTCGTCAACATCCTGCTCCCCGGCGGCCTCGCCGTCCCGATCTTCCGGCCCCGCCGCGACGAGCTCGCCGAACCGATCGCCGGCCAGCTCGCCGCGTTGGACCGGCGCGAGCGCGAGGAGCATTGGCGCCTCCTCTACGTCGCCCTCACCCGCGCCGAGGAAAGGCTCTTCATAGGCGGCGCGCTCGGCCCCGCCGACCGCAACGGGCCCGCCGCCTCGAGCTGGTGGACCGCGCTCGACGCCGCGCTCGCCGGCCTCGGCGCGCCATGGCAGGACGATCCCCTTTGGGGCCGCGCCCGCCGTTTCGGCGACGCCGAGCTGTTCGCCCGGGCCGCGCCCCGCCGCTCCCCGCCGGACGCCGCCTTGCCCGGCTGGATCCGCCGTCCCGCGCCGGTGGAAGCGCGGCCGCCGCGGCCGCTGGCGCCGTCGGCGCTGGGCGAGGACGACGTGAGCGATCCGCCGCCTTCGCCGGCGCTGCGGGCGGCGGCGCAACGGGGCCGGCTGCTCCACGCCTTGTTCGAGCGGCTGCCCGGCGTTCCGCCGGACGAACGCGCCGCCCGCGCCGCGCTCTGGCTCGAGCGCTCGGCCGGGGTCGAGGATGAGACGCTGCGCCGCGGCCTCGTCGAGGATGCCTGCCGCCTCGTCTCCGACCCGGCTCATGCCGAATTGTTCGGCCCCGGCGCCCTCGCCGAGGCGCCGATCGCGGCGGTGGTGGGGGACGGAATCGTCGTCTCCGGCTCGGTCGACCGGTTGCTGGTCGGGCGCGAGCGCATCGTCGTCGCCGACTTCAAGACCGGCCGTCGCGCTCCCGCCGCGCTCGACGACATTCCGGTGCCGCACTTGCGCCAGATGGCCGCCTATGCCGAGGCGCTGAAGGTGATCTTCCCCGGCCGCCGGATCGAGGCGAAATTGCTCTACACGGCGCCGCCGATACTGTTCGACCTGCCGCCCGCCCTGCTCGACCGCTACCGGCCGGCGCTTGAGCCGGCGGCGCCGGCTTCCTAAATAGCGACCGACCGCTTCAGGAGATTCCCATGACCAAGACCGTCACCGACGCCAGCTTTCAGAACGACGTGCTCGGCTCCGACAAGCCCGTCCTCGTCGATTTCTGGGCGGAATGGTGCGGCCCGTGCAGGATGATTGCGCCGGCGCTCGAAGAAATCAGCGTCGAGCTCGAGGAGCGGGTCACCGTCGTCAAGCTCAACATCGACGACAATCCCGACGCGCCCGCCCGCTACGGCGTGCGCGGCATCCCGACCATGATCCTGTTCAAGGACGGCAAGAAGGTCGACGATATCGTCGGCGCCCGGCCGAAGAGCCAGATCCAGACCTGGCTGGAGAGCAAGCTCTAGCCGGGCGGTTCGGTCCCCTCCAGCCCACGCGTGTCGGGCCGGAACTTCTCGTGCCTCGGCAGCTCGTCCCCGGGCTCGAACCAGGGGATGCGGCTCGCCCAGAAGATGTGAAAGCCCGGCGCGACCCGCTCCGGCGCGTCGAGCGTGGCGACGCTGAAATCGACCGTCCCGGGCTGATGGTCGACTTCCATCAGGAAAGGCGTGCCGCATTCGCCGCAGAAGCGGCGGTGGCCGAAGCTCGACGACTTGAACGATGTCACCTTGTCGGCGCCCGTCGTCCAGACGAGGTGTCCGGCCGGCACGCTGGCGAACACCATCGCCGGCGCGCCGCTGGTGAGCTGGCAAATGCGGCAGTGGCACCAGCCCGCGTCGAACGGGTCGCTCTTCAGCTCGTACCGGACCGCGCCGCACGCGCAGCCTCCCTCGAGACGCTCGGCCATAGCTCCTGCCGCTAGGCTTTCGCGGTCCGCGACGTCAATCCTCGGCTCGACCCATGGACGGCGGCAGCCTCAGTCACTATGTCGCGTGACGCGCGGCGTCCGCAGGTGGGCGCCCGACCTGGATTCGGCTGTTGGAACTTCTTCTCTTCCTCTCGGCGATGCTGGCCGGCCTGACCGGATTGATTTCGGGCGACCGGGCCGTGGAGACTCGCCAGGTCGAGCGTACGGCCGTCGCCATCAGCGCCGCAGCCGAAGTCGGCGTCCGGGCGGCTGAAGCGGGAAGCCTCGCCAGGGCCGCCTATCCGGTTGCGCGCCGGAGCTTCGGGGCGGCTTCGGACGCCGAGGCCGCGGCGACGCCCGAAACCCTGCCCCAGACCACCCCGGTGGACGAGCGGCGGCTGGAATAGCCGCTGACGCGGACCCGCCGGCTTGCGGGGACGTTGCGACCTCGATTGAAGTCGGCGCGCGCAGGACGGCGCGCCCTCGCCCAACCAGATACGACAGGAATTCCCTATGCTCGGCGGACTCGCCAAGGCCATTTTCGGATCGTCGAACGACCGCTACGTCCGGTCGCTCGGCAAGATCGTCGACAAGATCAACGCTTTCGAGCCGGCCATCGCGGCGATGACCGACGATGAACTGGCCAACCAGACGACAGTATTCCGCCGCCGCCTCGCCGAGGGCGAGGAGCTGGACGACCTGCTGCCCGAGGCCTTCGCGACGGTGCGCGAGGCGGCCCCGCGCACGCTCGGCCAGCGCCATTACGACGTGCAGATGATCGGCGGCATCGTCCTCCACCGCGGCGAGATCGCCGAGATGCGCACCGGCGAGGGCAAGACGCTGGTGGCGACGCTCGCCGTCTATCTCAACGCGCTCGAAGGGAAGGGCGTCCACGTCGTCACCGTCAACGACTATCTCGCCCGCCGCGACGCTGACTGGATGGGCCAGATCTACCGCTTCCTCGGCATGACCGTCGGCGTCATCGTCCCCAACCTCACCGATTATCAGCGGCGGCAGGCCTACGGCTCCGACATCACCTACGGAACCAACAACGAGTTCGGCTTCGACTATCTGCGCGACAACATGAAGTACGAGCGGGAGTCGATGGTGCAGCGGCCGTTCAATTTCGGCATCGTCGACGAGGTCGACTCGATCCTGATCGACGAGGCCCGCACGCCGCTGATCATCTCCGGGCCGACCGACGACAAGTCCGAGCTCTACATGCGCGTCGACGCGATCGTGAAGGGGCTCGATCCGGCCGATTACGAGCTCGACGAGAAGCAGCGCTCGGTCGTGCTCACCGAGGACGGCACCGAGAAGATGGAGCGGCTGCTCGAGGATGCCGGCCTGCTGTTCGGCTCCAACCTCTACGATTTCGAGAACACGTTGGTCGTTCACCACCTCAACCAGGCGTTGAAGGCCAACGTCATGTTCAAGCGCGACATCGATTATATCGTAAAGGACGGCAAGGTCGTCATCATCGACGAGTTCACCGGCCGGATGATGGAGGGCCGCCGCTGGTCCGACGGCCTCCACCAGGCGGTCGAGGCGAAGGAGGGCGTCGACATCGAGCCGGAGAACCAGACCCTCGCCTCGATCACCTTCCAGAATTATTTCCGCCTCTATCCCAAATTGGGCGGCATGACCGGCACCGCCGCCACCGAGGCGCCGGAATTCTGGGACATCTACAAGATGAACGTGGTGACGATCCCGACCAACCTGCCGGTCAAAAGGGTCGACGAGGACGACGAATTCTACAAGAATCAGAACGACAAGTTCGCCGCCATCGCCAAGTCGATCAAGGAGAAGCAGCTGCTCGGCCAGCCGGTGCTGGTCGGCACCGTCTCGATCGAGAAGTCCGAACTGCTCGCCGAGTTCCTTCAGAAGGAAGGCGTCAAGCACGAGGTGCTCAACGCCCGCTATCATGAGCAGGAGGCCCATATCGTCGCCCAGGCCGGGCGCCTCGGCGTGGTGACCATCGCCACCAACATGGCCGGCCGCGGCACCGACATCCAGCTCGGCGGCAATTTCGAGTTCCGGGTCAATGACGAGCTCGGCGAGATGGAGGACGGGCCGGAGAAGGAACGTGCGATCGAGCGGATCAGGCAGGAGGTCGAGGAAGAGAAGCAGAGGGTGATCGCCGCCGGCGGCCTGTTCGTGCTCGGCACCGAGCGCCACGAGAGCCGCCGCATCGACAACCAGTTGCGCGGCCGCTCGGGGCGCCAGGGCGATCCGGGGCTGTCGCGCTTCTACCTCAGCCTCGACGACGACCTGCTGCGCATCTTCGGGCCGCAGACCATGTTCGCGCGGCTGATGAACAAGAATCTGGAGGATGGCGAGGCGATCGTCAGCCCCTGGATCTCCAAGGCGATCGAGACCGCTCAGAAGAAGGTCGAGGCGCGCAATTACGACATCCGCAAGCAGGTCGTCGAATATGACGACGTCATGAACGACCAGCGCAAGGTCATCTATGAGCAGCGCGCCGACATCATGGACGCCGAGACGGTCGGCGACGTCGTCGAGGACATGCGCGCGGAGACGGTCAACGCCATCGTCGGCGAGGCCTGCCCGCCCAACACCTATCCCGAGCAGTGGGACATTCCTTTGCTCAAGGATCGGGTCGACGCCGTCTTCGGCCTGAAGCCGCCGATCGACGAATGGCTACAGGAAGAGGAAGTCGACCCGGAGCTGCTGCTCCAGCGGATCCAGGCCCTGGCCGATGCCGAGGTCGCGGAGAAAGCGAAGGCTCTGCCGCCCGAGACCTACATCCAGATCGAGAAGAGCATCCTCCTCCAGTCGCTCGACCATCACTGGAAGGAGCATCTGGCGATGCTCGACGCGCTCAGGCAGGTCATCCACCTGCGCGCCTATGCCCAGCGCAAGCCGATCGACGAATATAAGCACGAGGCTTTCCAGCTGTTCGAGCGGATGCTCGCCGCGATCCGTGAGGACGTCACCCGGACCATCGGCCGCGCCACCTTCACGATGACGCCGCCGGAGGAGGAGCTGCCGTCGATGCAGGGCCTGCCCGACTTCATCACCCACCATATCGACCCGTTCACCGGCGACGACGACACTGCCGACATCGATGCCGGCACCGGCGCGATCCTGTCGCGACTGCCGCCGCTCCAGTCGGCGCGGCCGGAAATGCCGGCGGGCCTGTTCGAGATCGCCGAGGCCGACCTCCCCAAGGTCAGCCGCAACGCCCCCTGTCCGTGCGGGTCGGGACAGAAGTTCAAGCACTGCCACGGGCAATTGGCATAAGCGAAGGGCCGGCGGGGAGATCCGCCGGCCCTTCCTCATCCCGGCGAGACCAGCCGCCGAGCCTTGATCGACCTGGAATCCCGGCCTCCGCCGGGGCGACGGCTCAGGCCATCTTGAAGCCTTCCTTGTTCATCAGGCTGGTCAGCTTCGCATTCTGCTCCTCGGAGAGGGTGGCGCGGAAGGCGGGGAAGACCTCTTCCTCCTCCATCCGGATATGCTCGTCGAGCATCGCCCGGAAGTCGCGCACCCGCGCCAGCCAGTCGGGGCTGTCCTTGGCCAGGGTCTCGAGCTCGTAGAGATAGGTTTTGACGTAGCCGTGCTCGGCGTTGAGCGCATCCGCGTCATGCGCCGAATTCGCCTGACGCAGCGCCGGGTAGATGACGCTCTCCTCCTCATGGGCGTGCTTGGTGAGCGCATATTTCAGCTTCATCAGCAAAGCGGTGCGCATCGCCACCTGATCGTCGTCGGTCGCCTCGATCTGGTCGAAAAGCGCCTTGGTCGCCTCGTGCTCGGCCTTGAGCGCCTCGAACCAGTCGCCCGCGGCGGCGCCCGGGAACTGCATCAGGAACTTGCGGCCGAAATTGGCGGCGATGCCGACCGCGGCGCCGGCGAGAGCGGCGCCGGCGAGCACGCCCGCATTGCCGCCGCCCCAGGAAAAGGCGCTGCGCTCGTTCGAGCCGTTGTCCGAGCCGCCGCGCGAACGCGACGCTTGCTTGCGCTGCTTCGATTCCGTCTTCGTCGCCATGACCGGCCTCCTGTGTGAAACTCGGCGGTTGAACCGATGGCAGGCGCCTCGGGTTCCGGCTAGCCGATCATGGAAAGGCGCGCTTTTTCAGGTCGTTACTGGTCCGTTCTCATCCGTTGCGGCGAGGCGTTCGGCGCTCGCGCCCGCCCGCCTGGCCCGACCTCACCGCAACTCGCGGACGGACGGAGGCGCTGGAGCCGGCCCGACCAGCCAGCGCGCCGCCGCCTGCGGGCTGCGCTTGTCGGTGTCGCGGTCGACCATCAGGTTGGCGCGCCGCATCCGCTCGATCGGGATCGAGTCGAGCAGGGATTCGAGCGCGGCCTGGAGCTCCGGGTCGCGGGCGCGTCGCGGCGAGACGAGCAGCACCGCCTCGTAGCTCGGCAGCGCGCCCTTGGGGTCGGCCAGGGTGACGAGGTCGAGCGCGGCGATGCGGCCATCCGACGAGAAAGCCGACAGCACGTCGGCCGAGCCGTCGGCGATGGCGCGATACATGAAGGTCGGGTTGTAGCTGCGCTGCTCGGCGAAGCGCAGGCCGTAGGCGGTCTCGACCGAGCGCCATTCGGGCCGGCTGAGGAACTCGATGTCGCTGGCCAGCCTGAGGCGGGGCGCGGCGCGCGCCAGATCGGCGATCGAGCTTATGCCGAGCTGCTCGGCCCGGCTGCGGCGCATCGCCAGCGCGTAGGCGTTTTCGAAGCCGAGCTTGCCGAGCAGGCGCACGCCGTCGCGCTTCGCCAGGGCCCGCGCCAGCTCGCTGCGCAGCACCGGCGCAGGCGGAATGTCGGTGCGGGCGAGGACGTTGGTCCACAAAGTCCCGCTATAATCGACATAGACGTCGATATCGCCGGCCGCGACCGCCCGGTAGGCCACCGCCGAGCCGAGATCCTCGCGCAGCTCGGTGCGGTAGCCGGCCGCTTCGAGCCGGTCGGCGATGGCGGCGGCGAGGATATATTGCTCGGAGAAATTCTTGGCGCCGATGACGATCGTCCGGTCGGGCGATCCCCGTCCGGGCTGGACCAGGGTTATGGCGAGGGCCGCCGCCAGCAGCCCGAGGCCGATCCGCACTCGCCAGGCGGACCGGCGGGCGAGCCCGGTCTCGACCAGGGCGAGCAGCCCGTCGGCGGCGAGCGCCAGCAGGGCCGCCGCCGCGCAGCCGACCAGCACCCGCATCCAATTCTCGGTCTGCAGGCCCGAGAAGATGAGGCTGCCGAGACTGGGCTGGCCGACCGTCGTCGCCAGCGTCGCCGCGCCGATCGTCCACACCGCGGCGGTGCGGATGCCGGCGAGCAGCACCGGCGCGCCGAGCGGCAGCTCGACCAGCCGGAGGCGCTGGCCCCGGGTCATGCCGACCCCGTCCGCCGCCTCGATCACGCTCGGATCGAGCCCCTCGCGCGCGGCGACCCCGTTCCTCACGATCGGCAGCAGCGCGTAGAGGCTGAGCGCGATCAGGGCCGGCAGGAAGCCCAGGGCCGGCAGGGCGAGGTGCGTCGCCGCGCCGATCAGCAGCAGCAAAGGGTAGAAGAGGGCGAGCAGCGCCAGCGCGGGCACGGTCTGGACCAGCCCGACGAAGGCGAGGAGGGGGATGCGGGCGCGGCGGTGGCCGGCGGCCCACAAAGCGAGCGGGAGCCCGACGAGGACGGCGATGCCGATCGCCGAGCCGCTCAGCAGGAGGTGCGCCCGCGCCAGCTCCGGCAGCGCGGCGAGGGCGTCGGCGGCGGCGCCCCTCATGTCCCGCGCTCCAGCGCCGCGAGCCGCTCGGCCTGGCGTCGCGGCACGTCGATCAGCGCCCGCACCTGCGGGTCGGCATCGCCGTGCAGCATGGACCCGGGCGCACCGTCGGCGCGGACGCGGCCGTCGATCAGCACGACGATGCGGTCGGCCAGCAGCAGCGCCTCGGTCATGTCGTGGGTGACCATGATCGTGGTCAGGCCGAGGCTTTCGTGGAGCGAGCGATAGGCGCGGCCGAGCTCGTCGCGGGTCACCGGATCGAGCGCGCCGAACGGCTCGTCCATCAGCATCAGCGAAGGCCGGGCGGCGAGGGCGCGGGCGACGCCGACCCGTTGCGCCTGACCGCCGGACAGGGCGGCGGGACGGCGCGCGGCAAAATCGCGCGGCAGCGCCACCAGATCGAGCAGCTCCAGCGCCCGTTCGTGCCGCTCCGCCGCGCCGACGCCGGTCAGCCGCGGCACGATCGCGATATTTTCGGCGACGTCCATGTGCGGGAACAGGCCGATTCCCTGGAAGACATAGCCGATCCGACGCCGCAGCGCCGCCGCCGGGATCGCGCGGACGTCCTCGCCGGCGAGGCTCACCGATCCCTGGTCGGGCTCGACGAGCCGGTTGATCGTCTTGAGCAGCGTCGTCTTGCCCGAGCCGGAAGGGCCGACCAGAACCAGCAAGGTTCCGGCCGGCACGGCGAGATGCACATCCGCCAGAGCGGCGCGGCCGTCGTGCCGCTTGGTGATGCCGTTGAGCTCGAGAAGGGGCGCTTTGTCCACGCCCTGCTTGTCGGGCGCGCCGGACGCGAGGGCAAGCCGCTCAGTCGGACGCCGGCGAGCCGAGGGGGCTAATGGCGGGTGCGCATCCCGCTTGGGCTGGAACCGGTCCAGCGCTTGAACGCGCGCGAGAAAGCGGCCGGGTCGGAGAAGCCGAGCCGATAGGCCGCCTCCTTCACCGGCAGGCCCTGCTCGCGCACGAGCCGCAAGGCGAGGCGGCGGCGCAGCCGGTCGAGCAATTGCTCGTAGGTGATCCCTTCCGCCTTCAGCCGCCGGTAGAGGGTCTGCCGACTGTAGCCGAGATCGCGCGCGACCCGGTCGATGCCGACGTCGCCCGAGGCGAGCAAAGGCTCGAGCCGCCGCTCGACCTCGGCGCGGAAGCGACTCGGCTGCGGCGCCGCCTTGCGTTCGCCGGCTCTGGCCTCGACCGCCTTGGCGACCTCGCTCAGGAACGAGAAGAAGGGGTTGCCGGCCGGCGCGGCCCGCTTCTCCGGCCGGCGCGCCTGCGAACGCCTTTGCCCGAACATCAAGGCCAGCGCCTCGGGGAGCAGGTGGGCGCAGGCGTCCCGCCGCTCGCAGCCGGCGCAGGCGCCTTGCCGCATTTTGTCGATGCAACCCGCGATCATCTCTTTGGTCTCCCAAATCATGGGCAAGGTGTGTTGCTCATGTAATACTCCAATACAGAGATAAGCCAAGGGCAAAATTCATGAGCGCTTTCATCCTCTTCCACGTCGTCGCCGGCAGCGCCGCGCTGCTCGCCGGCGCGGGCGCTTTGTCGGTGCGCAAGGGCGGGCGGCTCCACGCCAGAGCCGGCACCGTTTTCTTCGCGGCGATGCTGGCGATGGCCGGGACCGGCGCGGCGATCGCCGCCGCCGTGCCGGAGCGCGGCACCGCGGTGATCGGCCTGTTCACCTGCTACCTGGTGGCGACGTCCTGGGCGACGGCGCGGCGGCGCGACGGCCTGAGCGGCGGCTTCGAGCGCGCCGGCCTGGCGGTCGCCCTGGGTTGCGCGGCGGCGATGCTGGCGTTCGGCCTGATGGCGTCGGCCAGCCCGAACGGCCGCTTCGACTCGCTGCCGGCGGCGGCCCATTATCCGTTCGCCATCCTCGCCGCTTTGGCGGCGGCGCTCGACCTCAACTTCATCCTGCGCGGCCGGCTGGCGCGGCATCAGCGCATCGCCCGCCATCTGTGGCGGATGTGCGCCGCGCTGGCGATCGCCGCTTTCTCCTTCTTCCTCGGCCAGCAGGACGAATTCCCCGCCGCCTGGCGCGGTCTCGCCATCTGGTTCGTGCCGCCTTTCGCGGTGCTGGCGGCGATGGTCTTCTGGCTGCTCCGGGTGCGCTTCAGCGCCGCCTTCGGCCGCCCCGCGCCGAAAATCCGATCCGCCTATCAATCGTGAAAAGGAGAGAGAATGATGCGTGTTTCCTATCTGGCTGTCGCCGCTGCGGCGGCGCTGACCTCCGCGGCACCGGCCTCGGCCGACACGGTCTGCGAGTGGATGGACCTCGCCGGCCGTCTCAACGCCGCCGCGCAGGCGGCGCCCTCGCAGCCGCCCGAGCAGATGCGCGCCAGCACCCGCGCCGCTCTGGCCATGTTCGAAGCGCTGAACGCGATCGACCGGCGCTACCAATCCTATCTCGGTTTCGACCCCGCGGACGGGACCGCGTCGCAGGATGCGGCGGCGGCGACGGCGGCGTACAAGGTGCTCGTCCACCATCATCCGGCCCAGAAGACCGCGCTCGACGACAGCTACGCGCTCGCCATGGAGGGTATCAGGGACGCGCGCGCCCGCGAGGCCGGCCGTGCGATCGGCGAGAAAGCGGCAGCCGCGGCGATCGAAGCGGGCGGCATCGATCCGGCGGTTCCGCAGGAACCCTACCGACCGCGCACCACGCCCGGCGAGTGGATCGGAGCGTCGCTGCCGTCGCTCGAGCCGCACTGGGCGGCCTTCCGCCCCTGGGCGATTCCCAGCGCCGAAGCGCTGCGCCCGCCGCCGCCGGTCGCGCTGAACAGCGAACGCTGGGCCCGCGACTATGACGAGGTGCGCCGCCTCGGCGCTCGGGCAAGCACCGATCGGACTCCCTACCAGACGCTGGTGGCGCGTTACCGACAGGCGTTCGACACGATGCCGACGATGCGCCAGGTTGCCGACGCGCCGGGCCGGACCCCGGTCCAGAATGCGCGGATGTTCGCGGTCTACCAGATGGCGTTCGACGATGCCGCCACGGCGATGGTGGTGGCCAAGCAGCATTACAATTTCTGGCGCCCGATCACCGCGATCCGCAACGGCGCGGCCGACGGCAACGACGCCACCCAGGCGGATCCGGCCTGGCTGCCGCTGCTGCCGACCCCCAATTTCTCCGAATATCCGTGCGGCCATTGCACCGTCGCCGCGGCGATCGCCGAGGTGATGACGGCCGAGACCGGCAACCGGCCGGCCAGCGGCGTGCGGATCATGTCGCAGGCGATCCCGACGTCGGTGGTGCAGGCGCTGCCGAGCTGGGACGAATGGGCGCAGGAAGTGTCCGATTCGCGCATTTATGGCGGCGTCCACTACCGCTTCTCAAACGAGGCCGGCGAGCAGATCGGCCGCCGCGCGGCGCGCATCGTCCTCGACAAGGTGATGCAGCCGCTGCCCAGGGCGAAGGGCAGGAAACGGCGCTGAGCCAGGCGAAGGAGTGGCTCCCCGGGACGGATTCGAACCATCGGCCAACCGGTTAACAGCCGGTTGCTCTACCGCTGAGCTACCGGGGAGCAGCCTCTCGGGCGAGGCGCGCCTATATCAGGATGATTCGTGAAACTGCAAGCGCTTGCGCGCCGCTTTCTCAAGCCGCGAACTGCTCCATCGAGATGCGCTCGTCGAGCGCGTGCTCGGGGTCGAACAGCAAGGTCAGCGCCTGCGCCCGGTCGACGCACACCTCGACCGTGGCGACGTCGCGCACCTCGCGCTGGTCGGCGACCGCGGAGACCGGCCGTTTCTCCGCGTCGAGCACGCGCAGGCAGATCGTCAGGTCGTCGGGGACGAGCGCGCCCTTCCACCGCCGCGGCCGGAACGGGCTGATCGGGGTCAGGGCGACGAGATTGGCGCCCAAAGGCAGGATCGGCCCCTGCGCCGAGAAATTATAGGCGGTCGAGCCGGCCGGCGTCGCCACCATCACGCCGTCGCAGACCAGTTCGGGCAGCACCGTGCGGCCGTTGACCGAAACCTCGATATGCGCCGTCTGCCGCGTCTCGCGCAGCAGCGAGACTTCGTTGATCGCCGGGCTGGTGACCTTCTCGCCCTTGACCGTCACCGCGTCCATCCTGAGCGGCGCCACCGACACCGCCTTGGCGTTGTTGACCCGCTCGCGCAGGCCGTCGATCCGCCACTCGTTCATCAGGAAGCCGACCGTGCCGCGGTTCATGCCGAAGATCGGCAGGATCCGGCCCAGGTTCAGCATGTCGTGGAGAGTCTGGAGGAGAAAGCCGTCCCCGCCCAGCGCGATCATTTGCTCCGCTTCGTCGAGCGGCACGAAGTGATAGGCGTCGCGAAGCATGACCTCGGCCGCCTGCGCCGCCTCGGCGGGGGAGGCAAGCAGGGCGGTGGGGCGGTCGGCATTGGCCGTCATGGCTTGCTTGCTAGCGGCGATGGCGGCCGGAGGCTAGGGTCGGCCTTCCGGCAAGCGGGCGCCGATCTGGAGCGGCGTGCGCAAAACCTGAATCGTCGTCCCGGGCTTGACCCGGGGTCCAACTTCTTCCCGGGTGTGTCCGAAAAGAAGGTGGATGCCGGGTCATCCCGGACCTGATCCGGGACCGGCATGACGAGATGAGGCGGATTTAGCGCACGATGATCTAGGCTGAATCGACATTCAAAGGTTCGCGCACTCTCTTCCCTCTCCCGCTCTTTGCGGGAGAGGAGGGGCCCACCGCAAAGCGGTGGGAGGTGAGGGTCTTGCCGAGTTCGGTGTACAGACCCTCACCCTCCCGCTTCGCGGGCCCCTCCCTCTCCCGCAAAGGGCGGGAGAGGGGTCAAGCGGCGTCGACCCCGCGCTGAATGTCGATACAGCCTAATTCTTCGCCACGTAGATGGACAAGGCGCTGAACTGGTCCGCGGCCATGAACATCGAGATGCCCTCGCCGCTCAGGCCGACATGGCTCCCGAAAGCGTTGTTGCCGTAGAACCAGGGCCCTCCGCTGTCCCCGGAATAGGTCATGACCAAGGTGGTCGGGGGGCGCACGCCGACGAAGGGGCCATGGCCGCTGGCGGTGTCGACATAGTTGATCGAATAGATCGTGCCGCACGGCACGTCGCCGGTGCGACGCACGATGCACACCTGAGTCTGGGCCGGGTACATGAGCGAGCGTCCGAGCACGTTGGTGATCTTGACGATGTTCGGCCCGGCCGAGATCTCGTTCGGATAGGTGTTGGACGTGCTGCTATGCCATTGCAGATCCTTGCCGGTCGTGAGGGTTACGACCTCGGCGATCCTCGGCCCGAGACTGGCACCGCTAAGCTCCTCCAGGTCTTCCGGGCAGTGGCCGGCTGCCGTGATGCCGCGCCGCCCGGTATAGTCCAGCACCGCAAATCCAGTGGTGCAGGCGCCGGCATTGCCGTTGGGCAGTGTCCCCTCGACGGGCCTGCCGCCGCGGATCGCCGCCTGGAAAGTAATGCCGGGCGAGCCCTTCTCGATCCTTACGAAGTCGGGAAGGTTAAGCGCCGCGACGCGCGCGGGATCGGGCGTGATGAGCTCGAGCCCGTTCGCCTCGATGTCGATGCCGACGCCGGCGGGAATCCCCGCCGCTTTCAGCTTGCCGACGACCGACTGGTGGGCGGCTGCCAGTTCCTGCAGCGACCTTGCCGCTTCGGCCTCCGTCCCCGCGCCCGCCAGCTCCGCGTCGCCGGAAGCCTGCGCCAGCCTGCCCTGCCCGCCGCGCTTGAACAAGGCGCGGTAGCCGTAGCGGCTCTGGCTGCTGTTGATGACGATCCCGCCGAAATCCTCGGGATAACGTTCGAGAAGCCGCTCCTGAAGCGCGACGATCCGGTCCTGCATCTTGATGCGGCGGACGGCTTCGCCGAGCGGTATACCTTCCTGCTGCGATCGCGCCCGAGCGATAAAGAGCCAATCGGGCTGACCGGTCTGCGGGGCTTGCGCCGGGATCGGCGAAGCGAACAGCGCAAGGCACGTGAAGTAAGCGATCCGGGCCGATCTCACCGGTCATTCCTCCATCTTGCGGAAGCCCTCGCCGACGACGATGACGTCCGGGGAACATTGGTCGGGGAAGGGCTGCGCCAGGTTTCCGCGGCCCCATTGGTCGAGCATGACCTTTCCCCCGCCCAGCCGAATCCGCTCGCCGACGCGGGCGGTTTCACCTGTGCGGGTGTCGGTGACGCTCCTGCCGTCGGCGCCGAGCCGCGCGCTCTCGTTCCAGACGATCGTCTCCCCATCGGGGTCGCCGAGGACGAGGCATCCGTTGCGGATCCCGAGGCGTCCTGTGAAAGCGGCCTGCATGGCCAGGCCGCGCTTCGCTTGCCGCGGAAAGTAGAGGACCGTCTCCGCAGCCGGTGCCGAGTCCGCGGCGGCGGCAGAATGGCCGCTATCCGGCGGCGCGGAGGCGGGGGCGCAGGCGGAAAGGGCCAGCGGCGCCACGAGGCAGGATGCCCGGACCGAAGCTCTCCGGTAGCGCGACGGGTTCAAGCCTCTGCTCATGGTCCCTCTCAACCTGTCCACTCCGCCCCGGGTTCCTAAGCCCCTCCAAAATGGACCAAATCCATGAACGCCTCCTGACCGCGATTGCGGTGGCAGGCACGTGCCTGGCACGGCAAACCCGGCGTGGCGGGGACACGTACTTTTTCGCGAAAAAGTACGTGTCCCCTTTCGGCAGGCTTGTCCGATCGAGCGCGACAGCTTGTAGGCTGCTTGCTCGAAGAGTTCCAAGTCTTCGACACCACGCAGCGCCATGCGCTACGAGATGCAGCCGAGACGTTCTCGCAGCACGGCAAGACCCAATAATCGCGTCCGTCCTCGACCTCCTAGATCCAGAAGCCGGCGACCAGCTCGCGGGCGTCGGCGAACGGCCCGTCGATGGCCGTTCGGCCGGGACCGTCGAAGGCGGCTCGCAGATGCTTCCGAGGCAGAGATCGCGATAGCGCGACGAGGATCGCACCTAAGCGCTTCCCAAAGATCCGCTTACTCCGGCGTCTCAACAACGGACGGCCAGCTCGTGGAGCGCGATTGGCAGCTTTCAGGATCGCCGCGGCCACTCTCTAATGACCGAGTCTGGCGCTTTGCGGCCATGCGGTGCGCTAGGACGCTCC
>DASUVK010000076.1:0-20746 GCA_036378975.1 Allosphingosinicella sp. | reverse complement strand
ATAGATTCGGCCGGCCACTTCCGAGCGGGTCCTTTCAAATTGCAGAAAGGCGGCGCTTCCCTATATAGGGCGCCGCCGCGTGCGGTTCACCCGCGCGCTTTCCTTTGTCGGCATCCAAGCACAGGTGCAATGCCCGAAGTCATCTTTCCCGGCCCCGAGGGCCGTCTCGAGGGGCGATTCAACCCGGGGCCCCGGCCCCGCGCCCCGGTCGCCTTGATCCTCCACCCGCACCCGCAAGGTGGGGGCACGATGAACAACGCCATCGTCCAGGCGCTCTACAAGACCTTCGTCCGGCGCGGCTTCGCGACTCTACGCTTCAACTTCCGCGGCGTCGGCAAATCGCAGGGCGTATTCGACAACGGCATCGGCGAGCTTTCCGATGCCGCCAGCGCGCTCGATTGGGTGCAGCAGATCCACCCCGAGGCGGAGACGACCTGGATCGCCGGCTTCAGCTTCGGCGCCTGGATCGGCATGCAATTGCTGATGCGCCGGCCCGAGGTGCGCGGCTTCATCTCGATCGCGCCGCCCGCCAACATGTACGATTTCACCTTCCTCGCCCCCTGCCCTGCCTCCGGCATCATCATTCAGGGCGAAGGCGACGAGGTGGTGACCCCGAATGCGGTCCAGAAGCTGGTCGACAAGCTGAGGACGCAAAAGCATATCACCATCCATCATTCGACCATCCCCGGCGCGAATCATTTCTTCGTCAACGAGATGCCGCAGCTGATGAAGGCAGTGGACCAGTATCTGGACTTCCGGCTCGACCCTAGCTGCCCGATACGCTGAGCTAGATGATGGCGGCCGGGTCCTCATGCTCATAGCAGGCCGCTTCGTCCCCCTCCTGCGGCCCGGCACCGCTGCGGTAGCGCGGCTCGACCGCATCGAGGCTCGCCCGGGCCCGGCGAAATTCAGCCTCGGCCTCCTGCCAGGCCGGAACCTCGAACGTCTCCGAGCTTAGCTGCCGGCCGGTCGCGTCGGTCGCAACGACGGTCCAGGTCCGCGCGGAAGCGAGTGCGGGGACCAGGTCGCGGGCGATGGTGGTGCTGAGGGCGAAAGCGGGCAGATTGCCGATCCGGCGCGTCGCGTCGCTCGCGGTCATCAGCCTCTGCGCCCCCGCATAGGCGCCGTCGCCCCAATAATGCGCCCAGATCGGTCCCACCGCAGGGGCGTCCCATCTGAAGTCGATGGCGACGAAGCCGGGGCCGCTGCGGAAGGCATCGGCCGGCGGGCGGGGATCGGGCCAGGAGCGCCGTTTCCGTGGAGGCCGTCCTTCGGGACGCGGATCGACGGCCCAGCGCAGCGTGTGGCGTTTCTCGGGGTCCGCAAGCTCGACTTTCATGTGATAGGGCGAAGGATCGGGCCATTTGGCGTAATCGCGCCACACCGAGCCCTGATAAGCCCCCAGCGAGACCTTCGCCTCGCAGCGCCAGCCCCAGTCCCCCTGGACCAGCAGGGCGGCCGCCGCGAGAGGCAAAGCGGCGCTCACAGTGACCAGATCAGCACGTTGGCGAAGAGCACCAGCGCCGCGATCAGCATCAGCAGGCCCTGCTTGCGCTCCCTGCGCTTCACCAGCAGGTACAGCCCGCCCCCGACCAGCGCGAAGCTGGCGAGAACGGCGAGCGACAGAGCGGTGACGGCGATCATGTACATCGCCTCCGCTTTTGCCATCCAAAACCGGGAGAAAATAGGGGCGGGCTTTTACGAATGGTTAAAGCGGGAGGAATAGCTTCAGCCGCATGCCGAATGGCGACTCGCAAAGGCAGCTGGACGAGGCTTTCGAGCGGATCGAGGAGACGATCCTGCCGAGCCTGTCGATGATGCTCGACACCCTGCTCGACGCCGCGGCGCTGGCGCGCCCGGGACATGACGGCGAGGTCTTCGCCGCCGAGCTGAGGACGCTGGCACTTCAGCTGGAGGCGCTGACCCGCGAGGTCGAGGCCGTCTCGCCGGCGCGGATCGAGCCCGCCGACTATCGCGCCGTCCGCGCCGCCCGGCCCGCGAGGATCCCGGCGTAGAGCGCAGGGTCGACATTGCCGCCCGATACGACGATCACGGTCCGCCCCGTCGCCTGCCCCGCCTTCCCACCCAGCAAGGCCGCCAGCGCGACCGCGCCGCCCGGCTCCACGACGATGCGCAGCCGGCGCGCGGCCAGAGCCATCGCGGCCTCGATCTGAGCCTCGGTCACCGCAATCCCGCGGGCGCCCGTGTCGCGAAGCGCGCCGAGCGTGAGCGGCGACACCAATTTGGTCTGGAGGGCGTCGCAGCGTGTAGGCGGCGCCGGCTCTTCGACCGGCAGCGGCGCGCCGGCCGCGAGGGAGCGCGCCATGTCGTCCCAGCCCTTCGGCTCGACCGTCACGATTTCGGCGCCCGGCACCGCCAGGGCGATGCCGGCGGAAAGGCCGCCGCCGCCGCACGGGACCAGCACCCGGTCCGGCGCGGCCCCGAGCTGCGCGGCGATCTCGATGCCGACGCTGCCCTGCCCCTCGATGACGTCGACATCGTCGAACGAGGGCACCAGGGTCGCGCCCCGGGCTTCGGCGAGGCGGGCGGCGATGGTTTCCCGGCTCTCGGTCGCGCGATCATAGGCGACGATCTGCGCGCCGGCGGCGAGGGTCGCATCGCGCTTCACCGCCGGCGCGTCGGACGGCATGACGATGGTGGCGGCGATGCCGAGGCGCCGAGCCGCGATGGCCACCCCCAGAGCGTGGTTGCCGGAGCTGAACGCGACGACGCCGCGCCCGCGCTCCGCTTCGTCGAGCAGCAGCAGCCGGTTGGTCGCGCCCCTGAGCTTGAAGCTGCCGCCCTCCTGCAGGCATTCGGGCTTGACCCACAGCCGCACGCCCTCCCATTCCAGCGGCAGCAGCGGCGTCCGGACGACATGCGGCGCCACACGCTTCGCCGCAGCGGCGACACCCTCCGCCGTAGGCCTTCTCTCTGTCATGCAAACCTCTGGTTTCACGAGGGAAAAAGCAACTCTTTACAGGAGGGGGCGGCGACCATATATCCGCCCCCGCTGCCCCATGGGGACTTCCAACAACCGCAAGGCAGCTTCGTCGTCAACTACCGCCTTTGGAGGTCCCTTGAGTTGCACAATCATCATAGCGCGCTGGGGCTAGCGACCGCCCTGCGACCGGTCCAGCCGGTCACGCTCCTTCGTCCGCACGCCGCAATGCGCGCCGCCCGTTTCTTCATCGAGAAGTTTCCGGGCCGGTCGCTCTATGCGGTGAAAGCGAACCCCTCGCCCGATCTGCTCCGCATCCTCTGGGAGAGCGGGGTGACGCATTACGACGTCGCCTCGATCGCCGAGGTGCGCCTCGTCGCCGAGACCCTGCCCGGCGCGGTCCAATGCTTCATGCACCCGGTCAAGGCCGAGGAGGCGATCGCCGAAGCCTATGGGCTGGGCGTGCGCACCTTCTCGCTCGACACGATGGAGGAGCTCGACAAGATCGTCCGCGCCACCGACGGCGCCAGCGACCTCAATCTGTGCGTGCGCATCCGAGTCTCTTCGGACCATGCCAAGCTCAGCCTGGCGTCCAAGTTCGGCGCCGAGCCTGACGAAATGAAGGCCCTGCTCTTCGCCACCCGCCAGGCCGCCGACGCGCTCGGCATCTGCTTCCACGTCGGCAGCCAGGCGATGACACCCGCCGCTTATTACGAGGCGATGGAGCGGGTGCGCGCGGCGATCGTCGAGGCGGCGGTCACCGTCGACATCGTCGACGTCGGCGGCGGCTTCCCGTCGGTCTATCCGGGCATGGAACCGCCGCCGCTCGAAGCCTATTTCGACGTCATCTCGCGCGCTTTCGAGAGCCTGCCCATCTCTTATTCGGCCGAGCTCTGGTGCGAGCCGGGCCGGGCCCTGTGCGCCGAATATGCGAGCCTGCTCGTCCGCGTCGAGAAGCGCCGCGGCGACCAGCTCTATATCAACGATGGCGCCTATGGGGCTTTGTTCGATGCCGCGCATATCGGCTGGCGCTTCCCGGTGAAGCTGGTCCGCGAGGAGGAATCGGACGCCCGCGACCTGGCGTTCAGCTTCTACGGGCCGACCTGCGACGACCTCGACCATATGGCCGGCCCGTTCCTGCTGCCGGCCGACGTCGGCCCGGGCGATTATATCGAGATCGGCATGCTCGGCGCTTATGGCTGCGCGATGCGGACCGGCTTCAACGGCTTCGGCACGGTGGCCAGGTACGAGGCGGGCGACGAGCCGATGGCGACTTTGTACGGCGGAGCGGAGGAACGGGACGTCCCGTCGCACGTCGTCACTTTGTAGGTAGATCGTCATGCCGGCGCAGGCTGGCATCCCAGCGAGAAATTTCCCTGGGGCCCCAGCCTTCGCTGGGGCCACGATGGATATGGAGATCGAAGTGAACACCCAAGCCCCCCGCAACGACACGCGCAAGGCGGAGCTGCTGTCGAACGTCGTCGAGCATATCGACATCAAAAGCTTCGATGCGCGGCCGATCGTCGACGCGATGAAGAAGATGAGCTTCACCAGCCGCGACCTCGGCCGCGCCGCGGACATCTACAACACCATGCTCGCCGACAGGAGCTGCTCGGTGATCCTGGTCATCGCCGGTTCGACCTCGGCCGGTGGCTGCATGGACCTTTATGCCGAGCTGGTGCGCAACAACATGGTCGACGCGATCGTCGCCACCGGCGCCACCATCGTCGACATGGATTTCTTCGAAGCGCTTGGCCACAAGCACTATCAAGCGCTTGAAATCCCTGACGACGACACTTTGCGTTCGCTCTATATCGACCGCATCTACGATACCTATATCGACGAAGAGAAGTTGCAGGAGACCGATCATACGATCGGCGACATCGCCGACAGCCTCGAGCCCAAGCCCTATTCCTCGCGGGCGTTCATTCGCGAGATGGGCAAGTGGCTGACGACCCACGGCAAGAAGGAGAACAGCCTCGTCAAGCTCGCCTACGAGCATGACGTGCCGATCTTCTGCCCGGCTTTCGTCGACAGCTCGGCCGGCTTCGGCCTCGTCAAACACCAGGTCGACGCGATGAAGGCCGGCAGGCCCTATCTGGTCCTCGACGCGATCGCCGACTTCCGCGAGCTCACCCATCTCAAGATCGAGGCAGGCACCACCGGCCTGCTGATGATCGGCGGCGGCGTCCCCAAGAACTTCACGCAGGACATCGTGGTCTGCGCCGAGATCCTCGGCCACGACGACGTCGAGGTGCACAAATATGCGGTTCAGATCACCGTCGCCGACGTCCGCGACGGTGCCTGCTCCTCCTCGACGCTCCAGGAGGCGGCGAGTTGGGGCAAGGTCTCGACGGCGATGGAGCAGATGGTGTTCGCCGAAGCGACCAGCGTGCTGCCCTTGCTGGCGTCGGACGCCTATCATCGCGGCCACTGGAAGGGCCGCGCCGAGCGCCGGTTCGCGAAGCTGTTCGACTGATCAGCCTCCGCGCGGCCGCACTTTTTCAGCCACTAAAGCGCGCTTTGACTCCCGCGCCGGCTAGCGCCACTCTGCCTCCGCCAAAAGGGGGAGGTCGAAAGCATGTACAGTCCCATTCTCGCGCCGATCGTCGCACTCGTCGCCTGGACGCTGCTGATCATGATCTGGATGATGGCGACCCGTTTCGCGGCGATGCGCCGCAAGGGCATCTCGCTCAAGGGCCGCGTCGGCGGCCGGGGCGGCGTCGCGCTGGAGGGCGTGATCGAGGACGAGGTCAACTGGAAGGCGCATAATTACATGCACCTCGTCGAGCAGCCGACCCTGTTCTACGCGATCGCACTGACGCTGGCGATCGGCGACGGGGACGGCGGCTACAGCACGATCCTCGCCTGGGCCTATGTCGGCCTCAGGGTGCTGCACAGCCTGGTGCAGACGACGGTCAACATCGTCGCCTACCGCTTCATCCTGTGGGCATTGTCGTCGCTGGCCCTGATCGGCCTAACCATTCAGGCGATCCGGATGATTTGCGCCTACCTCAGCGTCTGAACGCCCCGACCAGCTCGATCTGGGTCGACCAGCGGAACTGGCCGACCGGTTCGACCCAGTCGAGGCGATAGCCGCCCTGAACGAGCGCGGCGGCGTCCCGGGCGAAGGTCGACGGGTTGCACGACACGTAGGCCAGCCGCGGCACCGTCGAACGGCCGAGCAGGGCCGCCTGTTCCTTTGCCCCGGCGCGCGGCGGATCGAGCAGCACCGCCCCGAAGCGATCCAGCTCGGCCGGTTCGAGCGGACGGCGGAAGAGGTCGCGATGATCGACGAGGACCGGCCGCTGCGCCCGTGCGGCCGCCGCCTTGAGGGCGAGCGCCGCGTCACGGGCGCCTTCGACGGCGAGCACGCGGCGGTCGAGGGACAGAGCGAACGTGCCGAGACCGGCGAACAGGTCGGCGACGATCCGAGCGTCGCCCATCACCCGGCGCACCGCCCCGACCAGAGCCGCCTCCCCTTCCGCCGTCGCCTGCAGGAAGGCGCCGTGCGGCAGTGGCACCGGCACGCCGCCGAGCGTGACCGTGACCGGCTCGGGCTCCCACCGCGTCTGCGCGCCATAGCCGTCGTCGAGCGCGAGACGGGCGAGGCGATGCTCGCGCGCGAAACTGGTGAGCGCCTCGGCCGCGGCCAGGCCTTCCACCTCGACCTTTTCGAGCAACAGATCGACGCCCTGATCGGCGAGCGTCAGGCGCAGGCTTGCGTTCGCTGCCGGCTTCAGGGCCCGCAGCAGCACCCGCAGCGGCGCGACCATAGCGAACAGCTCCGGCCGCAATATGTGGCATTCCCGCATATCGACGACGCGGTGGCTGGCCGCGGCGTTGAAGCCGAGCGCACCGCCCCGCTCCGCCCTCAGCGAGGCGCGGCGGCGGCTGTTGGGCGGCGAGATGTGGGCGGGGAGGATGTCGGGGACCGTCACGCCTTGCGCGGTCAGCGCCGAGGCGATGCGGTCGCGCAGGAAGCCGGCATATGCCTCGTCGTCGACATGCTGCAGCTGGCAGCCGCCGCATTCGGGGAAGTGGCGGCAGGGCGGCGCCGGGTGGTGCGGTCCCGGCACGATCTCGCCGGTCGGAAGGAGGACGTCCCCGGGCGCCGTCAGCGGATAGAAACGGCCGCTCTGACCGACGCCGTCGCCGCGACCGGCGAGGCGAACGATTAAGTCGCCTTCGTTCACAGGCATTCGACGAGGGCGGCGGGGAGACAGGTCAGCAGATCGTCGGCGACGAGCCCGGGCCCGGCCAGCTCGGCGGCGCGGCCCTGCAGCCACACGCCGGCGCAAGCGGCTTCGAAGGCGTCCAGCCCTCGCGCCCGCATCGCCGCGATCAGCCCGGTCAGCACGTCGCCGGTGCCGGCGGTGGCGAGCCAGGCCGGCGGCGCGGCGATGGCGGCGCGGCCGTCGGGCGCGGCGATCACCGTATCCGCGCCCTTGCAGACGATCACCGCCCGCGCTTGCGCCGCGGCGGTCCGCGCCTGGTCGACCTTGCTGCCGGGAATATCCGGGAACAGCCGGGCGAACTCGCCAGCATGCGGCGTCAGGATCGGCAGGCTGGTCGCCCGGTGGAGCCGATCGAGCCCGGCCTTGGCGAGAAGGGTGAGGGCGTCGGCGTCCAGGACCGCGGGAAGGCCGGCGGCGATAACGAGATCGAGAAGGTCCGCTTCGGCCTCGCCGGTGCCGAGCCCCGGTCCCGCCGCCACCGCCCCGACGCGGCCATCCTCGAGGATCTCCACGCCGCCGCCCTGCACGACGGCGCGCGCCGTCCCGGCGACCGGCGCGCGGGCGATGAGCCGGACATAGCCTGCGCCGCCGCGCAACGCGGCGTCGGCGGCCAGCGCCGCGGCGCCCGGCATCCGGCCCGCGACCACGGCGACATAGCCGCGACGATATTTGTGGTCGTCGGGCCCGGGAGCGGCGAGGCGAGGCGCGGCGACTTCGTGGAGCCGGCTCTCCGCGGCTAGGCCGATGTCGGCGATGGCGATCCGCCCCATGTGCCGCGCCGCCGGCTGGAGCCGGTGCGAGGGCTTGAGCGTCGCGAAGGTGACGGTGAGGTCGAAATCGGGGACCGGCGAGAGGATATGGCCGTCGTCGGTGGCGACGCCGCTTGGCAGGTCGATCGCGACCTGCACCCGCGCCGCCCCGGCGAGGGCGCAGAGGCGCTCCGACAGCCCTTCGTCGAGCGGCCGGGCGAGGCCGGTGCCGAACAGGGCGTCGACCAGCAGCGGGGCCGAAGCTGCCTCGGCGAGGCTCTCCACCGGCCCGCCCCAGGCCGCGCGGGCGGCCTGCGCGTCCGGCCCCCTCGGCTCGGCCGAGGCGGCGACCCGAACCGCGCTGCCGCGCTCGGCGAGGCGCCGGGCGACGACATAGCCGTCGCCGCCATTATTGCCCGGCCCGCACAGAATCAGGGCCGGCAGCGGCCCGGCGAACCGCCAGATCGCCTCAGCGGCCCCCGCCCCAGCCCGTTCCATGAGCCGCCGGGCAGGCGTTCCCGCCGCGATGGCCGCGGCCTCCGCTGCGCGCATCTCGGCGGCGGTGAGGATGAAGCGGCTCATCGCACTCGCGCCGGCAGGCGGTAGCGGTCGGTTCCGATCGACACTTCGACGAGGTCCCTGCCGATCACCTTCAACGTCGCGGCTTCGGCGCCGTCGGCGGCCATCACGCCGCGGCCGTCGGCGGTCGACACCAGCCGCCGGAAGCTGCCGCTGGGGCTGCGGATGGTGAGGACAAGGCCGCTGCCGCCGGCCATGCGCTCCACCGTGCAGACGCGCGCGAAGGCGGCAGCTCCGTCGACCGCGCACTCGATCCTGTCGTCGGCCTTGGTCGCGGTGGGACCGCCGCAAGCCGAAAGCAGAAAGAAGAGAGCGGCAAGGCGCTTCATCCGCCGGTTCTCCCGCATTGCCGCCGGGCAGGCAAGCGGCGCTCAGCCACGGCGCAAGGCCGCCAGCCGCTCGCGAAAACCGTCCGAGCCGAACAAAGCGTCGAAACGCCGGTCCTGCTCGTCGTCCCGCTCGATCCCCTTGGCGGCGTACCGAATCCCCCGCTTGAGCACGGCGATGCTGTCGCCGCTATTGGCGAGAATCGCCTCGCTGAGGGCGCCGAGCGCGGCGCCCAGGTCGGACGCGGCGAGCTCGACCAGGCCGATCCTCGCCGCCTCCTGAGCGTCGATGCTGCCCGCCCCGAGCAGAAGCCGCGCGGCTTGGCCGGGTCCCACCAACGCCACCAGCCGGGCGACGTCCTCCTGCGGATAGGAAATGCCGAATTTCGCCGGCGTGATCGCGAAGCGGGCCCCCTCTCCCGCCAGACGGATGTCGCAGGCCATGGCGAGGGCGACGCCGGCGCCGTAGCAGGGCCCCTCGATCGCGGCGACGGTGGCGACCGGCAGGTCGCGCAGAGCATCGAGGCCGGTGCGCATCGCCCGGCGAAACGCGGTCACTGCGGCCGGGTCGCGCGTGAAGGCCGGGAAGTCCGCCAGGTCGGCGCCGGCGCAAAAAGCGTCGCGGTCGCCGCCGAGCACGATCAGCTGCGCCTCGGCCGACAGCGCCTCGGCGCAACGTCGTGCCAGCTCAGCCCAGCCGTCCGCCGGGATGGCGTTGCGGGCCGCGGGACGATCGAGCCGCAGACGGGCGGCACCGCCGTCGAGCGTGAGGTCGAACATAGGGCGATTTGGCGCAGCGTGGCGGCTTTGTCGCCCCAAAAAAGAGCCGGCCGCCCGGTCGGGAGCAGCCGGCTCTCAGGGGAGCCATGGCGCCGGCTCCGCGCGCCGCGGAGACGGGACCATGTGCGAATGTCCACAAGCCCCCTCGGGCCCTGTTTCGACTCGTCGCCGTTCCTGCAGCAAGGAGCATGCCACGACGCAAGACTGCGGGCTGCGATGGTTAAGGGGTCGGAGGGGCCGTCCCGCACCGGGACGCGCGGGTCACCTAAGACGGGTGGCGAGCCGCCACCAGTCGGGCCGGGCGGCCGCGATCGCCGAGTCCGCCGCGTCGCGCGCCGCCTCGGATTCGAACAGGCCGAAGCAGGTTGCTCCCGAGCCGGACATGCGCACCAGGCCGGCCCCGGGCCGGTCGCGGAGGCGCTCCAGCACCTCTCCGATCACCGGCGCCAGCTCGAGGGCGGGCGGCTGCAGATCATTGCCGTCCGAGGCCAGCCCCTTCCAGCGTCCGAACACTTGGGACGTCGAGAGCGGCACGCCGGGATTGACCAGCAGCACAGGCGCTCCGGCCCATTCGCTCTCGACCGGCTCGAGCACGTCACCGCGCCCGGTCCCGCGGACGGTGCGAGAGACCAGGCAGGCCGGCACGTCGGCGCCGAGGCCCCGCGCCAGCGCAACCAGCTCGGCCTCGGCGACGCCGAGACCCCACCAGCGCACCAGCAGCCTCAGCGCCGCCGCCGCATCCGCCGAGCCGCCGCCTATCCCCGCGGCGACTGGCAACCTCTTGTCGAGAATCAGCGCCGCATGCCTGCCTCCGCCCAGGGCCCGGGCCGCCCGCAGCACGAGATTGTCCTCGCCGTCGCCGAGATCGCCCGCGAACGGGCCGGTGACGCACAGGCTGATCCCATCGCCTTCGGTCACCGCCAGCCGATCGCCATCTTCGGCAAAGGCGAACAAGGTGTCGAGATCGTGGAAGCCGTCCGCCGCCCGTCCCCGCACGCGGAGCGCGAGGTTGAGCTTGGCGTAAGCGATTTCCTCCATCAGGGAGCGGCGAGGTCCGGCCTCAACCCCGCATCGATCTTGCTGCGCAGCCGATCGGCGGCGGCGCCCTGCGCATAATGGAGCGCCGCCCGCCAGGCATAGCGCGCTTCGTAGCGGCGGCCGGCGCTGTAATAAGCGTCGCCCAGATGCTCGGCGATCGCCGCATCGGCCGGCTGCCCCTGCGCCGCGCGTTCGAGCAATTCGATCGCCTTGGGGACGTCGCCGCGGACATAATGGGCCCAGCCCAGCGAATCGGTAATCGCCGCATCGTTGGGCTGGAGGCGGCTCGCCTCGCCGATCAATTTTTCCGCCTCGGCGAGATTCTCGCGCCGCTCGAGCTGCGAGTAACCGAGGAAGTTTAGCACCACCGGCTGGTCGGGCGCGAGCCGCCGCGCCTCCTCGAGCGCGGCCTTGCCGCGCGGCCAGTCGCCGGCCTGGGTGAGCGCGCTGCCCCGCAACAGCCACAGCGCCCATAACGGCTGCTGCGCCTCGCTGCCGGCCTTGGCGAGATCCAGCGCCTTGGCATAAGCGGCAGCGGCTTCGGCGTGGTTCTGGGTCTGATTGAGGATGTCGCCCAAGCGGGTCCAATTGTCGATCGTGGCGGGGCCGTCCGCCGTCGCCCGCCGGGCTTCGGCGAGCGCCTCGTCGGGGCGGTTCGCCTCGACCAGCACAGTCATCCGGCGATCGTCGGCGGTGGCGGCGAAGACGTCGTCGCGCGGCACCTTGGCCAGCGCCGCCAGCGCCGCGTCGTGCCGGCCCTGCCCGGCGAGCAGGTCGCCCGCGATCAGCCAGCCCTCGGCATTTTCGGGAGCGAGGAAGGTGGCGAGGCGGGCGAAGCTCAGCGCCAGCTGCGGCACTTCCTGGCCGTTGAGATCGACCGCCATGCGCCCGAGCAGCTCGGCCATGCCCGCCGCCGGGGTCACGATCTCGCCGCCGATCCGCTCGCCGGCCCCAAGCCGCCGGCGCGCTTCAGCCATCGCCTCGGTCTCGCCCTGCACCAGCGCCAGCGCTTCCTTGCGGGCGCCCTTGCGAGCGAGCATGGCGGCGGCGGCGAGGCGCAGCCGCTGCGACCGGATCGAATTGTCGTCGAGCAACGGCGCCAGCGCGAGCGCGCCCTCCTTCGCCTTGCCGCCGGCGATGAGCAGCAGCGGCCGGTGCTCGGCGGCGTAGGTCGCCGCGAGCGCATTGCCGGAAGCGGCGCCGAGCAGCGCGAGGGGATCGCCCTTGCCGCTCCCCTGCGCCAGCCAGGCGCGCAGCAGCGGCGTCATGAACGAGAAGACCTCGTCGCGATCGAGCCGGTCGATCTGGCCGGCCGCCTCCTTCCACCGTTTGGCGCGGAAAGCCTCGCCGACCAGCAGCAGCCGCCCGTCGGGCGCGAGCTTGCCGGCCGCGTCGAGCACGCGCGCCGCCTGCAAAGCGAGCGTGCGGTCGCCGGCCGCGATCGCCTGGGACAGGGCGCGGGCGGCGAGCACCTCGTTGCCGGGCGCCAGCGCGAGCGCCGCCCCGTAATTGCTGGCCGCCTGCTCGGCGGCGCCGGAGCTGTCGGCGGCGCGGGCGCGGACATAGGCGGCAAGCGCGGACGTCTCGTCCACGCTCGCGCTGGCGGGGACGGCGGCGAGCAGCAACGCCCCCGAAAGGGTCGCGCCCCGCCAAAGATTACATGTTGGGATAGTTCGGCCCTCCTCCGCCTTCGGGAACGACCCAGTTGATGTTCTGGGTCGGATCCTTGATGTCGCAGGTTTTGCAGTGGACGCAATTCTGGGCGTTGATCTGCAGCCGCGGCCCGCCCGCTTCTTCGACGAACTCATAGACCCCGGCGGGACAGTATCTTTGCTCCGGCCCGTCGTAGAGGGGCAGGTTGACCCCGGTCGGGATCGCCGGATCCTTCAGCGTCAGATGGACCGGCTGGTTCTCTTCGTGATTGGTGTTGGAAATGAACACCGAGGACAGGCGGTCGAAGCTGATCACGCCGTCCGGCCTGGGATAGTCGATCGGCGGCACCAGGTCGCGGCGGTAGAGCGTCGCATTGTCCGGGTGATGCCCGAGCGTGAACGGCAGCCCGATCTTCAGCGTCCGCATCCACATGTCGATGCCGGCAAGCAGGGTGCCGGCGGCGGCGCCGAAGCGCGCGACCAAGGGCTCGACATTGCGCACCGTCTTAAGCTCGGCCGCTATCCAGCTGTTCCGAAGCGATTCTTCATACGTCGTCAATTCGTCCCCGCCGCGCTCCGCGGCGATGGCGGCGAAAGCGGCCTCGGCGGCGAGCATGCCCGATTTCATCGCCGTATGGCTGCCCTTGATCCGCGGCACGTTGACGAAGCCGGCGGCGCAGCCGATCAGCGCGCCGCCGGGGAAAGCGAGCTTCGGCACGGCCTGCCAGCCGCCCTCGTTGATCGCGCGGGCGCCGTAGGAAACCCGCCGCCCGCCCTCCAGCACCTCTCGGATCGCCGGATGCTGCTTCCAGCGCTGGAACTCCTCGAACGGAGAGAGATGGGGATTGCGGTAGTTGAGCGCGACCACGAAGCCCAGGGCGACCTGGTTTTTCTCCTGATGATAGAGGAAGCCGCCGCCCCAGGCGTCGTCGAGCGGCCAGCCCTGGGTGTGGATGACCCGGCCGGGCACGTGCTTGGCCGGGTCGATATCCCACAGCTCCTTCAGGCCGATGCCGTAGACCTGCGGCTGGCTGTCGCGGTCGAGGTCGAACATGCGCCTGAGTTGCTTGGTGAGGTGGCCGCGCGCGCCTTCCGCGAAGAAAGTGTAGCGGCCGTGCAGCTCCATGCCGGGCTGGTGGTCGGGCTTATGAGTGCCGTCGCGGGCGACGCCCATGTCGCCGGTGGCGACGCCCTTGACCGAGCCGTCGTCGTTGAACAGCACTTCCGCCGCCGCGAAGCCGGGGAAGATCTCGACGCCGAGCGCCTCGGCCTGGCCCGCCAGCCAGCGGCAGAAATTGCCGAGCGAGGCAGTGTAGGTGCCCTTGTTGCTCATGAAGGGCGGCATCAGCAGGTGCGGCAGCGAATATTTGCCTTTGCGGGTCAGCACCCAGTGGTGGTTTTCGGTCACCGGCACGGTCAGCGGGCTGCCCCGCTCGCGCCAGTCGGGCAGCAATTCGTCGATCGCGCGCGGATCGATGACCGCGCCGGAGAGGATGTGGGCGCCGACTTCGGAGCCTTTTTCGAGGATGCAGACGCTGAGCTCGCGCCCCGCCCGGTCGGCGAGCTGCTTGAGACGGATGCCGGCGGCGAGGCCGGCGGGCCCGGCGCCGACGATCACCACGTCATACGGCATCGACTCGCGTTCGGACATCCAGGCGCTCCCTCGCGGCGGCCCGCGGACTCATGTCGTCGCAGGCAGCCAACGTCTGGCAGATAGATAGAGATTTTGAGGTTGACCAGCCCGGCCACCCCTGACTCCATGCCGGGGTGGAGCGGGGAAGCGAACCGATTTCGCCGGCGGACGCCGAGAGCGTGCTGAACTGGTGGGCCGAGGCGGGCGTCGACACGCTGGTCGACGAGGCGCCGCGCAACTGGCTGCGCCCCAAGGCCAGGGAAGCGCCGCCCCCGGCGCCGGCCGCCGCCGAAGCGCCCGCCGAGGACCTGCCGGACCAGCTCGACCTGTTCCAGGCCTGGCTGGCATCGAGCGACCGGCTTGCCTTCGCCTCGCCGGCCGCGCCGCGAATCTGCCCCGCCGGCGACCCGGCGTCGGGGCTGATGATCCTCGCCGACATGCCGACCGGCGAGGATTGCGCCACCGGCACCTTGATCAGCGGCGAGGCCGGGCGGCTGTTCGACCGCATGCTCGCGGCGATCGGGCGCGACCGCGATTCGATCTATCTCGCCGCTTTGTCCTGCATTCGCTCGCCCTCGGGTCAGCTCAACAGCCAGGCGATGAAGAGTTGCGCGGCGATGGCGCGCCATCATGTCGGCCTCGCCGCCCCTAAAGCGGTGCTGCTGTTCGGCGACGCCTGCGCCAAGGCCCTGCTCGGCCTGTCGGTGCCGCAGGCGCGCGGCCGCTGGCACGAGATTGCGACCCATGCCGGGCCCGTCAAAGCTCTGGCAACCATTGCTCCCCGACAATTGCTCGAATCGCCGCGCCTGAAGGCTCTGGCCTGGGCCGACCTCCAGATGCTGATTGCAGAGGTGAAGGAATGACCAAGCTCCGTCCGCTCCTGCTCGCCGCCGCACTGGTGTTGCCCGCCATGCCCGCGTTCGCCGAGAGCGGCGAGGCCGGCCCGGCAGCGCTGAGCGTCGAGCAGCGCAGCGCCTGGCGCGAGGTCTTCGCTGCCATCCGGGCCGGCGACTGGCCGGGCGCCGCGGCCAGGCTCGACGCGCTCCCGCCCGGGCCGCTCCAGCAGGCGGCGCGGGCCGAGCTCTATCTCGCCAAGGGTTCGCCGAAGGTCGAGCTGCCCCAGCTCCTCTCGCTGCTGGAGGCGGCGGCGGAAATGCCGAGGGCCGAGCAGCTCGCCCGGCTCGCGCGGACTCGCGGCGCGACCGAGCTGCCGGAACTGCCGCAGGCGCAGTCGCTGGTCTGGGTCGGCAGCCAGCCGCGCCGCTCGCGGGCCCCGACGACCAAGGACGATGCCGCCGCGACCGAGCTCGAACCTCTGGTCCAGCCGCTGATCAAAGACAACCGGCCCTATGAAGCTGAAGCGATCTTCGTCGGGCGGCAGGACCGGCTCGGCGCCGAGGCGCGCACCGAATATCAGCAGCGTATCGGCTGGTCCTATTACACGATCGGCAACGATGCCGACGCGCGGCGACTCGCGGCCGCGGCCCGCGCCGGCACTGGCGAATGGGCGATCCAGGGCGCCTGGACCGAGGGCCTCGCCGCCTGGCGGCAGGACGATTGCCGGGGTGCGGCCGAGGCATTCGGCGGCGTCGCCGGCCGGTCCGGCGACGTCGAGCTGGTTGCGGCGGCCCATTATTGGAGCGCCCGCGCCGAGATGATGTGCGGCCGGCCGGAGCGGGTGCAGGGCCATTTGCGCTCCGCCGCGCGGCAGATGGAGACCTTCTACGGCCTGATCGCCTCGACCGCGCTCGGCATCAGCGGCCCGGGCGTCTCGGGCCTGCACGATTATCGCGACGCCGAATGGCGCGGCATCGCCGGCAAGCCCAACGTCCGCGCCGCGCTGGCTCTGGCCGAGATCGGCGAGACCGAGCTGGCCGACCAGTTCATCCGCCACCAGGCGCGGCTCGGCGGCGCCGGCGACCACGCCGCCCTGCTCCACCTCGCCGCCGACCTCGATCTCGCCTCGACCCAATATTGGCTGGCGCACAACGCCCCGCGCGGCGCCAGCGTCAATTTCGCCGCCCGTTATCCCCGGCCCGGCTGGCGGCCGACGCGGGGCTGGCGGGTCGACCCCTCGCTCGCTTTCGCGCATGCGCTGCAGGAATCGAACTTCCGCACGTCGGTGGTCAGCCCGGCGGGCGCGGTCGGGCTGATGCAGGTTCGTCCCGGCACCGCCGGCGACATCGCGCGCGCCCGCGGCGAGCCGTTCGACCGCCAGCAGCTCACCACGCCCGCCGCCAACATCGAATTCGGCCAGAGCTACATCGAAATGCTGCGCGACCATAGCGCCACCGGCGGCCTCCTCCCCAAGGTGATTGCCGCCTACAATGCCGGGCCGGTGCCGGTCGCCGAATGGAACGCCCGCCGCTTCGACCGCGGCGACCCCCTCCTCTATATCGAATCGCTCCCTTATTGGGAGACTCGCGGCTACGTGCCGATCGTGCTGCGCAATTACTGGATATACGAGGAGGAAGCGGGCGAGGCCGGCGACAGCCGCCACGCGCTCGCCCAGGGCCTGTGGCCGCGCTTCCCGGGCATGCCGGGCGCGCGCGCGGTGCGGCTGAGGGCGAACGACACGAAACTGGCCTTGGGCACGGAATAGTTCTTGATATGTTCTGACGCAGGCTGCATAGCGGCGCTATGTCCCGCCCCGACCTGCGCTACGGCCGCGGCGCGCCCGAAAACCGGACGCCGACGCGCTTCAACCTGCCGGTACGGGAGGCGGACGGCGACTGGCTCGACGTGCGCGACGAAGTGGACGACGGGCCGCCGCCGCTCAGGACCAGCGTCACGGTCGAGAAGCCGAGGACGATCATCGCCTGGAACCGCTCGCCCGACATCGGCTTCGACCGCTCGATCAATGCCTACCGCGGCTGCGAGCATGGCTGCATCTATTGCTTCGCGCGGCCGACCCACGCCTTTCACGATCTGTCCCCCGGTCTCGATTTCGAGACGAAGCTGTTCGCCAAGCCGGACGCGGCGAAGCTCCTGAGGGAGGAGCTGGCCAGCCCCGGCTACGCCGTCCGGCCGATCGCGATGGGGACCAACACCGATCCCTACCAGCCGATCGAGGCGCAATGGCGGATCACGCGGTCGGTCCTGGAAGTGCTCGCCGAGACCAAGCATCCGGTGACGATCACCACCAAGTCGGACCGGGTGCTGCGGGACCTCGACATATTGGCGCCGATGGCGGCGCAGGGCCTCGTCTCGGTCGCCTTGTCGGTGACCTCGCTGACCCCTTCCATCTCGCGCACGCTCGAGCCGCGGGCGCCGGCGGCGCGCAAGCGGCTCGCCGCGGTCAAGGCGCTCAACGGGGCCGGCGTGCCGGCCCATGTCGCGATCGCCCCGGTCATCCCCGGCATCACCGACCATGAGGTCGAGGTGATCGTCGAGGCCGCGGCCGAGGCCGGCGCGGCCGGCATCTTCTACCTGCCGGTGCGGCTGCCCCACGAGGTCGCGCCCTTGTTCCGCGCCTGGCTCGACGAGCATTTCCCCGACCGCGCCGCCAAAGTGATGAACATCATCCGCGCGATGCGCGGGGGCAGGGACAACGACCCGAACTGGTTCACCCGGATGAGCGGCGCGGGGCCCTGGGCGGAGCTGATGCGGGTGCGCTTCGAGATCGCGGTCAGGAAGCACGGCCTGAACCGCGACACGAAGAAGCTGCGCACGGACCTGTTCGTCCCGCCCCAGGGCCCGCAGCTTCGCCTTCTCTAGCCTCTCCTCGTCGTCCTCCCCATCACGGACGCAGAGACAGCGAGGCCCCTCCCTCTTCGCGCCTGCGCCAATCCATTGGGAGCGCAATGCAGGAGCGGCCTTATCTTGTCCAGGCACGTCTGATCGCGAGTGCCGCCATGCTCCAGATCGCTCCTGCGGCGAACAGGAACGGGAGCAGCGAGCCGGAATGATCGTCCGAACAGAAGGTTGAGTAGAACGCCCGATAGCCGTCGATTCCCACCAAAACGAACCAGATTGTTCCGGGCGCGCAATTGCCATCGGCGCTGGAATGAATGAGGCTCCTCCATTCTTGGTGGGGAGCCGAGCCATGATCGCCCTGAAGACCTTGCGCGCCGCTTTCATCACCGCAGTCGCGGGCCTCGGACTCGCCGGCTGCGAGCCGAGCGCTGACGAGGCGACGAACAACAGCAGCAATGCCTCGGCCGCTGCGCCGGCGCCCACGCCCTTCGCCAGCAATAACGGCACGACCCCGCCCGCGGGCTCGGGGCCGCTGTTCCAGCTGAGCTACGCCTATCCCTCCCAATTGCCGGTAGGGCCCGTCTACGAGCCCTGGCGACAGGCGATCGGCAACGGGCCGATCACCACCGCCAATGCGGGCGCCTATGCCGCCGCGCTCAAGACCTATGTGACGCCGCGCATGCGCAAATATTTCCTCGCCAATCCGAGGAATTTGGCGCCCGAGGGCATGTATAACGAGCCGTGGCTCGGCGCGGAACGCGAGCCGCTCCACGGAACCTATGTCGGATCCGAGATCCTTCCGGTCAGCCAATATCCGGGGACGGGCCTCACCGCGCCCTTCACCACCTACGTTCTCACCTTCTACGACCAGCGCGCCGCCAACACCTTGTACAATGTGTGGGGAACGAGCGCGATGAACCCCGCGCTCACCGCCACCAGCGGCCAGTTCGCCACCGGCGCCGTGATCGTCAAGGCGGCCTTCACCACCGCCAATGCGGACGTCTGGCCGCCGATGGCGGGCGCGCTGCAATGGCAGCTCTACGCCTCGACCAACGCGACGCTTTTCCCCGACACGCCAAATTACGAGGGGCCCACGCAGCTGATGAACGCGTCCTTCTTCCAGTTCGACATCATCGTCAAAGACCCGGCTTCCGCGCCGGGCACGGGCTGGGTGTTCACGACCCTGGTCTACGACAAGGATGCGCCGGGCAAGGACGTCTGGGACAAGATGGTCCCGCTCGGCGCGATGTGGGGCAACGACCCGATGATCGACAGCTCGAAGCCGAACCCGCCGCCGCTGCAGGAAAATTGGATCAACCCCGCCGCGCCGGCCTACGCCAAGACCACCCTGGGCTGGGGCGGCCGGCTGTCGGGGCCGAACGACGGCGCGCTCAACGACTCGATCATCGGCACGCCCGACGGGCCCAAAATCGCCAATCTCGCCACATCGTCCTGCATGGCCTGCCACATCAGCGCGCAATTCCCCGACAAGAGCTTCCTGCTGCCCTCCACCACCAACCCGCCGACCGGCGACCCGACCGATCCCAATTCGGATTATTTCGTCGTGCCGGTGCCGGGTTCGGCGGACTGGATGCGCTGGTTCCAGAGCAGTCCCGGCACCCAGGCGATGGACCCGGGCACGACGCCGTTCGACTATGACATGGTCTTCGCCTTCAAGACTTTGCCCGCCTGGCAGAAAGCGACCCAGTCGAACACGCCGCTGCAGCGGACGCCGCGCGGCCGGGCCCTCATCGGCCGCAATTATGACGGCCTGCCGTTCGGCAGCAAGCCCGCGACCCATCAGCCCAGGCCCAAATAGGCATTCCTCCGTTCTTCCTCACCATCGCGGGAGCGATGGGGAGGAAGGAGAAGCCGCGTGCCGCGCGATTGCCTGCTGGAATCCGCTTTCCAAACAGTGATCAGGCGGCGCTGGTCAGCTTGTAGTCGCGATATTCCTCGCGCAGCGCGGTCTTGAGGAGCTTGCCGGTCGCGGTATGGGGGAGGCTGTCGACGAAGAGGATCTCGTCGGGCAGCCACCATTTGGCGACCTGGGTCGAGAGATGGTCGAGTATCTGCTGCGGCGTGACGTCCGAGCCGGGCTTCCGGACGACGAGCAGGATCGGCCTTTCGTCCCATTTGGGGTGCTTGACGCCGACCGCCGCCGCTTCCGCGACGCCGGGGCAGCCGACGGCGGCATTTTCGAGGTCGATCGAGCTGATCCACTCGCCGCCGGACTTGATCAGATCCTTGGTGCGGTCGAGCAGGTGCAGGTATCCGTCGGTGTCCACGGTGCCGACGTCGCCGGTGCGCAGCCAGCCGTCGTGGAAGCGCGCGGTGTTGGCGTCGTCGTCCGGTTCGTAGTACTCCGAGGTGATCCACGGGCCGCGGACCTCGATTTCGCCGGTCGCGACGCCGTCGTGCGGCAGCACCTCGCCGGTCGGGTCGACCACGCGCAGCTCGACGCCGGCGGTGGTGACGCCCTGGGTGGCGTGCAGCGCCAGCCGCTCGGCCTCGGGGCGGTCCTCCAGGTGCCCGCGTACCAGGGTGAGGTTGCCGGACGGGGACATCTCGGTCATCCCCCAGCCCTGCTGCATGCGCACGCCCCGGCGGTGGTACCGCTGGATCAGCTCCAGCGGGATCGCCGAGCCGCCGCACAGGATGCGGTCGAGGCTCGCCAGGTCGTCGGCGGACGGTCCGAGCTGGTCGACGGCCAGCCAGAACGTGGGCACCCCGGCGGCGACGGTGACCCGCTCGTCGCGGACCAGCCGCAGGATCGCGGGCGGGCTGGTGTCGGAGCCGGCGAGCACCAGGCCGGCGCCGGCGAGGGCGGCCGCGTACGGCAGGCCCCACGAGGTGGCGTGGAACAGCGGGGTCAGCGGCAGCACGACGTCGCGCTCGCGCACGCCGAACGAGTCGACGAACAGCCCGCTCATGGCGTGCAGCGCTATCGAGCGGTGCGAGTAGGCGACGCCCTTGGGCCGGCCGGTGGTGCCGCCGGTGTAGCAGAGGCAGGCCGCCGCCCACTCGTCGACCTCGGCGGGCTCGTCGTCGGCCACCCCGTCGATCAGCTCCTCGTACCCGACCGCGTCCGCGAAGTCCGGGTGCGGCTCGGTG
>DASUVK010000075.1:0-7205 GCA_036378975.1 Allosphingosinicella sp. | reverse complement strand
CACCATCGGTCACGTCGACCATGGCAAGACGTCGCTCACCGCGGCGATCACCAAGGTCCTCGCCAAGACCGGCGGCGCGACCTACACGAGCTATGCCAATATCGACAAGGCTCCCGAGGAGCGCGAGCGCGGCATCACCATTTCGACCGCCCACGTCGAATATGAGACCGAGGCGCGCCATTATGCCCACGTCGACTGCCCGGGCCACGCCGATTATGTGAAGAACATGATCACCGGCGCCGCGCAGATGGACGGCGCGATCCTGGTCGTGTCGGCCGCCGACGGCCCGATGCCGCAGACCAAGGAGCATATCCTGCTCGCGCGTCAGGTCGGCGTTCCCTCGATCGTCGTCTACATGAACAAGGTCGACCAGGTCGACGACGAGGAGCTGATCGAGCTCGTCGAGCTCGAGATTCGCGAGCTGCTCTCGTCCTACGATTTCCCGGGCGACGACATTCCGATCGTCAAGGGCTCGGCGCTGGCGGCGCTCGAGGACAAGACCCCCGAGATCGGCGAGAATTCGGTGCTCGAGCTGATGAAGGCGGTGGATAGCTACATCCCGCAGCCGGAGCGGCCGCTCGATCGTCCGTTCCTGATGCCGATCGAGGACGTGTTCTCGATCTCGGGCCGCGGCACGGTCGTCACCGGCCGCGTCGAGACCGGCATCGTCAAGGTCGGCGAGGAGGTCGAGATCGTCGGCATACGCGACACCACCAAGACCGTCGTCACCGGCGTCGAGATGTTCCGCAAGCTGCTCGATCAGGGCCAGGCGGGCGACAATATCGGCGCGCTGATCCGCGGCGTGCCGCGGGACGGCGTCGAGCGCGGCCAGGTCCTGGCCAAGCCCGGCTCGATCACGCCGCACACCGACTTCTCGGCCGAGGTGTACGTCCTCTCGAAGGACGAGGGCGGCCGCCACACGCCGTTCTTCGCCAATTACCGTCCGCAATTCTACTTCCGCACGACCGATGTGACGGGCGAAGTGGTGCTGCCGGAGGGGACCGAGATGGTCATGCCCGGCGACAATGTGAATCTGGGCGTGAAGCTGATCGCCCCGATCGCCATGGACCAGGGCCTGCGCTTCGCCATTCGCGAAGGCGGCCGGACCGTCGGCGCAGGGGTTGTCGCCGCGATCACGAAGTAGTAGAGGCACGCGCAGCCGCCCGGATCGGGAAGATTCGGGCGGTTCGCATTTTGAGTAGGCGTCGCCCCAGCGAAGGCTGGGGCCCCAGGGGTGGAAGGCTCGGTGCCTTTCCTCGCTGGGATCCCAGCCTTCGGTGGGACGACGTGTGTAGTTTGGTTTGCCCTGGTTGGGCTGGCTCTTTGCAATCGGTAAGCAGGTTATGGAAACGCAGAACATCCGCATTCGCCTGAAGGCGTTCGATCATCGTGTGCTCGATCAGGCCACGGGCGACATCGCCGACACCGCTCGGCGGACGGGTGCTCTCATCCGCGGTCCCATTCCGCTGCCGACGCGCATCGAGAAGTTCACCGTCAACCGCTCGCCCCACGTCGACAAGAAGTCGCGCGAGCAGTTCGAGGTGAGAACCTATAAGAGGCTGCTCGACATCGTGCAGCCGACGCCGCAGACGGTCGACGCGCTGATGAAGCTCGACCTCGCCGCCGGCGTCGACGTTGAGATCAAGCTCGCTTAGCCGCCAGGCCGAGCGCGCGCAGCCCCAGCCAAAAGCTGGGGTCCCGGCGGCAAGGGCTGAGCCTTTCGCCCGCTGGATGCCAGCCTTCGCTGGCATGATGAGATAGGGTGATACCGCGCAGCGATGCTGCGGACTGCGTCCCCGCCGTTCCGCCTTCGGGTGGAGCTCTAGCCCAGGCGGGGCACGCATTGTTTTCGGGCTAACACGCCCCCGGCAATTTCGCCGCGGGGCCTCTGTCGTGAGGAGTTTGGTCATGCGCACCGGCGTGATCGCGAAGAAAATGGGGATGACCCGCCTGTTCCAGGAGGACGGCCGCCACGTGCCGGTCACCGTCCTGGCGCTCGACAACGTCCAGGTCGTGGCCCGCAAGGAAGCGGACCGCGACGGCTATACCGCGCTCCAGCTCGGCGCCGGCACCGCCAAGGCGAAGAACGTCGCCAAGCCGCAGCGCGGCCATTTCGGCAAGGCCGAGGTGGAGCCGAAGGCGCGGGTGGCGGAGTTCGTCGTCGCCGAGGACGCTTTGCTCGACGTCGGCGCGGAGATCACCGCCGATCATTTCGTCGCCGGCCAGCTGGTCGACATCCAGGGCTCGACCCAGGGCAAGGGCTTCCAGGGCGGCATGAAGCGCTGGGGCTTCGGCGGCCTGCGCGCCACCCACGGCGTCTCGCTCTCGCACCGCTCGCTCGGTTCGACCGGCCAGCGCCAGGATCCGGGCCGCGTCTTCAAGAACAAGAAGATGGCCGGCCATATGGGCGCGAAGAACCGCACCCAGCAAAATCTCGAGATCGTCCGCACCGACCCCGAGCGCGGCCTGCTTTTCGTCAAGGGCTCGGTGCCCGGCCACAAGGGCGGCTGGCTGCTGGTCAAGGATGCGGTCAAGTCGCCGCGCCCGGAGACGGCGCCCTATCCGGCGGGAATCCGCGCCATCGCCGACCAGATCGAGCATGAGGAAGCTCCGGCCGGCATGGTCGAGGCGGCCGCCACGCACGAATTGCCGCCGCTGCCCGGCGCCGAGGAAGTCGCTGCCGGCGTCGCCGAGTCCGACGCCCAGTCGGACGCCAACGAGGCGACCGAGGCGTCTCCGGCGGCCGACGAGAGCAAGGAAAGCTAAGCCATGAAGGTCAAAGTTCAGAGCCTGGACGGCGGCAAGGCCGGCAAGGACATCGAGTTGAGCGATGAGGTGTTCGGCGTCGAGCCGCGCGCCGACATTCTCCACCGCGTCGTCACCTGGCAGCTCGAGAAGCGCCGCGGCACCGCCCGCGCCGCCCGCGAGCGGTCCGACGTCAATCGCACCGGCAAGAAGTTCGGTCGCCAGAAGGGCGGCGGCACCGCCCGCCACGGCGACCGGCGCGCGCCGATCTTCGTCGGCGGCGGCAAGGCGCACGGCCCCCGGGTCCGCGACTTCGATCCGTCGCTCAACAAGAAGGTCCGCGCCTTGGGCCTGAAGATGGCGCTGTCGTCGAAGGCGCGCGACGGCAACCTCGTCGTGCTCGAGAATCTCGACCTCGACGCCGCCAAGACCAAGGCGCTCAAGGAGCGGCTGGCCGGCCTCAACCTCGGCCGCAACGCGCTGGTGATCGACGGCGACGCGCTCAGCGTCGGCTTCGCCCAGGCGTCCGCCAATCTTCGCGAGATCGACCTGCTCCCGGCGGTCGGCGCCAACGTCTACGACATCCTCAACCATGACACGCTGGTGCTGACCCGCGCCGCCGTCGAGACGCTGGAGGCCCGGTTCCATGGCTAAGGCAGCGAAGAAGAGCCAGGTCGACATCAACCATTATGATATCGTCCTCGCGCCCGTGATCACCGAGAAGTCGACCATGCTCTCCGAGCATAATGCGGTCGTCTTCAAGGTCGCCAACGACGCCACCAAGCCGCAGATCAAGGCGGCGGTGGAGGCTCTGTTCGGCGTCAGCGTGACCGGCGTGAACACGCTCACGCAAAAGGGCAAGACCAAGCGCTGGAAGGGTCGCCCCTACACGCGCTCGGTCGTCAAGAAGGCGATCGTGACGCTGGCCGAAGGCCAGTCGATCGACGTCACCACCGGTATCTGAGGCGAGAGCGATGGCACTCAAATCCTATAATCCGACGACCTCGTCGCAACGCGGCCTGATTCTCGTCGACAAGTCGGCGCTGTGGAAGGGCAAGCCCGTCAAGGCGCTGACCGAAGGCAAGAAGAAGACCGGCGGCCGCAACAACAAGGGCCATGTGACGTCGCGCGGCATCGCCGGCGGCCACAAGCAGCGCTACCGTTATATCGACTTCAAGCGTCGCAAGTGGGACATGCCGGCGATCGTCGAGCGGCTCGAATACGATCCCAACCGCACCGCCTTCATCGCGCTGGTGAAATATGAGGACGGCGAGCTCGCCTACGTCATCGCGCCGCAGCGCCTCGCCCCGGGCGACAGCATCGTCGCCGGCCGCAAGGTCGACGTGAAGCCGGGCAATGCGATGGAGATCGGCCAGATGCCGGTCGGCACCATCGTCCACAATGTCGAGATGAAGCCCGGCAAGGGTGGCCAGCTGGCCCGTTCCGCCGGCACCTACGTCCAGGTCGTCGGCCGCGACCGCGGCATGGTCATGGTCAGGCTCAATTCAGGCGAACAGCGCTATGTGCGTTCGGACTGCATGGCCACCGTCGGCGCCGTGTCGAACCCGGACAACCAGAACCAGAATTTCGCCAAGGCCGGCCGCACCCGCTGGATGGGCCGTCGTCCGCTGACCCGCGGCGTCGCCAAGAACCCGGTCGACCACCCGCATGGCGGCGGCGAAGGCCGCACCTCGGGCGGCCGTCATCCGGTCACTCCCTGGGGCAAGCCGACCAAGGGCGCGCGCACCCGCAACAACAAGGCGACGGACCGGATGATCATCCGGTCCCGCCACGCCAAGAAGAAGAGGTAGTCATGGCCCGCTCCGTCTGGAAAGGTCCCTTCGTCGAGCTGTCGCTGCTGAAGAAGGCAGAGGCCGCGCAGGATGCGAAGACCCGTGCGCCGATCAAGACCTGGTCGCGCCGCTCCACCATCCTGCCGCAGTTCGTCGGCCTCACCTTCAACGTCTATAACGGCCGGAAATTCATTCCCGTGTCGGTCAACGAGGACATGGTCGGCATGAAGCTCGGCGAGTTCGCGCCGACGCGCTACTTCCCCGGCCACGCCGCCGACAAGAAGGGCAAGAGGTAAGCCATGGGCAAGCAGTCATCCCCCCGCAAGGTGGCCGACAACGAGGCGCTGGCGGTCAACACCCAGATCCGCGGCTCGGCCCAGAAGCTCAATCTGGTCGCGGCCCTGATCCGCGGCAAGAAGGCCGAGGAAGCGCGGAACATCCTCAGCTTCTCGACCAAGGCGATGGCGGTCGACGTCAAGAAGGTGCTGGAGAGCGCGATCGCCAATGCCGAGAACAACCACAATCTCGACGTCGACGCGCTCGTCGTCGCCGAGGCGTCGGTCGGCAAGTCGATCTCGATGAAGCGCTTCACGCCACGCGCCCGCGGCCGCGCCAGCCGCATCGTCAAACCGTTCAGCCGCGTGCGCATCGTCGTCCGCGAGCAGCAGGAAGCGTAAGCATATGGGTCAGAAATCCAATCCGATCGGGATGCGGCTGCAGATCAACCGCACCTGGGACAGCCGCTGGTACGCCGAAGGCGCCGATTACGGCCGGCTGCTGCTCGAGGACCTCAAGATCCGCCAGTTCATCATGAAGGCGCTGCCGCAGGCGGCGATCTCCAAGGTGGTGATCGAGCGTCCGGCGAAGCTTTGCCGGGTCTCCATCTATGCCGCGCGCCCCGGCGTGATCATCGGCAAGAAGGGCGCGGACATCGAGAAACTGAGGAAGCAGCTCGGCGCGATGACGACCAGCGACGTGTCGCTGAACATCGTCGAGATCCGCAAGCCGGAGATCGATTCCAAGCTCGTCGCCCAAGGCGTCGCCGACCAGCTCGAGCGCCGCATCGCCTTCCGCCGCGCGATGAAGCGCGCGGTGCAATCGGCCCTGCGTCTCGGCGCCGAGGGCATCCGCATCACCTGCTCGGGCCGCCTCGGCGGCGCCGAGATCGCCCGCACCGAATGGTATCGCGAGGGCCGGGTGCCGCTGCACACGCTCCGCGCCAACGTCGATTATGCCGAGGCGACCGCCCACACCGCTTATGGCGTGTGCGGCGTCAAGGTGTGGATCTTCAAGGGCGAGATTCTCGGCCATGACCCGCTCGCCCAGGACCGCCTGATGATGGAGGCCCAGACCTCCGGCGTCCGGCCCGCCCGCTGATTTAGGAACTAGAAGATGCTGCAACCCAAACGCACCAAGTTCCGCAAGGCCTTCAAGGGCCGCATCCACGGCGACGCCAAGGGCGGCACCGCGCTGAACTTCGGCGCCTACGGCCTCAAGGCGATGGAGCCGGAGCGGATCACCGCCCGTCAGATCGAGGCGGCGCGCCGCGCCATCACCCGCCACATCAAGCGCCAGGGGCGCTTGTGGATCCGCATCTTCCCGGATGTGCCGGTGTCGTCGAAGCCCGCCGAGGTCCGCATGGGCTCGGGCAAGGGCTCGCCCGAATTCTGGGTCGCCCGGGTCAAGCCCGGCCGCATCCTGTTCGAGCTGGACGGCGTTCCCGGTCCGCTCGCCAAGGTCGCCTTCGAGCGCGCCGCGGAGAAGCTGCCGATCAGGACCAAGGTCATTGCCCGCCTGGGCGAGAGCCTGCTCGAGGACGCGTAACATGGCCAAGATCGACGATTTGAAGACCCGCACCGACGACCAGCTCCTGGAGCAGCTGGGCGAGCTGAAGCGCGAGCAGTTCAACCTGCGCTTCCAGGCCGCCACCAACCAGCTCGAGAAGCCGGCCCGGATCCGCGACGTGCGCCGCACCATCGCCCAGATCAAGACGCTGCAGTCCGAGCGCGCCCGCAGCGCTCAGGCGAAGGCATAAGGAGTAGACGAATGCCGAAGCGCGTTCTCACCGGCACGATCGTGTCGGACAAGACCGACAAGACCGTGGTGGTTCTGGTCGAGCGGCGGGTGAAGCACCCGCTCTACGGCAAGATCATCAAGCGGTCGAAAAAGTACCACGCCCATGACGAGGGCAACGAGTTCAAGGCCGGAGAGACCGTCCGGATCGAGGAGACTCGGCCGATCTCGAAGCTGAAGACGTGGCGGGTGCTCGACCGGATCGACACCCACGCGACGCCCGAGAAGGCCGACGTGGCCTGATCGTCATCCCGGACCGATCCGGGAACCACCTTCTTCGGGAGGTGGGAACAGAAACAAGACGGATTCCGGCATTCGCCGGAATGACGAAGAAGGAAAAGGGATCAAGACATGATCCAGATGCAGTCCAACCTTGAGGTCGCCGATAATTCGGGGGCCAAGCGCGTCCAGTGCATCAAGGTGCTCGGCGGGTCGAAGCGCCGCTTCGCCGGCGTCGGCGACATCATCGTCGTCTCCGTCAAGGAGGCGGCGCCGCGCGGCCGCGTCAAGAAGGGCGACGTCCACAAGGCCGTCATCGTCCGCACCGCCAAGGACATCCACCGTCCGGACGGCTCGACGATCCGCTTCGATTCG
>DASUVK010000074.1:0-20542 GCA_036378975.1 Allosphingosinicella sp. | reverse complement strand
GAGAAGCTCGCGCCCGACGCGATCCTCCTCACCATCGACACCAATCCGGATTTCACCTCCTACCTGACCTCGAAGATCCGCGACTCGCGGCTTCGCGCCGTCACCGGCTCCGCCGCCGACGTTCGCGAGATCATGGCCAATTTCGGCTTCGACCATGCCGACTACATCCTCTCCGGCCTGCCCTTCTCGACCCTGCCGCCCGGCATCGGGCCGAAGATCGCCGAGGAGACGGCCGAGGCGCTGCGGCCCGGCGGCGCCTTCCTCGTCTACCAATTCTCGCCCAAGGTGCTCGATTTCATCGCGCCCTATTTCGACCGCATCGACCGCGGCTTCGAATGGCGCAACGTGCCGCCGGCGACCTTGTTCTGGGCCTGGCGGGAGTAGGCGCCAGCGGCCCGGCCGCTAGGGCCTGGGTAGCCCCACGTCCCTAAGGTTCAATCGCCGCGCGATACGATAGTCGGCGACGGCGACGATGAAATAGCCGATCGCCCAGCGCAGCCGGTTGAGCCAGGTGCGGCTGCGGCGGTGGCTCTCCAGGGTCACGGCCTGCGAGTTCGCCACCTCGCCGTCGACGAAGCGGCGCATCGCCGCGGCGAAGGGGGCATCGTCGACGCGCAGCATCATTTCGAGGTTGAGGAACAGGCTGCGCATGTCGAAATTGGCCGAGCCGATGTGAACGACGTCGTCGACGACGAACAATTTGGTGTGGAGCTTGGTCGGCTGATATTCGAAAATCTGGACTCCGCGCCGCAGCAGCCACCAATAAGTGCTGCGCGCCGCCGCGATGGTGGCGTTGTTGTCGGACTTGGCGGCGGTGAGGATCCGCACCCGCCCCTTGCGGCGGGCAATCCCCGAGAGCCGGCGCAGCATGCCCAGGCTGGGCGCGAAATAAGCGGCGATGAGGTCGAGGCGGCGGGCGCTCTTCATGTCCCGGCGGACCGCGCGCGCCCAGGGGCTGAGGCGACGCGACGGTCCCCCGAAAAGCCAGTGCAGCTTGCCCTGGGTGATGCTGTTCTGTTGCAGCAGCCGGCGGATGTCGCGAATCCGGGCGTCGGGCGCCTGCGCCCAGCGGAAGAGGCTGTCGAAATAGCGCGTCAGATAGGCGACCGAATGGCCCTCGACGCGCAGGCCGATGTCGCGCCACGCCCCCGCTTCGATCGTGCCGAAATAATCGTCCGATATGTTGAAGCCGCCGATGATCACCCGGCCGCCGTCCGCCAGCGCCAGTTTCTGGTGATTGCGCAGGAGGTAGCGGCGGCCATATTTCGGACTGAACTGGCAGAAGGCGATCCCCGCTTCCTCCAGCGGCAGGAAGAAGTCGCGATTGGCGGTCGATCCGAAGCCGTCGACGAGCAGAGACACCTTCACTCCCCGCCCGGCCGCCTCGATCAGTGCGTCGCGGACCTTGGCGCCCGAGCCATCGTCCATAAACATGTAATAGAGGAAGCGAAGGCTCTCCTCGGCCGACCCGATCAGCTCGAGCAGGGCTTCGAGGCGCTCCGGCCCGTCGGCGAGGAGGGTCAGCCGGTTGCCCGCCACCGCCAGCGAGAGGCCCGGCAACTCCGCTTGCTCGTCCGCCATCAGCGCTGCATGTGCCGCTGCGCGGGCGAGGGCAAGCCCTTCGTGTCCCGGCGAAGGCCGGAACCGGCCCGGCCGCGGCACCGGACCCCGGCCTTCGCCGCGGAGCCGAATCATTGACATCCGGGCCCCCCGTCCGTATCTCCGCCGCTCCCCCCAGCAATGGTGCTTAGCGGAGCTGCTTTCATGGCGCGCGTTACCGTCGAAGATTGTGTCGACAAGATCCCCAACCGGTTCGACCTGGTGCTGCTCGCGGCCCAGCGGGCGCGGCAGGTCTCGGGGGGCGCCGAGCTCACCATCGAGCGCGACCGCGACAAGAATCCGGTCGTCGCGCTGCGCGAGATCGCCGAGGAGACGGTGAAGCCCAAGCAGCTCGAGGAGGCCCTGATCTCCGGCCTGCAGCGCGTCCAGGTGGACGACGACGAGGCGCCGGACGAGGTCGGCTCGCTGTCCGCTTCGGCCGAGGCGCTGCGGCTCACCGCCGCCGCCCCGCCGCGCAACAACAATGCCGGCGGCGACTACGAATAATTCCGCCGAGGGCGGTTACGCTCTGTTCGACACGGCGATAGGCCGCTGCGCCCTGGTGTGGCGCGGCGGCTTCGTCGTCGGCGCGGCGCTGCCCGAAGTCTCCGACGAGCGCGCCCGCCTGAGCCTGGCCCGCCGCTTCCCCGATGTTCCCGAGACGCCGCCGCCGCCTTTCGCCGCTCGCGCGATCGAACGGATCGTCAACCTGCTCGAAGGCGGCAAGACCGACCTGAGCGACATCGCGCTCTCCCTGGACGGCGCGCCGCCTTTCGACCGGGACGTCTGGGAAGCCGCCGGGCGCATCCCTTGCGGCGAGGTGCGCAGCTACGGCGACATCGCCCGCGAGATCGGCGCCCCCCAGGCCGCGCAGGCGGTCGGCATGGCGCTGGGCCGCAATCCGGTGCCGATCCTCGTCCCCTGCCACCGCGTCCTCGCCGCCGACGGCAGGAGCGGCGGCTTCTCCGCGCCGGGCGGGGTGGCCACCAAATTCCGAATCCTGGAAATTGAAGGAGCGAAGCGGCCGGGCGAGCCGGAGCTGTTCGAGTCGCTGCCGCTGAAGGTGAAGCCGAGATAACGCCCCCCGGCGAACGAAGCTCAGGCGGCGTCGGCCTCGCGATCAAGCTCGGCTCGGTCGACCCATTCCATCTCGCCGAGGCTGAGCGGGCGGCCGTCGGCGGCCTGGACGATCATCGGCGCGATCGGCTGGCGGGTGTAGCGGTCGACCAGCACCGGATTGCTCGGGTGGCCGGAAATCCAGCGTTCGCCCCATTGGCGCAGAGACAGCAGGACGGGCAGCAAATCGCGGCCCTTGTCGGTCAGCCGGTAGGTGACCTTGCGGCGGTCGGCGGGGTCCGGATCGCGGCGGAGGATGCCGTGCTCGACCAGACGGCCGAGCCGATTCGACAGGATATTGCGGGCGATGCCGAGGTTGGTCTGGAATTCCTCGAAATGCCGGAGGCCGTTGAACGCGCCGCGCAGGATCAGGAACGACCAGCGTTCCCCAACCACCTCGAGGGCGGCGGTGATGCCGCATTCGGCGAACACCTCCCGCAATTGCTCGGCTCGGCTCATTGCCCGTCCTTACCTTTTTTCAGGCCCGTAACATAAGATACAATTTTCCAGTTGCAAACTAAAACTGACTTGCTTATTAGGTTGCACATCGCAACTGAAAGGAGCCCGTCATGACCCGGTATTTGACCTCCACCCTGCTGGCGTTCCTGCTCTCCGCATCCCTGCTTGGCGGGACCGCCTTCGCCGCCCCCGGCCAATATCGCGCCGAGCCGGCCAGCCCGCCGACCGCGGCGCGGCTGATCGTCAAGGACATCGTCTGGAAATGCGGCGCCGCCGGCTGCGTCGCAGCCCGCAGCAACAGCCGCCCGGCGATCGACTGTTCGGCCCTGGCCCACGAGGTCGGAACCCTGCGCAGCTTCACCGTCGAGGGCCAGGCGCTCGACCCCGCCGCGCTCGAAAAGTGCAACGCCCGCGCCCGTTAGGCCCGATTGAAGTTGCAACGCAGCAGCACCGCACCCCATGTTGGGGCGGTGCTGCGGCAATATGAACTTCTCGAGAAGGTAAGGGCCTACGACCCGGACGCCGACGAGGCGATGATCAACCGCGCCTACGTCTTCTCGATGAAGGCGCACGGCTCGCAGAAACGAGCGTCCGGCGACCCCTATTACAGCCACCCGATCGAGGTGGCCGGCATCCTCACCGACCTGCGGCTCGACGACGAGACGATCGTCACCGCCATCCTCCACGACACGATCGAGGATACGGTGGCGACGCCCGAGGAGATCGAAAAATTGTTCGGGCCCAACGTCGCCCGGCTGGTCGACGGGGTCACCAAGCTCAGCAAGATCGAGGCGCAAAGCGAGAGCCAGCGCGCCGCCGAGAATCTCAGGAAGTTCCTGCTCGCCATGTCGGGCGACATCCGCGTGCTGCTCGTCAAGCTCGCCGACCGGCTGCACAACATGCGCACCCTCCACTTCATCGCCAACGAGGAGAAGCGAAAGCGGATCGCTCGCGAGACGATGGACATCTACGCCCCGCTGGCGGAGCGAATCGGCATGTACGAGTTCATGCAGGAGATGCAGACGCTCGCCTTCCGCGAGCTCGAGCCCGACGCCTATGCCTCCATCTCCCGCCGGCTCGAGCAGCTCCACAAGGGCGAGGGCGACCTCATCGCCCGCATCGGCCGCGGCATCCGCGCCCATCTCGAGGCCAACGGCATCGAGGCCGAGGTCCAGGGCCGCGAGAAGCATCCTTATTCGATCTGGCGCAAGATGGCGGAGCGCCACGTCAGCTTCGAGCAGCTCTCCGACGTGATGGCGTTCCGCGCCGTCGTCGGCACGATCGAGGACGCCTACCGCACCCTCGGCCTCATTCACCAGCGCTGGCCGGTGGTGCCGGGCCGCTTCAAGGACTTCATCTCGACGCCAAAGCGCAACGGCTATCGCTCGCTCCATACCACCGTCATCCATGACGAGCAGATGCGGATCGAGATCCAGATCCGCACCCGCGAAATGCACGCCACCGCCGAACAGGGCGTTGCCGCCCACTGGGCCTATAAGGAAGGCGACGAGGAGGATGCGGCCGACCAGCACCCCTGGATCAGCGACCTGATCGAGATCCTCGAACATGCCGCCAGCGCCGAGGAGCTGCTCGAGCATACCCGGATGGCGATGTACCAGGACCGGATTTTCGCCTTCACCCCCAAAGGCGAGCTGATCCAGCTGCCCAAGGGCGCGACTCCGGTCGATTTCGCTTATGCCGTCCATACCGATCTCGGCGACCAGACGGTCGGCGCCAAGATCAACGGCCGGGTGATGCCGCTGCGCACCCCTCTGGAAAATGGCGACCAGGTCGAGATCCTCGTCTCCAAGGCGCAGCACCCGCAGCCGGGCTGGCTCGCCTTCGTCGTCACCGGCAAGGCGCGCGCCAAGATAAGGCGGTTCGTCAAGTCGAAGGAGCGCGAGGAGACGGTCCAGCTCGGCCGCAAGATTTTCGACGAGATCGTCCAGCGCCTGCCCCAGCCGCTGGGTTGGGAAGCGATCACCGAGGCGCTCAAGCGGCTCCATTTCCATGACGACGCCGCCCTGATGGAGGCGATCGCGCTCAAGCGGGTCTCCGACGTCGCGGTGATGGAGGCGCTGATCCCGGGCTCGACCGGCAAGGAAGGAGTCAAGCCGCCGCCGCAGCGCACCGCCATCTCGATCAAGGGCCTGACCCCGGGCGTTGCCTTCCAGCTCGCCGAATGCTGTCATCCGATTCCCGGCGACCGCATCGTCGGTCTCAGGCGGGAGGGCACCGAGATCGAGGTCCATGTCATCGGCTGCGACAGCCTCGCCGACGGCGTCGACGCCGACTGGCTCGATCTCGCCTGGGGCGACGAATCGGACGGCGGCACCGCGCGGCTGTGCGTCGTGATCAAGAACGAGCCCGGCTCGCTGGCGGTGATCGCCGGCATTCTCGGCCGCCACGGCGCCAATATCGTGTCGATGGACCAGGCCAGCCGCGACGGCAGCTTCCATACCTTCCATCTCGACATCGAGGTGCACGACGTGCAGCATCTGATGCGCATCCTCGCGGCGCTCAGAGCTGCGGAGGTGGTGTCGAGCGCGGAGCGGCTGTGAGAGAATGACATGATCGACCGACGGACCATGATCGGCTTCATCGGCGGGGCCGCGGCGGCGCCGCTGCTCCCGGCCGCGGCCGCAACGGCGCCGCCGGGCGGCTTCGTCATGTGGCGCGATCCGGGCTGCGGCTGCTGCCTCGAATGGGCGAAGCGGATCGAGACGGCCTTCGGCAGGAAGCTGCCGGTGGTCTCGACCGCGAGCATGGCGGCGGTCAAGAAGGCGCAGGGCGTGCCTTCGGACCTGCAATCATGCCACACCGCCCTGATCCAGGGCGTGGTGGTGGAAGGCCACGTCCCCCCGGAGGACATCAAGCGGCTGATCGCCGCCCGGCGCAAGGGCGTCAAAGGCCTGGCGGTGCCCGGAATGCCGGCCGGAGCCCCCGGCATGGACGTCGGCCACAACATCCGCCAGCGCTACCAGGTGATGGCCTTCGACGCGGCCGGGCGGCGCTCCGTTTTCGCGACCCACGGCTGAGCCGATGGATAAGACGCCCGCCGCGATGACCTATGGCGGTTATCTGTCGCTCGACCAGCTGCTCTCCGCCCAGCATCCGGTCTCCAACCATCATGACGAGATGCTGTTCATCATCATCCATCAGGCCAAGGAGCTGTGGCTCAAGCAGATCATCCACGAGCTCAAGCTGTCGCGCGATATGATCCGGCAGGATCGGCTGATCGAAGTCCACAAATCCCTGTCGCGGGTGTCGCGAATCCAGGAGGTGATGACGCTGAGCTGGGACGTCCTGGCGACGATGACTCCGTCCGATTATGTCAGCTTCCGCGGCGTGCTCGGCTCCAGCTCGGGCTTCCAGTCGGCCCAGTTCCGCGAGGTCGAGTATCGGCTCGGGCTCAAGGACGATAGCTTCCTCAAATTCCATGACGAGGACTCGGCGCCCCATGCGGCCCTGCTCCGGGCGCTGAACGAGCCCGGCCTGTGGGATGAAGCCATTGCGGCCGCGGCCCGCGCCGGGTTCAGCCTGCCGGCGGAGGTGCTCGAGCGCGACTGGAGCCGGCCCTATTGTCCAAGCGAGGCGGTCGAGGCGGTCTGGGCCCAGGTCTATCGCGAGCCGGAACGCCACTGGGCGCTCTACCAGCTCGCCGAGAAACTGGTCGACATCGACGACGCGCTTGCCGGCTGGCGGCACAAGCATGTGGTGACGGTGGAGCGGATCATCGGCCTCAAGCGCGGCACCGGCGGCACCGCCGGCGTCGCCTATCTCCAGTCGACGCTGGGCAAACGCGCCTTCCCGGAACTCTGGTCGCTCAGGACGAAGATCTAGCGAATTTAGAGCCCCGCCCCCTGATTTCTGATCGCGGCGATCTCCTCGGCGGCGATCCGCTCGCGCGCGCCGAGGCTGGGATGGCTGCGGAAAAGCTGGGGGAACCAGTCATATTTGCCGAGGTAGCGGCGCCAGAAGGGGATGGCGGCATCGAGATCGTAGCCGCCCGCCGCCATCAGCCTCAGGCCGAAGCGGTCGGCAGCTTCCTCGCGCTTCCACATCGCGCTCGGCTTGATGCCGAGGCCGCGCAATATCCCCTCTTCGCTGCGAAGGGCGGGATGGTGGAAGATGTTGTGGGCGAGTTCGTGGCCGAGGACGACGGCGAGCTCGTCGTCGTTCCTGAGGAAGTTCAGCATGGCCAGCGTCATCACAACGTTGCGGCCGGTGGCGAAGGCGTTGACCTGGGTCGAGCGGGCAAGGCGGACGCGGCCGAGGCAGGCTGGAATCGAGCCCAGCCGCAGCGACAATATGCGGCCCTCCCGCAGCACGCGCAGGTCGGCAGGGCCCTGCCGCAGCGCCGTTTCGAGCTCGGCCTCGGCCTCGTCGGCGAGACGGCGCCACTTCTCGCGCTTCGGTTCGGCCGCGACCGAGGCGCCGGTCGGCAGCGGCCGGCCGTTGACGGCGAGCAGGACGTCGCCGGCGGCGAGGCCGGCTCGCGCCGCCGGGGTGCCGGCGATCACGGTCAGCACGCCCGGGCCGCGGTCCAGCCCGTAGCGGCCGACCATCAGCGGCCGGTCGCGCGGCTCATATTCGGCGAGATGGTGGAAGAGCAGGCCGGTCAGCGGATAGCGCTCGGCGCACAGAGGCGCGCCGGCGAGGGCGAGCCGGTAGGCGACGAGGCCGACGCGCAGATCATCCCGGCGCAGCGTCGTCGAGCCGGCGGCTTCGGCCATGGCGGACGCCGCCGGCGGTGGCGGCGGCGCCTGTGCAGACAGGAGCAGCGCCGCCAGCGGCAACAGGGCGCTCCGGCGCGGGACGCGGCGGCTCAGGCCCGGCCCTTCACGCACAGCAAATCCTCTCACGCACAAGAAATGGCCGGGTGAAGTTGTGCTTCACCCGGCCGGAAATTCAAGACTGATTGACGTGCCAGCCGGACCCTTACGGGCTGTGCGGCAGGTCGTCGTCGTCGTCGTTCGTGGCGGCGAGGATGCCAAGGATGATCGCGATGATCGCGATCAGCGGGATGATGAAGCCGCCGCGCAGCTGCTCGCCCTCTACCGTCTCAGCCGCCGGCGCCACCTCGGCCGAACGAGTCTGCGCAGCCGCCATGGTCGGCGCCGCGATCAGCGCAACCGATGTGGTCGCAGCGATTAGTACCTTGAAACCCACGTCAGCTTCTCCCTTCGTACTCGAGTCTGATCTTCTCGATTTCGGGGCCCTACCTAATCGACCGTTCCGGGGCTGTCTACCCTGAAATAGTCGCGCGGCGGAAAACCCGAGAACCCCGTAACCCCCGAGAAGTTTACGAAGCCTAACCCGAACGCCGCGGCCGGAAAATGGTTCAACGGCGCGGCATTGAGGCGCCCGGCTGTTGCACGAAAGCGACACTGCGTCGGGGATTGCCCGAAATGGCTTTTTGTTTCAGAGGGTTCGCGAAACCCGACTTGGGGAGGAGCCGGTGACCTCAGCCTTCCGCCTGCCGCGCGCGCTCATCTTGCTCGCGGCCGCCCTGCTTGCCTGGACCGCCGCGCCGGCCTGGGCGGCGGTGTCGATCACTTTCTATTCGAAGGAATTGGGGGCGAGCTTCCCGCATGCTTTCGTCATCGTCGAGGGCAGTCTCGACCGCGGCGGCCCTCGAATCGAGGAGGATTATGGCTTCACCGCCAAGACGATCAGCCCGGCGATCCTGTGGGGCAAGGTCGCCGGCGAAGTGATCACCGACCACACGGTCGGCTACGTCAAGGGCAGCGACCGGCACTTCACCGTCACCCTCAGCGACGCCGAATATGACCGGGCGATGGCGACGGTCGCGCGCTGGCGCGCCACCCGCCAGCCCTCCTACGACCTCGACCGGCACAATTGCGTCCATTTCGTCGCCGAGATCGCCGCCAGCATCGGCCTCACCGTCGACACCAAGCGCTTCATGAAGAAGCCCCGCTCCTTCCTCGAGGCGCTTACCGCGGCGAACCGGACCCGGCTCGAAGCCCGCGGCGCCACCCTCCACCGGCTCGCGCCGCTCCCCGCCCGCAAGCCGCGCGCTTGACATTTGCGGCCGCCTCGAATGTTAGCGCGGCGAGAGCGGGCCCTCCCGCGCGCCCTCGTCCCGCCTGAAAGCGAAGCTGAACCCACGTGCCTCCTTCCGAGCAGATCGTCGTCGTCGGGCTGGGCTATGTCGGCCTGCCGCTGGCCGTCGCCTTGAGCCGCAGCTACGCCGTCACCGGCCTCGACATCGACGAACGCCGGATCGAGGAGCTCAAGCTCGGCGTCGACCGCACCCGCGAGATCGAGCCGGAAATCCTCAGGGCCTCGCCGCTGAAGCTGACCAGCCGCGCCGCCGACGCGGCCGGGGCGGACGTCTATATCGTCACCGTGCCGACTCCGGTGGATGCCGACAACCAGCCTGATTTGCGGCCGGTGATCGGCGCCACCCGCGCGCTTGCCACCCTGCTCGACCCGGCCCGCCAGCCGGTCATCGTCTACGAGAGCACCGTCTATCCCGGCGTCACCGAGGAAATTTGCGGGCCGCTGATCGAGGAGGTGTCCGGCCTCCAGCGCGGCCGCGACTTCTTCCTCGGCTACTCGCCCGAGCGGATCAATCCGGGCGATCGCGAGCATAGCGTCGACCGGATCCAGAAGGTCGTCGCCGGCGAGAATGAGGCGGTGACCGAACGGCTCGCCCGTCTTTACGGGGCGGTGACCAGCGGCGGCGTGTTCCGCGCCGCCTCGATCAAGACGGCCGAGGCCGCGAAGGTGATCGAGAATGCCCAGCGCGACATCAACATCGCCTTCATGAACGAGATCACCCAGATTTTCGCCAAGCTCGGTCTGTCGATCTGGGACGTGCTCGCCGCGGCGCGCACCAAGTGGAACTTCCTGCCCTTCCAGCCCGGCCTGGTCGGCGGCCACTGCATCGGCGTCGACCCCTATTATCTGAGCTTCCGCGCCCAGCAGCTCGGGCTCGAGCCCAACATCATCCTCGCCGGCCGCTCGACCAACGACGGCATGGGCGCCTGGGTCGCCGACCGCATCCACGAGCGGCGCGGCCGGGCGGGCAGCGCGCTGATCCTCGGCCTCGCTTTCAAGGAGAACGTCCCCGATCTGCGCAACAGCCGGGTGATCGACCTCATTCGCCGGCTCGAAACGCTCGGCCACGCGGTCGCCGTCCACGACCCGCTCGCCGACGCCGCCGAGGCGCGCCACGAATATGGCATCGAACTGGCCGCCGACGCGCTCGACAAGAGCTACGACCTCGTGGTGCTGGCGGTGCCGCACGAAGCCTATGGCGACCTGCCCGACCAAAGGCTGGACGGCCTCGTCGCCGAGGGCGGACTGCTCGCCGACCTCAAGAATTTCTACGCCGGCCGCGCGCTGCCGGGCGTGGCGCGCTGGACGCTCTAGGCACGCCTTCCGGCCCGATTCGCCGCGGAAGTTCGGAAGTTCCCGAAAAATAAAAATCCTTCCTATCAATCGCGGCGCATTGATCAGTTTTCCCGATTAGTTCCGATTCGCGAAGTCAAGGAGCCGTGTTGGGAACATAACAGAAACACGTTTGCCTGACAAGCGTCTTTCTACCCTCCTTCGCAGCGCCCTCACGGCGCGCTGGGGGCTTCCTGGAGCAACGCGCGCGCCGCTGCGGAAGCCCGGCATTCCGCGCGACCCGACAGGAGCGCCGCCGGTGAGCGAACCCGCCAGGGCGGGTGGCCAATGCCGGGGGGACGGTGCCGGGACGGTGCCGGGAGCATGGCGGGCGGACGCGGGGGGACTGCCGGGCGATTGCCGGATCGGTGCACCCGGGCCGCCGAGGGCGGCCGACAATCCGAGGCCGAGCAAGTCTCGCTGCCCTCGCCTACCCACCGCCGGTCCTTCCGCTCCCAGGAGGGAAGGTTAAACCCCGTGATAGGCCCGGTACCATTCCACGAACCGCGGCACGCCCTCGTCGATGCTGGTGGTCGGGGCGAAGCCGAGATCGCGCTGGATGGCGCTGATGTCGGCATAGGTGTCGCGGACGTCGCCGGGCTGCATCGGCAGCAGGCGCTTTGCCGCCTTGCGGCCGCAGGCCTGCTCGAGGAGGGCGATCATGCGGGTCAGCTCCTCGGAACGATGGTTGCCGATATTGTAGAGGCGGTGGGGGCCGCGGCTGCCGCCGGCTTTCGCCTCGCCATCGTCGGGAGGCGGATTGTCGAGGGCGGCGACGACGCCGGTGACGATATCGTCGATGTAGGTGAAGTCGCGGCGCATGTCGCCTTCGCCGAACACGTCGATCGGCTCGCCGGCGAGGATCGCCCTGGTGAACAGCCACATCGCCATGTCGGGGCGGCCCCAGGGGCCGTAGACGGTGAAGAATCTGAGGCCGGTCTGGGGCAGGCGGTAAAGATGGGCGTAGGTCTCGCTCATCAGCTCGTCCGCCTTCTTGGTGGCGGCGTAGAGCGAGAGGGGATGATCGACCCGGTCCTCGACTCGGAAGGGCAGGCTGTCATTGCCGCCATAGACCGAGGAGGAGGAAGCGTAGACGAGGTGGCCGGTGCCGCGGCGGCGGGCGAGCTCGATGAGGTTGAGATGGCCGACCAGATTGGCCTCGACATAGGCGCGCGGGTTTTCGATCGAATAGCGCACCCCGGCCTGGGCGCCGAGATGGACGATGCGCTCGAAGCCGGCGCCGCCCAGCGCCCGGTCGAGGGCGTCGGCGTCGGCGAAGTCGGCCTCGATCGAGGTGAAGGCCTCGCCATGCGCCTCGCGCAGCCTGGCGTCCCGGTCGCGCTTGAGGGCGACGCTGTAATAAGGGTTGAAATTGTCGATCCCGACGACTTCATCGCCCCGCCGGAGCAGCCGGTCGGCGACGTGATGGCCGATGAAGCCGGCGGCGCCGGTGACGAGGATCTTCATTGATTGTCCCTGCCGCCCCGGCGGCGATGCGATGAGAGGTCAGCGCCCCTTAGAGGCGGCGCCGGGGGATGCCAAGCGGCGCGCTCACGCGGCGGCGGCGGCGCCCGGCTCACGCGCCTCGAGGAACCAGCGGTCCGCGCCATCGAGGCCGATCGCGGTCAGCGTTCCGGAGCGATAGGCGCCGGTATCGAGCGCGATCCGGTTGGGATGCTCCTCGACGCGCTCGACGATGGTGTGGCCGTGGACGACGACCACGCCATGGTCGCTGCGGTCGTCGAGGAAGCCTTCGCGGATCCAGCGCAGGTCGCGTCCCACTTGTTTGTCCAGCGCGACGCCGGGGCGGATGCCGGCATGGACGAACAGATAGTCGCCGAAGCGAAAGCTGTCGGCCATTTGCTCGAGGAAGCGGACATGGCTCGCCGGCACGCGCTGGACCAGCCGCTCCATGATCGCGGTCGGGGTCGCGTTGAGCATCCAGCCGCTGGTGAGGCCGTAGCTCTGGGCGCATTCGGTGCCGCCGTAAGCAAGCCAGTGCTGGACGCTGCTGTCGTCTCCGCCGAGCACGCCGAGGAAGAATTCCTCGTGATTGCCCTTGAGGAAGACATTCTGGGCGAAGGCAGGGGGCCGCGTCGCCAGCAATTCGACGACGCCGCGGCTGTCGGGGCCGCGGTCGACGAGGTCGCCGAGGAAGACCAGCCAGGTCCTGGCCGGCGGCCGCCGCGCATTGTCCGCCTCGATGCGGGCGAGCAGTTCGACCAGCAGATCGAGCCGCCCGTGCACGTCGCCGATCGCATAAGCGCGGCTGCCCGGCGGCCCGCTGCGGCCTTGCGGGGTGCGACTCTTGGAAAACAGGCGACTCAGCATTGACGGCAACTCCCGGCGCTCGCCGCGCCGATATTTGGTGTTGAGGCGTCGTTACAAGCCCTTGCCGCCGCAGTGAAGCGGGCACCGCCCGCCGCGGCGCCCAAGTCTGGACGAAGGCGGAGAAAGAAGCTAAGCGGCGCAACCAGATAAGGCAGCTCGCCTAGAGAGGCAGCGCGGACATCGCTTCCGCCGGGGGCAATGCGCGCCGAATCGCGCGCATGGGCTGTTTCAGAGAAGCTGTCGATTGTGTAGAGGGCCCTCGGCCCCGACCGGAGAAAGATGAACATGCGAGCGTTTCGGCATGAGCGGCGTAACCCTTCCCTGACACGGCTGCTGCATCGCACCGTGATCCTCGTCGCCGCGCTCGGCGCCGCCGCCTGCGCCAGCGGGCGCGGCGGGCCGGTCCCCTACGAGCCGCAGGGCTTCGTCGCCCCCGACACCCAGGCCGAGCCGGTCGCCAGCGCAGCCGCGCCGATCGGCGCGCTCGACACGCTCAACATCTCCGTCTTCCAGGTCGAATCGCTGACCGGCGAGTTCAAGGTCGATGCCGCCGGCAGGATCGATTATCCGCTGCTCGGCTCGGTCCAGGCGCAAGGCCGGACGACGCAGGAGCTCAGCCAGCAGCTGGCCACCAGCCTCTCCCAGAAATATCTGCAGTCGCCCAACGTCCAGGTCGCGATCAAGGAGCGGGCGGAGCAGAAGGTCACCGTCGACGGCTCGGTCCGCCAGCCCGGCGTGTTCATCGTCAAGGGCCCGACCACCCTCCTCCAGGCCGTCGCGATGGCGAAGGGCACCAGCGAGGACGCCAATCCGTCGCGCGTCATCGTCTTCCGCACGATTCGCGGCGAGCGCATGGCCGGCGCCTTCGACCTCAAGGCGATCCGCCGTGCCCAGGCCGAGGATCCGGTGATCTACGGCAACGACATCGTCGTCGTCGACGGCAGCAAATCGCGCCAGATGTTCAGGGACCTGATGAGCACGTTACCGTTGCTTAGCGTGCTGCGCCCCTTCTAGGCGGCTAGGATTGAAAGACAGGATTCGACGATCATGAACAATCATGGGGGCTATCTCCCGAACCAGGGCCCGGTGCTGCCCTTCGATCCGAGCGGAAGGCTGCCGGCGCATACCGGCCTCACCGACGTCGCGTTCGGGCGGCCGGTCAAGACCGAGTCCCGCTTCGACGTCAACGAGATCTGGCGGATCATCGCCAAATGGTGGTGGCTGATCACCGCCATCGCGGTGACCTGCCTGCTCGCCGCGATCGTCATCTCGCTGATGATCACGCCCGAATATCGCGCCCAGTCGACGATCGAGGTCAATCCCGAGGGCGTGCAGGTCGTCGGCAAGGGCGTTGGCGACATCCAGCCGATGAACTCGAACGACCGCGAGTTCCTCAACACCCAGACCGGCCTGCTCAAGAGCCGGTCTCTGGCCGAGCGGGTGGCGCGCAGCACCAACCTCGCCAATGACGAGCAGATCGTCGACCAGGATCTGCCGCGGCCGGTGCGCGAGCGAGCCGCCGCCGGGCAGGTGATGGGCAGCGTCAACATCACCCCACAGCGCGACAGCCGTCTGATCGGCATCGCCATCGAGAGCACCAATCCCGAGCTCGCCGCCCGGCTGGCCAACGCTTATGCCGACAATTTCATCCAGGCGAACATGGAACGGCGCTACGAGGCCACTTCCTACGCGCGCAACTTCCTCCAGCAGCGGCTCGCCGCGGTGAAGACCAAGCTCGAGGAATCGGAGCGGGCGCTGGTCGATTACGCCCAGAAGCAAGGCATCATCACCCTCGTCGTCGACAGCGGCGGCGCCGGCACGCCCAAGCAGGAGCAATCGATCGACGCGGCCACCCTCGTCCAGACCAACCTCGCGCTTTCGCAGGCACGCAGCGAACGCATCGCCGCCGAGCAGCGCTACCGCCAGGCCGCCGGCGCCGCGTCCACCGCCGCCGCGATCAACGATCCGACGGTGCAGACGCTGCAGCAGCAGCGCGCCGCGCTCGAGGCGCAATATCAGCAGAAGCTCGCCTTGTTCAAACCGGACTTCCCGGAGATGGTGCAGCTTCGCAGCCAGATCGACACGCTGGGCCAGGAAATCGCCCGCCAGACCCGCAGCGTCTCGGGCTCGGCCTCCGGCTCGCTCCAGGCCGAATATCAGGCCGCGGCGGCGCGCGAGAATGCGCTCCAGGCCAAGGTGAACGAAGGCAAGGCCGCGCTCATGGACCTGCGCGCGCGCAGCATCCAATACACCATCCTGCAGCGCGAGGTGGACACCAACCGCAGCCTCTATGACGCGCTGCTGCAGCGCTTCAAGGAAGTCGGCGTGGCCGGCGGAGTCGGCGCCAACGTCGTCTCGGTGGTCGACCGGGCGCAGGTGCCCGGCGCGCCGTTCAAGCCCAATCTGCCGCTCAACATCGCCATCGGCCTGTTCATCGGCGTCCTGCTCGGCTTCGGCACCGCCTTCGCGATCGAGTGGATCGACGACACCATCAAGACCCCCGACGATCTCGGCACCAAGCTCGGCCTCGCCTCGCTCGGCGTCATCCCGGCGGTCGGCAAGGGGATCGCGGTCCGCGAGCAGCTCGAGGATCCGCGCTCGCAGGTCTCGGAGGCCTATCAGTCGGTGCGCACGGCGCTGCAATTCTCGACCGACCACGGCGTGCCGCGAAGCCTGCTGGTGACCAGCACCCGCGCTTCCGAAGGCAAGTCGAGCACGGCGCTGGCGCTCGCCCAGACTCTGGCCAGCCTCGGCGCCTCGGTGCTGCTGATCGACGCCGACCTGCGCAAGCCGACCTTCCGCGGCCCGAGCTCGACCAGCCAGGGCCTGTCCAGCCTGCTGGCCGGATCGGACGCGGTCTCCGACTGCGTCCACCCGACCCAGATGGAAAGGCTGTTCCTGCTGCCGAGCGGGCCGATCCCGCCCAATCCGGCGGAGCTGCTCGCTTCGGGCCGCTTCAAGGACGTGCTCGAGGACGTGCTCAACCGGTTCGACCATGTCGTCATCGACGGGCCGCCGGTGCTCGGCCTCGCCGATGCGCCGATGCTGGCGTCGAGCACCGAGGGGACCTTGATGGTGATCGAGGCCGGCGCCGTGCGCCGCGCCGCCGTGCTCAACGCCGTCAACCGCCTTCGCGCCGCCGAGGCGCGGGTGATGGGCGGCATCCTCACCAAGTTCAACGCCCTCAAGGTCGGCTACGGCTATGGCTATGGCTACGGCTATGGCGAAGACATTTACGCCTATCGCGAGGGCGATGAGCCGAAGAAGCAGATCGAGCTTCTGAAGAGCAGCTGATCGTGGCGCGGGGCTCACAGGGGGAGGCCGGGCATCCCCGCAGGCGGGCCGCCGCCTGGGCGCTGGCGGCCGCGTCGCCGCTCATCGCCTATCTGATCGTCAAGGCCGCGGTCGGCGGCATCTCGACCGGCGCGGCCCTCGCACTGGCGCCATTGCCGCCCGCCGATCCTTCATTGACGCTCAAATATCTCGGCCGGGTCGTCCAGCAGCCGAAGCTCCGCGTCAGCCAACAGCAGGAGCGGATGGCGAAGGAGGGGCTCAGCGCGCTGCCGCTCGCCTTCGAGCCCTTCTTCGTCGCGGCACGCGTCGCCGAGCAGGATAAGGACCTTCCCCGCGCGATCGCGCTGACGGAGGAAGCGCGGCGGCGCCGCCCCTCCCATCCGGCGATCCGCATGCAGCTGATGATCTATTACACGCAGGCGCAGCGCTACCGCGAGGCGCTCGCCGAGGTCGACGTCGTCCTGCGCCGCAACGCCGAGCTGCGTCCGGTGCTGCTGCCCGAGCTGACCAAGCTGATCGCCGACCCGCGCGGACGCGAGGCGCTGGCCGGCATCCTCGCCCTGGAGCCGGCGTGGCGCGAGGAATTCTTCGCCGCCGCCGGCGAGCGCAAGCTCGACGCCGCCGACGCGCAGGACCTCTACCGGCGCGTCCGGGCGCTGAAGCCGAACGGCGACGTCCGGCTCGAGCGTCAGCTGATCCTGCAGGCGCAGGCCTCGTCGGGCGACTATGCCGGCGCCCGGCGGACTTTGCTCGCCGGTCTTCCCGAGCGTGAGCGCGCCGCCAACCAGCGCGTCTTCGACGGCGCCTTTCGCGGCCTCGCCGCGCCCAAGCCGTTCGGCTGGAAGTTCGAGGACGTGGACGTGGGACGGGCGGAGCCGGCGAAGGACGGCGGCCGAACCTATCTCGACGTCGCCTATTTCGGCGGCCGCGCCGTCAACCTGGCCGAGCAGGCGCTGGCGCTGCCGCCGGGCCGCTACACGCTGCGGGCGAACGCGCGCAGCGACAATGGCGTCTCCTCGGGAACCTTGCTCTGGCGGATCGTCTGCCTGCCCGCCCGCAACGCGATCGGTGCACTGGACATGTCGCGGGCCGGGCCGGCCGACCGCCGCTTCGCCGCCGCGTTCGTGGTGCCGGCGACGGGCTGCGCCGGCCAGGCGCTGATCCTCGTCGCCGAACCCGGCGACGTCGCCGCCGTCGTCAATCTGCAAGTGTCCGGCCTGGAGATCGCCCCGTGAACGGACGCTTCTGGACCTTCGCCGCGGCCGGCTATCTCGTCGCCTGCCTGCTGCTCGGCGGCGCCAGCGCCGCCGGCGCGGCGGCGAACGCGCTGCTCCAGCTGGTCGGCCTGGGGCTGATCATCGCGCTGCTCTGGCAGCGCGGCTGGACGCTGCCGCGGGAGGCGCGGTGGCCGCTCGCGATCGGCGCCGGCCTGCTCCTGATCGGCCTGCTCAGCCTGATCCCGCTGCCGGCCGGCCTGGGATCGGGCCTGAAGCTGCGCGGCGAGGTCGCCGACGCGTTTCGGCTGATCGGGCTGCCCGCCCCGGGGCTGCCGGTGTCGCTGGCGCCGCCGTCGACGATCGCCTCGCTGCTGCACATCCTGCCGGCGGCGGCGATGTTCCTGCTCGTGCTCAGGCTGCCCAATGACGAGCGGCGGCTGCTGCCGCTGGCGCTGCTCGCGGTCGCCGGCGCCTCGATCGTGCTCGGCGCGTTCCAGCTGATGGGCGGGCCGGACTCGCCGCTGCGCCTCTACGCCGTCACCAACCGCATGTCGCCGGTCGGCTTCTTCTCCAACGCCAACCATGAAGCGACCCTGCTGCTGTGCACGCTGCCGCTCACCGCCGTCCTCGCCGGCCGGATGGCGACGCGGCGCTCGCGGTCCAAGCGCAGCGGCGGCGCCATCATCAGCGTCGCCATCGCCGTTTTCATCCTCGCCGGCATCGCGATCAGCGGATCGAGCGCCGGCTACGGCCTCGCCTTGCCGGCGGCGGTGGCCAGCTTCCTCATCTACCGGCGCTCGGTCGCCGGCCGGGTCGGCAAGGGCTGGGCGGCGGCGCTGGGCGTGTTCCTGGTCCTGTTCGCTTTCGCGGCGGTGCGCGGCCCGCTGAGCAACGAAACCTTCGAGGCCGATCTCGGCACCCAGCAATCGAGCCGCCGGGTGCTGGCGACCAAGACCCTCGCGGCGATCGCCGATTCCTTCCCGGCGGGGACCGGCCTCGGCACGATGTCGACCGTCTACCGGCGCTACGAGGATCCCAGCCGGGTCACCCGCCAATATGCCAACCACACCCATAACGACTATCTCGAGGCGGTGCTCGAGCTCGGCGTCGCCGGCATCCTCTTGATCCTCGCTTTCCTGTTCTGGTGGGCGCGCCGCGCGTTCGAGGTGTGGACGCGCGACTTCCAGGGGGCGGCGCTCGCCAGGGCGGGATCGGTGATCATCGGCATCGTCCTGCTCCACTCGATCGTCGACTATCCGATCCGCAGCGCCGCGATCGCCGCGGTCTTCGCGATGGGCTGCGCCCTGCTGGTGCCGCCCGCGCCGAGGCGGCGCGAGCCCGAGCCGGCCGAGGCGGAGTCCGGTGCGGAGCCGCTGCGGCATATCGAGGCCGCCTGAGTTGCGGGTCCATCCGACCGCGATCCCCGACGTTCTGCTCCTCGAGCCGACGGTCCATGGCGACGCGCGCGGCTTCTTCATGGAAAGCTACAACCGGCGGGCGTTCGCCGAGACGGTCGGACGGGACGTCGAGTTCGTCCAGGACAATCACAGCCTCTCCGCGAAGGGCGTGCTGCGCGGACTCCACTACCAGGTGCCGCCGCACGCCCAGGCGAAGCTGGTCCGCGTCGCCGAGGGTGAGATATTCGACGTCGCCGTCGACCTGCGCCGCGCCTCGCCGACTTTCGGCCGCTGGACGGGCGAGACCCTCTCGGCCGACAACCGGCTTCAGCTGTGGATCCCGGAAGGCTTCGCCCACGGCTTCGTGACGCTGAGCGAGACGGCCCAGGTCCTCTACAAGGCTTCCGCTTATTATTCGGCTCCGCACGAGCGCTCGCTGGCCTGGGACGATGCCGACCTCGGCATCGACTGGTCGGGCGTCGCCGCGCCGCTCCTGTCCGCGAAGGACGCCGCCGCCCCGCAAATGCGGGATGCGGACCTGTTCGATTGACGCGGGGATGAAGGTCCGTTGAAGATTCTCTTCGTCACCTGGGACGGCACGCAGGTCAGCTATCTGGAGAGCCTGTTCCTGCCGATCTTCGCCAAGCTGGAGGCGCATGGCGTCCATGTCGACGTGCTGCAATTCCGCTGGGGATCGGCGGCGGAGGCGGAGCCGATCCGACGGCGCTGCGCCGAGGCCGGCTGCGGCTATCGCCACGTGCCGATCCGGCGCGGCCTCGGCGGGCTCGGCCCGTTCGCGACCGCCTTCGCCGGCGCGCGCGACGTCCGCCGGGCGGTGCGCGAGTTCGGCAGCGACGCGATCATGCCGCGCAGCCTGATGCCGGCCATCGCCCTGCTCGCGGCGGGCGGAGCCCGGCTGAGGCCGATCCTGTTCGATGCCGACGGCCTGGCGGCGGACGAGAAGGTCGAGTTCGGCTCGCTCTCTGCCGGCGGCCCGACCTACCGGATCCTCCGCCGGGTCGAGGCGCGGACGGTGCGCGCATCGGCCTCGGTCCTGGTCCGCTCCGCCGCCGCCGCTGCGATCCTGGCCGAGCGGGCCGGGGTCGGCATCGACCGTTTCCACGTCGTCGCCAACGGGCGGGACGAAACCGTCTTCCACCCGTCCGACGCGGCGGCACGGCACGCGGTGCGGGCGACGCTCGCCATCGCCGCGGACGCGCCGCTGGCGGTCTATGCGGGCTCGGTCGGCCCGCAATATCGCTTCGACCTGATCCGCGACTTCGCGGCCGAGCTGGGCCGGCTGCGGCCCGACGCCCGCCTGCTGGTGCTGAGCGGCTCGCCCGAGCTCGCCGAGGCGGCGCTGGGCGACCGTCCGCCGCTTGCGCCGGTGTTCATGCGCGCGCCGCCGGACCGGATCGCCGCCTATCTCGCCGCCGCCGACATCGGCCTCGCCTTTCGCGCGCCGTCCTTCTCGGTCCAGGGCGTCGCGCCGGTGAAGCTCGGCGAATATCTGCTGTGCGGCGTGCCGACGGTCGGCAATGCGGCGGTCGGCGACACCGCGGCCGCGCTCGCCGCGGGCGTCTTCCTCGACGACAGGGCCGGCGCCGCCACGGCGGCGCTATGGCTGGTCGACGAGGTGCTTCCCCGGCGCGAGGCCTACCGGGCGCGGGCCAGGGCGGTCGGCCTCCCGGGCTTTTCGCTGCGCCGGAG
>DASUVK010000073.1:0-66617 GCA_036378975.1 Allosphingosinicella sp. | reverse complement strand
GTAGAATTCCTCCCAGTCGATCTCGCCATAGTTGTGACCGCCCTTCTCCTCGTTCCAGGCGAGTGCGGCGTCGGGAATGGTCAGGCCAAGATAGTCGGCCTGCGGCTTGGTGATGTCGACGAACTTCTGGCGAAGCTCGTCATTGGTCTCGCGCTTGATCCGCCACCGCATCGACTGGGCGGTGTGGGACGACTGGTCGTCGGGGGGGCCAAACATCATCAGCGACGGCCACCACCAGCGATTGAGGGCGTCCTGCGCCATCCTCTGCTGGTCGGCGCTGCCGGCCGCCATCGCCATCATGATCTCATAGCCCTGGCGCTGGTGGAAGCTCTCCTCCTTGCAGACCCGGACCATGGCGCGGGCATAGGGGCCGTAGGAGGTACGCTGGAGCGGCACCTGGTTCATGATCGCGGCGCCGTCGACCAGCCAGCCGATCGCGCCGATATCGGCCCAGGTCAGGGTCGGGTAGTTGAAGATGGTGCTGTACTTGGCCTTGCCCGAGTGGAGCGCCTCGATCATCTCGCGGCGGCTGGTGCCGAGCGTTTCGGCGGCCGAATAGAGATAGAGGCCGTGGCCGGCTTCGTCCTGGACCTTGGCGAGCAGGATCGCCTTGCGGCGCAGCGACGGCGCGCGGCTGATCCAATTGCCCTCGGGGAGCATGCCGACGATCTCGCTGTGCGCGTGCTGCGAGATTTGCCGGGTGAGCGTCCGGCGGTACGCTTCGGGCATCCAGTCCTTGGGCTCGATGAACTCGTCGGCGGCGACCCGCGCCTCGAAGGCGGCGAGCTTGTCGGGATCCTCGGTCGAGGCGACGTTCTTCGTCTTGCCGAGCTCGGTCGTGTACATGCCTGTCTCCCGGGCGCCGCCCTAGCAGGAGGGACGATTCACCGCAAACAACGCGCGACCCGGGCCTGGGTGGCGAGGCCGAGTCGCGGGCCGGGCGGACCGCGAAGCTTGCGAAACTTGCACATGCGACCGGTTTTCGGCCGACCCTGTCGGCTTCGCCCCTTCGCCCCTTCGGCCTGGTGACGGGGAGAAAACGAGCAACCGGCATGGGCGGAACATAGCACAAACATCGGCGCCCGATCGAAGGTTCCTCGCTGATCCTCAAGTCGCCTACATCCACGCCCATTATGCCCGCGCGGCAGCTCTGCTGGCCGGGATAAAGCGCCGCTGAGCAATCCCCTATCCCTTAAGACGTCACTAGATTAGGTATCGGGTTTCATCGTGGAACGTGGGAAGGGAACGATTGTCATGCCAGTATCCTTCAATGACGCGGCCGTCTCGAATGACCTGGGGTCGGGAATCGAGATGCTGAATGCTGGAAATCAAGTGGCCGCTATCAATTCGGGCCAAGTCCAGGTCCTGGACGTGACTTTCGATGAGGTCCGGGTGACAGGCGCCGTCGTACCCTATTCCTATACGCAAACTCCAAACGTTCCCGTCACGGTGCACCCGGGCGGTATCGCGGTCTTCCGGCCGCTCCAGGGAGGCGGTGTCAGCCTCATGATTCCCCAGTCATCCCGGCTCATTCAGTTCACCTGAGCGGGTTCAAACCCGCTCGATCACCATCGCGATGCCCTGGCCGACTCCGATGCACATGGCGCAAAGCGCGTAGCGGCCGCTTCGGCGGTGGAGCTCCTCGGTGGCGGTCATCGCCAGCCGCGCGCCCGACATGCCGAGCGGATGGCCGAGCGCGATGGCGCCGCCGTTCGGATTGACGTGGCCGGCGTCGTCGGGAAGGCCGAGCTCGCGCAGCACGGGTAGCGCCTGGGCGGCGAAGGCTTCGTTGATCTCGACCACATCCATGTCGGCGACCCGGAGGCCGAGGCGGTCGAGCAGCTTCTGAGAGGCGGGTGCCGGGCCGATGCCCATGATCCGCGGCGGCACGCCGGCGACCGCGGCGCCGACGATGCGCGCGCGCGGGGTGAGGCCGTTGCGCTTCGCCGCTTCCTCCGAGGCGACCACCATCGCCGCGGCGCCGTCGTTCACGCCCGAGGCGTTGCCGGCGGTGACGGTGCCGTCGGCACGGACGATCGGCTTCAGCTTCGCCAGCGCCTCGACGCTGGTCAGCCTCGGATGCTCGTCGCGATCGACGAGAACGGGGTCGCCCTTGCGCTGCGGGATCGACACCGCGACGATCTCGGCGGCGAGCCGGCCATTGTCCTGCGCCGCCGCCGCCTTGGCCTGGCTTCGGACGGCAAAAGCGTCCTGATCCTCGCGGCTTACCTGATACTCCTGAGCCACGTTCTCAGCGGTGGAGGGCATCGTGTCGTCGCCATAAGCGTCGCGCATCTTCGGGTTGACGAAGCGCCAGCCGATCGTCGTGTCGTACATCTCGGCATTGCGGTCGAAAGCGCTCTGCGCCTTGGCCATGACGAACGGGGCGCGGCTCATGCTTTCCGAGCCGCCGGCGACGATCATGTCGGCCTCGCTGCCGCGGATGACGCGCGCCGCCATCGCCACCGCATCCATGCCCGAGCCGCATAGGCGGTTGAGGGTCACTCCGCCGGATTTGTCGGGAAGGCCGGCGAGCAGGGCGGCCATGCGGGCGAGGTTGCGATTGTCCTCGCCGGCCTGGTTGGCGCAGCCGAGGATGACGTCGTCCAGCTCGTCCCAGTCGACGCCCGGATTGCGCTCGGTGAGGGCGCGGATCGGGACGGCGGCGAGATCGTCGGCGCGGACGTGAGCGAGGGCGCCGCCGTAGCGGCCGATCGGGGTGCGCACCGCGTCGCAGATGAAGGCTTCGGTCATGGTTTCGCTCCGTCGTGTTGAATTCGTTCCGGCATTCATCCTGTCGGCGGGCGATGCTCGAATCCGGGCCCCGAAACAAGTTTAGGCTGACAGATAGGCGGCGAGCTGTTTCCAGGCGGCGAGCTTCTCGGCGAAGGGGAGGGTATAGGCAGGGCTGCTCGACGGCAGGACGATCAGGGCGAGGTCGGGCCGCGCCGCCAGGAGCGGCCGGCCGAGCGACGCCGACTTGCCGCCGTTGAAGCCGACGGCGCGCAGTGCGGGCAGGCTCGCGGCGAGCGCGGCGAGGTCGTTGGCGCGGTGCGCCCGTATGGCGCCGTCGAGGCTGCCGCGCCGGGTCGCCGCGCCGACCGCGTCCCACAGGCCGATGCCGGTGGCGAGCAGGGCCTCCAGCCGAGCCTCGTAGGGGACGGAAACCAGGTCGATCCCGGCCGCGGCGCCGATCAGCCGCCAGAAATGGTTGCGCGGATTGGCATAATATTGGCGGCGGGCGAGCGATTCCTCGCCCGGCAGGCTGCCGAGAACGAGCAGGCGCGTGCGCGCGTCGGCGACCGGGGGGAAGGAGCGCTTGACCTCGTCCATGCGGCGCTTGTCGGCGAAGGATCGCGTTGCCGCAACCTTCACTCCACCCCTCGGACTCACTCGCGCGGCGCGCGGCCCGGCCACGGCCGAGGCTCCGGCTCGACCGGTGTCCGCGGCCAATATCGATAGCTTCAAACCTCGCTGCCGCTATTGGTCCGGTCTGAGGCATTGCCGAAGCTTGGAGACGGTTCAAAGTGACTGGTCCAGTGTCGCCGGCTGAGCGGTTTCATATCGGGCTCCTGCGCGTGTCGCTCTTGTGCGGCCTGATCTGTAGCGCGTCGGCTACCTCTGCGGTCGATTTTCGAGAGAGCAGCATGGCGGCTCTCGACCGCGGTGAATACCTTGCCGCCATCCAGGGCCTCCGGGATGGCGCCGTCGGCCCCGATGGCGAGGTGCGAGATCGCGCTCTTCTTCAGATCTGGCGTCAGGCCCGGGTTTTCGCCGGGGTGGACGGGATTTGCTCAATGGCGCCCGATTCCCGAACCGGTGGGACGCCCTTGGATCCCACCTGGACGGCAAGACTGTCACAGGCCTCGCGGACGGACGCGATTGCCGAGATCGTGAAACGGGCGCGTAAGGCAAGGGTGGTCATTCTGAATGAATCCCATCAGACCTCGAGAGGCCGGGCGTTCGGGCTTGAGCTCGCACGAGCGCTTCGCCCTCTCGGATATTCGCTGCTGGCGGTCGAGGCTCTCAGCAACAGGAGGGGCGCCCCCCTGCTGGCAGGTAATGCAGTGCCGCTCGATGCCGGTTTCTACACCAAGGACCCGGTCTTCGCCGACATGATCGTGCAGGCGATCCGGATCGGGTACCGCGTCAGCGCCTACGAACATGTTGCGCAGACCGGTCCGGCGGGCCCCCCGGTGGATCGGGAGCAGGGTCAGGCGCAGAACCTGTCCAGCCTCATGTCGCATGACCCGAGATCGAAGCTTCTGGTGTTTGTCGGCCACAGCCATGTCGCCGAATCCCCCTTGCCGGGGCGGGGTGGCGCAGCGACGGAATGGATGGCAGCGCGCCTGAAGAGAATCAGCGGTGTCGACCCGCTCACGATCGACCAAGCCAGCCTGAACGAGACCTCCGCCAACAGATCGGCACGAGACGCTCACCGCATCGCGAGCCGCGGGCTGCGGACGCGTTCCGCGATCCTTTTCGAGCAAGGATCGCCACTGGTATACGGCCAATATGGCGGGGCGGTCGACCTTCAGGTGGTGCATCCGCGGACGAGATGCATATCGGGGCGGCCAGACTGGCTGACGGGGATGGAGCGCCGGCCCACGGCAATTCCTCGCCACCTGCTTCCCCGCTCGGGACGGCGGCTGGTTCAGGCATTCGCGAAGAATGCGCCTTCGAACGCAGTGCCGCTGGATCAGGTCATCGTCGAAGCGGGCCGTCGCCCGGGCAGCCTGATGCTTCCCGACCAGCCGGTTCGCTATGAGGTGCAGAACTGAACGGCGCGGCTTGCTGTGGCTCGCCCATTTCTTTCCCGAGGAACGCTGGGCGCGCGTGCAGGCCAGCCGCTCGCTGATCGCCCTCGACGCCCTGTGGCGCGATCCGCCCGGCTATTTCGCGCGGGCCAGCTACGCGCCGGACGTCCGCATCGCCTTCGCCAATTACGGGGTCGCTCTCGGCTTGCAGGCGACAGGCAGCCACCCCGAGCGGGTGGCGCGGCTCAACCGCTATTTCGAGACGTTCCGGTCGGGCGACGAATATGACCGCGAAGCCATCACCCACGTCATGGCCTGCACAGCCCACCTCCCGGGGCGCTTCATCCGTGACTCAGGCTGATCGCCCGCCTGCAACGCTCATGTCCCGGCATCGGATCGAGACTGGTTGATTGCGCGTTCTTTCGACGATGGCGCCGGGTCAGTGGCCGACCTGGGCGGCTCGCCTTCCCGTTCGGGCGGGCGGATCATTTCATTTTCGACTTCCCGGTTTTTCGGACGATTCGGTCTGGGGGTTCGGGCCATGGGATTGCCTCCTGATCGCAAGAACGCAGATTCAGCGGCGGACGATCCGCGATCGGCCTGACAGGATCGGTTCGGGGCGGCGTGCGTTGCCGTGAGGTGGGGATCGAGAGCCTCCGATGAACGCGGCCGACAAGCCGATCGTCCTGATCACCGGAGCCGCCGGCAATATCGGCCGTTCGCTGGCCGGCGCGCTGGCGGACGGCTATCGCGTCGTCGGGCTCGACAAGCCTGGAACGACCGCCGATTTTCCCCTGATCGAGGTCGATTTCACGGACGACGATTCGGTCCGTGCCGCCCTGGAGAGCTTCCGCAAGGATCATGGGCGCCACATCGCCAGCGTCATCCACCTCGTCGCCTTCTTCGACTTCACCGGCGAGGAGAACCCTCTCTACCAGGCGGTGAATGTCGAGGGCACGCGCCGGCTGCTGCGGGCGCTCCGGGATTTCGAGGTCGAGCAGTTCGTCTATGCGGGGACGATGCTGGTCCATGCCCCCGCCAGGCCGGGCGAAAGGATCGACGAGGATCGGCCGATCGAACCAGGCTGGGCCTATCCCCGATCGAAGGCGGCGGCCGAGGCGGCGATCGCCGAGGAGCACGGCAAGATCCCCTATGTCGTGCTTCGGCTCGCCGGTCTGTACGACGAGGAGGCGTCGGTCCCGACCCTCGCCCACCAGATCGCGCGGATCTACGAGCGCGATTTCCAGAGCCATCTCTATTCAGGCTCCACCGACGTGGGGCAGGCGGTGGTGCATCGCGAGGATATGCTCGACGCATTCCGCCGCACGGTCGACCGTCGCGCCGACCTCCCCTCGGGCACCGCGATCCTGATCGGCGAGGAGGGGGCGATCGGCTATGACGCGCTCCAGGACCGGATCGGCTTCTTGATCCACGGCGTCGAGGACTGGCCGACATTGCGCGTGCCCAAGGCGGTCGCCACCGCCGGCGCCTGGGCGCAGGACAAGCTCGAGCCGGTGATTCCCGACGCCCTCGATCAGGGCGAGCGGCCTTTCGTGAAACCCTTCATGGTCGGGATGGCGGACGATCATTATGAGCTCGACACGGCGCGCGCCCGGCAAATGCTCGGCTGGAAGCCGAGGCATCATCTCGGGGATCGCCTTCCGGACATGATCGCCGCGCTCAAGCGGGATCCCAAAAGCTGGTATGAAGCGAACGGCATCCCCTTGCCGCCAGCCCTCGCGGAAGCCGCCGAGGCCGGCGAGCATCCCGAACGGCTCCGCGCGGACTTTGAGGCACATTATCGGAGCGAGCATCGCGCCAGTCGCTGGGCGCATTTCGTCAACATCGCGCTCGGGCTCTGGCTGCTCACCCAGCCGCCGATGATCGGCGTGGCGGAGGGGTATCTGGCCTGGTCCGAAGGCGCGCTGGGGGCGGCGCTGGTCGTCTTTGCGACGCTTTCGCTGTCCTGGCGCCTGAGCTGGGCGCGCTGGATCTGCGCGGGCATCGGCGCGCTGGTGATGGCGGCGCCTTTCCTGTTCTGGACCGCCAATCCCGCCGCCTACCTGTCGGACACTTTGGTCGGCGCGCTGATCGTCGGCTTCGCGATTTGCACCCGTCCCGAGGTGGGTCCGTCGCCGCTGGCGGCGGTGACCGGGCCTGAGACGCCGCCGGGGTGGAGCTACAATCCGTCATCCTGGACGCAGCGCCTGCCGATCATCCTGCTCGCGTTCGTCGGCCTGCAGGTGTCGCGTTACCTTGCCGCCTATCAGCTCGGCCATGTCGAGGGCGTCTGGGAGCCGTTCTTCGAGGGGACGCCGGCCGACCCGCGCAACGGCACCGAGGAGATCATCACCAGCTATGTGTCCGAAGCCTGGCCGGTCTCGGACGCGGCGGTGGGCGGCTATACCTATGCGCTGGAGATCCTGACCGGCGTCGTCGGGTCCCGCGCGCGCTGGCGGACCATGCCGTGGCTGGTGGTCCTGTTCGGCCTGATGATCGCGCCGCTGGGCGTCACCTCGATCTTCTTCATCATCATCCAGCCGATCCTGATCGGCACCTGGAGCACGCTCGCTTTGATCGGCGCGGCGGCGATGCTGATCCAGATCCCCTATTCGCTCGACGAGCTGCTCGCGACGCTGCAGTTCATGCGCCGGCGCGTGAGGGCCGGGCGAAGCTGGCTGCGGGTGCTCCTGTTCGGCGACACCGACGAGGGTCGGGCGGGCGAAAGCCCCGACGAGTTCGATGCCCGGCCGGGCGCCGTTCTCGAGGTCATGTGGACCGGCGGCGTCAGCCTTCCCTGGAACCTCGCCGCGGCCGCGGCGATCGGTCTGTGGCTGATGTTCACGCGTCTGACCCTCGGTGCCGACGGCGGCATGGCCGATGCCGACCATCTGATCGGCGCGCTGGCGCTCACAATCATCTCGCTCGCCGCCGCCGAGGTCGCGCGGCCGTTGCGGTTGCTGCTGGTTCCGCTGGGAGCGGCGCTGCTCGTCACGCCCTTCTACTATCGGACGGACGGGACGGCGCTCGCCGCGAGTCTCCTTTGCGGCATCGCCCTCATTCTCCTCAGCCTGCGCCGCGGACCGGTCACCCAAAGTTATGGCGGATGGCAAAGGATGATCGTCTGAGATCGGGCGAGGAGGAACGCATGATCCGCAAGCTCAAGTCCGGCCAGTACCGGCTCTATTCGCGCAAGGTCGACGAGAAGACCGGCAAGCGGCGCAATCTCGGCACATTCGCCACGCGCGCGGATCGGCTTGAGAGGACCCCGCGGCGGCCCAAGGCGTTGAGTCAGGGGGGTGAACCGCGCAGCAAGGAGCAGGTGTCATGCAGCACGAAACCACAACGGAACGGCCAACGCAGGACAGCCCTAAACGCCTGATCGCCTCGAACCGGGTCGAGGGCACCGCCGTCTACAACCGGCAGGGAGAGAAGCTGGGCCGAATCGAGAGCTTCATGGTCGACAAGAGGTCGGGTCAGGCCGAATATGCCGTGATGTCGTTCGGCGGACTGTTCGGGTTCGGCCACGATCACTATCCGCTGCCGTGGAACATGCTCGAATACGATCCGGACAAGGGCGGCTATGTCGTCGATCTCGACAAGGAGAAGCTCAAGAGCGGACCGAGCTTCCTGGCCGGCGAGGAGCCGGACTTCGACCGCAATTTCGATCGCCGCGTCTACGACTATTACGGGGTGATCTACACCTGGTGATCCCGCGCCGGCGGGGACGAAGCATCGCCGGCGCAGGCTCGGCCGCCTGGCGCTTCATCGCGACCGTTTCACCGCAGGACGCCGAGCGGCAACGGTCGATCAGTCCGGGGGCATCTCCGGGACCGGCCGGCTGGGCTGATCATGGTCGGGCTGCTCGGGCACGATTTCCGGACGATCCGGCACGGGCTGTTCGATCGGGGGCTCAACCACGGGCGCCTCGGGCGGCGACTGCGGCTCTATCCTGTCGGGCGGCGAAATTTCCGGTTGGGTTGCCATGACGCGATTCCTCCGCAAGCCAATGTAAGGTGTTTTATCTGGCCTGGTGACCCCTACGGGACTCGAACCCGTGTTTTCGCCGTGAGAGGGCGACGTCCTGGACCGCTAGACGAAGGGGCCGTTGCGCTTGCGAAGCGGCGCATATCGGGGGAGCGGCTTTCGCTGTCAAGCTGGCGAAGCGGCGCGCCGCGGCCTAGGAGGCCGCCGATGTGCAACCTCTACAGCAACAAGGTCGCGCCCGACGCGATCGCCAGGGCGTTCGAGCAGCTGCGCATCCCGCTGCGCTTCGCCGAGGGCCTTCCCAATCTCGAGCCGCGCGACGAGATACGCATCACCGACCGGGCGCCGATCCTGCGCTGGGCCGACGGCACCGCCGAGCTGGTCCAGCGGCGCTGGAGCTGGCCGGGGCCGGGCGGCAAGCCGGTCTACAATTTCCGCTCCGAGGGGCGCGAATTCGGCAGCGGCCGCTGCCTGATCGTCGCCGACGGCTTCTACGAATTCACCACGCCCGCCGAGCCGCGCGCCGACAAGCGCAAGGACAGGTGGCGGTTCACGGTCCGCGGCCGCGACTGGTTCTGCATCGCCGGCCTGTGGCGGGCGAGCGAAGCAGGCGAGGCGTTCACCATGCTGACGACGGAGCCGGGCCGGGACGTCGCGCCCTACCACAACCGCCAGGTGGCGGTGCTTCCCGACGACAGCTGGCGGGCCTGGCTCGACGGCAGCGGCGCCGCCCGCGACCTGCTGGGGCCGTGCCCGGCCGGAACGCTGCAGGTGGCGAAGGCCGGCTAGGCGGCGGCGGCGGCGCGGGCGCGTTCGAGCTCGGCGGCGACGCATTCGGCCAGCTCGGCCGCCTGGGCCGGGTTGAGGCGCGGGTCGCACTGGCTGCGATAGCCCTGAGGCAGGTCGCGCTCGGTGATTCCGCCGGCGCCGCCGGTGCATTCGGCGACGTCGTGGCCGGTCATCTCGACATGGAGGCCGGCGGGACGAACGCCTTCGGCGCGGCAGGCGGCGAAGAAGGCCTCGGCCTCGGCGAGGATCCGCCCCATCGGCCGGGTCTTGAAGCCGTTGCGGGCGCGGATCGTGTTGCCGTGCATCGGGTCGCAGCACCACAGCACCGGGTGGCCCTCGGCCCGCACCGCGCGCAGCAGCGGCGGCAGCGCGCCGGCGAGCCGAGCCGCGCCCATCCGTCCGATCAGCGTGATCCGCCCCGGCTCGCGCACCGGGTTGAGCCGGTCGAGCAGGCGCAGCAGCAGGTCGGGACCCAGCGACGGCCCGCACTTGAGGCCGATCGGGTTGGTGAGGCCGCGCAGCAGCTCGACATGGGCGGAGCCGTCGAAGCGGGTGCGGTCGCCGATCCAGAGGAAGTGGGCCGAGCTGCCGTACCAGCCGGCGCCGTCGCGCCGCACCAGAGCCTGTTCGTAGGGCAGCAGCAGCGCTTCGTGGCTGGTCCAGACCCGCTCGGGCCCGGCGCCGGCGGGGAGGTGGCTCAAGGTCGCCGACGACTGGGCGTAGGCGCGGAACATCCGCTCCGGGTCCGCCCGGCGCGCCGCTTCGTCGAAGGCGGCGGAATTGACGATGTCGCCGCGATACATGGGCAGACGCTGCCCGCCCTTGCGCTCGAAGGTGCGCGAGCGCGGCTTGGCGAACTGGCCGGCGATCCGCGCCAGCCTGACGACGGGGAGGCCGGCCGCGTCGCCGAGGCGGCGGGCGATGGCGCCGATCAAGGCGGCGCCGAGCCGGACATTGTCGGAGCCGAACTCGGCGAAGCTCTCGGCGCAGTCGCCGCCCTGGAGGAGGAAGGCGCGTCCCGCCTGCGCCTCGGCGAGCGCGTCCTTGAGCGCGTGCGCCTCGGCGGCGGCGACCAGCGGCGGATAAGCGGCGAGCTCGGCCAGAGCGGCGGCGAGCGCGTCCTCGTCGGCATAAGCCGGCTGTTGCCGCGCCTCGTGGCCGCGCCAGCTTGCCGGGCTCCAGTCTCTCGCCATGACGGCTCCTTCGCGGATCGCGCGCCCCCGCGCAAGCCGTTGACGCGTGGCGCCGAGACGTAGAGGGAAGCGCTTGTGAAGAGCCTCTTTCCCCACAGCGCCACGACCGGCGACGTGACCGTGCGGGTCTCGGTCAGCTTCCTGCCCGAACAGTCGGAGCCCGGCCGCGGCCGCTGGTTCTGGGCCTATCATGTGCGCATCGAGAATGGCGCGCGCAGCGCCGTCCAGCTGATCAGCCGCGAATGGACGATCAGCGACGGCCGCGGCGCCCGCCATCTGGTGCAGGGCGAGGGCGTGGTCGGCGAGCAGCCGGTGATCGAGCCCGGCGGCGCCTTCGATTATGTCTCGGGCTGCCCGCTGCCGACTCCGACCGGCTGGATGGAGGGCCATTATTGCATGGTCGCCGCCGACGGCCGCGCCTTCGACGCGCTCATCCCCCGCTTCCCCCTCGTCGCGCCGGCGGTGACCAGCTAAGAAGGCGGCCAGCCCTTCGGAGTGTCTGCGATGCGTATCCTCTTCCTGACCGCGGCCGCCGCCGCCTGGGTCCTCCCCCTCGCCGCCGCCCCGGCCGGCATGCCGGTCACCGAGACCTTGACCTGCCCGATCGGCGGCGGCAGCTTCGCCTTCACCACCACCGCTTCCTACAGCACCTATGGCGAGCGCCCCGACGGCAAACCCTTCGGCAGCTGGACCTTCCCGCTGGCACTGCCCGAATGCCCGGACAACGGCCTCGTCCTCTACAAGGATTACACGCCCGAGGAGGTCGCGAAGCTCGAGCCTTTGATCGCCTCGGAGGCCTATCAGGCGCTGCGCAAGGAGGACACGCCTTACTATCGCGCCTACTGGCTGATGAAGGAGATGGGCCTCGGCCCGGAACGCTATCTGTGGGCTTTGCTCCAGGCGAGCTGGGAGGCGGACGCCAAGCCGGAGCTGCGGAAGCGCTATCTCGCCGAGCTCGCCGACGCCTCCGCCGCGGTTCCGCCGCGCCCGGGCGACCTCAACTGGATCGGCATGGAGGGCCGCGCGGTCAACGCGCTGCGGGAGCTGGGCCGCTTCGACGAGGCGCTGGCGCGGCTGGACCGGGTGCCGGTCGCCGGCCTCGACGTCGAGATGCCCGCCGGCTCCGGCGCGCCCGAGGAAGCGATCGCCCAGGCGCGGGCCCGGCGCGGCTGGCACAGCTTTTTCACCGCGATCAAGTCGGCAATCGAACGCCGCGATTCGTCGATCGAGCCGCTCGACATGCTGCCGCGCAGCGTCGCTCTCGGCCGCTGCCTCGACGAGGCGGACAGTCTGGGTGAAGCCGGCCGCGCCTTCTGCGAACGCGAATCGGCCGGGGTCGAGGAAATGCGCGTCGCGCGGGAAAAGCTCGCCCGCGAGATGGAGGCCTTGCGCCAGTCGCGGGAGACGAGCGGCCGGTGATTCAATTCCTCCCCTGCATTTGCAGGGGAGGGGGACCGTCCGAAGGACGGTGGAGGGGGTTATGCTGAGTACGAAGAGCCCCTCCACCAGGCTTCGCCTGGTCCCCCTCCCCGCGAAATCGCGGGGAGGAATTCATTTCATCAGCCCGACCAGCCGGCTCATCAGCGCCGCGAAGCGCGGTTCGTCGAGGGCCGCCGCCGGGTTGTTCCAGCTCGCCGCGACCGCCATCCACCGGCCCTCGCGGCTGCGCAGCAGGAAGCTCATGTTGAGCACGCCGGGCTCGGACCCGCCCTTGAAGCCGAAATAGGCGAAGTTCCCGGCCAGCGCCGGTCCGAGGCCCGGGTTGATCGCCAGCAGCTCGAGCGCGGTCCTGTCGCCGCTGCGCCGCAGCCAGTCGAGCGTCCGCACCAGATCGGCCGGCGAGGCGAACCATTCGGCGCTGTCGATCCCGGTCGGGCTGCCGCCCCGCCGCGACGGGTCGAGCGTCGCCGTCGGGACGGCGGCCAGCCGCTGCAGCAGCGCCCGCCGCCCCGCTTCGTCGCCGGCTTTCCAGGCGGCGAGCAAGGCCGGATCGCCGAGCTTGAGGACGAAGGCCTCTCGGGTCGAGAGGAAGGGGCGGTTGCGCTCGGGCGACTTCACGCCCAGCGCCGGCAGCAGCGCCTCCACTTTCTCCCGCCCGAGCACCCCCAGCAAAGTATCGGTGGCGCTATTGTCGCTCCTCGAGATCATCAAAGCGGCGAGGCTGTGGAGGGTGATCGGCGCGCCTTGCGGCCAGTCCTGGAGCAGGCCGGAGGGGAGGGACGGGGGCCCGAGCGGGACGACGTCGCTCCACCGCCGCTCGCCCGCCTTCACCTGGCGGACCAGCTCGGCGAGGACGAACAATTTGAACGCCGAGCCGATCGCCAGCGGCCGCTCCGCTTTCTGGGTGAGGAAGTCGGCGGGCCCCGCCTCCTCGAGCCGCGCGGCGGCGAGCGACACCTCGCCGGGCAGGCCGACAATCTCGCCGAACAGGGCCGGCAGCTCGGCGACGGTCGATTCGACGCCGGCGACGAGCAGCCCCTCGACGAGGTGGGGGGATTGCGGATTGACCGCCATCTGCATCCGGACGACCGCGCGCTCGAAACCGACGGAGACGGTGCCGCTGACCGGGCTGCTTGCGTCGATGCGCACCGCCTTGCTCGCCCGCCCGTAACTCGTCCTGAGCTGCGCGGCGATCTCGCCTACCCGCGATGGCGGCACCTGGGCGAGGAAGGCGGGCGAGAAAAACCGGTCCGGCGGCGTCTCGTCGTTCAGCACGCGGACCAGCTCGTCCGCGCGCGCGATATAGGCCGGCAACGGCTCCGCCGCATTGGCGGCGCCGGCCCAGAGGACAAGCAGCAGCCAGACGAGGCGGCGCATCAGCGTGGCGTGGCTGCTTCGCCCGGCAACTTGCATGGTTCACGCTCCCAATCCGCGCCCACAGCCTACGCGTCGATCGCTTCTTCGTCGATGTCGGCCGCATGGCTCTGGATGAAGGCGAAGCGGTGCTCCGGGTTGCGGCCCATCAGGCGGTCGACGAGGTCGCGCACCTTGTGCTGCTGCTGGTAGCCGTCGGGGAGGGTGACCCGGATCAGCGAGCGGCTCTTGGCGTCCATCGTCGTCTCGCGCAGCTGCGAGGGATTCATCTCGCCGAGACCCTTGAAGCGGCTGATCTCGACCTTTTTGCCCTTGAACAGGCTCGCCTCGAGCTCGCCGCGATGGGCGTCGTCGCGGGCATAAGCGACGGTGCCGCCCGACGACAGCCGGTAGAGAGGCGGCTGGGCCAGGTAGAGCGCGCCCTGCTCGACGATCTTGCCCATCTCGTTGAAGAAGAAGGTCATCAGCAGGGTGGCGATATGGGCGCCGTCGACGTCGGCGTCGGTCATGATGATGATGCGGTCGTATCTGAGCTGCGCCGGGTCGCAGCGTTCGCGGGTGCCGCAGCCCAGAGCGAGGGTGAGGTCGGCTATTTCCTGGTTGCCGCGAATCTTGTCGGCGCTGGCCGAGGCGACGTTCAGGATCTTGCCGCGGATCGGCAGGATCGCCTGGGTCTTGCGGTCGCGCGCCTGCTTGGCCGAGCCGCCGGCGCTGTCGCCCTCGACGATGAACAATTCGGTGCCGGCCGGATCGTCGTTGGAGCAATCGGTGAGCTTGCCCGGCAGGCGCAGCTTGCGGCCGCTGGTCGCGGTCTTGCGCTTGATCTCCCGTTCGGCGCGGCGCTTCAGCCTGTCGTCCATCCGGTCGAGGACGAAGGCGAGCAAGGCGCGGCCCCGCTCCATATTGTCGGCGAGATAATGGTCGAAATGGTCGCGTACCGCCGCCTCGACCAGCCGGGCAGCGTCGGGGCTGGTCAGCCGGTCCTTGGTCTGGCTCTGGAATTGCGGGTCGCGGATGAACAGCGAGAGCATGATCTCGGCGCCTCCGACGACGTCCTCGGCCTGGACGTCCCTGGCCTTCTTCTGCTGGCCGACCAGCTCGGCGAACGCTCTGACGCCGCGGGTCAGCGCCGCCCTGATGCCCTGCTCGTGGGTGCCGCCGTCCGGCGTCGGGATGGTGTTGCAGTAGAAGGACGAGCCGCCTTCGGTCCACAACGGCCAGGCGACCGCCCATTCGACCATGCCCTGGCCGTTCGGAAAATCCTGGCGGCCGGTGAAGAATTCGCTGGTCGCGCAATGGCGGTCCGCGATCTGCTCCCTGAGGTGGTCGGCGAGCCCGCCCGGAAACTGGAACACGGCTTCGGCCGGCGTGTCGTCCGCGATCAGCGACGGATCGCAGCGCCAGCGTATCTCGACGCCGGCGAACAAATAGGCCTTGGAGCGGGCGAGGCGGTAGAGCCGCGCCGGCTTGAACCGCGCTTCGTCGCCGAAAATCTCGGTGTCGGGCACGAAGCTCAGGGTGGTGCCGCGGCGATTCTGGGTGGGACCGCGCGGCTCGAGCTTCGAGGTCGGCTCGCCGCGCGCGAAGGTCTGGCGGTACAATTCCTTGCCCCGCGCGACCTCGACGATCGTCTCGCTCGACAAAGCGTTGACGACGCTGACGCCGACGCCGTGCAGGCCGCCCGAGGTCGCATAGGCCTTGTTCGAGAACTTGCCGCCCGAATGGAGCATGGTGAGGATCACCTCGAGCGCCGATTTGCCCGGATAGCGCGGATGCTCGTCGATCGGGATGCCGCGGCCATTGTCGGTGACGGTGAGGCGGTTGCCGGCCTCCAGCGTCACTTCGATCCGGGTGGCGAAGCCTGCCACGGCCTCGTCCATCGCATTGTCGAGCACTTCGGCGGCGAGATGGTGCAGCGCCCGCTCGTCGGTGCCGCCGACATACATGCCCGGCCGGCGGCGGACCGGCTCGAGCCCCTCCAGCACCTCGATCGAATGGGCGTCGTAATCGGCGGAAGGGGCGGCGGTGGACGCGAACAGGTCGGACATAAGGGAGGTATAGGGGGAGGGGAGAAGGGGGGGCAAGCGGGAGCGTCCGCAAGCGGTACTTGCGGCCGGGGGAGGGGTTCGCGCGGAGGCGCGGAGCCCTCAGGCCGCTTTGCGGAGGCGTTTCACCTCCCGCTCGAACTCGAAGCAGAGCTGCTTGGCCTCGTCGTCGGGCAGCCATTGCGCCATGATTGGAAACATGGCCACGTGTCGCTGGAATTCGGCAGCGGGGAACGGAATGTCGTCCGCGGCACGAAGCGCGGCGATAAGCTCGATCATCTTCGCCTTGACATCGTCGGCCGTCAGCGGTCGCGGAGCCTCCGCTTTCGGCCGCTCGGGCTGGGGCACGTCGCCGAACAGGTCGCTCATCGGGTCACGATAGCGCCACCGATCGGCCGCGTGAATCGGCACCTTCGGCTTATCCACAGAATTCGAAGCGCTCAGGCATAGCGGTCGGAACTGTCGAGGCCGGTGCGGTAGCCGTGCAGTCGCGTCGTGCTCCCTGGCCAACGCGGGACGATGTTCTTCAGGAACGGGTCGGTCAGCATGTCCTCTCGGATCGCGGCGAGATCGGCGGTATCGAGGCCGAGTGCGGGGCCCACCAGCGCGTCTATCCTGTCCATTTCCGCTTCGATGGCGGCGTAATGATCAGTGCCGCCGTACAGATCGATAATCGCCTGGTAATCGCCACGCGTCGCGGCTTCCGCCGGGATGGGCAGGTCGAGCAGCGCGGCCATGTCCACGGGTTCGCCCGGCCGTGCCGCCAGCGCGGCATGGAGCCCACGCGCCGCATCCTCGTCCGAAACCAGGAGCCAGTCGTAGAGATAATCGGACACCTGTAGCCGCCATCCCACGTCGCCGAGGTTGAGCTGTGGCGATGCGCTGACCTCGATCTTCTCGGCGGCACGGCGAAAGCTTTCGGACCATTCGACCTGGCCGCCGGCATCCTGTACCGAGTCCCTGAACGACTTGAGCGGAAGCCGCGCCAGATCGGCGAATATCTGCTCTTCGGTGCGAAAGGCATTGGCGCAGGCTTCGACGAAGGCGGGGCGCAGCGCCTCCAGCGGCTGCGCCGTCAGCGCGAGTGCTTCGTTCCAAGGGAGAAGGCGGAGATTCCTGGGATAAATGTGGCTTCGCATCAGGTTGAGGTAGGACATGCGACCAGCGAGAGCATAGACGTAGCGGTACACGCGCGAGACAAAGATCAGGTCGAACGGAAGATTGGCGAGATCCTCCCGCGGGGCGAACAAGGTCGCCGTGTTGGTGAAGGCCACCGCCGTCGGATCAAACGAAACCGCGTTGGGACACACTGCGATCTGCGCAATCGCATACAATCGAGATGGCAAGATCGATCCGAGCCGAAACATGCCCAAGTCGCTGGCCGCCTGAATGTTTGCGTTTCGGTGTTCCGGATCACCGTGCAAGCCGCCAGCGAGGATATTCTCACCTTTGTAAACTGGGATGCCTGAACCCGGCAATGCGTCAGCGCGGGTCCCGCGCCAGGCCAGTCCAGCACCAATCATTTCCCGCTGTTCCCAGCGCTCCGCGTCGCGTTGTGGTGTTTCGATTTGCACCGCACCGCGATTGATCCCCGAGCGCTTGTACCAATAGCTTTGTGCCGCGCTCGTCAGCGTGTCATTGGCATGCAGCTTAGTGAGGATTGCCCGCCGCTCGGGCGTCAGCCGGGTCATAATCCGCCCGTCCGGCGTGAAGATGTCGGCGTAACCTGCAGTCGCAGTCTCGGCGTCCGCTATGCGGAAAGTCGGCCGCTTCCCGCCTTCATGGAAGTCGATAATGGCCTTGTCCGCCAATCGGATCGTCACCTCGTCGGCTTGCCAGCGTTCGCGGTTGCGCGCGCACATTGCTCCCCAAGTCGCCTTGTAATCCGCCGATGCCGCCACCAGTCGCGCTTCCAGCCAAGGTTGCAGCCGAGCCGCGCGCACCTGCAATCTTCGAACGGGATCGGCGGGCAGCGGCGAGGCGGGCTCCAGCCATTCGGGCGGGATCGGCAGCCGAGGCGGTCGCGCCTCCACGATCAGCAGCATCGGCAGGACATCGGCATCGAACACGTGCCGCCAGATCACCTCCAGATCGACGATCTCGGTGATCGTCCATCGTCCCGCGGGCCCCAGCAGGCGACGCATCGCGGCATTCTCATTGGTGCCGCAAAGCGCCAGCGGGACCACGAATCCCAGCTTGCCCGCGCCTTCCCCCCAGCGGTTAGGCTGGCGGCACCAATGGTCGAGGGCGCGATAGAGGAACAGCGCGTAGAGGTTGGCTTCCGCCGAAATGCCGGGCCAAGTCTTGCCTCCTCCGACGAATTCGCGAGCTTCCTCGAAATAGTGGCGCGTCGCCTCGCTCACCTCGCCGCCGCGCTCTGGCCGGACATAGGGCGGATTGCCGCCCACGCCGCCATAATCGATCCGGTCGAGCTCGGCCCAGCGGCCGGGCAGCGCCTCGCCGGAATCCGGAGTGACTATGCTGCTTGCCTTATCGCTGATGGCGATATCCGGGAAATCCTCGGCGGCGAGCAGCTCGTCGCGGAAGGCCAGGATGTGCCAAAGGAGTTGGATCTGCGCGAGCACGGCCGAGAAGGTATTCAGATCGTTGCCGGCCAGTCGCTCAACGGCATCGACCGCCTGCGCATAGGTGCCGAGGCCGCGGTCCACCATATCCCCGGCCGCCTGCTGGTAGCGTTCGATCAGGAAGGTGCCGCTCCCGCACGCCGGGTCGAGGAACCGTTCCTCCGTCGCCAGGTCCAGCCGGTCGACGATGTAGCGCGCGATCGAGGGTGGAGTGTAATATTCGCCGAAGCGCTTGCGCTGGTCCCGGTCGAGGAATCGGTCGTAGATGCCGGTGAGAATGTCGCCCTTCACTGTCTTGAAGTCGTAGCGCGACAGCTGAAACATCGCCCATTCGATCGCTGTCGAAAGCCGCTCGTCATGGGCGTCGAACACCCAGTCAAGCTCCGTTTCGTCGAAGGCGGCGGCGTAGAGCGATTGCGCCTTTTCGTAAGCCATTTTGAGCAGGCGCATGTAGCCTTGCTCGAAAATCGCGCGCAGCTGCTGGAATGCGGCGACGCCGCCGTTGCACAGGTACCGATGCGGGCCGAAAAAGCCGTGGTCCTCGAAGAAGCGGATCAGCAGGATGCGGGCGAGAACGAGGTTCGCCGTCTCGGTGGCGAACATTTCGAGCGCCTGGCGCTCCCCAGCTTCGTCGTTCTTGACGTTTACGCGCGCGCGGAACTGCGGCCATCCAATGATGGCAAGCCGCGCGATACTGCCCGCCTTTCGCAGCCGGCGGTTGAGGCGCGCGACATCCGCACCGTAGCGCCGCTGTTCCAGGCGCGGACTGGCCTTGATGGTCAGGGCGTGCGCGTCGAAGGTGGAAGGGCCGTACTCGGCTTCGAACGCCGCCACCGCAGCAGTGACGGCCTCGATTTCGCCTTGCACCGAGCGCAGGGTGTGCAGGGTAGCCTGCTGCAGGGCTCGCGTCGTATCGCGGAGCGTCGCATAGAATGCCCGCCGTGCGACCTGCGCCCGGTTCTTCACGCGCTGGGTGGCCTTGTTGGCCGCCATCAGTTTCTCGGTCGCGATCAGCGAGGTGTCGCCTTCGCGAAACTTCTTCAACCGCTCGGGGACGCCAGCAATGTCGGCGCGAAGGTCCGCGAGTTTCTCGCAAAAAGCTGCCTCGCCGTCCGCGAAGTAGACGACGATGTCGTTATCTGCATTGGGATCGCCGCCCATCACGGGCCGGGCGACGAAGATGATCGGATCGACCATCACGAACCATGCGGTGTTGGGCGTGATGTATTTCGATTTTTCCTCGAACAGCTTTTCGCGATTCTCGGGAAGGCTCAGCCCGTAGCGCTGGTCTTTCGCCTCGACCACGATCCAGTCGATCTCCATTGGTCGTCCGTTGGCGTCGCTGAGGCCGCTGGGCGCCCTGCAAGTTAGGTCGGGCCGCCCCGCGTCTCCCGCCGTGTCGGTGAGGACCTGCCGACCCTGGTAGCCCAGAAAATGTACGAAGAGCTGGAAGATGCGCGGGTACATGCTCGCCTCTTGACCCGCATGCGTCTCAAGCAGCGCTTCCGCTATGTCCGCAAAGCGAACCCGCTGCTCCCTCGGTCCCCGCGCCAATCCGACTTCCTCCGTGCTCTCCACCTTGGGGCCTAAGGCCTCTGAACGAAAGGGCCTATTGGACGATCTTCAGGCCGCCAGAAATGGGCTGAATACCAAAGGAGCGACATTCCCCAAACCGAGCGCTTCGATTCTCCTGCGCGGATTAGAGCAGGACGAGCCGACCTCCGGGAAAGTCCGCCTGACGTCGCATAGACCTTGTTGAGAATTGCCGCCCGAATGGACCCCGGATCAGGTCCGGGGTGACGGAGTGAGGATCACGAGCGCCGACTTGCCGGGATAGCGCGGATGCTCGTCGATCGGGATGCCGCGGCCATTGTCGGTGACGGTGAGGCGGTTGCCGGCCTCCAGCGTCACTTCGATCCGGGTGGCGAAGCCTGCCACGGCCTCGTCCATCGCATTGTCGAGCACCTCGGCGGCGATGAGCCGGCCGCCTGTCCCCCGGACAGGCTGCGAATGCCCGGGGGAGGTTCGTGGAGGTGGGGACAGTTTGGAAACTGTCCCCAAGACACCTGTTATGGCGCGGGCTTCGGCGGGCAGGGGGTCGAGTTGTCCTGGCCCGGCGGAACCTGCTCGAACGCGACCAGGATCGTCGGCCCCGTGCTGGTCACCAGCCCCTCGTGCCATTGCCCGATCGATTCCACCGCGACCTCACCGGTCGAGAAATTGTAGACCTTGCCCGTGTCGTGATTGGTCACGCGCAAATTGCCCTGCTGCACATAGACATAGCGCGGGAACGTATGTCTGTGACACGGGATCACATGCCCTGGATCCAACCGCAACTGGGTCACCGCCAGCTGGAACGGCGTCGGCGGGCGGGTGAGCGGCTGGCCGGACATGGTCTCATCGAAGCGTTGCTGCGCCGGCGCCTCAGGCGCGGCGGTCGCCGCTCCTACGGCTTCGGTCTGATTGTTGGCCGGCTCGGCAGGCTGGGTCGAGCAGCCGGCAGCCAGCGCCGCCGTCGCCACCGCGGCGATCGTCTTCCATGCCATATCCCGGTCCTCCCCATCCTGAGCGGCGGCAGGATGCGCCCCGACGCCGGGCGAGTCGAGTCGAACCCGGTCCGATTTGACCCTACCGGCCGGCGCGCCCGTGGAATCGGCGTCGCCATCCTCCCGGCGGGCGGCCATGGACGCGGAACAGGACGAACATGTGGGAGGCGGAGGCGGGCGCGAGCCCCGGCGCCGAGCGGGAAGGGCAGATCGGCCCTAGAAGTCGGTCTTGCCGAAGCGAGGGACGCCCTGGTTCGTCCCGGGCGGATCGAGGACGGTGAGGTCGAGCGCCACCGGCTCGCCGATCCAGCGCGCCAGACTGGTGTGATCGGCCCTGTCGTCGTCGGTGAGGGGATGAACCAGCGCCCGCAAGCCCGAAGCCTCGATCGCCGACACCACGGTCGCCAGCGATCGTTCGAGGAAATGAATCTCGAATTGGGGTATCGGGTGAGGTCCGGCTCTCTCGTCCGTCATCCGCCCGACAAAGAGGACGGGCGGCTCGGCCCCGGCCGCTTCCAGGCGGACGAACGCCTCCCGCAGCGCCTCGGCGGCAGGGCGCTGTTCGGCCGAATAATAGATGTGGGCGTGATAGGGCGCATCCCGGTCGGGCATAAAGCGGCTCCCTGGATTTCGAGGCACCCTCCAGGCTTGTAACCGGGGTTGGCGCTCGGGCAAGGCGGACCGGGCGCGCCGGCCTCTAGGGCTTCGCGCCCGCGGCTGCCTGCTGCCGCGCGGCCTGGCGGAACAAGGCGGCCGATATCAGCCACAAAGCGGCGAAAAAGCCGGTCGTTGCCAAGACCGGACCCGTCGAGCCCAATCCGGCGAACAGGACGATCGCGGCGACCGACGCCTGCGCGAGCGCGGTCGCGACCAGCGCGCGCGCCATTCCCTCCGGCTGGAAGCGCGCGATGACGGCGCCGGCGATCCCGACGGCGAGCACCCCGCCATACATCAGATTGGCGGGGTTGTTCTCGCTGCCGACGATGCCGACGGCGAGGTTGATCCAAACGAGCAGGAAGGCGGCCGCGGCGGCAACGCCGACCGCGGTCCGGTAGGCGCAATTGCCGGTCATCCGCACGGCCAGCTCGAAGGTGCCGCAGGCGGCGAACAGCATCGCGCCGAAGACGATGAAATCGGTCCCGTCCCAGTCCACTTCAGCGGTGAACTGCATCGCGGCCAGGGGCGACAGCAGCAGAAACGCTGCGGCGCCCCAGACCGCTATCCGCCAGAGGCTGCTGCCGCGCCGTCCGCCGAGATTTTCCGTATTTCCCGCCATCTGCTTGCCCCGGGCCTGATTGAAGAGTCGAACCGGCTTCTCGCAGAACGCCTTGCAACCCTGATGCCGGCGAGAAGGAGAATCGGTGCAGGGCCGATTCGTCAGCGAATCCGCGGCCCGCCGAACGGAAGCGGCGGCGGCGGGCGGCGGTCGCGGCGCGGGATCTGCGCCTGATAGGCGACTCCGCAATGCTCGACGCAATAAGGGAAGCCGGGATTGGCCGGGGCGCCGCAGAAATGGAAATCGGGCTCGCCGGGATGGCCGATCGGCCATTTGCAGATCTTCTCGTTCAAATCGAGCAGGCCGGTCTTGTCGGCGATCTCCGGGCTCGGCTTGGCCGGCACCAGGCGGCGCGGCGGCGCCGGCGGGATCGGCGACTGCTGCTCGCCCGGCGCCTGGCGGACGAAGCCGCCCGGCCCGATCGAGCGGATCTGCGGCTGCGGCGCGGCCGGCGCCGCGGCCGGCTCCGGCGACGGCGAGGCCTCGGCCTCGATTTCGTCCGGCTCCGCTTCGGCTTCGGCTGCCGGCCGGCCTTCGGTCGCATCCGCTTCGGTCTCGGCGACCGGCTCCGGCGCGGCGACGGCCTCGCCCGGTCCCTCGTTCGGCTTGACCGGCGACGGCCGCGACTGGAGGCCGAGCCGGTGGGCCTTTCCGATCACCGCGTTGCGCGAGACGCCGCCAAGCTCGTCGGCGATCTGGCTCGCCGTCATGCCCTGGGTCCAGAGCTCCTTCAGCCGCTCGATCCGTTCGTCGGTCCAGGACATTGTTCGGGAAGCCTTCCTTCATTGCTTGCGGCCCACGGCGTCTGCCTCTAGCGACGGCGCGGTGAGCGACCAGCCTTCTCATTGGATGCGGGCCGATCCGGGCGTACCGGTCATCCGGAACGTGAACTGGGGCGGCCTCAGGACCCTCTATGTGAAGGAGGTGAGGCGTTTCTTCAAGGTCCAGCTGCAGACGGTATGGGCGCCGGCGGTCACAACCCTGCTGTTCCTCGTCATTTTCAGCGTCGCGCTGGGCCGCAGCGGCCGCATGGTCGAGCTCGGCGGCGACGCCTTCCATTTCGCCGATTTCCTCGCCCCGGGCCTGATCGTCATGGGGATGCTGCAGAACGCCTTCGCCAATTCGAGCTTCTCGCTGCTGGTCGGCAAGATCCAGGGCAATATCGTCGACTATCTGATGCCGCCGCTGTCGACGGCCGAGCTGATCGCGGCTCTGGCCGGCGCCGCCGTCACCCGCGCCTTCCTGGTCGGCTTCGCCGTCTTCCTCGCCATGCAGCTCTGGCCCGGAGTCCACGTCATGCCGGTTCATCTCTGGGCGGTGTTCTGGTTCGGGCTGATGGGCAGCGTGATGCTCGCCTTCTTCGGCCTGATCACCTCGATCTGGGCGGAAAAGTTCGACCATGCCGCGGCGGTGACCAATTTCGTCGTCGCGCCGCTCTCCCTGCTGTCGGGCACCTTCTATTCGATCGACAGCCTTGCGCCGGCCTTCCGCGCGGTCAGTCACGCCAATCCCTTCTTCTACGTCATCTCGGGCTTCCGCTACGGCTTCCTCGGCGCGGCGGATTCGCCGATCCTGGTGGGCGCCGTCCTGCTGCTCGTCCTCAATCTCCTCCTCGGCGGCCTGTGCTATGCGATGCTTCGGGCCGGCTGGAAGCTCAAGAACTAGACCCCGGCGGCTTGAGCCTGTACATTGAGGGACGCGGACCCTTCACCCGGCGGCGAGGCGCTCATCCTTGCCGCGACAGGAGAATTGCGATGTCCCTAGCGCTCGTCACGGCAATGCTGCTTGCCCCTCTTCCGCAATCGATAGCATCCGATCCTTTCACCAGCCCGCCGCCGCCGGTTTCCAGCCGGGACGGCGTCGGCGACGACGTCCGCGAGCACCTCTATCGGCTGCACAGCGACGTGGTCTCGGCCGAGGCCAGCGGCGAGATCAGCCCCGCCGCGGCGAGGGATCTCCAGGTCCGGGTCGAGCGGATCCGCCGCCAGATGGTCCGGATGGGCAACGTCGTCGGTCACCGCCAGCGCCTGCGCTTGCGGGCCAGGATCGACGCCCTGCGCTCGCAACTGACCGAGAGCCGGGCTCCAGGGACCGCGGAAGGTTAGAGCGGCCGGGCGGTTGGGGCGCGATCTTCAGTCCGATCGCCCCGATCGTTGCCGAACGGAAATCCAGGCGCCGCTTTCTGGAGAGATCGCCGGATTTCGCCGCAGCCGGGAAGCTCGGTTCCCGCCGTTTTCGATCAAAACTCGGTTGCCTCAATTCCAGCCTGCAGGCATGCTCCCAAGAGGGGCTTGGGGCGCACCACGATGAGAGCATGGGTGTCGATATCGATCAGCCTGGCGCTGACGGCCTGCGCGATCAGCAAGCCGACCCACACCATCATTCTCGACTACAACAAGACGTTCGCACGTACTCGCAACGAAATGTTGTTGGTCAATGTGCTTCGGGCGGCCGCCCGGGAACCCCTTCAATTTTCAACGATGGGTACCGTTACCGGTGGCGTGGCCAACAGCGGAAGCCTGAAGTTACCATTCACCAGCCTTCTGGGACCCGGCGCAAGCGTCATTTCGCCAGAGCTGACCATCAACGACAGCGTAAATCCAACGGTCAACATCACTCCCCTCGGTAATAAGGAGTTTGCCGCGGGTATTTTGAGTCCAATGAGAACGGAGACAGTCAGGCTATTCCTGCACAACGGCTGGGACGCGCATTTCCTGCTGCCCGTAATAGTCGGTGGGGTCTATTGTGCAGACACCCGAGAGGTCCTGCTGAACAGCGGGGAATATCTGGACAATGATGGAAATGTGACGAAGTCCCATCAGGCTTTCGTTGACTTCTTTCACAGCTTCGCAACTAGCTTTGACGTGGGCGAGCCGGCCATCCAGACCCTGAAGATCGCTGACGAGAAAGCGCTGGAGCCACTAAAGGCGGGGCTCGGACCGAATTTGATCATTCGGTCTGTGCAGAAACACTCGGATGGCCATCATCTCCTGACGATCGAGGACCATTCTCGATCCGGAATCCAAGGCGACGAAAAATCCCTGCAGGATCTTTGCACCAAACAGGTGGAGGCCAAGGGCCGGGTGAAGGTTCCGTCCGGCCGCTACATCCCGGGAGCGCTCAGCTTTGTCGATTCGACCAAAGCCGCCGGCCATCCGCCGCATTCGGCGGCGGCGAGGGACGGGAACCGGATTATCCTGCGCTCGGTAAGCTCGATCATCCAATATTTGGGCGAGTCGCATCGAGTGCGTTACCAGCACCGCGGAAAGTCGCCTCCCGTGCTGACCTATTTCAATCAAGAGACCAAACCGAAGACCTTGTTCAAGATAGACTGGTGGCTGCGCAGGGGCGATCAGGCCGCTCAGGTCAAGTTCCAGGAAACCTTCTTCTATATTCCACGGATCGACCTTCGGAATCCGGATGACGATGATCGAACGCTGAAGACCCTGTCCTTTCTGGACCAGCTGATCGCTCTGCAGACGTCGGAGGCGAGCGTTCGCGGAGCCCAGCCGATCATCGCGATCACCCAGCCCTAGCGCGTTCAGGAATCTCGCCGTTTAGCTGAACGACTGCTGTCGGCCCCGTTCAGCCCCGAAACATTCGCCGAGTCGTAGAGCCTCACTTACCAAGTGAGGAGTGACCACCATGCGTAAGTTCCTGATTCCCACCCTGCTGCTTTCCACCGTCGTTGCGGTCGCTCCGGCCGCGGCCAACCATGGCGGCTATCACCGCGATCGCGGCCACGTCGAATGGAATCGCGGCGGCCCGTCGCGCCAGGCGATCAACGAGCTGATCCGCGATCTGAACCGCGTCGAGGCTCGTATCGAGCGGTCGGTCCAGCGCCGCATCATCTCGCAGCGCGAGGCCTTCAGCCTGCGCCGCCAGGCCAACCAGATCGAGCGCCAGCTCCACCGCGCCGGCCGCAACGGCATCAGCGGCCGCGAGTTCGCCTCGCTGCGGGTGCAGGTCAACCGGCTCGAGCAGCGCCTGCGCGTCGAGCGCCGCGACCGCGACGGCCGCCGCTACTAAAGGCGACAAATGGCGGGCGCCGCGAATTGACGCGGCGCCCGCCTCCTCTCTAGAGGCAGGAAGGCGATCCTCTTAGGGTCGCCTTTTTGCATTCACAGCCTTTCCGGAGCCCGCCATGGCCATCACCCCGCTCATGCCCGTCTATCCGCGCTCGCCGGTGCGGCCGGTGCGCGGGGAGGGGGTCTATCTGTATGGCGAGCGGGGCGAGAAATATCTCGATTTCGCCAGCGGCATCGCGGTCAACCTGCTCGGCCACAACCATCCCCATCTGACCCGGGCGATCCAGGCGCAGGCGGCGACGCTGATCCACGTCTCCAACCTCTACGGCTCTCCGCAGGGCGAGGCGTTCGCGCAGCGGCTGGTCGACCTGACCTTCGCCGACACGGTGTTCTTCACCAATTCGGGCGCCGAGGCGGTCGAATGCTCGATCAAGACGGCGCGGCGCTACCATCATCATCACGGCCGGCCCGAAAAGCACGACCTCATCACCTTCAGCAACGCCTTTCACGGCCGGACGATGGCGACGATCAGCGCTACCGACCAGCCCAAGCTGCGCGACGGCTTCGCACCCCTGCTGCCCGGCTTCACCGTCGTCGACTTCGACGATCTCGAAGCCGCCGAAGCCGCCGTCGGCGAGAGCACGGCCGGCTTTCTCGTCGAGCCGGTGCAGGGCGAGGGCGGCATCCGCCCCGCCAGCCACGAATTCATGCGCGGCCTGCGGCGGATCTGCGACTCGAACGACCTCATGCTCGTCCTCGACGAGGTGCAATGCGGGGTGGGGCGGACCGGCCGGCTCTACGCCTACGAGCATTACGGCATCGAGCCGGACATCCTCGCCACCGCCAAGGGCCTGGGCGGCGGCTTCCCGATCGGCGCCTGCCTCGCCACCGAGAAAGCGGCGGCGGGGATGGTGATCGGCACCCACGGCTCCACCTATGGCGGCGGCCCGCTCGCCATGGCGGCGGGGCAGGCGGTGTTCGACGTCGTCGCCGAGCCGGATTTCCTCGAACATGTCGCGCGAGCGGGCGAGCGGCTGCGCGGTGCGCTCGAGCAGATGATCCCCAATCACGATCATCTGTTCGAGAGCGTGCGCGGTCTCGGCCTGATGCTCGGCGTCAAGATGAAGACCGACAGCCGCGCCTTCGTCACCTATCTGCGCGAGCACGGCCTGCTCACCGTCGCCGCCGGCGACAATGTGATGCGGGTGCTGCCGCCCCTGATCGTCGAGGAAGCGCATATCGCCGAATTCGTCGAGCGGCTGTCGGAGGCGGCGCGGCAATACCAGGTGCCGAAGGCGGCTTAGGAATCCTCCCCGGAACGGGGAGGAGATAGTAACTTGATCCTCCCCCGCTGGTTAGCCACATCGCGGCCATGACCTTCCCCGATTTCGACACCGAGGCGCGCGCCGCCAATCTCGACGAGGCGCTCGGTTTCACCATTCCCGGACGCAATGCGCGCGGGCGGCTGGTACGGCTCGGGCCGCTGCTCGGCCACATCCTGTCGGCGCACGATTATCCGGCGCCGATCGCCCGCATCCTCTCCGAAGCCCTGGTGCTGGCGGCTCTGCTCGGCTCGCTGCTCAAGGAAGCGGAGGGCCAGCTCACCATCCAGGCGCAGACCGAGCGCGGCATCGTCGACCTGCTCGTGGTCGACTATCGCGGCGGCGAGCTCCGGGGCTATGTCCGCTTCGACGCCGCCCGGCTCGGCGACCTGCCCAGCCACCGCGACCTCGCCGTCCTGTTCGGCAAGGGCCATCTCGCCATCACCTTCGATCATCCCAAGTCGGGGGAGCGCTATCAGGGGATCGTGCCGCTGGAAGGCGGCTCGCTCGGCGAGGCGGCGCAGAATTATTTCAGCCAGTCCGAGCAATTGCCCAGCATCGTGCGCCTCGCCGTCGACGATACCGGCCGAGTCGCCGGCGGCATCCTCGTCCAGCACCTCCCGGAAGGGGAGGAGGGGAGGGACCGCCTGCATACCCGCCTGGACGATCCCGAATGGGAGCATGTCCGCATCCTCGCCGAGACCATCAAGGGTCACGAGCTGACCGATCGGGCGCTGCCGCTCGGCGAGGCGTTGTGGCGGCTGTTCCACGAGGAGGAGGTGCGGGTGCTCGAGGCGATCACGCTGAGCAAGGGCTGCCGCTGCAACTTCGACTATATCAAGGGCGTCATCGCCCGCTTCGATCCCGCGGAACGCGCCGAGATGGTCGACGAGGACGGCTTCATCAGCGTCGACTGCGAATTCTGCTCGCGCATTTTCCCGATCTCGCTCGGCGATTTCGAGGAATGAGGCGGACAGCGCCGCATCGCCGTCGATTCCTGCGATTTTGCTGCTAAAAGCCGCCTATGTCGCAGTTGCGGGGCCGTTTGCGCCGGGGGGCGCTGGGGCTGGCCGGTACGATCGCCGTCGCCGCACCCGTTTTCGCGCTCGCCTTGCCCGGTCTCGAAGCGCTCTCGCAGCTCGAGCGGGGCCGCTGGCAGCTTCGCGACTCGGCGGGCGGCCCGGCGCGCTCGGTCTGCCTCGGCGACCCGATCGCACTCGTCCAGCTCGAGCATCGCGACGCGAGCTGCGGCCGCGAGGTGGTGGCCAGCGAGGCGAACGGCGCCACCGTCCAATATACCTGCCCCGGCCACGGCTTCGGCCATACCAGCATCCGGGTGGAGACGCCGCGGCTGGCGCGAATCGACACCCAGGGCCTGATCGACGGCCGCCCCTTTTCCTACCGGGTCGAGGCGCGCAAGGTGGGCAGTTGCTAGGGACAGTTACCCGACTGTCCCTTTTTGGGGACAGTCGGGTAACTGTCCCCCCCGTTAACCCCCTGTTTACCCTGATCCTTGTATGAAGGGGATGTGCCGATTGTGGGCACGCTTTCCTCCCTAGCAGGCCTTACGGCCTAAACTGGGCCGCTCTTCACCGGGCGGCCCGTTCTTTTGCGCCGCTTGCGCGGACCGTCGCGGCGGACTAGCCGCCGCCACCATGTCCGCCGCTCGCAAGGCCGTCGCCCTTCTCTCCGGGGGCCTCGATTCGATGGTCGCCGCCGCGCTTGCGCGCGAGGCGGGCTTTTCCCTGCTCGCCCTTACCGTCGACTACGGCCAGCGCCACCGGATCGAGCTCGACGCCGCCGGCCGCATCGCCGCCGCGCTCGGCGCCGAGCGGCATATCGTCCTGCCCCTCGACCTGCGCCCCTTCGGCGGCTCGGCGCTGACCGCGGACATCGACGTACCCAAAGGCGGGGTGGGGGACGACATACCGGTCACCTACGTCCCCGCCCGCAACACCATCTTCCTCTCGCTGGCGCTGGGCTGGGCCGAAGCGGCTGGGGCCGCCGACCTCTATATCGGCATCAACGCGCTCGATTATTCGGGCTATCCGGATTGCCGGCCCGATTTCGTCGCCGCCTTCGAGCGGCTCGCGGCGCTCGCCACCAGGGCCGGGACCGAAGGGCGCGGCTTCCGCATCGCCGCGCCTTTGCTCGAGATGAGCAAGGCCGACATCGTCCGCGAGGCGGACCGGCTCGGGCTCGACGCGGGCCTCAGCTGGTCCTGCTACGACCCCGCGCCGGACGGCCGCCATTGCGGCCTGTGCGACAGCTGCCGCCTGCGCGCCCGCGGCTTCGAGGAAGCGGGCCTCGCCGATCCGACGCTCTACGCGGCGCGGCCATGAGCTACGCGGTCAAGGAGATCTTCCTGACCCTCCAGGGCGAGGGCATGCAGGCCGGCCGCCGCGCCGTCTTCCTGCGCTTCGCCGGCTGCAATTTGTGGTCGGGACGCGAGCGCGACCGGGCCGAGGCCCAATGCGGTTTCTGCGACACCGATTTCGTCGGCACCGACGGGGTGAATGGCGGCCGCTACGACCGCGCGGCGCTCGCCGCGCGCGTTCGGGAAATTTGGCAGGATGGCGAGCATCCGCTGGTGGTGGTCACCGGCGGCGAGCCGATGCTCCAGCTCGATCCGGACCTGATCGCCGCCCTCCACGCGGAGGGCTTCGAGGTCGCGGTCGAAACCAACGGCACGCTGCCGGCGCCGGCGGGGCTCGACTGGATCTGCGTCAGCCCGAAAGCGGGGACCGAGGTGGTGCAGCGCTCCGGCGACGAGCTCAAGCTGGTCTGGCCGCAGGCGGGAATCGACCCGCAGGAGCTGCTCGGCTGGGATTTCCGCCATTTCCTGATTCAGCCGCTCGACGGGCCCGAGCGCGAAGCTTCCACCGCCGCGGCGATCGCCTATGTCATGCGGCACCCGCGCTGGCGGCTCGGCCTCCAGACTCACAAGCTGCTCGGGCTGCCCTAGATCCTCCCCGAGGCAAGCTCGGCGAGGACTTGCGTCACTTCGCGGTCCCCCCGCAGGCGCGGCGCAGAACGCCCTTCTTCGAATAGCATTCCGGCGGAAGCGCCAGCGACATCTCCCGGAACCGGATCAGATAGGGGCGGTAGGCCGGCCGCGGGTCGTAGGCCGGGACGAGCGCGTTCCTGAGCTCGCGCATCCGCGCCTGGGCGAGCGGGAAGAGCTGCCCCTTGGGGGTGGCCAGCGCCGACTTGGTGATGTTGGTGGCGGTCTGGCAGAAGATCATCTGCGCCTGCAGCGTCGACCAGTTATTGTAGGTGATGGTCGAATAATCGTCGAACGCCTTCTGGCCCTTCGCTCCCTGCACGCGCTTGAAATAATTGTTGAGCGCCGTGTAGGCGGCGGCGAGCTCGACATTGTGATGGGCGAGCAGCCCGTTATAATTGGGCACCGCCCGCAGATAGTCCGAAAACTGGCATTGCAGCGCGGCGACGTTGAGGCCGGCGCGCAGGTTCCACAGCAAATTGGCGCGATGTTCGGCGGGAGTGGCGCCGGGCAGCGGCAGGCCGACGAGCGGATCGCTCGGCTCGATCGCCGACGCGCGCAGGTCGGGCTGGCTGATGTAGAGCTGCGCCGGCGCCGGGGCGGCCGCCAGCGCCGCCGCAGCGGCGGCGGCGGCCAGCAAGCCGTGCTTGATCCTGAAGGTCATTCGATCCCCTCGAGCGCTGGACACGCTGGCTCTATGCTTAGCAGGGGCCGCTTCGCAATAAAGCTTCACGCGCCGTGCCCGTCGTGCGTGCGGCACGGCTCGTCACTCCTAAGCGCCTGCCCGGGATAAGAAAAGGGCCGCCCGGTCGCCCGGACGGCCCTTTCCGAAAAAAAGCTCGACTTCGTCGATTACAGGCCGGTGGCGTTGCCCGTGCCGGTGTTGGTCGTCGTGTCGGTGGTGGTCGTGTTGGTGGTGGTGGTGGTCGTCGTGTTGAGGTCCGCGGCGGTGCCGAGGCCGTTGCTGTCGGTGGTCGTGTTCAGCGCGTCCATGCCGGTCATGTCGTTACCCGGCATGAGGGGGTCTTCGATATAGTTGGTGGCGGCGTTGTTGGCCGCCGTGTCCTCGGCGCCGCCGCAAGCCGCGACGAGCAGGGCCGCACCGGCAACCATCGAACCGGTCATCACTTTCGAAAGAAGGTCACGCATTTAGAAACTCCCTAGGTTGGACGATTTGGTCGGGATGGCCCCTTTTTTGCCAAATCAGATTTGCACAATAAACGGAAAGGGTACGGCTCTCAAGCCTTCTCGCGTCCCCCCTCCAGGGCGCGCAGGAAATCGCAGAGCCCCTGTTCCAGCGCCAGATCGAAACGCTCCTGCCTTGCCGACACTCCCATCTCGTCGAGGCTGGTCACCGGAAATTCGGCAATACCGCACGGGACTATGCCTGAGAAGTGGGAAAGTTCGGGCGCCAGATTGACCGAGAAACCGTGATAGGTGACCCAGCGGCGCACCCTGACCCCGATCGCCCCGATCTTGGCCTCGGCGGCGCCCGAGTCCGTCCAGATGCCGATCCGGCCTTCCGCCCGCCGCGCCGCCACCCCGAGCCGGGCGAGGGTCGCGATCACCCAGCCCTCGAGCGAATGGACGAAATGGCGCACGTCGCGGCCGCGTCGCTCGAGGTCGAGCAGGACGTAGCCGACCCGCTGCCCCGGCCCGTGATAGGTGTAGCGGCCGCCGCGGCCGGCGGCGTAGACCGGCAGGCCCAACGGATTGAACAATTCGGCCGGGTCGGCGCTGGTGCCGGCGGTGTAAAGGGGCGGGTGCTCGAGCAGCCAGACCAGTTCGGCCGCCTCGCCGGCGCGGATCGCGGCGGCGCGCGCCTCCATCGCCGCCAGCGTCTCGGGATAGGGGCTCAGCCCCGGCGTCACCCGCCATTCGATCGCGTCGCCGTCCACGCCGCCGCTGTCGTTCAAGCCGGCGCCGCGCACAAGCCTTGCGTGAGGCGGCCCGGACCGGCCATGATGAGGCGGCACGACCACCGAAGGGGCCGATCGATGAAATTTTCCTACAGCGCCGTCTGGGCCGACCTCATGAGCCTGTTGCGGGCGCACGCCTCGCTGATCGCGACCGTCGCCGGAGTCTTCATCTTCCTGCCCGCGCTGCTGGTCGCCCATTTCCTGCCGCAGCCGGTGACCCAGGATTTCAGCCGCCTCGGCGAGGTGTGGACCGAATATTTGGGGGCCAATTGGCACTGGCTGATCCTCAACGCCCTGGTCAGCATGACCGGCCAGATCGCCATCCTGATGCTGGTCTTCCGCCGCGGCATCACCGTCGGCGGCGCGATCGCGGCGGCGCTGGCGCTGCTGCCTTTCTTTTTCCTCACCGCGCTGCTCAGCTCGATCTTGATCGGCTTCGGCTTCGTCCTGCTGATCGTCCCGGGCCTCTATCTGCTCGGCCGGCTCGGCCCGGTCAACGCGGTGGTGGTCGCCGAGGAGCGGCGCAATCCGATCGACGCGCTGACCCGCTGCTTCGCGCTCACCAAGGGCCATGGCTGGGCGGTGCTCGGCCTGATCTTGCTCGTCGCCATCGCCGCGGCGGTCGCGATCGGCGTCGCCACGACTTTGCTCGGCATCCTGTTCGTGCTCGTCGCCGGCCGGGATCTCGGGGCGCTGCTGGCGCTGATCGTGAGCGCCGCCGGCAATGCCGCGCTGGTCACGCTCCTCCTCCTGCTCGGCGCCGCCATCTACCGGCAATTGAGCCAGATCGGCTCAGCCGCGCCCGCCGCCGCCGCCGATTAGGGGGATCTGCGGCGCGGCGCCGGCCGGCAACAGCCCGGCGAGGCGCGGGTCCGGGAAGCTCTCGAACGCGCGTCGGCAGGCCCGGAAGCCGGCATTGAGATAGGCCTTGAGCGCGGCCGGATGGTCGAGCGAGCAGGTGTTGACCGCGACCCGCCGCACTTCCGGCCGCCACGCCAGCGCCAGCGTCTGCGCGAACAGCCAGGCGCCGTGGCCCTTGCCGGCGAGCTCGGGCACCAGCCCGAGGAAGCGGATCAGGCATTCGCCCTCGCTGCGGAAATCGAGCTCGAGCAGGCCGATTTCGGCGCCGTCGCGGTCGAGGACCGCGTGGACCTCGGCGATCTCGCGGCGCAGCCGTTCGTCGTCCATGGCGAGCCGCGAATACCACAGCCAGGGCGCGCCGACCCGCTCGAACAGGCGGCGGTAGCGGGCGGGCTCGGGCGCGGGCCAGCGCTCGAGGCGGAGCGGCGCGGCGGGGAGGGGCCCGGGCGCGGGACGCTCGGTCATCTCGAGGTAGGTGACGACGGCGCCGAGATGGCCGTCGGGGATCGGGATCAGCATGGTGTGCGGATGCCGGTAGGCGGGGCGGGTTGCAAGAGAGGCGATGGTTTGCGCGGAGGCGTGGCGTCGCGGCGTTCTTGTTTCACCCCCAATCTGTCTGGCGGCCGGCCAGCCGCAGGGAGAAGGCTCGGTCAGCGAGACAGGTGATCGATGATTTCCCCGACGGCGTCCTGGCTCAGCCAGGGATCGATCTCGTGCCGTTTCACCGGACCGTGATGGTTGACCGTGCGGCGCAATAGGCGCGCGACATATTCCATCGCGAGCCCATGATCCGATTTCATCGCCGCCTGGAACGCCTCGCCGTCGGCAGAGCCGACGCGGTCGATCACCAAGGCTCTCAGTTCGCGCCCAAAATTCATCGAGTTGGCGCTAACCTGCCAGGCTCCTGCCTCGATCGTCGTCGAGGTGACCGAGGTGGGGTTGGTGACGTCCCGTCCTTCATTCCAGTCCCACGAGGATTCGAACCCGGCAAGGACGCGCATCACTTCGAGCATGGCCGCCCGCCGATGGAGATTGTCGCGCCAGGGTCCCAGCACCGGGCGCACCGACGCGTAAATGTCATGCGCATCGTTCGGCGCGAAGATGTCCTCGGGTGCCCCAGCGCCCCACGCTATCAGCTCATCGAGAAAGGAATCGGGAGCCTTGCCGCGGTTCTTCACTCGGGCTTTCAATGCTTGATAGGCCATCGTATCGCCTCCCAGGCTACGGTCGAGCGAGAGATCCAGGCGCGACATTTCGAAGTGCATGCCGTCGCAAGATCTTCGGGGCTCGAAACAGCCGCCGCCCCAGGTAAAGCCCTCGCTCTCGAAGATCGGCACGAGCGTGCTCGCCTCGGCCCAGCACTGCAACCTTCATTGGAGGGACATGTGCCTCTTGACCAAGAAATACGTGTCCCCGAAGCCGCATTCGGATGGCGCCTTGTCGGCGCGGCCGGGCTCGCCGCCGGCCGCAACCGTTCGGCTGCTGCCGGTCGTGGCAGCGGGCTGCCGGGTCAGGGCTCGGAGGGTCTGACGATCGCGGTGAGGATATGGTCGCGCCATTCGCCGTCGAGATGGAGGTAATCGCGCGCGAACCCCTCCACTTGAAAGCCCAGGCGCTTCAACAAGGCGCCGCTGCGGACATTCTCCGGGCGATAATTCGCCATGATCCGGTGCAGGCGGTAGCGGACGAACATCGTCTCGCAGCAGCTCTCGAGCGTTCGCCGCATGATTCCCAGCCCCTCTAGGTCCCGGTCGATCTTGAAGCCCAGGTGGCAGGCGCGGAAGGCGCCATAGACGATGTTCGAGAAGGCGACGTCACCCAGCACCCGCCCCGGCTGGTCGCGCCCGATCAGCACCATCGCGACGGACGCCGGCTCCCCCGACGCGTCGGCGATTTCGGCGAAACGCTGGCGATAGGTTTCAGCGGCAAAGGTCATGTCGTTGGCGGTAGGCATTGCGCCCCGGAAGCGAGGCCAGTTGCGCTGCAGATATTCGACATAGGCCGCGGCATCCTGCGGCGCCGGCGGCCTCAGTTGGTAGCGCGCGCCTTCCGGGTCGGGGATCGGTTCGGTCGGCACAGCTTCCTCCCTGCCAGCGCAAATCCCGGCGCGCCGCATCGCCGCTCCGCCAGGCGCAGGATTGTGATTCCCGTGCGCGCGAGCCGGGGCAGATTGGCATCGGGGAACGGTTCGGTGCCAGCATTATTATCTACGCCAAGGAGGCGATGATTCCGCACCTGTCCTTCCCCAACGAAAGCGCCGAATACCGGACCGCGCGCAACTTATTGCTCGACGCCGAGATCGCTCTGCGCCGTCAGCTCGAGGCGGTCGCCGCCCGGCGCCGCGCGCTGCCGCCCGGCGGCGCGGTGCCCGAGGATTTCACGTTCGAGCGGATCGGCGCGAACCAGCGGCCCGAGCGGGTCAAGCTCTCCCAATTGTTCGGCGACCATCCGAGCATCCTCCTCTACAGCTTCATGTACGGCCCCGAGCGCGATTTGCCCTGCCCCGGCTGCACCCACACGCTCGACGGGCTCGACGGCAGCGTCTTCCATGCCGACACCCGCTTCCCGACCTATGCCGTCGCCAAGTCGCCGATCGCGCGGCTGGAGGCGTGGGCGAGGGCCCGGGGCTGGCGCAACCTCAAGCTGCTGTCGACCGCCGGCAACGATTATTCCCACCATTATTTCGGCGACACCTCGAAGTTCGGCCCGGAGATGCGCGCCGCGCGGGGCTACGAGCCCGGCCGGAACTGGGACGAGCCGATGTACAACGTGTTCCGCAGGGACGCCGACGGCATCGTCCGCCACTTCTGGGGCAGCGAATTGCTCTACGTCGCGGAGGAGCCGGGCCAGCACCACCGCACCGGCGACCTGGTCGATCCGGTCTGGGGCCTGCTCGACATGAGCCCCGAAGGCCGCGGCGACTTCTTCCCGGAACTGAGCTACGAGTGAAGGATCTGAGGGACACGTACTTTTTGGCCAAAAAGTACGTGTCCCCATAATCCAATGCGCACGCACATCCGCTCATTTCGGTCCGGCGACGCTCCCGAGCTCGCACGGATTTTCTACGCCGCGGTTCATCAGGTCGGGGGGCTTCATTACTCGCCTGAGCAGCTAAAGGCATGGGCGCCTGTCGTGCCAAGCTCGGAACGCTTTCTCGACCAGGGAGCCGATGGTCGGATCCTGCTGGTGGCGGCGGATGATTCCGATCAGCCGCTCGCCTATGGCGATCTCGAAAAGAACGGTCACATCGATCATCTTTACTGCCGCCCGGATGTCGCTGGAACGGGCGTCACTTCTGTCCTTTACGACCATTTGGAAGCGGCGGCCAAGGATCGCGGGATCAGACGCCTCTATGTCGAAGCGAGCGAACCGGCTCGGCGATTTTTCCTGCGCAAGAGCTTCATCGTGCTTCAGCGACGTGAATTCACTTTGGGCGGCGTAGCCATCCACAATTTTGCCATGGAAAAACGGCTGGATGCCTGAGGACGCGCATGTCCGCTAGGGGTCGAAAGCGGAACTCCAGGGCTCGATATCCGGGCCGCGTCGGCGGGCTTCGCTCAGGGAAAGGCTGATCGAAAGCCCGGCACCAAATTGTCCGAGCCACGTTCTTGCCGAGGCTCGCTGATGAAAACCCTTCTCGCTTTGGCGCTCCTGGCCATGGCCGGCTGCATGTCGGACGCGCCGGACGGTGCATCCCAGCCCGCCGCGGCGGCGCAGTCGCTGCGCGAGCCCGACGTCCGCTACGTGCCGAGCTCCCACCGCGTAGTCCGCGCCATGTTGCGGCTCGCCCGAGTCCGGCCGGGCGACGTAGTCTACGACCTCGGCTCGGGTGACGGCCGGATCCCGATCGCGGCCGCGCGCGATTTCGGCGCGCGTGGCGTCGGCATCGACATCGATCCGGTGCGGATCTCCGAGGCGGAAGCCAATGCGCGCAAGGCCGGGGTCGCCGATCGCGTGGTCTTCCGCAACGAGGATCTGTTCGAGGCGGACTTTCGCGACGCCACCGTCGTCACGCTCTTCCTCCAGCGCCATCTGAACCTGCGGCTGCGGCCGCGGCTGCTGGCCGAGCTCGCTCCCGGGACCCGGATCGTCAGCTATTGGCACGACATGGGCGACTGGAAGCCCGATCGCAGAGAGCGAGCGGGCGACTCCTGGGTCTATCTCTGGACCGTCCCGGCGCGCTGAAATGACGGAGGGACCGGACGCCGGCGGAACTCGGACGCAAGCCGCCGGCCTCGCCTCGCCGCGGCCCCGCTTCGGATCGCGCGAGGCCGTCGCGATGATCGTCGGCATCGTCGTCGGCGCGGGGATTTACCGGACGCCGTCGATCGTCGCCGCGCAATCGTCGAGCGAGGCGGCCATGCTGCTCGCCTGGCTGGTCGGCGGAGCAGTCTCGATGATCGGCGCCCTCTGCTATGCGGAGCTGGCCTCGGCTTTCCCGCACGCCGGCGGCGAATATCATTTCCTCAGCCGCGCCTTCGGCCGCCGCTTCGCCTTCCTCTACGGCTGGTCGCGGCTGGCGATCATCCAGACCGGCTCGATCGCCCTGCTCGCCTTCGTCTACGGCGATTACGTCTCGCAGATCGTCCCGCTCGGGCGCCATTCGGCGGCGATCCACGCCGCGGCGGCGGTGGTCGCGATCACCGCAATCAACTGGGCCGGCGTGGCCCATGGCTGCCGCACCCAGGTCTGGCTGACCGCGATCGAATTGCTCGGCCTTTTGCTGGTCGTCGTCGCCGGCCTGCTGCTCGCCCCGGAAGCGGCGCCGGCCGCGGCCCCGGCGCGCGAGACCTCGGTCGGGCTGATCATGGTGTTCGTGCTGCTGACCTATGGCGGCTGGAACGAGGCCGCCTACCTCTCGGCCGAGCTGCACGACGCGCCGCGCCGGATGGTGAGGGTGCTGATCGGCAGCCTCGCCCTGATCGCCGCGCTCTACTTGCTCGTCAATCTCGCCTATCTGCGCGCGCTCGGGCTTGCCGGCACCGCCGGGTCGGAGGCGGTGGCGGCCGATCTGCTGCGGCTGGTCTGGGGCCCGGCCGGAGCGGCGATGATCAGCGTCGCGGTGGCGGCGGCGGCGCTCACCTCGGCGAACGCGACCGCCTTCACCGGCGCCCGCTCGGCGTTCGCGCTCGGCCGCGACTTCCCGTTCCTCGCCTTCCTCGGCCGCTGGCGGGACCGGGAGGGAACCCCCGGCAACGCCTTGCTGATCCAGGGCGGGGCGGCATTGCTGCTGGTCGGGCTTGGCGCGGTCGCGCGCGACGGCTTCCGCCTGGCGGTCGAATATACCGCGCCCGCTTTCTGGCTGTTCTTCCTGGCGGTCGGCGCCGCCTTGTTCGTGCTGCGCCGGCGCGAGCCGGATGCGGAGCGGCCATTTCGTGTCCCGCTCTATCCGTTGCTGCCAGCCATCTTCTGCCTGACCAGTGCCTATCTGCTCTTCTCGAGCCTCGCTTATACCGGGATCGGAGCCCTGGTCGGCGGAGCGGTCGTGGTCGCCGGAGCGTTGATGCTGCTGTTCGTGAAACCCCGGCCTCTTGCGACGGAGGGCGTGTCGTGAACCGCTTGGCCCTGCTCCTTGCCGCCCTGCTCGCGGCCGCGCCTATCGTCCAGGCCTGCGCCGAGCCCTCGGGCTCGGCCGGGGACGAGAGGCGCTTCACCGAGGCGCGGGCGCTTCTCGTCCGATCGATCGCCGATTATGCGGAGCCGATCGGCGAAAGCGCCAGTCCCGAAGTGCTGGCCGCGATGCGGACGGTGCCGCGCCACCTGTTCGTCCCGCCCGCCTGGCGCGCCGAAAGCTATGCGGATTATCCGCTGCCGATCGGCGAGGATCAGACGATCTCGCAGCCGAGCCTCGTCGCCCTGATGACTCATTTGCTGCGCCCCCAGCCGGGCGATGTCATGCTCGAGGTCGGCACCGGCTCGGGCTACCAGGCGGCCGTGCTGTCGCGGCTGGTGCGCCGGGTCCATTCGGTCGAGATCGTCGGGCCGCTGGCGCGGCAGGCGGCGGAGCGCCTCGCCCGCCTGGGCCATTCCAATATCGAGGTCCGCCATGGCGACGGCTATGCCGGATGGCCGGACAAGGCGCCGTTTGACGGCATCATCGTCACCGCCGGCGCGCCGCATGTTCCCGGGCCCCTGCTCGATCAGCTCAAGCCGGGCGGGCGGATGGTCATTCCGGTCGGCCCCGCCGACTCGACCCAGCGGCTGAAGCTGATCACCAAGGATGCGAAGGGCAGGGTGCGCGAGCGGATCGTCATCCCGGTGCGGTTCGTGCCGCTGACGCGCACGTCTGTGAACGACCCTTAGCGGGCGGCCGGCCGGCCAGCTTCGCCTGGCCGTTCCTACGCAGTCACTCTCCGTGTGCGTGCGCCGCCTTCGCGGCGTGCCCCTCGGGAGAGGATCGCTCACCCCCAGGTCGCTTCGGGCGGCAGGCTCATCAGGATCGCGTCGACATTGCCGCCGGTGCGCAGGCCGAACAGGGTGCCGCGGTCGTAGAGCAGGTTGAACTCGGCGTAGCGGCCGCGCCATTCGAGCTGCCTCGCCTTGTCGGCCTCGGTGAAGGGCTGCGCCATCCTCCGGCGGACCAGCTTGGGGAAGACGTCGAGCAGGGCTTCGCCGACGTCGCGGGTGAAGGCGAAGCTGGCTTCGAACGGGCCTTCGAGATGGTCGTAGAAGATGCCGCCGGCGCCGCGGGAAACGCCGCGATGGGGAATCCAGAAATAATCGTCCGCCCATTTCCTGAAGCGTTCGTAGAAGGTCTGGTCGTGGGCGGCGCAGGCGGCGCGGAGGCGGGCGTGGAAGTCGGCAATGTCCTGTTCGTAGGGGATGGGCGGATTGAGGTCGGCGCCGCCGCCGAACCAGCGCTTCGTCGTGGCGAGGAAGCGGGTGTTCATGTGGACGGCCGGAACGTGCGGATTGGCCATGTGGGCGACGAGGCTGATGCCGGTGGCGAAGAAGCGGGGATCGGCGCCGGCGCCGTGGATGGTGGCGGCGAATTCGTCGGTGAAGCGGCCGGCGACGGTCGAGACGTTGACCCCGACCTTCTCGAACACGGCGCCCTTCATCAGGCCGCGGACGCCGCCGCCGCCCGGAGCGCCGTCGGGGTCGGTGCGGTCCCACGGCGTGAAAGCGAAAGCGGCGTCGCTGCCCGCCTCGCGCTCGATCGTCTCGAACCCGGCGCAGAGCCGGTCGCGCAGGCTCTCGAACCAGGTGCGGGCGCGCTGCTGTTCCTCGTCGAGCTCGATCACATCCGACTCCCGCCCCGCCGATGCCTCCGGACGGCGCTGCATGCAAGCCGGACGGCCCTGTGCGAGGGTCTTGCTCAGGCCCGGTTCGGGATGGAAAGCTCGACCGCTCCGCTGTCGGGGCTCTGGACAGCCTCCCGCTTCGCCTCCCCTGACTTCGCTGCCGGGCGGTCCCGGACCGGGCTCGGGAGCAGGGCGACGCTGAGCAGGTAGCCGAGCACCGCGCTGCCGCCATAGCCGACCAGCGGCGTCGGGTAATTGCCGAGAGCGGCGGCGGCGACCGCGGCCGCCCAGCAGGCGCCGAACGCGGCCATGGCCGGCCGCTCCTCCGGTCGCCGGAGGGTGCCGGTCAGCGCCGGGCCGAGGAGGAGGAAGCAGCCGGCCACGACCGCCGCTCCCGCGCCCGCATGAACATCGAACGCCGTATAGAGCACTCGATCGACGAAGGGCACGGCGGGCAATGCATCCGGCCGGAGCATCGCCGCCCCGAATCCCGTTACGGCCGCGGCCGATGCGACGGCAGGAAGCCGGCCTCGCCTGGTCAGCAGGACGGCGCCCATCCCGGCCGCCAGCACGCCGGCCATCGCTCGGTCGGGTTGGGCAGCAAGCGCCAGGGCGGCCAGCGTGATTCCGGCCGAGCCGACGGCGTCGGCGCTCCGGGCGTAGAGGACGATCATCGCCGGCAGGACGATGAGGCTGACCTGCAGGCTCAGCGGGCCGACGTTGATCCAGCGCGAAGCCCCGTCGACGGCGACTCCGAACAGGGCCGTGGCGATGAGCGGCAGCGACAGGATGAGCACGGCCAGCCCGTCCCGGCCCGGCCGCGGCCGCGCCGCGGCGCCGAAGCCGAGCCAGAGCGAGGCTCCCAGCACGAGGGCGGCCAGGTTGACGACGAGATATCGTGGTGGCGCTCCGGCGGCCGCCATGTAGGCCAGGCCGAGACCGACGGCGCCTCCGGCGCAGATAAGGCCGAGCAGGCGCGGGCGGTCGAGCAGCTGGTCCATGGCGATAGCTCCCGGGGAGACGGCGAAGGGCGAGCCCTGGCCGCACCTTCTCACGCCGGCCGGATGTCCGCAACGGCCGCATTCGCCGATTTCGCCTGCGTGGCAAGCGCCGCTTCCTCCAGCGCCGCCGCCGCCGCCACGTCCGCTTCGACGCCGGGCGTCGCGAGCTCTACGTCACCCGTCTCGCCGAGGGCTGCGACTCCGTCGCCGCCGCCGGGCGGCCGGGATCGACCCGTCCACCGCCCGCCTCCACCGCCGCATGGATCCCGTCTTCGACTCCGCCTGCCGCGAGGCGCTCGAGCAAGGCTATGTCTTGCTCCACGCCGAGGTCCTGCGCCAGCGTCTCAGGGCGCAGAAGCGCCTCCGCGCGGCGATCGGGCGCGCCGGCCCGGTCCCGCCGCCGGCTTTGCTCGCCGAGCAGGAGGCCGAGTTCGAGCGGATCATGAAGCTCCTCGCCCGCCACGACCGCCGGCAGCGCCGCCCCGACGGCCGCTTCAAACCCGGCGGCCGCCGCCAGCCCTGGACCTTCGAGGATTCGATCGTCGCGCTCGACAAGGCGCTGGACGCGCTCGGCGTGACTCGCATCCCGCTGCCGCCGGAGGAGGGGAAGGGCGGAGACGGCAGCGAATGAGCCGTCATCCCGGACCTGATCCGGGATCTACCCTTTGCCTGACTGCATCCGGCCATGTCCCCGTCTGCCGCAGCGCCTCCGCAAGCCCGATCCCGGCCGCCACCGCGATATTGAGCGACCGCGTTCTCCGCGCCTGGGGTATCCTCACCCTGAGGTCGGCGCGCGCGTGCGCTTCCGCCGGCGCGCCGCGGCTTTCGGAGCCGAACAGCAGGGTGTCGTTCGCGTCGAAGCGCGTCTCGGGCAAAGGGAGGGCGCCGGCGGTGGTGAACAGGACGAGCCGGCCCGGCAGCGCCGCCTCGAACGCGTCCCAGCCGGAATGCCGCGCCACCGCCGCCATCGCCGCATAATCCATCCCCGCCCGCTTCAGCGCCCGGTCGGAGAAGGCGAAGCCGCACGGCTCGACGATGTCGACCGGCACGCCGAGGCAGGCGGCGAGCCGGAGGATGGCGCCGACATTGCCGGCCTGGTCGGGCTGGTGAAGGGCGAGGCGCATGATCCCGCATATCCTCCCCGAGCTTACTCGGGGAGGGGGACCGGCCTGAATTCCTCTCCCGTCCTTCACGGGAGAGGAGGGGCCCGCCGCGAAGCGGTGGGAGGTGAGGGTCTGTACGCCGGACTCGGCAAGACCCTCACCTCCCAAGTCTCCGGCTTGGGCCCCTCCTCTCCCGCGGAAAGCGGGAGAGGAGCATGATGCGATGGCCAGTTCAAAATGACGGTTGGCAAACCGCCGCCCGCGCGTCTATCAGGCGCGCCAAGCCGCTCAGGGGAGGCTCGCTCCCTTCGGCGCGGCCGCTGCGCGGGCGCTCCTTTCCCGGGCAATCCTGTTCGAAGCGCTGAAGGACATTATGGCGACGGTTGAGCATAGCGACGGGACGCTGGCCGCAAGCCCGGACGACGGCGTCAGGCGCCGCGACTTCATCAGTATCGCCGCGGTGAGCGCCGCCGGCGTCGGCGCCCTCGCCACCCTCTATCCCCTCATCAACCAGATGAACCCGTCGGCCGACATCCTCGCTTTGGCGTCGATCGAGGTCGACATCTCCGCGATCCAGCCCGGCCAGGCGGTCAAGACCACCTTCCGCAAGCAGCCCCTGTTCATCCGCCAGCTGACCCCGGCCGAGATCCAGGCGGCGAACGCGACTCCGCTGGCCGAGCTGCGCGACCCGCAGACGCTCGCCGACCGAACCAAGCCGGGCAAGCCGCAATGGCTGGTGACGATGGGGGTGTGCACCCATCTCGGCTGCGTTCCGCTCGGCGTCGGCGAGGGCGAGAATAAGGGGCCGTTCGGCGGCTATTTCTGCCCGTGCCACGGTTCGGCCTACGACACCGCCGCCCGCATCCGCACCGGCCCGGCGCCGACCAATCTCGAAGTGCCCGAATATAGTTTCAAGACGGACACAATCATCACCGTCGGCGAGGTCGCATAAGATGAGCTTTCCCTGGGCGGAAGAATATCAACCCAAGAACGGCTTCATGCGCTGGCTCGACCAGCGGCTGCCGCTGCCGCGGCTCGTCTACAACGCGACCGGGCCCGGCTATCCGGTGCCGCGCAATCTGAATTATTTCTGGAACTTCGGGGTCCTCGCCGGGATGGCGCTGGTCATCCAGATCGTCACCGGCATCATCCTCGCCATGCATTACGTGCCGGAGGGGAGCCAGGCCTTCCAGTCGGTCGAGCACATCATGCGCGACGTCAACCAGGGCTGGCTGCTTCGCTACCTCCACGCCAACGGCGCCAGCTTCTTCTTCATCGTCACCTACATCCACATTTTCCGCGGCCTCTATTACGGCTCCTACAAGGCGCCGCGCGAGCTGGTGTGGATGCTCGGCCTCGTCATCCTGCTGCTGATGATGGCGACCGCGTTCATGGGCTATGTCCTCCCCTGGGGGCAGATGAGCTTCTGGGGCGCGAAGGTGATCACCGGCCTGTTCGGCGCCATCCCCGTCGTCGGCGAGCCGATCCAGATGTGGCTGCTCGGCGGCTACGCGCCCGACCAGCCGACTCTGAACCGCTTCTTCTCGCTCCATTATCTGCTGCCCTTCGTGATCGTCGGGGTCGTCATCCTCCACATCTGGGCGCTGCACATTCCCGGCTCGTCCAACCCGACCGGGGTCGAGGTGAAGAGCGCGCAGGACACGGTGCCCTTCCATCCTTATTACACCGCCAAGGACGGCTTCGGCCTCGGCGTGTTCCTGATCCTGCTCGCTTTGGTGACCTTCTTCGCGCCCAATTATCTGGGCCATGCCGACAATTACATCCCGGCCAACCCGCTCTCGACCCCGGCCGAGATCGTCCCCGAATGGTATTTCTGGCCCTTCTACGCGATCCTGCGCGCCTTCACCGCCGACTTCATCCTGCCCGCGAAGCTGTGGGGGGTGATGGCGATGTTCGGATCGATCATGCTGCTCTTCCTGCTGCCCTGGCTCGATCCGTCGCCGGTCCGCTCGGGCAGCTACCGGCCGACCTTCCGCTGGTTCTTCTGGATCCTGGTCGCCGACGTGCTCGTCCTCGGCTATTGCGGCGGGCGGCCGCCGGAAGAGCCCTATGTGATGATCAGCCAGATCGCGACCATCTACTATTTCGCCCATTTCCTGATCATCCTGCCGATCCTCAGCTGGACCGAACGAACGCTGCCGCTGCCCAACTCGATCTCGGAATCGGTGCTGCACGGCGAGGCGCGCGAGTCGGCGCCCGCCGACCTTGCCGGCGCCAGGCCGGCTCCTGCGGCCGAATAAGGGGAAAGACGCATCATGATTCGTCTGATCGGCATCCTGATCGGCCTCGGCTTCGTCATCGTCGCCAGCTGGTCGCTCGGCACGGGGGTCAAGAAATATCTCAAGGATCCGCCCAAGGAGAGCATCGAGCACCATTTCCACGAGGCGCCGCGCGACGTCGCCTTCTCGTTCGACGGCCCGTTCGGCACCTACGACCGCCAGCAGCTGCAGCGCGGCTTCCAGGTCTTCAAGGAGGTCTGCGCCTCCTGCCACGGCCTCAGCTACGTCGCCTTCCGCAACCTCGAGGAGCTCGGCTATCACGAGGAGGAGATCAAGGCGGTCGCCGACAAGTGGCAGATCGAGGTGCCCTCGATCGATCCCAAGACCGGCGAGGCGGCCACCCGCAAGGCGCTTCCTGCCGACCGCTTCCCGGACCCCTATCCGAACGAAACCGCGGCGCGCGCCGCCAACAACAATGCGCTGCCGCCGGATCTGTCGCTGATCACCAAGGCGCGCCACGGCGGCCCCGCCTATCTCGTCTCGCTGCTGACCGGCTACCGCAATCCCCCGGCCGACCTGCCGGAGGAGGCGCGGCCGGGCGAGGGGCTCCACTACAATCCCTATTTCGCCAACCTCAACATAGCCATGCCGCCGCCGCTCACCGCCGACGGCCAGGTGAGCTACGCCGACGGCACCAACCCGACCCGCGAGCAGATGGCGAAGGACGTCGCCGCCTTCCTTACCTGGACGGCCGAACCGCGGCTCGAGAATCGCCGCGCGGCCGGCCTCGCCACCCTCGTCTTCCTGATCTTCGCGACCATCCTCGCCTATATGGCCTATCAGAATATCTGGCATGGCGGCGCCAGCCGGCGCGTACGGCCGACCGGGCCGCTCGACCCGGAGAATATGGCCAAGCGCGACGCGGCCAACCGCGAAGCGGGGATGGAGGGATAAGGGGACAGTCACTTTTTCGCACGACAGCGACCATCTGGCGGGGCGTGCGGAAAAGTGACTGACCCCCGAAGCGCCGTGACCGACAATAACGACCTCAAGGCGCTGATCCGCACCATCCCGGACTTCCCGAGGGCCGGCATCCAGTTTCGCGACATCACCACCCTGCTGCTCGACGCCCGCGGCTTCGCCGCCGCGGTCGAGCGGCTCGCTTTCCACATCGACGAGAAGCCCGATCTCGTCGCCGGCATCGAGGCGCGCGGCTTCGTCGTCGCCGCCGCCCTCGCCCAGCGGCTCGGCGCGGGCGTGCTGCTGGTCCGCAAGGACGGCAAGCTCCCCGGCGCCACCATCGCCGAGGATTATGCGCTCGAATATGGCACCGACCGGCTGGCCATGCATGTCGACGCCTGCGCGCCGGGCGCGCGCGTCCTGCTCGCCGACGACCTGCTCGCCACCGGCGGCACCGCGCTCGCCGCCGCCCGCCTGATCCGGCGCGCCGGCGCGTCCGTGACCGGGGCCGTCTTCATCGTCGACCTGCCCGATCTCGGCGGCGGCGCGCGGCTGCGCGAGCAGGGGATCGACGTGCACGCCCTGGTCGAGTTCGAGGGCGACTGAACTTCCTCGCCGAGCAAGCTCGGCGGGGAATGGCCCGGAACCTCACCCCTTTACAGGAGCTTAACGTTCATCGTCGGTTCACCGCCGGAGGCGGAATTTTCCACCCGTCGCACAGCGTCTTTTCGGGAGAGTCGCTCATGTCCGCCGTCCCCCTGCGCACCGCCGCCATCCTCCTCGCTGCCGGCCTCGGCCTGTCCGCCTGCAGCTACGACCGCGGCTACGGCTATGGCGGCGTCTCGGTTAGCTATGGCAGCTATTGCGATCCCTATTATGACGACTGCTATTACGGCCGCAGCGGCTATTACGACCCCTGGTACGGCTGGTACGGCAATTATTATTATCCCGGCATCGGCATCTACGTGTTCGACCGCTGGGGCCGCCGGCACCGCTGGAACGACGACCATCGCCGCCATTGGGAAGGCCGCCGCAACCATTGGCGCGACCGCGACTGGAACGACCGCCGCTGGGAGCGGTGGGAAGGCTTCCGGGGCGACCGTCGCGACTGGCGCCGCGACCGCGGCGATCGCCGCGACCGTCGCGACCGTCGCGACTGGAGCGACCGCTCCAGCCGCCAGGACTGGAACGAAAATCCGCAAAGCTTCCGCCGCGAGACCATGCGCGAGCGCGTCGCTCCGCGCGTCCGCGAAGAGATCCGGGTCCGCCCCGAGACCCGCGTCCGCAACGAGACGCGCGTTCGCAACGAGACCCGCGTCCGCGACGAGACCCGCGTTCGCGGCGAAGGGCGGGTGCGCAGCGAGCCGCGGGTGCGCGGCGAGGGCCGCATCTCGCGCGGCGACTCGCGCGGGCGCGGCTCCGACCGCTCGCCGAGGACCGCCGAGGAATAGGAACGAGGGACGCGGTCCCCGGGACACCGGAGGGCTCGCTGAACAGGTTGAATCGTCACTTCGGACCTGATCCGGGGTCCACCGCCTTCGAGCTGCCCTGTGTCCCCTGCGGCCGGCGCCGGATCAGCACGATCGAGGTGAAGCGCATCACCGGCACGCCGTCCTGGTTGGCGACCTCGGTCTGCGTCCGGAACGAGCCCAGGTCCGGCCTGGACCGCGACGGCGTCTTGTCGAGGATCCTGCCGGTCACGATCAAAGTGTCGCCGGGATAGACCGGCTTCAGCCACCTCAGCTCGTCCACCCCCGGCGATCCGAGCCCGGCCTGCTGCTCGCCCGACAGGTGACGCACGATCACCGCCATCGTCATCGCGCAGGTGTGCCAGCCGCTCGCCGCCAGCTTGCCGAAATGGGTCTGCGCCGCGGCCTCGTCGGAGAGATGGAAGGGCTGGGGGTCGTATTTGCGCGCGAATTCGAGCACTTCCTCGCGGGTCACCTCGTAGCGGCCATATTCGGTCTCTCGACCGACCTCGAGGTCTTCGAAATAGATCACACAGGCCCTCGCTTCCCGGCCGCTTGAGCAATTCCTCCCCGAGCTTGCTCGGGGAGGGGGACCGCGACGCGAAGCGGCGTGGTGGAAGGGCAGGCGGCGCTGCATTGCCCCTCCACCATGCTTCGCATGGTCCCCCTCCCCGAGACAAGCTCGGGGAGGATGTTGGCAATTGTGTCGCCGGAAAACAACAAAATGGTGTCAATTGTGTCGCCGCCGCAACATTAATCTTGCGTTCAACTCATCTATGAAAAACAACGGTTCGTCGCAGCCGTCGCTGCGGCGAGTCGAGGATGCAAGAGATGTTGACGACGATCGAAGGCGGCAGGAGCTTCCCCCACGACCCGGCGTTGCGCGGGTTCCAGGTTCTCTATCACCCGGGCGAAGTGAACCGCTGCCCGGCCTGCGGCCGCACCCATTGGTATATCGGCCGTCTCTCCGCCGAATGCGGCTTTTGCGGCACCGCCCTGGCGCTGGCCGAGACCGCCCGCACCGGCGCCGGCCTGTTCCGCGCCGGCCTGCCCGCGCGCGACGACTGGTTCGACCAGGCCGCTTAATCCAGCTCGACCATCCGCCGCACCGCGCGGCGGTAGAAGACGAAGACGAGCGCCGTTAGCGGCATGGCGGCATAAGGGGTCAGGGTCTTCGCGGCCTGCTCCAGGAAGGCGGGTCGAGGGCAGGGAGTGCCTTCGGCCAGGCAGGCGGGATCGCCCATGCTGAACCCCAGGAAAAAGACGGCCACGAGCAACCAGAATATGACCGCGGCGAAGACGAAGGCGATGTAGAGCAGGTAGCGCAGGAAAGTCGTCATCCGCGCCTCAATGGCATGCTTTGAGCTCGCGCCTGATCAGCCAGTAATTGACCGGCCAGGCGGCGAGGAAGCCGGCCGGGACGGCGAACAGCACGCCCCGCCAGAACATCCAGCTCAGCGCCGAACCGGCGGTCATGCCGCCCATCCGCCAGTCGACCAGGTTCATCACCAGCTCCATCACCCCGATCGACACCGCCTCGCCGATCCAGATCAGCTTCAGAGCGGCGAGCAAGCCGAGTCCCTGGCGGCGCATCACCGGCACCAGGCCGAGGCCGAAGCCGGAAATGTAGGCGAGGAGGGTGGCGAGGATCGCCGTCGGCCAGACCCCGAGGCCGAGCTCGACGCCGATGGCGAGGCCGGCGACCTCGCCGATCACGCAGCCGGTCAGGCAGTGCAGGGTCGCCTGCGCCGAGGTCGACAGGGCCGCGCCGCGATGATGAGAGTGCGCCTGCGCCGCCATCAGGCGTAGCTTGCCGGCCAGGGCAGAGGGAAAAAGTGGCGATAGGGCCGCGCCTCGTCCACGGCTCGCGCGAAGGCGGGGCGGGCGAGCAGGCGGGCATAATAAGCTTCGACTCGCGGCCGGCCGGCAATGGGCTGGACGATGTTGGCATAGAACAGCGCCGGCCCGGCGCCGCAGTCGGCGAGGCTGAAGGCGTCCCCGGCCGCCCAGGAGCGGCCGTCGGCGAGCGCGTCGTCCAGCGTCGCATAGGCCTTGGCCAGCAGCGCCCTGGCCTCTTCCACCCCGTGCGGGTCGCGGCGCCCCTCGGGCCGGAAATTGTCCGCCACCGCTTTCTGCATCGGCGTCTCGACATAATGGTCGAAGAAGCGGTCCCACAAATGCACCTCCCGCGCCGCGCCGGGATCGGCCGGCACCATTGGCGGCGGCCCCCGATGGACGCGGTCGAGATATTCGACGATCAGGCTCGATTCCGGCACCGTCGCGCCGGGCGCCTCGTCGCGCAGCACCGGGAACTTGCCCATCGGCCACAGCCGCTCGAGCGCCGCTTTCTGCGCAGGATCGGCGAGGTCGACGATATTGCGCTCGAACGGCACGTCGCGCTCGTACAGCGCGACCAGCACCTTCTGGCAGTAGGACGAGAAGGGGTGGTAGTGAAGGGTGAGCATCGGCGAGGCTTAGCGCGCGCGGAGAAGGGCGTAAATTGTCCCCGAGGCAAGCTCGGGGAGGATTTTGGGTTCCGCTCGAAACGGCGGCGAAACTTTGCTATCGGCCGGCGATCCGCCCCTGCCCCGAGGAGGGAAACATGGCCCGGATCCTCTACCTGCTGTTCGGCTTCGCCGCTTATCTGCTGTTCTTCGGCACCTTCCTCTATCTGATCGCCTTCGTCGGCGACCTGCCTTGGGTGCCCCGCACCGTCGACCGCGGCGGCGCGTCCGGACCGGTCGGGCTGGCGATCGTGGTTGACGTCGCCCTCATCGCCCTGTTCGGCCTCCAGCACAGCCTCATGGCCCGGGCCGGTTTCAAGCGCGCCTGGACGCGGATCGTGCCGCCGCCGGTCGAGCGCAGCGTCTACGTCCTCGCCGCAAGCCTGGTACTGATCCTGCTCTTCCTGCTCTGGCGGCCGATGCCGGCGACCGTCTGGCATGTCGGCAACGAGGTCGCCGCCACCGTCTTGTGGGCGTTGTTCGCGCTCGGCTGGCTGGTCGTCCTGCTCTCGACCTTCCTGATCAGCCATTTCGAATTGTTCGGTCTCGCCCAGGTCTGGGGCCATGCCCGCGGCGCCGGCGAGGTCGCTCCGCCCAAGTTCCGCACCCCCTTCTTCTACCGCCACGTCCGCCACCCGCTCTACAGCGGCTTCTTCCTCGCTTTCTGGGCGACGCCGCACATGACCGCCGGCCATCTCCTGCTCGCGGCCGGGGTGTCGGTCTATATGCTGATCGCCATACGCTATGAGGAACGCGATCTCGTCGCCCTGTTCGGCGCGGATTACGAAGCCTATCGCGGCCGCGTCGGCATGCTGACGCCGCGTCTCCGGAGAAAACGGACGGGCTAGTCCGGACGCCTGTCCCGTATGCCGGGATAGATTCTGATCGCGTCGGCGAAGGTGACGACGGTCACCGGATTGCCGCCCTCGTCGGCGATCTCGATCCGGTCGGCCAAAGTCAGGCTGCCGCGGCGGACCTCGTCGGCCATGATCTCGCGCGCCGCCCGCAGCGCCTCCTTCCGCGCCTCGTCGACCGTGGCGAAGGTCATCCCCTCGTCGCAGAGCTTTGCTCCGTCGGAGAGATGGAAAAAGAAACGGGGCATGCGCAGGGAGCGCACCGGCGGCGGCGTGGTTCCTTATGGGCTGGGACGCCAACGCGGATTGCGCCGCCGCCGGACTGGTGACAATAATCGCGCATGCGCACCCTTCTCCCCCTTCTCGCCCTTGCGCTGGTTCCGGCCGCCCTTGCCGCCCAGCCCCCGGCAACCGCCGCCGCCGAAGCGCCGATCGTCGCCGAGGCCCGCGCCTTCATGGAAGGCTATGGCGAGGAGCTGCGCCTCGGCGACCGCAGCGCACTGGCCGATCGCTACGACCGCAACGGCGCGTGGCGAGTCGGGCCCGCCAGGACGGAGTTCCAGAGCTGGGCCGACATCGAGGCCAATTATCGCCGCCGCTGGGCGGCGCCGGCGAGCTTCGAATGGCGCGGCCTCGCCTATGAGCCGGCCGGGCCGGACGCCGTGGTGGTGGTCGGACGCTTCCTGTGGTGGCCGCCAAAGGCGGCCGAGCGCGGCAAGCCGCTCGATTATTCCTACACCGCCCTGCTGCTGCGCCGCGACGGCCGGCTGCGCATCCGCGTCGAGGACGAGGCCGCGGCGGTGCCCTCCAGCCGCCGGTGACCGCGGGCTGAGCGGACGGCCGCCGGTCGGAACGCAGCCGCAACCGAAGCGTTCGTGCGAAGCCCTTCAAGCGGAACGGGAATCCGCGGATTCCCGGTCCCAGCCAGGAGCCCAGGCATGCTCGGCCGCGCGCTCGCTTTCGTCTCCGCCTCGTCGCTCGCTCTGGCGGCCTGCGTGCAGACCCGCCAGGTCGCCGACGTCGAGTTCGAACCGCCCCAGGGCGATTACAGCCTGATCGTCATGCGTCCCGACGTAAGCGTCGGCCTGTTGACCGCCGGCGGCCTCGTCGAGCCCCGCGCCGACTGGACCGAGAAAGCGCGGGCCAATCTGCTCAAGGCGCTCGCCGAGCAGCAGGCCGGCCGCGGCGGCAGGACCCGAATCCTCGAGACCCGCGCCGGCATCCAGGGGGTCAGCGCCGAGCAGGTTGCCGAGCTCGAGCGGCTCCACGCCGCCGTCGGCGCCTCGATCGCCATCCACAAATATCTCGGCGCCACCTTGCCGACCAAGCGCCGCCAGGGCCTCGACTGGACGCTGGGCGAGGACGCGGTCGCGTTCGGCAAGGCGACCGGCATGGATTACGCCTTGTTCCTGCATGCCGAGGACAGCTTCGCCTCGTCCGGCCGGGTGGCGCTGCAGGTGCTCGGCATCGCCGGCTGCATCATCGGCTTTTGCGCGCCCCAGCAGGGCGGCAGCCAGTCGGCCTACGCTTCCCTGGTCGACCTGCGCACCGGCGAGGTGGTGTGGTTCAACGTCCTCCAGACCCAGAGCATGGCGCCCGGCATCCAGTTCGGCGACATCCGCACGCCGGAGGGCGCCGCCCAGATGGTCGACCGGCTGCTCGGCCGGATGAAGGCGGGCCGCAACGTCCGCGCCCGCCAATGAGCGCCACAGGGGCGGAAACGGGGACAGTTACCAAACTGTCCCCGGGGCAGCCGGGTGACTGTTCCCAATCGTTGCCGCTGACTCGGCGGATGCTGCTCGGCGGCCTCGGCTGCGCCTGCTGCGCCGGCCTTGCCGGCATCGCCGAGGCCCGCATCCGCCCGGCCGACATGAAGCCGCTTATCGGCCCCGGCCACCGTCCGGTCGACAAGGACGAGCAGGGCCTGTGGCAGCAATATCAAAGGGTCGAGGAAGAGATTGCCGGCTCCAACCTGCTCGTCCGCGATGCCGCCCTGACCGCCTATCTGGGCGGCGTCGCGGAGCGGACCGGCGGCCCGGCGGCGAAGGATTTGCGAGTCTATCTGGCCCATATTCCCGAATTCAACGCCTTCATGGCGCCGACCGGCTTCATGGTGGTCTTCTCGGGCCTGCTGCTGCGGATGCGCGACGAGGCCCAGCTCGCCGGCGTCATCGCCCACGAGGCCGGCCATTTCCTGCGCCGCCACCAGATCCGCCAGTGGCGCGACCTCAAGCGCAAGACCGCGGCGCTCAACTTCCTCGGCATGGCCGCCGGCCTCGGCTACGGCGCCACCGGCATCTATGCGGGCGACCTCGTCCGCCTCGTCCATCTCGGCGGCATCCTCTCGATCTTCGCCTACAGCCGCGAGCTCGAGGCCGAGGCCGACGCAATGGGGCTGAAGCAGATCGCCGCCACCGGCTACGACCCGAATGCCATGCCCGAAACCTGGCAGCAGCTGATCGAGGAGGTCGAAGCCAGCGCCGAGATGCGCCGGAAGCGCCCGAAGCGCGGCTACTCCCTGCTCGCCACCCACCCGGCGCCGGCGCAGCGCATGGCCGACCTGCGCGCCTCGGCGAAGGAGGTGACGACGCCGCGCGGCACCGAGCGCGCCCGCAATCGCTACCTCGAGGCGCTGGGCGGCCATCGCAAGACCTTCCTCGACGACCAGATCAAGCTGAACGATCCCGGCGCCAGCCTCTACATCGTCAGGAACCTCGCCAAGGACGGCTGGAACGGCCTGCTGCGCTTCTACGAGGGCGAGGTCTGGCGGCTGCGCGGCGCCAAGGGGGACAGCGCGCTGGCGGGCCAGAGCTATGCCGCCGCGATCGCCTATCCCGACGCGCCGCCCGAGGCCTGGCGCGCCCACGGCTATCAATTGCTGAAGGACGGCCGCCGCGACGAGGGTCAGGCGGCATTGAGGCGCTATCTGGCGCTGGCGCCGCAGGCTCCCGACGCGGCGATGGTCCGCCACACGCTCGGCGATTAGGAGGCGAAGAATGGCGAACGCAAAAAGGGGACACGTACTTTTTACTGAAAAAGTACGTGTCCCCATTCGGCAGCGCAGGATCTTCCCCACTCTCCTCGCGCTGTCGCTGCTGGCGGGATGCGCCGCCGGCCCCGGCGGCGGCTACGGCCTGAGATATTACCGGCTGGTCGAGCCGGGACCGGAAGAGGTCGCCCGCGGCGCGATGACGGTGACGCCGACGATCCGCTGGAACAAGGCGCCGCGCGGCCCCGACCAGATCGACAAGGAGGAGAATTGGACGCTCAACGGGCCCCTGCTCGACGGCCTCTCCTTCATCGGCGGGCTCGAGCACGACAAGCGGATCGTCCAGCAGCGCCGCAAGGCCGACCGCAAGGTGCCCAATTTTCGCGCCGACATGAGCCCGCCCGAGATTGGCGGCATGATCGAGAGCTTCTACCGGGTCCGCGCCGGGGCGAGCGTGTTCAACGTCACCGGCATGCAGCCGCGCCGGTTCGTCGGCAGCCCCGGCTTCCAGTTCGATTATGATTATCTCGGCGGCGACGAGGTGTGGCGGCGGGGGAGGGCGGTCGGCGCGATCGTCGACGGCCGGCTCTACCTCGCCTTGCTCGACGCCGCCCGCGCCCATTATTTCGGCGCGGCCTTGCCGGAGTTCGAGCGCATCGTCGACAGCGCCCGGCTGAGACGCTGACCCCTTGCATAGGGCGCCTTACTGTATTATATAGCTAACACAGTAAAGGAGCCGCATCATGGATTTCCTCCGCCGCCTTCAGCCCAAGGACTGGACGATCGCCGTCGTCGCCTTCATCGCCGGCGCCTGGATCTTCTAGCAAAGGTCGCCGGGCGCGCGCCTTGGCCGTTCCCGGCAGGGCGCGGAACATGAACCTCGGCGCGTGGGGACAGTCACCGGCCGCAAGTGCGGGTGAAACCTTGCTCAACCCAGCGCGGCCGGTGACTGTCCCCTGTCAGCAGCCCCGCGCGATCTCGCGGCCGATCAGGGCGCCCGCGGCGCCGCCGACGATGGCGCCGGTGGTGCCGCCGCCGCGACGGTAGCGATAATAGCCGCGCGAGCCGCCGCGGCCGATCTCGCGGCCCAAAAGGGCGCCGACCGCGCCGCCGACGATCGCCCCGGCCGTGCCGCTGCCGCGCCGGCTGCAGCGATAGCGCCGCTGGCCGTAATAGCCGTCGCCATAGCCGCGGCCGTAGCCCCGGCCATAATAGCCGTCGCGATAGGCGCGGCCGTAATAGGGATCGTAATAGCCGCCGCCATAATAAGCCGGCGCATAGCCGATATGGACGCGGACCTGGCTGTGGTGGCGGTGCCGCGCGTCGGCTTCGGCCGGGACGGCGGCGAGCGCGGTCGCGCCGGCGGCAAGCGCGAGGAGGGTCTGCTTGAGCACGGGCGAAGCTCCTTCGGAACACGGGAAGGCGAAGCGGGCCGGAAGCCGCGGCCGGGGTCGCTCCCGCGCCGCCCGGCGCCGCCGGCAAGCTGCTCCGCGCCGCCTGACCGCCCGATGAACGGCTGCGCCTTCAGGCGCTTAGATACGGCCCATCAGGAACAGGATCAGGATGACGATGAGGACGAGGCCGAGAATGCCCGACGGCCCGTAGCCCCAGCCGCGGCTATAGCCCCAGGTCGGCAGCGCGCCGAGCAGCAGCAGAATGAGGATGATGAGCAGGATCGTACCGAGAGTCATGAAGGGCTCCTCTTGCCGGTGGATGCAGGGCCGTAACGGTTCGGGACCGTTATGGTTGCGGCGTGCGCCCGGGGGCGGGGAGGGCGGTGCGCGGACAAATATCCGGATTGTGGGAAAAGCCACAACGCGTTGTTCGGGATCCGGCTAATTCCCGTCCGACTCGAACGATGGAGGCGGGGAAATGTCGCAGGGCAACGCGAGAGAAAATCGGCACCGGCGCGGGGCGGCGATGGCAAGGCCCTTGTTGACGTCAGCCATGGCGCTGGCGCTGGGCCTAGCCGGCGGCGCCGGGACGGCGACGGCGACGGAACCGCCGCAGGATCGCGACGGCCCGGTCGTGGGCCGCGAACGGGAGGGCTACGTGACCCGGCGCGGCCTCAAGAACCTGACCGCGACGGTCGCCCGCAACCGTCTCAACGTACGCGCCGGTCGGGTGAACTTCTTCGTCGCCGAGGCTGCGGGCGGCCTCCAGATCAGGGGCACCCGCTTTGTCCCGGTCCTGCCGGTCATTTACCGGAATACGGCCGCCGAACCCTATGCGGTCGCCAATCTGCAGCGCCAGCTGTTCGACGGGCCGTGGCCGAGCGGCACCATGTCCGATTATTATCGCGAGGTGTCCTACGGCGCGTTCGGCGTCACCGGCACGGTGCTGCCGTGGCGCACGCTCGCCCGCGACGACACCTTTTATGAGGGCGCCGACACCAGCGACGGCCCGTGCAACGGCACTTGCGGCGCGGACAAGGTCGGCGACCTGCTGCAGGAGGCCTTCAGCCTCAACGACGCGTCGGTCGACTATGCTCAGTTCGACAATGACGGTCCGGACAATCGCCCCAATTCGGGCGACGACGACGGCTATGTCGATTTCATCGCGATCGTCCAGCCGGAGGTGGGCGGGGAATGCACCCCGGACAGCGGCGTCAACCGCAACATCTGGTCCCACCGCTTTTCCTATCGCGACATCACCGGCGCCGACTATGAGACGGCGGACGTCGGCGCCGGCGGCGCGAAAATCCGCATCGACGATTATGTGATCGTGCCGGCGCTCGCCTGCGACGGCGCGACGATGATCCAGATCGGCGTCTTCGCCCACGAATTCGGCCATGCCTTCGGCCTGCCCGACCTGTACGACACCGATTCGCAGAACGGGCTCTCCGCCGGCATCGGCACCTGGGGCCTGATGGGCGCGGGCTCGTGGGGCGGCGACAATGACAGTCCGCATTCGCCTTCCCATATGTCGGCCTGGGAAAAGGAGTTCCTCGGCTGGGTGCGGCCGACCTCGGTCGGCGCGGACGTGGCGACGGCGCGCCTCCATCCGATCGAGCAGCACCCGGAAGCCTTCAAGATCGCCCTCAACAATGACGAATATTATCTGATCGAGTATCGCCGCAAGATCGGCTTCGATCGGTCGTTGCCGGGATCCGGGCTGCTGGTCTGGAAGGTCAACCAGCGCGTCGTGACCGAGGGCCTGCGCAACAACAAGGTCAATGGCGACGCGACCAACAAGGGCGTCGCCCTGATCGAGGCGGACGGCCTCGACGAGCTCGACCGGCGCCTCAGCCGCGGCGATTTCGGCGACATGTTCCGCGGCCGGGACCACCGCCTGCTGTTCGACGCCAGCGGCCACCCGGCCTCGGCCAGGGGCGCGCTGTGCGGGATTGGCGAGGCCGGCGACGTCCAGACCCTACAGATGCTGCTGTCGAAGACTCGGTGCGAGTGAGCGGCGCGCCCCGTTTCGGCCGGCGCGCGGGGCGATCAGTGAATCGGCGATATCCGCGGCCCCCCGGGCCCGGCTCATTCCAGGGGAGAATCCAGATGCGCACCTACGTCATCCTGCTGATGACCGCCTTGGGCGGTTGCACGACCAGCCTCAACACGCGGCCGATGGCGCATACCGCGGCCAACGGCGCCGCCGGCATGCGCTACGCTTTGCCGGCGCTGCAATATGAAACGACCGTCGCCCGGCGCCTCACCAAATGCGAGCCCCAGCCCGCCGGCGAGCCTCGCCTCAGCTTCGACGTCAGCGTCGAAGCCGTGCCCGAAATGGTCGACGGTGAATGGTTCGCGGTGGACTATCGCGATCTGGGCAGCTGGTCGAAAACCTCGGCCTTCGACATGGAGACCTACGAGAACCAGACCCTCAAGTCCTTCAATGCCGAAGCCGACGACCAGGGTCCGGAGATCGCCGCCGGCGTCATCAGGGCCGGCTTCTCCATCGCCCAGCTGGCCATGGGGCTGCCGTCGGTGCCGGTCCCGAACGCGACCGAGGCGGGGCCGCTCGGCGTGGCCGGGGCCGGGACGAGGCCCGTCGTCCCGCCGAAGCCGCACTTCCAATGCCCGACGCAGCTGCTCGTCGACTTCAACCGGCTGAAGCTCTCGCTCGAGGAGAAGACGGGGGATCTGGAGGACGCCGTCGCCGAGCTCGAGCCATGGGTGGTGGAAGGCCTGATCGGCACGCTGACCGACGAGGACAAGAAGAAGATCTCCGAGCTCCGCACCAGGATCCGCGCCCTCAGCCTCGAAATCACCGACGTGCGCGAGCAGATGGACGATTATGCCGAACGGCTGAGCTGGATCGAGACCTTCGAGTTCCAGCCCAGCTGGGCGGCGCGCGGGCGCGATCTCGACCGACTCTCGACGTTCCCGAGCAGCGACTCCGGCAAGAGGGATCTCCAGCTCAAATGGGCACGGCGCCTGTTCGGCAACGCCGTGATCGACGACGATCTCGGCCGGCTGGGCAAGCATATGGACCCGGTCGCGCTGACCGTGCGAGCCTCGGATTCGGCCAATGCCTCCGCCATTTGCGCCCAGGCGGGGGTCAAGTCCGGCTGCGAGGCGCCGGCGGTGCCGAAATGGAACGAGTTCGTCTCCGCGACCGCGGACGCGCGCCCCGAGGCGGTGCCGGGCGTCGCCTACCGGACGCCGGCCCGCGGCCGCCTGCGCATCTGCCGAAAGGTCGATGCCGCCGGCTGCGCGCTCGGCACGACGCCCAGCTCGATCATCCATGACGGCGTCGAGTTCTTCCCTCAGCTCGGCCGCCTGGGCATCCTGCCGTTCGAGAACGGCTTCGGCCAGAACAACCAATTGTCGGCGACGTTCAGGCCCGACGGTTCGGTCGAGCGGGCCTCTTATTCGGAGAAAAGGGCGCGGGGCAAGGCGCTGGTCGACGTCGTCAATGGCGGCCTCGACCAGGCGCTGGCATTCGGGCAAGCCGTGCGCGACCAGCGCAAGGCCGCCCGCGAAGCCGCCGAAGGCGCGGCCGAAGCGGAGCTCGACCGGCAGATCTCGATGGCCACCAAGCAGAAGGATCTGCTCGAATTGCAGCGGTCGCTGACTCCGGAATCGGACCAGCTCGCCCGGATGAACGCCGAAATCGCCCAGCTCAACGCGGAAAAGACGCTCCGCGGGCTGCGCGCCGAGCTGGGGAGCGGAACCAATTGATGCGGGCGGGGCCCGCCGGCCGCGGTCGTCGGCGTGACGATTCGCCTCGACAGCGGCCGGCGGTGCGTGACAAGCTGCCTGCTCGCGAAGGGGGAATCGCGCCATGGCCAGAAAGCTCGTCGTCCTGCTCGACGGAACCGGCAACCAGATCGGCCGCAACCTCACCAACGTCCTCAAGCTGTACCGCGCGATCGAGAAAGGCGACGACCAGCTCGTTTATTACGATCCCGGGGTCGGCACGGTCGGCCAGCCCGGCTGGTGGCGGCAGCTGGCGATCAAGGTCCGCGAAGTGCTCGGCCTCGCTCTCGGCCTCGGCCTCGACGACAATGTGCTCGACGCTTATTCCTGGCTGTGCCGCAGCTGGCGCGAGGGCGACCAAATCTATCTGCTCGGCTTCAGCCGCGGCGCCTACACCGCCCGCGTCCTCGCCGGCTTCATCCGGCTGATCGGCCTGCTCGATCCCGAGCAGCTCAACCTGTGCGGTTACGCCCTCGTCGCCTACAAGCAATCGGGCGACACCGGCGACTTCAAGATCGGCGGCGATTTCGCCCGAGTCACCAAGAGCCGGCTTGCCGTCATCCGCTTCGTCGGGGTCTGGGAAACGGTCTCCTCGGTGCTGACCCCCAACGCCAAATTGCTGTTCCTGCCCTGGCCGCTCACGCTTCCCTTCACCCGCAAGAACAGCCGCGTCGAGATCTTCCGCCACGCGATATCGATCGACGAACGGCGGCGCATGTTCCGACTCAACCACTGGCTGGACCCGCAGCCCTACAAGCCCGATCCCTACGACCGCTCGCTCGACCGCCCCCAGGACATCCGCCAGGTCTGGTTCGCCGGAGTCCACAGCGACGTCGGCGGCGGCTATCCGGAAGTGGAGAGCGGCCTGTCCAAATATCCTTTGCTGTGGATGGCCGAGCAGGCGGAGCAGGCCGGGCTGGTTCTCGACCGGCCGCTGCTCGCGCATCTCGCCCAGGGGGCGCCGCCGCCGCGGCCGGGCGACCGCTTCGACTATGTGCCGCCGAGCCCGACCGGCCGGATCCACCAGTCGCTGAGCGGCCCGTGGTGGCTGCTCGAGCCGCTGCCCAAGCTCGCCCGCCTCAAGGAATGGCCGCGCCGTCTGGCCGTTCTCGGCCTCTACATTCCCTGGGCCGAGCCGCGGCCCATCCCCAACCGGCCGTGGCAGGGCGAGCCGGCGCCGGACCCGTTCCTCGTCCACAGCTCGGTCCTCGCCCGCATCGACGCGGTCCCCGATTACCGCCCGGTCAACCTGCCCGCGCATTTCGAGGTCGAGAGGCAAGCCGGCCCGCCGCCGCCGCCGATCCCGCCGCCGCCCTACCGGCCGGAGGGGATGATCGCGCGCCTCAGGCGCCTGTTCGCAACCTGGCCCGGCGGCAAGGGCTGGGCGCAGCTCGGCAAGGAGGCGGCCTGGCTGGTCCCGGCTTTGGCCCTGTTCGCCTGGCTCGGCGGCTTCCTCGAATGGCAGCCGCAAATCGGTCCGGGCCTCGCGCTGGTCGCCGTCATCGCCTTCTTCGTGCCCGCTCTGGCCGAGGAGACGATCTTCCGAGGCATCCTCCTCAAACGCCCCTCGGACGGCGCCAGCGGCCTCGGCCCGGCGGCGCTCTCGGCCCTGCTCTTCGCGCTGTGGCACCCGCTCCAGGTCGAAGCCTGCCGGGCCCTGCAGGAGGGCGATTGCGTCCTGCCCTGGGCGCCGCTCGCCTGGAACTGCTGGTTCCTCGCCGCCGCGTTCGCGCTCGGCCTCGGTTGCGCGCGGCTGGTGCTGGCGACCCGCTCGATCTGGCCCGCAGTGGTGCTGCACTGGCTGGTGGTGGTGGCATGGGCGGCCCTGTTCGGGGGGCCGGGCGGCTGAGCGACCGGTGACGGCCGGTCCGGTCCGGGCTAGGGCCGCGCCCATGGCCTGCCGTCGCCTCCGTCTTCCCGCCTTGCGCGCCGCATGAAAGCGGAAAGCTACGACGTCGTCGTCCTCGGCGCGGGCGGGGCGGGGATGATGTGCGCCGCCGTCGCCGGCAGGCGCGGCCGCCATGTCCTGCTGCTCGACCATCAGGATGCGCCCGGCAAGAAGATCCTGATCTCGGGGGGCGGCCGCTGCAACTTCACCAACCTGCACGCCGCGCCCGACCGCTTCCTTTCCGCCAATCCCCGTTTCGCCGTCTCCGCGCTCGCCCGCTACACGCCGGCCGACTTCGTCGCCCTGGTCGAGCGGCACCGCATCGCCTGGCACGAAAAGACGCTCGGCCAATTGTTCTGCGACGGCTCCGCCCGCCAGATCGTCGCCATGCTGCTGGACGAATGCGACGCGGGCGGCGTCGCCCTCGCCCTCGGCCACCCCGTCGCCCGGATCGACCATGCCGACGCCCGCTTCCGGATCGCCTTCGGCGGCCGCCTGGCCGAGGCGCCGGCTCTGGTCGTCGCCACCGGCGGCGCGTCCATTCCCAGGCTCGGCGCCACCGGCTTCGCCTACGATCTCGCCCGCCGCTTCGGCCTCAAGGTGGTTGAGCCGCGCCCCGCTCTGGTGCCGCTGACCCTGAGCCGCGAGGAGGCTCTGTTCCACGCTCTGTCGGGGGTCTCGACCCAGGTGGTCGCCCGCGCCGGCGAGGCCGCCTTCCGCGAGGCCGCCTTGTTCACCCATCGCGGCCTCTCCGGCCCGGCCATCCTCCAGATCTCGAGCTACTGGCGCCCGGGCGAGCCGATCGACATCGATTTCCTGCCCGAAGCCGGGCCGGGCTGGCTCCGCGCGGCGAAACGCGCCGCCCCGCGCATCGCTCTCAAGGCGGCGCTCGCCCGCCGCCTGCCCGAGCGGCTCGCCGAAGCCCTGGCCGGGCGCCTCGCGCTCGCCGGCGAGCTCGCCAACCTTGCCGACCGCAAGCTCGAGGAGGCCGAGCGGCGCCTCGCCGGCTGGCGCTTCACCCCCAACGGCAGCGAAGGCTTCGCCAAGGCCGAAGTCACCGTCGGCGGCATCGCCACGGCGGGCCTGTCGTCGCGCACCATGGCGGCGGTCGCCGTCCCCGGTCTCTACGCGATCGGCGAGGCGGTCGACGTCACCGGCTGGCTCGGCGGCTATAATTTCCAATGGGCCTGGGCGAGCGGCGCCGCGGCGGGGGAGGCGATCTAGCGGCGGCGCCGTCCCCGATTGCCCATTCGCCCGCCGGCCGCGATCGTATAAGGGAGGGACGAAGGGGAGCCGGGCATGGGGAGCGGACCGGAAGTCACGATCAAGCGGCCGAAGCTGGCGATCAAGCCGCCGGCGGTGACGATCAGGCCGGTCGCGCTGACTCCGGAGCGCGAGGCCCGGCCGGTCCGCGACCATGCCCGCCCGGTGCCGGCCAGCCGGGCGGAGCGCCCCGCCGATAAGCCCGCCGCGTCCCGGCGCGCCCGCCCCGAGCCGACCCCCCGCAAGCCGGCCGAGGACAGGACGGGCCAGCCGGCGCGGGCCCCGGCCGAGCGGCGCGGCGACCGCGAAAGGCTCGCCCGGCCCGGCGCCGCGCCTTCCTCCGACCGCCGGGCGCCGCTCCCCGGCCGTGAAAAGCTACCCGAGAGCCGTCGGGAGGCGTCCGACAGCCGCCCCGAGCGCCGCGAGCCGATGTCCCCAAGGCGCGAGGCGATGCCCGAGCGCCGCGAGGCGAAGCCCCCAAGCCGCGAGGCGGCCCCCGCCGGCCGCCGGGAGGCCGAGCCGAAGCCGGGAAGGGAGACGGCGCGCCGGCCCGGCCCGGAGGCCCCGGCCTCGTCCCGCCGAAACGAGGACCGGCGGCCAAGGGGCGACTAAGGTCAGGGGGGCCATGGCGTCCCGGTTGCCGGGCTGGCGCGCACCGGGCCAGGCTCCGGCCTACATCCCGGTCGTATTGCCGAGATCCACGCTGTTGCCGACGCTGTCGAGGATGGCGTTGCCGTCTGCGGAGTTGGCCTCGCTGACCGTGCCCGGGCTTGCGTCCGTCCCGTTCAGCGCGTCGACGGGCGTCACGTCGTTGTAGCCCATCAGCGGATCGTCTTCGAGGTAGACGGCCGTGTTGTTGGCGCTGGTTTCCTCCCGGGTGCTATTGAAGATCACGATCGTGGCGAGCAGCAGCGCTAGGGCGGCGAGCGCCCAGACAGTCCATTCGAGAGCTCTTTTGCCTGCGGCCGGCTCCGAAGGATCGCGCGTGTCGCGGCCGGCTTCCCGATCGCCGCCGCCTACCCGTTGCGGCCCGGTTTCCTGGGACTTGGCGATCCCGATCGGATTGCTGGCGATCTGGGCTGGAGCCGGCGGCGGCTCGGCGATCCGCTCCGGCTCCTCCGGCGGGGGGCGCGAACCGGTCTTGTCCCACGCGCGGCCGAAGCTGGTGACGGCGATGTCGCCTGTCATCAGCCGGTCGATCAGCTCCACCTGGCTCCGGTGCGCGGCCTCCTTGCGCCGCCTGATCGCCTCCCGCATCTCTTCGGCGAGATCTTCGTCGACCCGGCGTGTCTTCTCATATTTCGTCACCACCTGCCGCGCCCGGCTCGCCCAGCGGTCGTCGAACCGGCTCTTCTTGCGGGCGAGGACGAGCTCGCCGACGCCGCCCAAGTCCCAGCTCTGCGGCTGCTGCGCGCCCAGCGTCGGCACGGTCCGGCGGACGTAGGAAGCGAGCTGGGTGAGGGTGATCGCCTCCGCCTCGGCCGGCGCCGCCGCCCCGGTCTTTATGCCTTCGACGAAGCAGCTGGTCAGCGCCCCGCCTTCGGCCTTGGCGGATTCGAAGGCCGGCTCGAAGCGCTGGCTGGCGGTGAGCAGGAACGAGCCGGCAATCTGGTGGCCGAGCGCCTTGATCGTCTCGTTGAGACTGCCCTTGAACTGCGCGTCCGAAGCGGCGCCGCTGTAGCAGCAATCGAGGATCATGATCTTCTGGGCGGCGCGCGACATCCTAAACAGCCGCTTGAGCTCCTCCGAGATCAGCGAGGTGGTGCTCAGATAGTCGATCTCGGAATCGGGCATGGCGAGGGCCAGGGTGCCGTCGCGGTCGAGCTGGCCGTGGCCGCTATAGTAGAAGAGCAGCAGGTCGTCCGCCTCGCTGGCGCGGGCGCAGCCTTCGAGCGCGCGCACCGCCTCGCTGGCGGTGCCGTCGGCGATCAGCACCGCCTCGTCGAAGAAGCACAGCTCCGGGTCGAGCAGCACCTCGCGAAGCCGGGTCGCGTCGCGCACCGGAAAGCGCAGCGGCGGGAAGTTTTCCGGGTCCCGGAAGGTGCCGGCGGCGACGAGGACGGCCCGGCGCATCTTTCACTTTCTCGCCAGGATGCGGTTGATGGTCGAGCGCCATTCGTTCAGGTCGAGCTTGCCGGCGTCGGCGGCCTTGAGCCGGAACTTGCCGCCCGGGCCCTCGATCTCGATCTCGGTGCCGCGTTCGCGGGCGAAATGGGCTTTGAGGACGCCGATCAGGGCGATCGCCGCCGGCGTCGACAGGCCGGCGATGACGAAGGCGGCGACGTCGATCAGCCCGCCCTTGGCATCCGCCGCCGACCCCGCCGGCCGCTCGACCGGCGCGACCATGGTTTCGACCTCGCGGCGCAGTCTCGCCATCGCCGCCGCGTCCGGCGCTCCCGGCCCGGCCGCCCGGATCGTCAGTCTCTCGGACTCCACGTCGTCCATATCGCTCAGCCCCCCGGCGATGAGCGACCCCCATAGCACAGATTCGCCTGCGGCATCGGGGACAGTTTGGGGACAGTCACCTAACTGTCCCCCAACTGTCCCAGCGCTTCAACCGCGTCCCGCCGAGACGACTTCCGCCCTCCCGAGGGCGACTGGCCTTTGGGCACCGTCGGGAAGGTTGCGCAACTGGCGCCCTTCCATACAATCGAATCGAATGCCGATTGTGGGAAAGCTCACATACGGCCGTGCCACATTCTCCTAAAAACACCGAACGGACAAACGGATCGGGTCTCGAGACAGCGCCGACCGTCGATGCGAAAGCCGGGAGAAGAGATATGCCTACGGAAGATAATACGGCGCTCGACAATGAACTAATTGCGGGACTCGATCCCTTTACCTTCCGGCGTCTAAGCGAAAACCGGCCGAAAGACGACGAAACTCTCAGCCAACTCGGATTCGCCGACAACGATATCAAATACCCGATGCGGCAATGGATCAACGATAATTATCGCAAGGCTCCCAAAAGAAAGCTCACGTCAAAAGAGCTCAAGGGGAAAACAACCTGGGCAAAGCTACGGGAGAAGACGAAATGATGACCTGGGCCGTTGGATCGTGCGCCATCCTCTCCTTCGTCTTTGCCGGGGCCGCAGCGGCGCAGCCTCCCGAAGACCCGCTGGTCACGACATGGTCTCTGCAGGGCGACGAATTGCCCGAGCAGAAGCCATGGACGGCGCCGGCGTCCTTCGCTTACACGATCAACGAAGGAGCGGCGGACAGCTATGCCGTCGACTTCGCGTTTCGGGTCGACCGGCAGCTGAGGCGGCGCAGCGACGACACCATGTTCGTCCGGGTCGTCGGGCACAAGACCAACCAGGAAAAGAAGGAAAAGGAGGCGTTCGCAGGCGAGCTCGGATATCAGCACATCATCGTTGTCCGGCCATCGCTTGCCCGACGCGCAAGCTATTCGGCAGGCTCCAGCGAGCTTCAGCGAGACTCGTACTTCATTCCTGTCGACCTTTCGGTTGCGCTTGCCTCCAGCACCATCTTTCCCGAGGCGGGCGCGGTTTGCCCGGTCCCTGGCGCTGCGCAGTGCCGCAAGCAACACAAGCAGTCGCTCCGCGCCATGGTTACCGCCCAGCCCTATAAGTTCGGCTGGGACCGTACCTTCGCTTATGCGGACTCGTCCCACAAGGAGCTGGTTGGTCCGGCGGTGGCCTATTCGTTCGGCCCGGTGGTTTCGGTCTTCTACGACAATATTCTGGACGCGAAGATCGGTGCCGATGGCACCCGGATCGACGGTTCGGTCACCGGGGTCAAAGGCATTATCGGCGCCGCGGTTTCACCGCGCATGTTCGACTATCGGCTCGTGTTGCGCGCGTCCGTCCAGGGAATCCAGACCCTCGGACGCTCGCAGGCGAGGCGCGGCAATTTCGACGATCTCACCGGTCTGCTGAAGCTGTCGGCCGACATCGAGCTCGGACCGCGGTCGTTCAGTGCCGACAAAGGCTGGGTTCCGGCGTTCGGTGTCTCCTACACGCGGGGCGAGGATCCGCTCGCCGAACAGGAGAAACGGAAGCGGTGGGTGATCGGCTTCAAGCTCACCTACAAGAGCGAGTAGGCGGCGGCTGGGATCCGTTTTCCCGCGTCAGCCGGCGGCGCGGTGAGCGGGGGCGCTGCGGCGGCGTTTCGACGCCGCCGCGGCTGCCGCTTGGGCCGTGACCGGCGCGACGGCATGGGCTAGCGTCGGCGCCCAATGCCCCGCCGCCTCCGCCCCCTCTCCCTCCTCGAAGCCGAGCAGCGCGCCGCCTCGGCCCCGCGCGAGCATGCCGCGCTGTCCGCCTCGGCCGGCACCGGCAAGACCCACGTCCTCACCGCCCGCGTGCTGCGCCTGCTGCTCGCCGGGGTCGACCCGTCCTCGATCCTGTGCCTGACCTTCACCAAGGCCGGCGCCGCCGAGATGGCCGACCGCATCCACCGCCGGCTCGCTTACTGGGTGCGGCTCAAGGATCGCGACCTCTCCAAGGAGCTGTTCGCGCTCGGCGAGGATCATGAGGACGAGGATCTCGCCAGGGCCCGCCGCCTGTTCGCCCGGGTGCTCGACGCCGCCGGCGGCGGCCTCAGGATCCAGACCATCCACGCTTTCGCCCAGAGCCTGCTCGCCGCCTTCCCGGCCGAGGCCGGGCTGGTGCCGGGTTTCCGGCCGCTCGAGGGGCGCGAGGAGCAATTGCTCGCCCGCCAGACCATGGCCGAGATGCTGGTCCGCGCCGAGGAACGCGGCGAGGGCGGGCTGATCGCCGACCTGCAGGTGGTCAGCCACCGATTGGGGGAGGGCGGCGCCGAGGGCTTCCTGCGCCGCTGCGCCCGCGCCCCCGACGCCATGACGT
>DASUVK010000072.1:0-57758 GCA_036378975.1 Allosphingosinicella sp. | reverse complement strand
CCCGGTCGAGAGCGCCGTCACCGGCGAGGTGGTGGCCGAGACCGGCAGCGGCGGGCTCGACTTCGCGGCGATGCTCGATCACGCCCGCCAGGTCGGCGGACCGGCGCTGAGGCGCCTTACCTTTCACGAACGGGCCCATCGGCTGAAGGCGCTGGCGAGCGCGATCATGGCCCGCAAGGAAGAGCTGTACGAGCTCAGCTACGAGACCGGCGCCACCCGCACCGACGGCTGGATCGACATCGAAGGCGGCGCCGGAACGCTTTTCTCCTTCTCCTCCAAGGGCCGGCGCGAACTGCCCAATGCCCGCATCCTGATCGACGGCCAGCTCGAGCCGCTGTCGAAGGGCGGCAGCTTCGTCGGCCAGCACGTCTTCACGCCGCTGCAGGGGGTCGCGGTCCACATCAACGCCTTCAACTTCCCGGTCTGGGGGATGCTCGAGAAGCTCGGTCCGACCCTGCTCGCCGGCGTGCCGGCGATCGTCAAGCCGGCCTCCTCGACCGGCTATCTCGCCGAGGCGGCGTTCCGGATCATGATCGAGGCGGAATTGCTGCCGCCCGGCGCCCTGCAGCTGGTGATGGGCGGCGTCGGCGACCTGTTCGACCATCTGACGCTGCAGGACGTGGTCAGTTTCACCGGCTCGGCGCAGACCGCGATGAAGCTCCAGACCCATCCGGTGATCGCCCGCGAGAGCGTTCGCTTCATCGCCGAGCGCGACAGCCTCAACGCCTCGGTCCTCGGCCCCGACGCGGCGCCGGGGACTCCGGAATTCGACCTTTTCGTCAAGGAGGTGGCGCGCGAGATGACGGTCAAGGCGGGGCAGAAATGCACCGCCATCCGCCGCGCCATGGCGCCGGCCAAGCATCTCGACGCCGTCCAGGACGCGCTGATCGAGCGGCTCGGCAAGGCGAGGATCGGCAATCCGCGCGAGGAGGGCGTGACGATGGGCGCTCTCGCCAGCCGCTCGCAGCTTCACGCCGTGCGCGAGGCGGTGGCCGAGCTGGCGAAATCGGCGCGGATCGTCTCGGGAGACCCGGACCGCCCGCCGGTCGAGGGCAACGGGTCGTTCATCTCGCCGATCCTGCTGCGCTCCGACGATCCGTGGGGATCGGCGGCCGTCCACGACGTCGAGCCGTTCGGCCCGGTGTCGACGATCATGCCCTATCGGGACCTCGGCGACGCGATCGCGCTCGCCAATCGCGGCATGGGCAGCCTGGCTCTGTCGCTGTTCACGTTCGACCCGCTGGCGGCGGAGGAATTCGTGCTCGGCGCCGGCGCCTATCACGGCCGCATGCTCATCCTCGACCGCACCAGCGCCAAGGAATCGACCGGCCACGGCTCCCCCCTCCCCGTCCTCGTCCATGGCGGCCCCGGCCGCGCCGGCGGCGGCGAGGAGATGGGCGGCATGCGCGGCGTCACCCATTATATGCAGCGGACGGCGCTGCAGGGATCGCCGGCGGTGCTGGCAAGCGTGGTCAAGCAGTGGCTTCCCGGCGCCCCCAAGCGCGAGGGGGAGCGGCATCCGTTCCGCAAGCGCATCTCCGAGCTGGAGGTCGGCGACACGCTGAAGACCGCCGGCCGGACCGTCGCCCTCGACGACATCGAGCATTTCGCCGCGTTCACCGGCGACAATTTCTACGCCCATATGGACGAGGAAGCGGCCAAGGCGAACCCGATCTTCGACGGCCGCGTCGCTCACGGCTATTTGATCCTGAGCTTCGCGGCCGGGCTGTTCGTCGACCCGGATCCGGGGCCGGTTCTGGCCAATTACGGGCTCGAGAATCTGCGCTTCCAGACCCCGCTCTATCCCGGCGACGAGATGCGGGTCGAGCTGACGGTGAAGTCGAAGAGCGTGCGCAACGAGGAGATGGGCGAGGTGCGATGGGCGGTGTACGTGTTCAACCAGAAGGACGACGTGGTGGCATCCTACGACCTGCTGACGATGAACACGCCATGACGAACCCCGTCGCGCCCCTGCTCCTGCTCGCGCTCGCCGGCTGCGGCGCTTCGGCGACGGCCGAGCCGCCGGTCGACTCCTATCGCGTAGTCCGCGCTTACCCGCACGACCCCACCGCTTTCACCCAGGGCCTCTTCTATCTCGACGGCAAGCTGTACGAGAGCACCGGCCTCAACCGCCAGTCGACGATCCGCGAGGTGCGGCTGGAAGACGGCGAGGTCCTCCGCTCGGTCTCGCTCGAACCGCAATATTTCGGCGAGGGGATCGTCAACTGGGGCCCCGACATATTGAGCCTGACCTGGCAGGACGGGCTCGGCTTCCGCTGGAACCGCGCCGATTTCCGCCGCAAGGGCGAGTTCCGCTACCCCGGCGAGGGGTGGGCGCTCACCCAGGACGGCGTCAACATCATCATGAGCGACGGCACCAGCGAGCTGCGCTTCCTCGACCCGGCAACGATGCAGGAGCGCAAGCGGCTCGCCGTCTCCTACAAGGGCCAGCCGGTCGAGCGTCTCAACGAGCTCGAATGGGTCAAGGGCGAGATTTTCGCCAATATCTGGATGGGCCGCCGCATCGCCCGGATCGACCCGAAGAGCGGCGAGGTCAAAGGCTGGATCGACCTTTCCGAGCTCGCCGCCGAAAATGCCAATGGCGATCCCGATTCGGTGCTCAACGGCATCGCCTACGATGAGCAAGGCGACCGGCTGTTCGTCACCGGCAAGAATTGGGCGAAATTGTTCGAGATCGACATCGTCCCGCAAGCGAGGGACTAGGACGACGGCGGAGCGGCGCCGGAGGCAAGGCGATGATCGCCGAAGCGTGAGGCGCCCGCGCCGGATGCGCTCGAGCGCCGGAACGACGCCCTCCCCCGCCGGTTCTTGCCGCGAACCCGGAGGAGAGTCGCCATGAAGATCGCCGAATGCATGACCGCCGAGGTCGAAATCGTCGGTCCCGACCAGCCGATCCGCGAGGCCGCCCAGTTCATGCTCCGGGCCGACGCCGGCGCGATGCCGGTCGGCGAGGGCGACCGGCTGGTCGGCATGGTCACCGACCGCGACATCGCCGTGCGCGGCGTCGCGGCCGGGCGCGGGCCGGACACGCCGGTGCGCGACGTGATGACCGACGAAGTCATCTATTGCTTCGACGATGACGAGGTCGAGGCGGTGGCGCTGAAGATGAGCGACCGCCAGGTCCGCCGCATGCCGGTGCTGAGCCGCGAGGACGAGACCCTCGTCGGCATCGTCTCGCTCGGCGACATCAGCCGCTCGGAGCAGAGCGAGGCCGCTTCGGTGGCGCTCGACGGCATCACCGACCCCGGCGGCGAGCACAGCCAGAGCGACGCGTAGCGTCGCCCCAGCGCAGGCTGGGGCCCAGCGGGTGAAAGGCGCAGGCGGTCTTCACCCGCTGGGGTCCCGGCCTTCGCCGGGACGACGACTACCCCGCTTTGTAGGCGCCGATGCCCTCGTCGAGATGGGGATTGTTGGCTTCCCGCTGCTGCGCCGCCGCGTCGTCATAGAGGAAGGGCAGGAAGGCGTAGCGGGTGCCGCGGGTCACCGGCGTCGCTTCGTGGAGCAGCGAGCAGGAGAAGACGATCGCTCCGCCGGTCGGCGCCCGGTAGGTGCGCGCGCCGAACTCCGGGAAGCGCAGGTCGCAGCCGTCATAGTCGCCGGCATTGAGGTTGATCGTCACCGCGAAGCGGCGGTGGGCGGTGCCCCGCGTCGTGTTGTCGCGGTGCGGCCGGAAATGGCCGGCGCCGGCTTCGTAGCAACCGACGATGTAGCGCTCCATCCGCGTCGCCTCGAACTGGAAGGCGCGCTTGACCAGCGGCGCCAGCTTGACTCGGATGCGGGCGCGCAGGGCCGCGCAAAGATCCTCGTCGGTGACCTCGCGGTCGCGGCGGAGCTTGTGGTGGGGATCGGTCACCAGGGTCGTCTTGCCGCCGATCTCGCGCATGAAGCCGGACGGCTCGCCGCCGGTTTCGCGATGATGCGCGATCAGCCGCTCGCACAGGGCCGGCTCGAAGATGTTGGCGGCCATCAGCACCGGCGCCCAGTCGGCCAGCGGCATGTGCGGGACCGCCTTCTTCAGCGCCGCCACGGCGGCTTCCCCGGCCGCCAGCGGGAAGGCGCCGACCGCCCGAAGCATCGGATCGACCAGCAGCCAGTGCCGCCGCTCCGCTCCGTTTCGCTCGGCCGGGCCGGCGCCGAACCGGCCCGCCAGCGTGCCGTCCGGATCGAGAAAGAAGCGGATTCCGGGGATTTGCTGCGCGACTCGGCCCGCGGCCGCATCCTCCGGGTCCGAGGTGATGCCGAAGAAGCAGGCGAGGCGGTCGTCGAACAGAGCGCGGTGGCGCTCGACGCAGCGGAGCGCCTCCGCGGCCGCGGGATCGCTCGCCCGGCCGAGGAAGAGCAGCAGCATGTAGCGCCCGGCGGCCGTGTCGAACACGTAATCGTCGCTGCCGCCGATCGCCTTGGCGCGGAACCAGGGAAGAGGCTCGCCCGGCAGCAGCGGGCGCGACGGCGGCGGTTTGTCCATGGCCGCTTTATGCCCCCTTGCTCCCCCGCCTGAAAGAGCGGGAAATCCTAACGCAGCGCCGAATAGATCAGGGTCTTGAGCTGCCGGCGGATCGGGTAGGTGGACGAGGGCATCAGCTGGGCCATGAAGACCATGTGCAGCCGCTCGACCGGATCGACGAAGAAGGCGGTCGAGAACATGCCGCCCCAATAATATTCGCCGCGTGTGCCGGGCAGCATCGTCCTGGCCGGATCGAGGTTGACCGCGAAGCCGAGGCCGAAGCCCTGCCCGGCATTGACCGCCTCGCTGAACAGGGAGCGGCTCATCTCGGTCAGATCGGCGCCGCCGGGGAGATGGTTGGCGGTCATCAGCTCGATCGTCTTGCGCGAGACGATGCGGGCGCCCTCGAGCTCGCCGCCGTTGAGCAGCATCGAGCAGAAACGGTGATAGTCGGCGCTCGTCGAGACCAGCCCGGCGCCGCCGGCGAGAAGCCGCGGCGGCGCCGACCAGGCGCTCTTCGCGGCCGGGTCGTACATCAGCCGGCCCTTGCCCGGTTCGAAGGCCCAGGCGTCGCCGAGCCGGTCGAGCTTGTCCGCGGGCACCGAGAAGGCGGTGTCGACCATGGCGAGCGGGCCGAAAATGCGCTCGGCGAGGAAACGGTCGAGGGCCTGACCCGAGACGCGCTGGACGATCAGGCCGAGCACGTCCGTCGAAACCGAATAGTTCCAGGCCGTTCCGGGCGAGAACTCAAGCGGGATATCGGCGAGCGCCGCGACGAAGCCGTCGAGATCGTAGCCGCCGTGCCAATTCTCGATCTTGCGCTGGCGATAGGCGGCGTCGACGTTGGTGCGGTGCTGGAAGGAATAGGTCAGCCCGGACGTGTGGCGGAGCAGGTCGATCATCAGCATCGGCCGCTCCGGCGGCTTGGTGCGGAACGGCGCTCCCGCCCCGCCGCCGTCGTAGACTCCGAGCTGCCGCCACTCGGGGATGACGCTGTCGACCGGCTGGTCGAGCGTGACCTTGCCCTCCTCGAGCAGCATCATGAAGGCGATCGAGGTGACCGGCTTGGTCATCGAGGCGATTCGGAACAGGGCGTCCTCGCGCAGCCTCTCGCCGGTGGCGCGCGCGGTGCCGGCGGTGGCGAAATGGACGACCTTGCCGTCGCGGGCGACCAGGATCTGGGCGCCGGCGAGCAGTCCCGGCGCGAGATAGCGCTCCTCCAGGAAGCGGTCGATGCGGGCGAGGCCCTCCGGATCGAACCCCGCTTCGGCCGCGTCCACCCGTTCCATCCCGCCTCCCCTGTCACATGTTCCTCTCCCGTGGAGGACGGGAGAGGTTAAGACGCGCCGCCTAGCGCTTGAGCGAAGGCCGAATCAACAATATCGCTCGTTGCCAAAGGAGAAGCGGGTGATCGAAGGCTTCGAGCTGGATCCGGACTGGCCGCGGATGAGCCTTGCGGAGGTCGACGCGCTGCTGACCGCGCCCGGCTCGCGGCTGGAAATGGACGAGGCCGTGATCCGCGGCCGGCCGACCCGGGTGTGGAAGAACACGCCGCCCAGCCTCGCCTTCCTCGTCCGACACTCGCGCGTCCATGGCGACCGGCTGTTCACAATCTACCAGGACGAAAGGATCAGCTTCGACGCCTCGTACCGGGCGACCGCGACGCTAGCGGCCGAGCTCGTCCGGCTCGGCGTCGGCAAGGGGGACCGGGTGGCGATCGCCATGGCCAACCTGCCGGAATGGCCGGCGGCCTTCTTCGCCATCGTCTCGCTCGGCGCGATCGCGGTGCCGCTCAACGCCTGGTGGACCGGGCCGGAGCTGGAATATGGCCTCGCCGATTCGGGCGCCAGGGTGCTGATCGGCGACGCGGCGCGCTGGCAGCGGATCGAGCCGCACCGAGCCGGCCTGCCCGCCCTCGACCAGGCGATCGTCTGCCGCGCGGACGGCGCGACGCCCGGCACGACCCGGCTCGAGGACCTGATCGGCGCCCCCGATTCCTGGTCCGGCCTCCCGGACGCCGACCTGCCCGACGTGCCGATCGCGCCCGACGACGAGGCCGCCATCCTCTATACGAGCGGCACCACCGGCCAGCCCAAAGGCGCGCTCGGCACGCATCGCAACCTGCTCACCAACATCCTCTCGGTCGGCTATTCCAACGCCCGCGCGGCGCTGCGCCGCGGCGAGGCGCCGCCGGAGCCGCAGCCCAGGACGGCGCTGATGGTGATCCCGCTGTTCCACTGCACCGCTCTGAGCGCGATGCTGATGGGGACGATGGTTGCCGGCCATACCATCATCTTCATGCGCAAATGGGACCCGTTGGAAGCGATGGCGATCATCGAGCGCGAGCGGGTGCAGCTGACCGGCGGCGTGCCGACCATCGCCTGGCAGCTCATCGAGCATCCCGAGCGCTCGCGCTTCGACCTCTCCAGCCTCGAGACGATCAGCTATGGCGGCGCGCCCGCGGCGCCTGAACTGGTCAGGAAGATCTGGGAGGAATTCGGCGCCCTGCCCGGCAACGGCTGGGGGATGACGGAGACGACGGCGACGGTCACCAGCCATGTCGGCGAGGACTATCTCAACCGCCCGGACAGCGCCGGCCCGCCGGTCCCGGTCGCCGACCTCAGGATCATGTCGCCTGACGGCGCGCGCGAGCTGGCAGTCGGCGAGGTCGGCGAATTGTGGGCGCGCGGGCCGCAGATCGTCAAAGGCTATTGGAACAAGCCCGAAGCCACCGCCGCCGCCTTCGTCGACGGCTGGGTGCGCACCGGCGACCTCGCCCGGGTCGACGAGGAAGGCTTTCTCTACATCGTCGACCGCGCCAAGGACATGGTGATACGCGGCGGCGAGAACATCTACTCGATCGAGGTCGAGAACGTGCTGTTCGACCATCCCGCGGTGATGGACGCGGCGCTGATCGGCCTTCCCCACCGCACCCTCGGCGAGGAGCCGGCGGCGGTGGTTCAGCTCGCGCCGGGGGCGGAAGCGAGCGAGGCGGAATTGAAGGCCTGGGTCCGCGGGCGGCTGGCGGTGTTCAAGACGCCGGTGAAGATCGCCTTCCTGCCGAACCCCCTCCCCCGCAATGCCAACGGCAAGATCTTGAAGCAGGAATTGAGAGCGCTCTTCGCCGACTAGGCAAGCGCGATTGGCTGACCCTTGCGAACGAGGCATAAGAGGGGCCATGGCAACGCAGCCATTTTGGGGCTGGATAAGGCGCATCGCCCTCAGTTGGGTAATCCTACCGGGCGCACTAGCGCTATTTGCGGCGGCGCTTCCGGCGATCGCTCGGGTGGCGCCGACGGCGGCGGCCGCGGCTCCTACGCCGAAGCAGAAGGACTTTTGGGATAAGCTCGATGCCGCTTCGGGCATCGTCTCGGGTCTGCTCGTCGCCGCAATCGGCTTCTGGGCCACCAACCTTTACAACCGCCGGCAGAAGGAAGCCGAAGAGCGGCGCAAGGACCAGGAAATCATCGTCTCGCAAATCCAGACCGTCGAGAAATTCCTCCCTCACCTCGCGGGCACAGATGAGCAGATCAAAAGCGCCTCGCTCGTCGCGATCTCCGCCTTGGGAAACAGTGAGCTGGCGGTGAAGCTTTCGCGATTGTTCGGCGGGCCTGGCGGAACGAGCGCCTTGACTCAAATCGCCGCGACGCTCACCTCGCCCGGAGCTGCGAGCGCGCATCAGAGCTTGCTTTCGATCCTGGCGCCGCTCCAGACCAGGGTCGTGACGCTGACGAGCGATAAGGGAAGGCTGACCGCCTTTATCGTCTCGGCCCGTGGCTGGATAGCAACGGTCACCCACGTCGTCGATCCAGATGGTCCGCCGGCTCGGCGCTACTGGGTGACCTGGCCGGGAGGCGAGAGCTTGCCTGCTGACCTTCTTAAGGTGGACCGAAACCGCCAGCTCGTCCTTTTCAAAGTGGATGCGCCGCAACCATTGGAGGCCGTGGAGATCGAAACCCGCACGCCGGCGATTGGCGAATCGGTGACGGCGCTCCAGATTCGCATGGATGGAAAACCCACGCTTGCCTTCGGGAAGGTCGTGACGCACGGCTCCCGAGAATATCCTGCAGCGACGATTGGCGTGGACCTCGCCGGCTTCCCGGGCGCAAGCGGAAGCCCCGTCGTCAATCGGGAGGGGCGCCTGCTCGGGGTGATGCACAGTCGCGATGCCAGCGGACTCCGGCGTTATCTCATACCGTCTACAGAGCTGTTTGCTTTCGTGGAAGAAGTCGAAGCGGAGTTGCAGCTTGCGGAGTGACGTGCTGACGCCCCCGAGCGCTTTCCAGCCGTCGCTAGGCGATATCGACATTCTTTCTTTCACGTGAAGACGGGAGAGGGACTTGCAGCTGCGGCGTCAGGGGCGGGCTGAAGGCGCTATTCGATTGATCGTCATTGCGAGCGAAGCGAAGCAAGCCAATGCGACCTCAGCAGCGCGGCTGGATTGTCGCGTCGCTTCGCTCCTCGCAATGACGGGTCACTCCCGGGACCACCCCTCCAGCACCTCGACGAACCGGGTCAGCCAGGCGTTGGTCTGGTGGCCGTCGACGACTCGGTGGTCGATGGTCAGCGAGACATAGGCCATCGGCCGGATCTGGATCGTGTCCACTTCGTCCACTTCGCGCACCACCACCCGTTTCTGCAGCTTGCCGACGCCGAGGATCGCCGACTGCGGCTGGTTGATGATGATCGGCGCCGCGAACAGCGAGCCGGAGACGCCGTGGTTGGAAATGGTGAAGGTGCCCCCCGAGACGTCGCGGGCGGTGAGCTGCTCGCGCCGCGCTTTCTCGATCAGCTCGTCGAGGCCGGCGGCGATACCCTTCAGCGACAGCGTCTGCACCTTGCGCAGGACGGGCACGATCAGGCCCTTCTCGCCCAACGCGGTGCCGACGCCGATATTGACGTCGTCGAAAAGCTCGAGCCGGTCGTCGTGCCAGCGGCTGTTGATCGCCGGCGCCACCTTCATCGCCTCGGCCGCCGCGGCGACGATATAGGCGGTGTAGGTGAGCTTCACCCCTTTGCGGGCGAAGGCGTCCTTGTGGCGGTCGCGATGGGCGATGATCGCGCTGAAATCCGCCTCGAACATGGCGGTGACGTGCGGCGCCTGCGTCACCGAGGCGAGCATGTTCTCTGCGATCCTGCGGCGCATGCGGTCGTGCGGCTGGCTGTGCGAGCGGATGTCGCCGCTGGCGACGGGAATGACGCCTTCGACGGGGCGGCCGACCCGGGTCGCTTCCTCGACGGCGCGGTCGACATCGGCGCGGGTGATGCGCCCGTCGCGGCCGGTGCCCTCGATCCGGGAGGGGTCGATGTCGTGCTGGAGCAGGGCGCGGCGGACCGACGGCGAGAGGCGCATCTCCGTCGCCCCAGCGAAGGCTGGGGCCCCAGGGGGTGAAGGGCTCGGAGCCTGTCCTCCCTGGGGTCCCAACCTTCGCTGGGACGACGCGGCAGGCTCGTGTCCCGCCACTTCAGCCACCGGCGCGATCCGGCCGAGGACGGCGCCGGGCACCGCCTCGGCGTCGGTATCGAGCAATATCTCGCGCAGCACGCCGGCGGCGGGCGCCGGGACCTCCATCGCCACCTTGTCGGTCTCGAGCTCGACCAATGGGTCGTTGAGCTCGACGCGATCACCGACCTGGCGCAGCCACGCGCGCACCACCGCCTGGGTGCCCTCCTGCTCGGCGGGGACGAGGACGTCGATCATCTAAAAGCCCACCAGCTCGTCGATCTTCGCCCGGATCTTCTCGACGCTCGGAACCGCCCAGTTCAGGAGCACCGGATTGTGCGGGCTGGGTATGTCGGGCATCGTCACCCGCGCCACCGGCGCGTCGAGGTCGAGAAAGGCCTCGTCGGCGACCACCGCGGCGATCTCGGCGCCGAAGCCGCCGGTCCTAAGATCCTCGTGGACGATCAGGCAGCGGCGGGTGCGGCGGACGCTGTCGAGCACCGCCTCCTTGTCCCACGGCATCAAGGTCCTCAGGTCGATGATGTCGGCCGAAACGTCCTTGGCCGCCGCCTCGCAGCGCGGCACCATCGCGCCCCAGGTGACGATGGTGATGGCGTCGCCCTGCCGCACCGTCTTCGCCCGGCCGAACGGGAGCACGTAGCCGTCGCCGGGCCAGGGCCGCCGCGCCCAGGCATCGTCGAGCATCGCGCGATGCTCGAAGAAGACGACCGGATCGTTGCCCCTCAAGGCGGTGCGCAGCAGGCCGACCGCATCCTCGGCATTGGACGGCACCGCCACCTGCCAGCCGGGATTGTGGACGAACTGCACCTCGTTGGTCTGGCTGTGCCAGGGATCGCCGCATTTGAAGAAGCCGCCGGGGATCCTGAGCACCATCGGCGCGGCGAAGCGGTTGTGGGTGCGCCAGCGCATCGTCCCGCAATCGTTGATCTGCTCGGTCGCGGGCTCGGCATATTTGCGGAACTGGATCTCCGGCACCGGCATCAGCCCGGCCAGCGCCATGCCGACGGCGCGGCCGATTATGCCTTCCTCGTTGAGGCTGGTGTCGAACACGCGCCCGGGCCCGTATTTCTCCTGGAGGCCGAGCGTGACCGCATGGACGCCCCCCTTCGGTCCGATATCCTCGCCGAACAGCAGCACGCGCGGGTTGATCTCGAGCTCGAGGTCGAGGGTGCGGCGGATCGCGGTCACCATGTTGATCCGCTGGCCTTCGGGCCTAGGCTCGTCGTGGGAGCGCGGCGCGCGATAGCCGTGGGTCCATTGCCCGCCGAGCTGCTGCATCTCGCCTTCGTAGAAGACATGGTCGAGCACCCGTTCGGGGTCCGAGACGCCGCGCGCCTCGGCCGTCTCGCGCGCCGCCTCGACTGCCGCCCCGGCCTCCGCCTCGATCGAGTCCCACTCTTCCTCGGAAAGCAGGGACGGAACGAGATAGGCCTTGAGCTTGGGCAGCGGATCGCGGGCCCATTCGTCGCGGACCAAAGCTTCGGGCTTGTAGGTCTGGGTGTCCTGGAAGCTGTGCCCCTGCAGCCGCGGCACGGTGAGGCGGAGCAGAGCCGGCCCCTTGCCGCCGCGGACATGAGCGACGGCGCGCTCGATCAGGGCCGCCGCCTCGGCCGGCTCGGTGCCGTCGCCGGCGAAGATGGCCAAGTTGGCGAAGCTCGCCAGATTCCTGGCGATATCCCCGCCCGGCGTCTGGAAGCTCGACGGGACGGAGATGCCGAAGCCATTGTCCTCGACGTAGAACAGCATCGGCAGCTTCTGGGTGGTGGCGATGGTCAGCGCCGACCAGAAGCCGCCGGTGGCGCAGGAGGCGTCGCCGCCCAGCACCACCGCGATCGCCCCGTCATAGCTGTCGTCGCCGAGGACGGTCCGGTAATAGTCGATCGCCTGCGCCCAGCCGGCGGTCGGGGTATATTGGGCGCCGACCCCGCCCGACATCGGCAGGGCCGGGGCGCCCGCCGGATTGGGATAATTGAACACGACGCCGATGTCGCGACCGTCCGAATAGCCGCCTTCGCGCCCCATGCCGGAGCCGAGCGCATCCGCGACCGGCACCCCGAGCGCGAGCAGAAGCGGCCGCGACCGGTAATAGCCGCAGGTGGCGTCGCGGCGATGGGTGAGGCGGCTGCCGAGCAGCGCCTGCGCCAGATCGTGGCCGCGGGCGCTGAACTGGTAGAGCACCTTGCGTTCGGGAACGAGGACCTCCTCCTCGAGCTTGTCCATCGCCCGGCTGATCTGGACGAGAGTGGCAATGCGTCGCCAATCGTAGGCGGAATGTGGCGTGGTTTGCCGATTCCTCGCTTTCGCTACACTTTCAGCCATCCATCTTCTCCACCACCGAAGCGGCGAAAATATCGACATTGTCGTCCGACAGGCCGACGACGTTGAACCGCCCCGAAAGCGCCATGTAGATGCCTTTCTCCTCGCGCAGCTCGAGCACCTGGTCGGGGGACAGCGGCAGCATCGAGAACATGCCGTTCTGCCCGTCGATATAGGCGAGCCGCGGATCGTAGGCCGCGAGGCGCGCGCGCAGGCTGCGGATGCGGGCGCACATTTCCAGAAGCTCGGCATGCCAGTCGGCGCGCAGCTCGGGATCCTCGAGCACGATATGGACGAGGGCGGCGCCGTGATCGGGCGGCATCGACCACATCGTCCGCGCCAACTGGAGGAGATTGCCGTAAGCAACCTGCGCCGCCGCCGCGCTCGCCGCCTTGACGAACAAATTGCCGACCCGCTCGCGGTAAACGCCGAAATTCTTGTCGCAGCTTTGGGCGACGATCGCCTGCTCGGCCGCCTCCACCACCAGCCGGGTCCCCGCCGCATCGGCGTCGAGGCCGTTGCCGAGGCCCTGATAAGCGAGGTCGACGAACGGGACCAGGCCGCGGCGGACGACCAGCTCGGTCAGGTCGCGCCACTGTTCGGGCGAGAGGTCCGCCCCGGTCGGATTGTGGCAGCAGCCGTGAAGGAGGACGAGGTCGCCGGCGCGCGCCGTCTCCAGGGCTGCGATCATCTCGTCGAACAGGATGCGGCGGCTGGCCGGGTCGTAATAAGGATGCGACACCAGCTCGACCCCGGCCGAGGCGATCAGCGGCCCATGATTGGGCCAGGTCGGCTGGCCGACGAAGATGCGGGCTTTGGGATTGGCCTTGGCGATGAGGTCGGCGCCGAGCCGCAGCGCGCCGCAGCCGCCCGGAGTCTGCAGGCCGACGATCCGTTCGTCGGACGCGAGCGCTTCGCCGAACACGATCGGCCGGATCAGCGCGGTGAAGCGGGCGTCGCCCTGCGAGCCGAGATAGGCCTTGGTCTGCTGCCGTTCCCAGAGCAGGCGTTCCGCCGCCTTGACCGAGCGCAGGATCGGCGTGCCGCCGCTCGAGTCGCGATAGACGCCGACGCCGACGTCGATCTTGTCCGGCCGCGGATCGGCATCGCAGAGCGCGATCAGCTGAAGCAGGGAATCCGATTTCTGCTCTTCGAGCCGGTCGAACAGCAGGGCTCCCTCTGCGAGCAGAAAAGCATCGTCCATCGGCGTCCTTTCCGGGCCGGCCGCAGCGCCCGGCACCGTCTAGCCCGCCTTGCTTCCGAATGCTTATCAGATTTGACGGCCTGGCGAGTGGATTTGAAACGCACGTTCGGTTATTGTGGCGAACATGAAAGAAGATGATCAACTAGACTCGGTCGACCGGCGGATCGTGCGCGAACTGCAGCGCGATGCCGGCCTCAGCCATGCGGCGCTCGCCGAACGGGTGGGCGCGTCGGCCGCCTCGGTGTGGCGGCGGGTGCGCGCGCTCGAGAAAGCCGGCGTGCTCGGCCGCGCCGTCCGCATCGCCAGTCCGCAGGCGCTCGGCCGCTCGGTCAACGTCCTGTGCCAGGTGCGGATGGCGCGGCAGACGGTCGAGGCCCGCGCCGATTTCGAGGATTTCATTCAGTCGCGCGAGGAGATCGTCGAATGCTACGCCATGTCGGGCGAATGGGACTATCTGCTGCGCATCGCGGTGAGGGACGTCGCCGACTACGACCGCTTCATCATGCGCGGCGTTCTGGCGCATCCGTCGGTAGCGAACGCGGCGAGCAATTTTGCGCTTCGGCAGGTCAAGTACACGACCGAAATACCGGTCTGAAGCTCCTTGCCGGAACGGGCAACGGAACCGCCTCCCCTCCCGTCGATTGAATCGGCCGCGAAACACTCGGAGCAGCACGCATGGCCGCACGCGCCTATTGGAAGGGCCAGATCAGGCTCGCCTTGGTCTCGATCCCGGTCGAGATCTTCTCCGCGACCAAGAGCGGGGCGACGATCGCGTTCAACCAGATCCACGAGCCGACCGGCAAAAGGATCAAATATGAGAAGGTCGTGCCCGGCGTCGGCCCGGTCGATCCCGAGGACATCGTCAAGGGTTTCCAGTACGAGAAGGGCAGCTACGTCCTGCTCAGCGACGAGGAGATTGAGTCGGCGAAGCTCGAGAGCAAGCGCACGCTCGAGCTCACCCAGTTCGTCGATTATGACGACATCGACGTCCTCTATTACGAGAAGCCTTATTTCGTCGTCCCCGCCGACGACCTCGCCGAGGAGGCGTTCATCGTCCTCAGGGAGGCGCTCAAGCGCACCAAGAAGGTGGCGCTCGGCCAGCTGGCGCTCCGCGGCCGCGAATATCTGGTCAGCCTGAAGCCTTGCGGCCGCGGCATCGTGCTCGAGACCCTGCGCTACGCCGACGAGGTCAACAAGGCGCAGAATTATTTCCGCGACATCGCCGAGTCCGAGCCCGACGAGGAGCTGCTCGACCTCGCCGAGGCGCTGATCGAGCGCAAGACCGCCCCGTTCGACCCCTCCAAATATCACGACCGTTACATCGAGGCGGTCGAGGAGCTGATCGAGAAGAAGCGCAAGGGCAAGACCATCCGCGCCGAGGAGGAGGAGCTGCCGGCCCGCGGCTCCAACGTCATCGACCTGATGGCAGCCCTGAAGCGCTCGATCGAGCGGCCGGGGGAGACGGGCAAGGGCGGCGCGAAGAAGAGCGCGGCCAAAGCCCCGGCCCGCAAGCCCGCCGCCAAGAAGGCTCCAGCTAAGTCCGCGCCGGCGCGGAAGCGAGCGTGACGGCTCGTCCTCCCTATCGCAGATGGGGAGGGGGACCACCCGAAGGGTGGTGGAGGGGTAATTGGCGCAAGACTCGTCAGTTACCCCTCCACCAGATTTCGCCTGGTCCCCCTCCCCACGAGCTCCGCTCGCAGGGAGGATGAGAGTGGCCGCCCGCACCAAGCCCGCCGATCCCCTCGCGACCTACAACCGCAAGCGCGACTTCGCGAAGACCGCGGAGCCGGCCGGCAAGGTCGAGGCCGCGCGCAAGCCGCATGCGCCGGCCTTGTTCATGGTCCAGAAGCACGACGCCACCCGTCTCCATTACGACCTCAGGCTCGAGCTGGACGGAGTCATGAAGAGCTGGGCGGTGCCCAACGGGCCCAGCCTCAACCCGGCCGACAAGCGGCTGGCGGTCCGCACCGAAGACCATCCGATGAGCTATGCGACCTTCGAGGGCACCATCCCCAAGGGCGAATATGGCGGCGGCACGGTGATGCTGTGGGACTGGGGGACCTGGACCCCCGACCCGCGCAAGGACCCGAGGAAGACGCTGGAGGAAGGCCACCTCCACTTCACCCTCGACGGCCACCGGATGAAGGGCGAATGGGTGATGTTCCGGCTGAAGCCCAAGGGTCGCGAGAAGGCCGAGAGCTGGATGCTGAAGAAGGTGACGGACGAGCAGGCGGGCGGATCGATGGGACTGACCGAGCGGTACCTGACGAGCATCAAGACCGGCCGCTCGATGCAGGAGATCGCGGCGGGGAAGAAGGCCAAGGAGCTTAAGGGCTGGAAAAATCCTCCCCGAGCTCGCCTCGGGGAGGGGGACCATGTGAAGCATGGTGGAGGGGTATTCGCGCAGCCCTCGTCAGCTACCCCTCCACCGCGCTCCGCGCGGTCCCCCTCCCCGAGCAAAGCTCGGGGAGGATCGAAAATGCCCGCCTTCCGCGAGCCGCAGAAGGCGACTCTCGTCGACCACGTCCCCTCCGGCTCGGGCTGGATCCACGAGATGAAATATGACGGCTATCGCTGCCTGGTTGGGATCGGCGGCGGCAAGGCGAAGGTCTACACGCGCTCGGGCCTCGACTGGTCCGACAAGTTCCCGGAGATCGCGGCGGCGGCGGCTGAACTCGAGGTGGGCTCCGCCTTGCTCGACGGCGAGATCGTCGCGCTCGACGACAAGGGCAATACCGGCTTCTCGGCGCTCCAGCAGGCGATCAGCGAGGGCGGCCGCGGCCTCACCCTGTTCCTGTTCGACGCGCTCGAGATAGACGGCGAGAACCTGACGCGCCTGCCGACGATCGAGCGCAAGAACCGCCTCGCCTCGCTGCTCGGCGAAGGCCGGCCTCCGGTCATCCTCTTTGCCGAGCATATCGTCGGGCATGGCGAGAAACTGTTCGACGCGATGTGCGGCGCCGGCCAGGAAGGGATCATCTCCAAGCGCGCCGACGCCCCCTACCGCGGCGGCCGGACCAAATCGTGGCTGAAGATCAAATGCACCTACCGCCAGGAGTTCGTCATCCTCGGCTGGTCGGAAAGCGACAAGAAGGGACGCGGCTTCAGGGCCCTGCTCCTCGGAGTGAATGAGGACGGCAAGCTGCGCTACGCCGGCAAGGTCGGCACCGGCTTCTCGAACCAGGTCCAGCAGGACCTGCTCGAGCGCTTCGAGAAGCTCTCCAGCGCCAAACCCTCGGCAGCCGTCCCTCGGGCGGACGCCCGCGGCGCCCATTGGGTGAAGCCCAGGCTGGTCGCCGAAGTCGCCTTCGCCGAATTCACCGCCGACGGCGTCGTCCGCCACGCCAGCTTCCTCGGCCTGCGCGGCGACAAGAAGCCCGATGAAGTCATCGAGGAGACGCCCCAGCCGGTCGGGCGGGCCGCGGTCGAGCCGGCCGACGACGTCAAGATCACCAATCCGGAGCGGATTCTTTTCGCCGATGCCGGCGTCACCAAAAGGGAATTGGTCGAATATTACCGCACCGTCGGACCGGCGATGATGGAATGGGCGGCCAGGCGGCCGCTGAGTCTGGTCCGCTGCCCCCAGGGCCGGTCCAGCAAATGCTTCTTCCAGAAGCACAATACCGGCAGCTTCGGCCCTCACGTCCACCAGATCCCGATCGAGGAGAAGAAGGGGCAGATCGAGGATTATGTCTATGTCGAGGATACGGCCGGGATCGTCGCCTGCACCCAGATGGGGACGATCGAGTTCCACGGCTGGGGCTCGAAGACCGACGATGTCGAGAAGCCGGACCGGCTGGTCTTCGACATCGATCCTGACGAGGGCCTCGACTTCGCCCAGGTGAAGAGGACGGCGCGCGACCTCCATCGCCATCTCGCCGATATGGGCCTGCAGAGCTTTCCGATGACCACCGGCGGCAAGGGCCTCCACGTCGTCGTGCCGCTGAAGCCGCAGGCGGGATGGGCCGAGGTCAAGGATTTCGCCCAGCGTTTTGCCATCGCCCTCGCCACCGCCGAGCCCGAACGCTTCACCGCCAACCTCGCCAAGGCGAAGCGCAAGGGCCGCATCTTCCTCGACTATCTGCGCAACCAGCGCGGCGCGACCGCGATCCTGCCCTATTCCGCCCGCGCCCGCGAGCGCGCGCCGGTGGCGGCGCCGATAAGCTGGGACGAGCTCGACGATCTCCGCTCGGGCGCCCCGTTCACCGTCCGCGACGGCGACCTGCTCCTCGAGCGCGCCTCCGGCCGCGCCCTCCAGGGCTGGGGCGAGGCGAGCCAGGTGCTGCCGGACCTGTGAGCTGGTGCGGCTTGAGAATGACCTGGACCGGACGAGGCCCGTGTTATGCTAATAATACACTTTCCCCCTTGCGCTGTGCGGCCCCCCTGCCCCATCTAGCCTCGAAGCAGACGGAGCGAGCATTATGGCCACCCAGACCGAGACCAAGCTGAAGCTCGAGGCGCCCGAAGCGTTGACGGCGATCGAGCCGGCCGACGCGGCCGGCCTGGTGCCGATCGAGGAGGGGGTGAAGTCGAAGCTGGAGACCGTCGTCGACAAGTTCGTCAACGAGCTCGTCGCGGTCGACGCCAACAGCCCCGAATTCGGCAAGAAGGTCGACGAGCTGACCAACATGGGCCGCAAGCAGATCGCCGAGGCCGCGGCCCATTCGAACCGCTTCCTCGACCGGCCGGTGCGGGCGATCGACAAGGATACCGGCATCGGCGCCGACCTCGCCGAGCTGCGGCGCACGGTCGAGGATCTCGACCCGGGCCGCCGGGGCAAGCTCACCCAGTCGAAGAAATTGTTCGGCATCATCCCCTGGGGCGGCAGGCTGCGCGGCTATTTCCAGAGCTACCAGTCGGCCCAGACTCATATCGCTCAGATCCTGAACAGCCTCGCCTCCGGCAAGGAGGAGCTTCAGTACGACAATGAGGCGATCAACACCGAGCGCGCGGCGATGTGGAAGACGATGGGCCAGCTCGAGCAGATGATCCACATCTCCAAGGCGCTCGACACGAAGCTCGAGGACAAGGCCAACGAGCTCGACGCGACCGAGCCGGCCAAGGCCAAGGCAATCCGCGAGACGGCGCTTTTCTACACGCGCCAGCGCACCACCGACTTGCTCACCCAGATGGCAGTGACGGTGCAGGGCTATCTCGCGCTCGATTTGGTCAAGAAAAACAACGTCGAGCTGATCAAGGGCGTCGATCGCGCGTCGACCACCACGGTTTCGGCCCTGCGCACGGCGGTCACGGTTGCGCAGGCGATGACCAACCAGCGGCTGGTGCTGGAGCAGATCACGTCGCTCAACACCACCACCGCCAACGTCATCGATTCGACCGGCGAACTGCTCAAGAGCCAGACCGGCGAAATCCACCGCCAGGCCGCTTCCTCGACCATCCCGCTCGAGACGCTGCAGCGCGCGTTCCAGAACATCTACGACACGATGGACACGATCGACCGCTTCAAGGTCGAGGCCCTGTCCAGCATGAAGCAGACCGTCGACACGCTCACCGGCGAGGTCGAGAAGAGTCGCGGCTATATCGCCCGCGCCGAGGGCGTCGAGCAGAACCGGCTGGCCGGCGGCAGCGTCCCGGCGTCGCTGCTCGGGCCGATCGAGGGCTGAGAGGATGGCGCGCACGCCCCGCAGCGTCGAGGAGGCGATCGCCCGTTTCGACGAATATTCGGCGCGCCTCGACGGGCACACGCCGGCGGCGGCGAGCCTGCGGCGGCGTTATTACGGCCGGGCCGCCGGGACGTTCGCGCGCCGCCTGGCGACGATCGGGATGGCGATCGGCGCCCTGATCGTCGCGACCATCGGCTTCGGCCTCATCGTCGGTCCAATCGGCCTCACCGGACTCTTCCTGGTCGCCCTGGCAACCCTCGCCATCCTGCTGGTCTTTTCCTTCTGGCCGCCATCGGAGCCGAAGCGCGTCGCCTATAACGAGCAGGTGCCGACCGGGACCGTGGTGCGTCAGCTCGAGAACATGCTGGTCCGCCGCCGCGCCGCCTTGCCCTCCCCGGCCGCCCAGCGGGCCGACGCGATCGGCGCGCAATTGCCCTTGCTCGAATCGCGGCTGGCCGAGGTCGACCCGCTCGACCCGCTCGCCCAGGACGCGCGCCGGCTGATGGGCAAGCATTTGCCCGAGCTGATCGAGCGCTACGAACGCATTCCCGCCGCCTATCGCCACCAGCAAGACGGCGAGGGCCTGACCGCCGACCAAAGGCTCGTCGCCAGTCTCGACGCGGCGCGCCAGGCGCTGGGCGACATCGGCGACAAACTGGTCCAGGGCGACCGCCGGGCGTTCGAGACCCAGGGCCGCTTCATCGAGAGCCGCTACAAGGAGGAAGGCGGCGGCCCGGGAGGCGGATGATGGGTTTCGACCTGGCCGGGATGCTGCGACAGGCGGACGAATATTTCCGGCGCCATCTCAAGTCCAGGGCGGTGCGGGACGCCGAGAAGCGCCGGGCCGAGCGCCAGTCGCGGGAGGCGGGCCGCCGGCTGAAGCGATCGGCCCTGGTCGGCGGAGCCTCCGGGGCGGCGATCCTGGGCTATGGCGCGCTTGTCGCGCCGCTCGCCGGACCGGCGCTCCTCGTGGCCGGCGGCGGCGCCTTGCTGCTCACCGTCGGCGCCCTGTTCATGCCCTCCCGCCGGGCCTCACAGGACGGATTCTCGCAGGCTGAGCTGGCCGAGCTTCCCGGTGAGGCGGAAGACTGGCTGCTGGCCCGGCGCGACAAGCTTCCGCTGGATTCGCGGCCGTTGCAGGACCGCATCTTCCAGCGCCTCGGCGACCTCCAGCCCCATCTCGCCACGCTTGCGCCCCAATCCACCGCCGCCTGGGAAGCGCGCCGGCTGCTCGGCGACCATCTGCCGCGCCTCGTCCTCGCTTATGAGGCGATTCCCCCCTCGGCCCAGGCCGGGGAGCCGGAAGTCCGGACGCGGCTCCTCGAAGGCCTGGCGACGATCGCCGACGCCCTTGACCAGCTCTGCCGCGAGGTCTGCCGCGATCCGCTGATGACCTTCGAGACGCAGGGCCGCTTCATCGAGAGCCGCTATCGTCAGAATCGGCCTTCGAACCGCTGGGAATAGAGGGTTCCGCCCGGCCTCAGCGCCGCGTCGACCCGGTAGCGCCCGTCCGCGAACAGCCGCACCGTCAGCCGGTCGGCCCCGGACTGGCTCGCCAGCGGCAGCAGCAGGGCCGGCCCGTCGCAACGCGCCTCGCCGCTGAACCCGGCGGCGAGCGGCACCCCCGCCAGCTCGCCGGCGAAGCGCGCCTTCACCAGCCCGTTCGCCGAAGAGCATTGCCCGTCGGCGAACCGGACGCTGAGATCGGCGAGGTCGAGCGCCGGCGGCGGCAGTCCGGCAAGGGCCGGCGCCCGGATCGTGCCTGAGGCATCGTCGATGCCGAAGCCGTGGCGCGACAAGCTGACGCCGCCGCGCAGGCCGTCCTCGCTTTCCTGCCTCACGTCGAGCCGCGCCCGGCCGACGAGCAGCGGCAGCGTCCGCAAGCGGGTGCCCAGGTCGCCGAGCGGGAGATCGCCGAAATGCGCGTCGGCAAGCGCCCCCAGCCAGATGCTGCCGTCGGCCTGCCGGGCGGCCAGCCCCTTGTCGGCGAAACCGAGCCAGTCGAGCGCGAGGCGCAGCGGCAGCAGGGCGGCGAGCGACAACAGCAAAGCGGCGAGGAAGAAGAGCTCGCGCCACCAGCGCAGGCGCAGGCGCATCAGCTGCCGCGAGTCCGCAGCACGACCTGCGCCGAGAGGGTGCGGTCGGGGTTGCTGGTGGCGTTGACCCTTTCGATCACATATCCCTGTGCCTCGAGCCTGGCGATCCAGCCAAACAGCGCCTGCGGCCGCGCCGCGCCCATCGCCAGACTGACCCGTCCGGGGCCCTCGGGCTGCAGCCGGGAAAGCTGGAAGCCCGCCTCCCCCGCGGCGGCGGCGACGGCCCGGTCGATCGGCCCGCTGATCGTGGCCGGTCCGCCCTGCTCGAGCGCGGCGATCGCGGCCGCCTGCGAACGCGCCTCGGCCAAGGCGGCGAGCGACTGGGCGTGGCGTTCCCTGGCATTGCTCAGCATGTCGCCGAGGGGTTGCAGGATCAGAAGCCAGACCAGGACCAAAGCGGCGAGTGCGAACATGGCGCCGAGCAGCCAGCGCTCGCGCGGCGACCGCGCCAGCCACAGGGCCTTGAAGCGCGCGGTCATCGCGGCCGCACCGTCAGATCGGCGACCCGCCGGCCGCCGGCCGAACGCGGCGCCCCCGCCTCGGCCGCGAAGCCGGAGGCCTCGACCCGTTGCCGCAGCGCCTCGATCGCTTCCGGAGAATCGGCCTGGACGGTGGTGCGCAGCCTGCCGTCCGGGGCGAAAGCGAGCGCCGACAGTTCGACATTGGGGGTCGTCTTCACCGCATCGAACAGCGCGCCGACGGTCGCGCCGAAGCCGGCGCCGCCGCCGCGCAGCTCGGCCAGGCGCTGGGCCAGCGCGCCCTCCGGGTCGGCGAGGCCGGGACTGCGCGGCAAAGCCGCCGCGGCGACCCGGCGCGCTTCGGCCTCGGCGGCGTCGGCGGCGAAGCTGTAGCGGGCGATGGCGGCGACCTGGACGGCGAAGCTGACCAGCAGCAGCGCCGCCGCCAGCACCGCCAGCCGCCGCGCCCGCGCCGGCGCGACGCGCCAGTCGCGGCGGCGGCCGAACGGCCCCTGGCGAAGGTCGAGCGGAGCCTCGGCCAGCGCCTCGACCAGCCCGGCATCGCCCTCGACCGCGACGGCGCCCCGCCCGGCCAGCAGGAGATCCCCCAAATCGGGCTCCGCGGCGAAGGCCTCGTCCCGGGCGCGATAGAGGCGCAGCGGACCGGCGTCCCGGATCGCGAACCCCTCGACGGGCGCGCGGATCAGCAGCGTCTCCGGGATCAGCCGCTCAGCCTCGAACCCCGCCTCCTCGACTCGGGTCAGCCAGGCGCGCATCGTCTCCATCGGCACGATGCCGACGCAGCGCCCGCGACCCTCGCCGGCCTCGGCTCCAACCGCGACGTGGAGCTCGCCGACCGGCTGGGCGCTGAGCTCGGCCGCCATCAGTCGCGCCGCGCCGGTCGCCTGGGCGGGCGACAGCCCCGCCGGCAGCTCCAGCCAGCGCAGGGTCACCGCCTCGCCCGGCGCCACCGCCACCACCGGCGCGGAACGATGCGCGCCGCTGCCGTCGAGCCCGGCGCCGCGCGCCGCCACCTCGCCGGCGGCGATGCGGATCCAGCCGTCAATGCCGCCGTCGCGGCCGAGAAAAAGGAGCAAAGCCTCGTTCATTCGCCGCCGCCCCAGCGCCGTGCCACCACCTTGGCCGGATTGAGCCGGGCGTCGACCAGGGCCCATTCCTCCATCTCCGCATCCGCGAAGCGGACGGACAGGTCGATCGTGAACCAATAGGTTTTGAGCTGGAGCTGGGACATGGGGTCTGCCGACGTCTCTAGCCCCGCCTGCTCGGCGCTGCGCCAGAAATCGTAGGTGTTGCGCCAGCCGCCCCGCGGCCGCCCGGCGATCAGCCCCCGCACCCGTTCGACCGGAGCCTTGGCGGGCGCAAGCATGGCGAGCAGGGGCGCGTCGCGCGGCAGCAGGGTGTTGACGTTGATCGGCGACATGTCGGCGGCAGGCAACGCGCACAGATAGGGCCTGAGCTGGCGGTAGATTTCGGGCGTGACGGCGGCGACGGCGCGAAGCTCGCTGGGATCGGCGACCAGGGTGTTGCCGGTGCGGTAGCCGGGCTCGCCGCCCAGATAGGCCGCATCCTCGGCGCCCTGCGGCCCGGTCTGCGCGTCGCTGTCGATCCAGTCGGCGGTGGCGCCGGCAATGCGGCGGGCGGCGGGCTCGGGCAGGCCGATCACCACCATCAGGCCGATAAACTGCTCGATCGCCGCCGGCCGCTGGACGAAGCCGGCGGCGGCGTCGCCCTGGACGAGGCTGTTGAGGTTGAAGCAATTGCCGCCGTCGCGGATGGTGCCGACGGCGAGGCCCTCGCCAGGCAGCGGGATGCGGCGCGGCGTGCCGTTCCAGTCGCCGTCGAGGGTGGTGACATAGGCATCCTCGTTGGCGAGATCGTCGATCCGCAGCGCCAGCAGATCCTCGACGCCGAGCGCATAGCCGCGCGCCTGGTCGAGCGCGGCACCGTTCATCGCCATCGCCGTCGACAGCCGCAGCCGCTCGAACGCCCCGGCCGCGATCGCCGCCATGATCACGACGAGTACCAGCACCGCCAGCAAAGCGGCACCGCGCTCGGAAGCGGGGGGGATAAGCGGCTTCACCACATAGTCCCGGTCTGGAAGAGCTGGCGCGTGGTGCCGCTGCCCTCGGCGTCGAGGACCAGCTCGACGGCGCGCGGCAGCTCCGCCGGATTGGTCGGGTCCCAGCGTTCGCGCCAGGCGCCTTCGCGGTCGCGATAGCGCAGGCGGACGCGGCGGACGCCCTCGACCACCGTCGTCGCGGCCAGCGGCGCGGCGCCGTCGAGCCGCGGATAGACTCGCCGCTCCAGCCGCCCGTCGGCGACGCTATATTCGACCCGCTGCAGCGACGCGCGCGGCGCGTCGTCGAGATTCTCCCAGCCCCGGCGCACGAAGGCGAGCGCCATCCCACCCTGCTCGCCGCTGCCGCCATGGAAGGCGGGGCGGGGGTTGCCGCCGGCGTCGCGCGCCGTGCGCGGCGCCGCCTGGGCGAGGTCGCCGGCCAGCAGCGCGCCGGCCCGCCGGAAGTCGGCGAGATGGCCGAGCCGCATATCGGCCGCCTCCTGCGCGCGCACGCTGAACGAAAGCAATGCGACGCCTGCGGCAGAGAGCATGCCGAAGATGAACAGCGAGACGAGGAGCTCGACCAGGGTGAAGCCATTCGGGCTCGTCCTCATTGCGGGCCCCGCCGGAACAGGGTGAGGTTCGCCGCTTCCGGGCCGCGGTCGCTGCGGACCTCGATGCGGATCTGCTGGATGCGCGGCTCGGGGGAGCGGCCGACGATCCGCACCCAACGCCACTTGCGGCCCGCATTCACCGCCTCGCCGCGGGTCGCGCCGAAGGCCGGCGGCTCGGGATCGGTGAGCGTCTCGACGGCGAGGTTCCGGGCGACGACCTGGGCGAGCGCCTGCTCCTGCAGCAAGGCGGTGGTCGACACCGTCGCGCCCTCGAGCCGAAGCAAGGCGAGCGCGGCGAGGCTGAACACGGCGAGCGCGACCAGCATCTCGATCAGCGTGAAACCGGCCTCGCCGCTTCTAGCGCAGGACATGGATCCGCCCCCCGTCGGTCACCTCGACCTGGGCTTCCTCCTTGCCGCGCATCAGGCGCAGCCGCGCCGGTTCGGCAAAGCCGGTCGAATCGAACACGATCCGAGTCTCGCCGCCTTCCATCGCGGCCCGGGTGCCCTCGCTCCATCGCTGCTCCACGAAAGGCCGCTCGGCCACCGCCCGCCACTCGCCGCCGGTGCGCCATTCGAAGCCGTAGCCGCCGTCCTTGAGCACCAAAGCCACCGGCCGGTTGTCCATCATCGCCCGCTCGCGCGCCGCGTCGGCGCGGGCGGCGAGCCGCAAAGCTTCGCCGCGCAGCGCGCCGCGCGGGTCGGGGATGGCGAGCACGACCGCGGCCGAGACCAGGCCGATAATGACCAGCACGACCATCAGCTCGACGAGAGTGAAGCCGCGATCGACCGCGGCCGAACCCTCAGCTGTCCCAGTTGCCGATGTCCGCATCCTGGCCTTCGCCCCCTTCGCGCCCGTCGGCCCCATGGCTGTAGATGTCGAAGGCGCGGCCCTCGCGGCCCGGCGCCGCGTAAAGATAGGGATTGCCCCAGGGATCCTTGGGCAGCCGTTTGATATAGCCTTCCGCCGACACCGCCTGCAGGCCCTCCGCCGCGTTCGGGTAGCGCAGCTTGTTGAGGCGGTACATCTCGACCCCCTGCTCGAGCGTCGCGACATCGGCCTTGGCCTTGGTCGCCGCCGCCTTGTCGGTCGCGGGCAGCACGTTGATGATGACGACGGTGGCGAGCAGGCCGATGATGACGATGACGACCATCAGCTCGACGAGGGTGAAGCCCTTCTCATTCCTCCCCGGCATTTGCCGGGGAGGGAGACCATGCGAAGCATGGTGGAGGGATACTAGAGACCTCGAAGAACCCCTCCACCGCGCTGAGCGCGGTCCCCCTCCCCGCGAAAACGCGGGGAGGAATTTTCCACGTACCTTCTTCATCCCATTCCTCCGGCCAATGTGTCGAGCTGCAGGATCGGCAGCAGGATCGAAAGCACGATCACCGCGACCAGCGCGCCCATCAGGACGATGATCGCCGGCTCGAGCAAGGCGAGCGCGGTCGTCGTGAAGCTGTCGAATTCGCGCTCCAGATAATCGGCGGCCCGCTCCAGCATCAGGTCGAGCCGCCCGCTCGCCTCGCCGCTGGCGGCGAGATAGACGAGCAAAGGCGGGAAGATGCCGGAGCGCTTGAGGGCGCCCGACAGGCTGCCGCCGGTGCGCACCGCTTCGGCGATCTGGGCGGTCGCGGCGCGCAGCGCGCGGTTGTGGACCGTCTCGGTGGTCAGCTTCAGCCCTTCCAGCAAAGGCAGGCGGCTGGCGACCATCGTCGACAGGGTGCGCGCCATCCGGGCGGCGTGCAGGTCGCGCAGCAGCCGGCCGAATACCGGCACGCGCAGCAGGAAACGGTCGAAGCGCAGCCGCAGCCCCTCGTCGCGCAGCGCCCGTCCGGCGACGAAGCCGATCGCGACGATGCCGATCGCCATCGCCCACCACCAGCCGGCGAGCAGGTGCGAGACGCCGATCACGGCCCGGGTGAGGAAGGGCAGCTGCTGGCCGATATCCTCGAACTGCTCGACGACGCGCGGCACGACGAACACCATCAGGGCGAAGACGACGAAGGCGGCGACGACGGCGAGAACGGCGGGATAGGCGATCGCGCTCAGCACCTTGCTGCGCACCTGCCCCTGGCGCTCGAGCAGCCCGGCGAGCCGCTCGAGGATCGCCGGCAGCGTCCCCGATCCCTCGCCGGCCGCGACCATGCCCCGGTAGAGCGGCGGGAAGCTGGCCGGTTCGCGCGCCATCGCTTCCGACAGCCGCCGCCCCTCCAGCACCGAGCCGTGGACGGAGAGCAGGACGTCGCGGACCTGGTCCTTCTCGGTCTGCCGGGCGATGGTGCGCAGCGCCTCCTCGAGCGGGCTGACCTGCACCAGAGTCGACAGCTGGCGGGTGAAGACGGTGAGCTGGCGCGCGTTGAGCTTCTTGCGGCCGAAGAGCTGGCGGGACAGCAACGGCGGCGCCGCCTCCGCGCTGGCGGTCTCCATCCGCACCACGAACAGGCCGCGCGCGCTCAGCTTGTCGCGCGCTTCGTCCGGGCTGGCGGCGCGCAGCGAGCCGCGCCGCTCGCGCCCCGCCCGGTCGAGCACGAGATAGGCGAATTCAGACATCTTCGCTCTCGCGCCGCGACACCCGCACGGCTTCCTCGACGCTGGTCACGCCGTCGCGCACCAGCGCGCGGGCCGCCGCCGCGAGGTTGGGCGAGGCGCGGAAGGCGTGGGCCGAAATCTCGACCTCGTCGCCGCCGGCATTGATCAGCCGCCGCACGGTCTCGTCGACCCGGACCGCCTCGAACACGCCGGTGCGGCCCTTGTAGCCGCTATTGCCGCAGGCGGCGCAGCCGCGCGGCTCGTGGACGATCGTCCCGGCGGGCAGGCCGACCATCGCCGCCGTCGCCGCGTCGGCCGCGGCGGGCGCGCGGCATTCGGGGCACAGCCGCCGCACCAGCCGCTGGGCGATCACCGCCCGCAACGTCGAGGCGAGCAGGAACGGCTCGACCTTCATGTCGCGCATCCGGGTGATCGCGCCGATCGCGTCGTTGGTGTGGACGGTCGAAAGGACGAGATGGCCGGTCAGCGACGCCTGGACGGCGATTTCGGCGGTCTCGCGGTCGCGTATCTCGCCGACCATGACCACGTCGGGATCCTGGCGGAGGATGGCGCGCAGCCCGGCGGCGAAGCTGAGGCCGACCTTGGGATTGACCTGGGTTTGGCCGACGCCGTCGACCGCATATTCGACGGGGTCCTCGACGGTGAGGATGTTGCGGCTGCCGTCGTTGAGCAGCCTGAGGCCGGCGTAAAGGCTGGTCGTCTTGCCCGAGCCGGTCGGGCCGGTGACGAGGACGATGCCGTTGGGCTCGGTCAGGGCGCCCGCGAAAAGCGCGTGCACGGAGGGCGGCATGCCGAGCGAATCGAGGTCGATGCCGGCATTTTCCTTATCGAGGATGCGCAGCACCACCCGCTCGCCGGCGCGGCTCGGCAGGGTCGAGACGCGCACGTCGAGCAACTTGCCGCCGAGCGTAAGGCCGATCCGCCCGTCCTGGGGCACCCGCCGCTCGGCGATGTCGAGCCGGGCCATCACCTTGATCCGGCTGACCACCACCGGCGCGACATGGGCCGGCATGCGCAAAGTCTCGCGCAGCACCCCGTCGATCCGCATCCGCACCACCAGCCCGGTCTCGTAGGGCTCGATATGGATGTCGGACACGCCCTGGCGGGCGGCGTCGGCGATGATGCCGTTGATCAGGCGGATGGCGGGGGCGTCGTCGGCGCTGTCGAGCAGGTCGTCGGCGGTGGGCAGGTCGCTGGCGAGGTGACTGAGCTCGTCGCCGAGGCCGAGCGAGCCGGCGGCATCGGCCGCCGCCTGGTCGTCCATCGCATAGCGCTCCGACAGCAGCCGGTCGAAGCCCTCGGGAGTCGCGGCCTCCACGGCGAGCGGCCGGCCCAGCACGCGGCGCACCTCGATCAGTGCCCGCGGGTCGGCCCCCTGGCGGAGCGCCACCCGCGCCCGCCCGTTCGCCTCGTCGACCAGCGCCACCCCGTTCCGCTTGGCAAACAGATAGGGAAGGTTGGCTGCAGGCTCGTCACCGCCACGGAAGCCGGGGCCTGCGGTCTGAAGGTCGCGAACCTCTTCCCCGAGGTCCCGACTTTCGCCGGGATGACGGTCGGCCATCACCGCGGAGTCTCCGCGGGCGGCGCGGCGGCCGGGGTCACCACCTGGTCGCCGGGCCGGGCAAGCGGAGCGTAGGCGGCGGGATCGAGCGGCGGCGGCGGCGCCGGCGGCGGCTCGGGCGGCACCATGCCCATATATTCGCGCACCAGCTCGTCGATCGACGGCTCCTCGTCCGGATTCTGGCGATATTGCATGCCGCGTATGTAGCCGTAGCGGCGTTCGGTCATGGTCCGCGCGTCGCCGGCCGAGCGCAGGATGGTCGGCCGGATGAACACCATCAAATTGGTCTTGGCGCGGCTGCGGCTCTTCGAGCGGAACAGATTGCCGAGGACGGGCAGGTCGCCGAGGAAGGGGATCGCCTCGATCGTGCGCCGCTCATTGTCGTCGAGCAAGCCGCCGATGCCGACGATCTCGCCGTCGTCGACGGTGATCACCGTCTCGATCTCGCGCTTGTTGAGGATGAGGTCGGTGGAGCGGCCCGAGACCGGGCCGGCGATCGAGCTCACCTCCTGCCGCAGGTTGAGCTTGATCGAGCCGCCGGCGTTGATCTGCGGCAGGACTTCGAGGGTGATGCCGACATTCTCGCGGTCGACGGTGCGGAACTGGTTGTCGAAATTGGGGCTGAGCGCCTCGCCGGTGGTGATCGGAATCTCCTGGCCGACAAGGATCCGCGCTTCCTGATTGTCGAGGGTCATGATCGACGGCGTGGAGAGGATGTTCGACTTGCTGTCGGACTTCACCGCGTTGACGATCGCGCCGAACAAGGCGTTGCCGCTGCGGATGGCGAGACCGGCAATTCCGCCGGTGGCGCCGAGCACCGAATTGACCGCCGCCTCCTGCAGCGCGTCGGCGACCGGCGAGCTCTGGTTGGTCGTCACCACCTGGCCGTTGACGGTCGTCGTCGTCGTCCGCAGCCGCTCCGCCGCCACCGCGCCCGCCACCGTCAGCAGATTGGGGCTGGCGTTGGAATAATTGGTCACCGCGAACGGGATGTTGCTTCCGCCGAGGCCTGCGAGCAGCAGCTGGACGCCCAGCTTCTTGGCGGCATTGTCGGAAATCTCGACGATGATCGCCTCGACCAGCACCTGCTCGCGGCGGGTGTCGAGCTGGCGGATGACTTCGCCCAACTGGCGCTGGACGTCGGTCGAGGCGGCGATGACCAGGGCGTTGGCGCCCTGGAAGCGGGTCACCACCGCGCCGCGCGGGCCGAAGATGCTGACGCCGGTCGGGGCCGCCCCGTCCGCAGGTGCCTCGGCGGTGGTGGTCGTCGTGCGCGTCGTCGGCCGCCCGCCGCCGCTGCGCGTGGTCGTCGAGCTGGTCGCCTCGTTGCGCGAAGACAGGCCCGGCGCGGCCGGCGGCTGGGTGACCGGCTGGCCAAGCAATTGCTGCAGCACCGGCAGCAGCTGCGCAGCGTCGGCATGCTGGAGGAAGATGACCCGGATCTCGGTGCCGGTGGCGGCGCGCCGGTCGAGCTCCTCGGCCATGGCCGCGAGCCGGGCGACGGTAGCCGCGTCGCCGCGGATCGCGATCGAGTTGGAGCTGTCGACCGGCACGATCACGGCGGTGCGGCCGCCCTGCCCGCTGCCCTCGATCAGCGCATTGAGCGAGCTCGCTATCTCCCGCGCCCCGGCGTTGCGCAGGGCGACGATCCGGCTGGTGCTGGTGTCGCGGTCGATGCCGGCCAGCACCTGCCGGATCCGTGCGACATTGTCCGCGAAATCGGCGACGACGATCGAGTTGCGCGACGCGGTGATCGAGCCCTCGCGGCTGATCAGAGGCCGCAGCGCCTCGAGCGCGGCGGCGCCCTCGATGTTGCGGGTGCGAAAGATCTCGGTGACGAAATTGTTGGCGCTGCCGCGCCCGGCGACGCGCCCGCCCGCGGCGGCGCCGGTGGCGATCGGCTGGATGCGGAAGGCGCCGCCCTGGAGCGGCACCGCCATCAGCCCGTTGGCGCGCAGGGTCGACAGGAACAATTCGAAATATTCGGAGCGCGACAGCGGCCGCTGCGTCACCACCGACACTTTTCCGCTCACCGCCGGATCGACGATGAAGGTGCGGCCGGTGACCCGCGCCGCATCCTCGATGAAGGCGCGGATGTCGGCCTCGCGGAAGTTGACGACATGCTGCGCCGAGGCCGGCGTCAGCGGCACTGCCAGCACCAGGGCGAGGGCGAGCAGGACGCGCTTCACCGGCCGGTTCCCGCGCGCAGGGTCACCATCCGGCCGTCGCGCTCCACCTGCAGCGTCACGCTGCGTGCCGCGCCCGATTCGGCCAATATGCCCTGAAGCTGCTCGGCGGTGCGAAGGCGGCGGCCGTTGACGGCGGTGACGACGTCGCCTGGCGCCAGGCCGAGCGCGCGAAAGCCGTCGCCATTGCCCTGCGGCCGCACCGTCACCCCGGTCAGCTGCGACCCGTTCATGCGCGGCTCGACGCTGACTTGGGGCTGGTAGATCTTCGACGGCGGCACCGGCGGCCCGCCCGGCTCGACCGAAGTGCTCGGCTGGACGGCGGGCGGCGCCGCGCTGGGCGCCGGCCCGCTCGGCGGGGCCACCGTCGCCGGCTGCTCCGACTGGTCCATGAACAATTGCTCGTCGGCGCCGCCGCGCGAGATGGTGACGCTGTCGAAATCGACCGCCTTCAGCACCACGCCCGGCTCGATCTCCTCGCCGACCGCGATGCTCCGCTGCTGGCCGTCGGAGCCGGCGATGATCGCCGAGCCGCGGCCCGAAGCCTGGTCCTGGCGGATCCCGAACAGCTTGAGGTTGAGCGAGGTCACCGTCACCGGCCCCGCCGCGCCGCTGAGCCGGAAGAAGGGATCGAAGCTGCCGATCGCATAAGTCGAGGCGGGCGGCGGTTCGGCGCCGGTGCCGCGCCAGTCGCCGAGCGGCCCCACCGGCGTCACCAGCGTCCAGATCAGCCGCGCCAATTGCACGGCGATCAGGGCGAGCAAGGCGAGCTCGAGCAGCGTCCAGCCGTTGACGCCCCGGGCGCGGCCGATCAGCCGCCGGCTGTCAAAGGCTAAACGCATCTACCCCAAACCCCTTCCCCGCGTGACCCGTCCGCGGCAAATTCCACAGTCGTAACAATGTTTTGGCGACCTTCAGCCCAGGATTCGCCGGGCGCTGAAACTTTCAGCTTTTCCGCCGCCGCGCAAGCGGCTTGTGCAGCGCGATGATTAGCGGGCGATGACGATCCAGATCGGCCAGGCGGCGAGCGCCATCAAGGTGCCCAGCGGCAGGCGGTCGGTGGCGGCGACGGCGCCTCCGCGCAGGCGCTTGAGCAGCAAGGCCGCGACGCCGATCAGACCCGCCCCGATCAGCACGAACGGCAGCTGCGCCCAGCCCAGCCAGGCGCCGAGCGCCGCGAACAGCCTGGGGTCGCCGCCGCCCAGCCCCTCGCGCCCCCGCAGCGCCCGGTAGAGGCGCCCGATCGCGAATAGCGACGCGAAGCCAGCCGCCGCGCCGATCAGCCGGCTGTCGAGCGGCGGCCCGAACCCGCCCCACGCCGCCGCCAGCCCCGCCGCCGCCAGCGGCCAGGTCAGACGGTCGGGCAGCCATTGATGCTCGAGGTCGAGCGCGGCGAGCAGGAACAGCCACCAGCCGAGCAAGGCGGTCGCCGCCGCGAGCGGCATCGGATGGGCGAAGATCGCGGCCAGGCCGATCATCGCCGCTCCCGCCTCCGCGGCGAGGTGGCGCCGGTCGATCGTGCCGCCGCAATGGCGGCAGCGGCCCCTGGCCAGCGACCAGGAAAGGATCGGCACGAGGTCGCGCGGGCTGAGGATGCGGCCGCAATGGTCGCATTGCGACCGGCCCGCCGCCACTCCCCGCCCCTGCGGCCAGCGGATCAGGACGGTGGCGAGGAAGCTGCCGATCGCGGCGCCGAGAATGAAGGCGAGCGCCGTCCAGGCGGCGTCCGCCGGCGCCGGCATCGCCGTCACGTCCCCGCGGCGGCGGCGAGCGTTCGCTGCGCCTGGAGGAGGTGGGGGCGGTCGATCATCCGTCCGTCGAGCGACAATGTCCCCGCCCCCGGCTGCGCCTCGAACGCCGCCACCACCGCCCGCGCCTGCGCCACCTCGACCTCGCTGGGAGTGAAGGCGGCGTTGATCACCGGCACCTGATCGGGATGGATCGCCATCATCCCGCTGAAGCCGTCGCGCCGGGCCCGCGCAGCATAGGCAGCGAGGCCGTCCAAGTCGCGAAAGGCGGGATAGACGGTCTCGATCGCGGCCACGCCGGCGGCGGCCGCGCCGAACAAGCAGAGGGAGCGGGCGAGCTCGTAGGGCGGCGTGTAGCGTCCGTCGGGCTCACGCGACGTCGCCGCGCCGATCGCCGCCGGCAAATCCTCCGCTCCCCAGGTGAGGCCGGCGAGCCGTTTCAGCCCGCCATAGCTGCCGAGCAGGAACATCGCCGCCGGAGTCTCGGTGGCGATCGGGAGGATCTGCGCGGTGGCGTTGCCGCGCTCGGTCAGCCGCCGGGTCAGCTCCGCCACCGACGCGCCGCCCTCCGCCTTGGGCAGGACAATGCCATCGGGATGGCTCGCCAGCACCGCCGTCAAATCCCGGTCCGCCTCGTCGCCGCCGAGCGGGTTGATCCGCACCCAGAGCCTGGCGGCGCTGTGGCTGTTGAGGAACTCGGCCACCTGCCGCCGCGCCTCGGGCTTGGCGGAGGGTGCCACCGCATCCTCGAGATCGAGGATCAGGGCGTCGGCGCCGCAGCGCAGCGCCTTCTCCATCCGGTCCGGCCGGTCGCCGGGGACGAACAGCAGAGACCTCAGGCGCATCGCGTCACCCCGGCCTCCTGCGCAGCAGGGCGGTGCGCTCGGTCGTGCAGACGATCTCGTCGCGCTGGTTGAGCATCCGGTGCTCGAAGGTGACGATCCCGGTATCGGGCCGCGACTGCGAATCGCGGAGCGCGATCACCTCGGTCTCGGCCCGCAAGGTGTCGCCGATGAACACCGGCTTCGGCATCCGCACCTTGTCGTAGCCGAGATTGGCGACCAGCGTGCCCAGGGTCGTATCCCCCACCGACAGCCCGACCAGCAGCGAGAAAGTGAAAGTGCCGTTGACGACGATCCGCCCGAACTCGGTCCTCGCCGCATATTCCTCGTCGAGGTGGAGCGGCTGCGGATTGTGGGTCAGCACCGAGATGAGCAGATTGTCGGTTTCGGTGACGGTCCGCGCCGGCTGGTGGAGGATTCGGTCCCCGATCGTCCATTGCTCGTAATAACGACCGGGCATCGAGGGTCGGCTCCTGGTTCGTCGTGCCGGACTTGATCCGGCATCCACCTTTTCACGCCTGCTTTGAAGGAAAGGTGGACCCCGGATCAAGCCCGGGGTGACTGGAGTGTCACTCCCCCTTCTCCACCCGCGCCAGTAGCGCCCCCTCGCTGACCTGCGCGCCTTCTATGGCACTCAACTCCGCGACCACCCCTTCGAACGGCGCGACGAGGCTATGCTCCATCTTCATCGCCTCGAGCGTCAGCAGCTTCTGGCCGGCTTTCACCGCCTCGCCCGCGGCGACGTCGACCGCGATGATCCGGCCCGGCATCGGCGAATGGATCGCCCCCGCCTCCGCCGCGCCGCCGGCCGCGGCGCCGAAGCGGGGCTCGGTGAACAGCAAGGGCTGGCCGTCGCGGAAAGTCAGCGCGCCGTCCTCGGCGGGCGCGACATAGCCGTTGGCGCCCTCGAACGACATCAGGTCGATGGTTCGCCGCTCCCCGCGATGCTCGAGGGTGATCGCCCCCTGGTCGTCGGCGTTGAGCCGGAAGCCGACCGCCTTGCGCCAGGGCTCGGCGGAGGTGTCGTCGCGGTGGAAGAAATAGGGCGCGTAGAGCTGGATCGCCGCCGCCTTCCAGTCGCTGTCGCCGGCCTCGGGCGTCGCGGTCAGCGTGTCGACTCGCTCGGGGATGAAGCCGGTGCTGATCTCGCCGGCCCGGAAATCCGGTTCGCGCAGGCAGGCGAGCAGGAAGGCGGCATTGGTCCTGACCGGCCACACATGGACCCCGTCCACCGCCTCGGCCAGCGCCTCGATGGCGGCGTCGCGATCGTCGCCGCGGGCGACGATCTTGGCGATCATCGGGTCGTAGAAGGGCGTGATCTCGTCGCCCTGCTCGACGCCGGTGTCGACCCGCGCCTCGTAGGGGAAATCGGCCAATTCGAGCAGGCCGGTCGAGGGCAGGAAGCCGCTGGCCGGGTCTTCCGCGTAGAGCCGCGCCTCCATCGCCCAGCCGTCGATCGTCAGCTCGTCCTGGGTCAGCGGCAGTTCCTCGCCCGAGGCCACGCGCAGCTGCCATTCGACCAGATCCTGGCCGGTAATCTCCTCGGTGACCGGATGCTCGACCTGGAGCCGCGTGTTCATCTCCATGAACCAGATCCGGTCGGCCCTCAGCCCCTGCGAGGCATCGGCGATGAACTCCACCGTCCCCGCCCCGACATAGTCGACCGCCTTTGCCGCCTTCACCGCCGCCTCGCACACCGCCGCCCGCGTCGCCGCGTCCATCCCCGGCGCCGGCGCCTCCTCGATCACCTTCTGGTGCCGCCGCTGCAGCGAGCAGTCGCGTTCGAACAGGTGGACGACATTGCGGTGCGTGTCGCCGAACACCTGCACTTCGATATGCCGGGGCCGCTCGACATATTTCTCGATCAGCACCTTGTCGTCGCCGAACGCGGCGGCGGCCTCGCGTTTGCAGCTCGCCAGCAATTCCTGGAACTCGGACGACGCATTGACCTTGCGCATCCCCTTGCCGCCGCCGCCGGCCACAGCCTTGATCAGCACCGGATAACCGATGGCACCGGCTTCGGCCTGCAGCCGCTGCGGAGACTGATCCTCGCCGAGATAGCCCGGCGTCACCGGCACCCCGGCCGCCGCCATCAGCGTCTTGGCCGCATCCTTGAGCCCCATCGCCCGGATCGACGCCGCCTTCGGACCGACCCAGACCAGTCCCGCCGCCTCGACCGCCTCGGCGAAATCGGCATTCTCGGAGAGGAAACCGTAGCCCGGATGGACCGCCTCGGCGCCGGTCTCCCTGGCCGCGGCGATGATCTTCTCGCCAACGAGATAGCTCTCCCGCGCGGCGCTCAGGCCGATGTGGACCGCCTCGTCCGCCTCCCGCACATGCAGCGCGTGCCGGTCGGCATCGGAGAAGACGGCAACGGTCCGAACGCCAAGCCGCCGCGCCGTGCGGATGATCCGGCAGGCAATCTCGCCACGGTTGGCGATGAGGACAGAGGAAATCATTGGGCAGCCTGACTGCGTCTAGTTCGTTCGATCTCGAGTCTCTTCTTCTCTACCCTCCTCACAAAATTTCTGAGCGTCGACAGTTGCACGACGACGATCAGGGAAAAGAGCGCAACGGGAATGAAGAGAAGCTCGGCGAGGGACATCACGCTCTCATTCCTGAGGATGACAGCGGCCGCCGCCGCGACGGCAAATATTATCACAGCCGGAAACAGAGTGAGGATTGATACAGCGATGTCGCACCACCTGTGTGTGATCCGCGCCGCCAGGTATGTGGCGTCGGCACTGGCGAAGCCTGCTTCCCGTCTCGCCTGCTCCGCTAAATACTCAAGTCCCGGCAAAAGGCCCTTATGCCAAAGAAGAGAGAGAAGTTTTCCAAAACGAAATAGGCGCCAAAAGCCGGCGGCGAATACGGCCAAGGTGCTAATGTTCACCAAGGCCTCTACTGCCGGGCTGGCGTTGATGGCCTCGTAGAAGGCTTCCATCACCCGTTACATCCTGAAAATGCCGAAGCGCGCCCGCTCCTGGATCGGCGCGTTGAGGCAGGCGCTGAAGGCGAGGCCGAGAACATCCCGCGTCTGCACCGGATCGATGATGCCGTCGTCCCACAGCCGCGCGGTGGCGTAATAAGGGTTGCCCTCGTCCTCGTAGCGCTGGCGGATCGGGGCCTTGAACGCCTCCGCCTCCTGGGGCGACCATTTGTCGGCGTCCTTGTGCACCGTCGCCAGCACGCTCGCCGCCTGCTCGCCGCCCATCACGCTGATCCGGCTGTTGGGCCAGGTGAACAGGAAGCGCGGGCCGTAGGCGCGGCCGGCCATGCCGTAATTGCCGGCGCCGAAGCTGCCGCCGATCAGGATCGTCACCTTCGGCACCTGCGCGGTCGCCACCGCGGTGACCAATTTGGCGCCATCCTTGGCGATGCCGCCCGCCTCGTACTTGCCGCCGACCATGAAGCCGGAAATGTTCTGCAGGAACAGCAAGGGCGTGCGCCGCTGGCAGGCGAGCTCGATGAAATGGGCGCCTTTGAGCGCGCTTTCCGAGAACAGGATGCCGTTATTGGCGAGGATCGCCACCGGCATGCCCCAGATGCGGGCGAAGCCGCAGACCAGGGTCGGGCCGTAGAGCGATTTGAACTCGTGGAAATCGGAGCCGTCGACGATCCGGCCGATCACTTCGTGGACGTCGTAGGGCGTGCGCACGTCGTCGGGGACGATGCCGTACAATTCCTCCGGATCGATGCTGGGCGGGACCGGCTCGGCGAGGTCGAGATCGACCTGCTTGACCGTGTTGAGCCGCGCGACGATGCTGCGCACGATGGCGAGGGCATGTTCGTCATTCTCGGCGAGATGGTCGACCACGCCCGACTTGCGCGCGTGCAGATCGCCGCCGCCGAGATCCTCGGCCGAGATCACTTCCCCGGTCGCCGCCTTCACCAGGGGCGGTCCCCCGAGAAAGATCGTGCCCTGGCCCCGGACGATCACGCTCTCGTCCGACATTGCCGGCACATAGGCGCCGCCCGCCGTGCAGCTCCCCATTACGCAGGCGATCTGGGCGATGCCCTCGGCGCTCATCTGCGCCTGGTTGAAGAAGATCCGGCCGAAATGGTCGCGGTCGGGGAAGACCTCGGCCTGGTGCGGCAGGTTCGCCCCCCCGGAATCGACCAGGTAGACGCAGGGCAGCCGGTTCTGGATCGCGATCTCCTGCGCGCGCAGATGCTTCTTCACCGTGGTCGGGAAATAGGCGCCGCCCTTCACCGTCGGGTCGTTGGCGACGATCATCGTCTCGCGCCCCGAGACGCGGCCGATGCCGGCAATCATCCCGGCGCCGGGCGCGCCGTCGTGGCCGTGGCTGTCACGATACATGCCGTTGGCGGCGAGCTGGCCGATTTCGAGGAAGGGCGAGCCCGGATCGAGCAGGCGCGTCACCCGCTCGCGCGGCAGCAGCTTGCCGCGGGCGACATGACGGTCGCGATGCTTTTCGGGACCGCCCAGAGCGGCCTGCGCGACCTTCGCCCGCAGCGCTTCCGCGAGCCCGCGATTGTGCGCAGCATAAGTGCGGTAAGCCTCTGATCCCGTGTCGATCTTCGAGACGATCCGAGTCATGCCGGCGCCCCCGGCGCGCGCTTGCGGATCAGATAGCGGTAGATGCCGAACAGGTTGATGAAGAACAAAACCACGTTGAGGCTGGCGATCGCTTCCTCCGGGCGCGGATCGAGGAAGCCGTAGAGGATGAACGCCACCGACGAACTGGTGAACAGGACGAACGCCCAGCCGGTCGGCCGGCGGCCGAGGTCGAGCGCGACGGTGAGCGCGGCAATGGCGGCGGCGATCGCGCCATACCATTGCAGGACGAAAAGCATGTTCTGGCTCACGCCCCCGCCCCGATCAGCTCGCGCCCGATCAGCATGCGGCGGATCTCGTTGGTCCCGGCGCCGATGTCGAGCAATTTGGCGTCGCGCATGTAGCGCTCGACCGGCCAGTCCTTGGTGTAGCCCGCCCCGCCCAGCGCCTGGATCGCCTCCAGCGAGGTCTTCACCGCATTCTCGCTGGCGAGCAGGATCGCCCCGGCCGCGTCGAACCGCGTCGTCCGGCCCGCGTCGCAGGCGCGGGCGACGGCGTAGACATAGGCCCGCGCCGAATTGAGCGCGACATACATGTCGGCGACCTTGGCCTGGATCAGCTGGAAGCCGCCGATCGGCTGGCCGAACTGCTTGCGCTCGCGCACATAGGGCAGCACCGTATCGAGGCAGGCCTGCATGATGCCGAGCTGGATGCCGGCGAGCACGGTGCGCTCATAATCGAGCCCCGACATCAGCACGCCGACGCCGCCGTTGACCGGGCCCATCACATTCTCGTCCGGGACCTCGCAGTCGTTGAAGACGAGCTCGCCGGTCGGCGAGCCGCGCATCCCCATCTTGTCGAGCTTCTGGCCGGTGCCGAAGCCGGGCATGTCCTTCTCGATCAGGAAGGTGGTGATGCCGCGGCTACCCTCTCCGGTCTTGGCGTAGACGACGAGCGTGTCGGCGAAATGGGCGTTGGTGATCCAGAATTTGGTGCCGTTGAGGACGTAGCCGCCCTGCACCTTGTCGGCGCGAAGCTTCATCGACACCACGTCCGAGCCCGCCCCGGCCTCCGACATGGCGAGCGCGCCGACATGCTCGCCCGAGATCAGCTTGGGCAGATATTTCGCCTTCTGCTCGGGGCTCGCCCAGCGCCTTATCTGGTTGACGCACAGGTTCGAATGGGCGCCGTAGGAGAGGCCGACCGAGGCCGAGGCCCGCGCCACTTCCTCCTGCGCGACGACATGCTCGAGATAGCCGAGGCCGAGGCCGCCATATTCCTCCTCGACGGTGATGCCGTGCAGGCCGAGCTCCCCCATTTGCGGCCACAATTCGCGCGGGAACCAGTCCTCGGCGTCGATCCGGGCGGCGAGCGGCGCGATCCGGTCGGCGGCGAAGCGCCGCGTCGTGTCGCGGATCGCATCCGCCATCTCGCCGAGCGCGAAGTCGAGCCCGAAATCGGCCATGCACGTCCTCCTGTCGCGGCGGCCCTAGCAGAGGGGCGCGGATTTGAACAAGGCGGCCTCGGTGACTATGTGCGTCCTTCGATAAGGGCCTTCGCCGGGCTCAGTCCCTACTCAGGATGAGCGGGTCAACACCCAAGCCCCTCCCGCTCATCCTGAGTAGCCGCTGAGCGAAGTCGAAGCGGCGTATCGAAGGACCGCACAGGAGCCCGAATGTCCACCACCGCAGACCCCATCGTCATCCTCTCCTACGCCCGCACGCCGATGGGCAGCTTCCAGGGCGCCCTTGCCGGCGCCAGCGCCACCGAGCTGGGCGCCGCCGCGGTCGCGGCCGCGGTCGAGCGGTCCGGCGTCTCCCCTGAGGCGATCGACAAGATCTACATGGGCTGCGTCCTCCCCGCCGGTCTCGGCCAGGCGCCGGCGCGCCAGGCCGCGATCAAGGCCGGGCTCGGCACCCATGTCGAGGCGACCACGGTCAACAAGATGTGCGGCTCGGGCATGCAGGCGGCGATCATGGCCGCCGACACGCTCGCCGCCGGCTCGTGCGAGATCATCGTCGCCGGCGGCATGGAGAGCATGACCAACGCCCCCTATCTCAGCCCCAAGCATCGCAGCGGCGCCCGCATCGGCCATGATCGGCTGATCGACCATATGTTCTTCGACGGCCTCGAGGACGCCTATGAGCAGGGCCGGCTGATGGGCAGCTTCGCCGAGGAAAGCGCGACCGAATATCAGTTCACCCGTCAGGCCCAGGACGATTACGCGATCGCCTCGCTGACCCGCGCCCAGAAGGCGCAGGCCGAAGGCTGGTTTTCACGCGAGATCGTCGCCGTCGAGATAGCCGGCCGCAAGGGCCCGACGACGGTCAGCGACGACGAGCAGCCGGCCAAGGGGGATGCCGCGAAGATCCCGACCCTCAAGCCCGCTTTCGCCAAGGACGGCACGATCACCGCCGCCAATGCGTCGAGCATCTCCGACGGCGCCGCGGCGCTCGTCATCACCCGACAGAGCGTCGCCGACCGGCTCGGCCTCAAGCCGGTCGCCCGGATCGTCAGCCACGCCGCCCACGCCCACGCCCCGGCGAAGTTCACCACCGCCCCGGTCGGCGCCATGCAGAAGGCGCTCGACCAGGCCGGCTGGAAGCCCGGCGACGTCGACCTCTACGAAGTCAACGAGGCCTTCGCCTGCGTCGCCATGATCGCCATGCACGACCTCGGCATCCCCCACGACAAGATCAACGTCCACGGCGGCGCCACCGCCTTGGGCCACCCGATCGGCGCCAGCGGCGCCCGCGTCCTCGCCACCCTCCTCTCGGCGCTGGAGACCCACGGCGGCCGCAAGGGGGTAGCCAGCCTCTGCATCGGCGGCGGCGAGGCGACGGCGATGGCGGTCGAGCTGGTGGACTAGGTCCGAGCCCTCTCTGGAGCCTGAGGCTACACCCCCATCAACGCGCGCAGCTTCTCCCCGAAGATGATCACTCCGGTGAGCAGCGCGATCGCCGGGGTGGTCGACGCGATGACGAACACCTTGCTCGGCAGACACGCCACCCGCTTCGTCATCAAGTCCAAATTGGCGTTGATGTCAGCAAGGTCCGCGCCCATCGCGGCGATGTCGCTTCTCAGCGATTCAACCGAAGAATCGAGACTTGCATCGCGTACGTCCATGCCGCTCAGCCGCCTATTCAAGTCCGTCTCCCCCGCGGGCGCCGTGGCGGATGCGCAGAATAAGGACCGAATTGCCCTCGACACGATAGCGAAGGATGTAAGGCCACACGGTCGGCAATTCGCGAGCATTCTCCTCAGCAACGCGACCGCGGTATGGAAACTCGGCTAGACTGTCCGCAAGCGCGACCAGGCGCTGTGCCAGTCGTATCGCGGCTAATGGGTTTTCGGCCGCGATGTAGGCGGTAACGGCATCGAGCTCCGCGACCGCCGCGTCGGTCCAGACAATCTTGTGCAGTCAGTCGCCGACGCGCGGCCGTGGCAACGGATTTGCGCTTCCCAAGGACAGCAGCCAGCGCCGAACGGCGGAATGGCTGACGAGCCGACCCGCCCGAACGTCCGCCTCCGCGCGCGCCTCGGCCTCGGCCTCGGACTCGGAATTTGGAGAATTTGACGGGCCGTTCTTGGAATTCATCGAAAACCACCTAACATCCGTGCGTATCACTCGCAATACGAAATGTCGTCCCCTTGACCCCGCTCAGCCGCGCCCTGATCACCACCGATAGGTCAGCTCCCCCGTGAAGGTGCGCTGCGGGAAGGAGTGGAAGAGGTAATATTTGTAGTAGCCGAGATTCTCGACGCCCAGAGCCGCGTTCCAGTGCTTGCCGAGGCGAACATTGGCCCGCGCATCGACGACGAGATAGCTCTCAAAGCCCTGGAAGGTGTGAGTGACTGCGTTGCTATTGTCGACAGGAAAGACTCCGCCAGGCGTTCGCCCCGCTTCCTCCCACCCCCGGCGCGTGCGGTCACGGCAGATTGGCGTGGATCGTCTCCGTCCAGGTGCCGTCGGGATAGCCCGTGCCGCTGGTGCCGTCATTGCGGGTCGTGACGTCGTAGCTGAACGTGTAGAGCATCGCCCCGCCCTTGGACTCGGTCCCGGACGGCTCGTAGGCGCTCAGCTTGCTGACGTCGGCATAAGGCGTGAAATCGCCATAATCCGCGTCGGTCGCCGGGCCCATGCAGCTGATGCCGATGACCAGCTTCGACCAGCCGCCCATGATTTCGGCATATTGCGAGCAAAGCGAGATCGTCTCGCCGTAACCGGGATAGGGCGTGTAATCCATGGTGGTGACGTAATCGACGGCGCCGGCCAGCCCCTTCAGCATGCCGGGCATATAGGCCCATGGCGAATAGATCGGCGCCGAGAAGACCGAGCCGGCCGGCAGCGCCGCGCGCAGCGCCTCGATCAGCGGCACCAGCGTCGCGCTTTCGTTCGGCGGCTCGTAGTCGAAGTCGATGCCGTCGACGCCCCAGGCCGCCACGTTCGCGGCGACGTTGGCCACGAACGGCGCCAGCTGGGCGCCCGAAATCGTGCCGAGCTTCTGGTCGAGGATGGAGAACAGCACTTTCGTGCCATTCGCCTGGACGGTCCTTATCCAGCCCTGGATCTGCTCGGCCGGGAAATGCTGGGTCAGGAAACCGAAATCGAGCTCGTAATTGCCGCCGGCATCCTCGGCGATGCCGACGAAAGCCAGCGGCACAATGTTCACGTAAGCGGGCATCTGGTCCAGCGTCGGCGACGGCGGATTAGGCTCCTGGCCGATCCAATAGTTGATGAATGTTTCCCGGCTCATCGTCTTCCTCCCCCTCAGGACTCACCGGCGAGAATATCGTTTCACCCGCCAGGCGCTGCGCCCTAAAGGATCGGTTTCGGATCAAGTTCATGGTTAACGCGAAGTAGAGAGGGAAAAGAGCGCTTGCGCCCTCTCCGCCGCCTCTGCGCGCCCTCGACGGACCCCATAGTTTCCAAAAAATAAACCGTCATCAAGCACTTGCATAGCGTGCCCGGTTCGTGCTTGATCCCCGAATCGGCGGCGACTCCGGTCTTCGCCGTTGTGCCACGTCAAGAAGAGGTGGCGCAGAAGGGGCGTGTAGGTGTGCTTTCCGTGGTCAGCGGGGGCTGATCTCCACTATCCTTTATCCAACTGTTCCTAAACGAGGGGAATGTCATGCATCATCGTAACACCGGAACTTGGCGTAGCAAGTCGACTGTTTTGAAAATCGCTGCTTTCGCTACCGCCGCCGGCCTGCTCGCCACGCCGGTCGCCGCCGTCCACAGCTGGAACGGCTATCACTGGAAGCGTACGACCGCGCAGATCACTCCGCCGGTTGCCGACAATGTCACCTCCGCGTGGGACAGCTACCTGCGGACGGCCAACACCGACTGGAACCGCTCGACCGTGATCGAGAGCCCTCTCGTCGCCGGCTCCGCTAACCCGAGGACCTGCAAGCCGACCGCCGGCACCATCCAGGTCTGCAACGCTGCCTACGGCCAGACCGGCTGGCTCGGCATCGCCTCGATCTGGCTGTCCGCCGGCCACATCAGCCAGGGCACGACCAAGGTCAACGACACTTATTATGCCTCGGCCACCTACAACACGCCGGCGTGGCGCGCCGCGGTGATGTGCCAGGAGATCGGCCACGATTACGGCCTCGGCCACCAGGACGAGGACTTCAACACCGACGCCACCAACTCGTGCATGGAATATACGAACGTGCCGGCCGGCAACGAGCATCCGGACCAGCACGATTACGACCAGCTGCTGGCGATCTACAACCACGTCGAATCGGCCTCGAACCTGCCGTCGTCGCAAAACGCGATCGGCAACTCGATGGCGGACTGGGGCCGGGCGATCGACAACGATGCCCACGGTCGTCCGCACGTCTTCGAGCGCGACCTCGGCAACGGCAACAAGGTGATCACTCACGTCACTTGGGCGATGGGCGTGAATCCGCGCGGCCCCGACCACGACTGAAGGAGGCCCGCCCGCGGGGGCGGCCATGTTGACTAGGACCGACCAGCCCCCAAAAGGGCGGTCGCTCTCGAAGCCCCTCCGGCCCAGCCCGGCCGGAGGGGCTTTTTCGCGCCAGCCGCCGAGCCGAGGTACTTCCTGCTAAATTGATCCGTTTCGGATGAAATTCTGGACCGGCACGAAGTATTAGAGGGGAAATGCGCCGGATAAGGTCCAATCCGCCCTGTCGGCCTCGCTGCCTGCGAAAAACACATCACCTCAACCACTTGCTTATCGCCACGGGAACATGCTTGATGGCCGGATCGGCGGCGACTCCGTCGCCGGCGATGCGTCTCCTCAAATAGAGAGAGCGTCGGAGGGGGGCGAAATTCTGCTTTCCGTGGTCAGCGGCGGCAAATTCCACTTTCCTCTGTGAAACTGTACGTAACGAAGGGGAATATCATGCATCCTGTCAAAAGAAGCTGGCGCGGCAAGTCGACGATTTTGAAGGCCGCCGCCTTCGCCACGGCCGCGGGCCTGCTCGCCACACCGGTCCTCGCCGTCCACAGCTGGGGCGGCTATCACTGGAAGCGCACCACCACCCAGATCAGCCCGCCGGTCGGCGACAACGTCACCACCACCTGGGATAGCTACCTCACCACCGCCGTGGCGGACTGGAACCGGTCGAGCCGGATCCAAAGCTCGCTCACCGCCGGTCAGTCGTCGCGCAGCACCTGCCCGCCGCGCGCCGGCCGCATCGAGGTCTGCAACTACACCTACGGCGCCACCGGCTGGCTCGGCATCGCCTCGATCTGGCTGGGCTCGGACGGCCATATCAGCCAGGGCACCACCAAGTTGAACGACACCTATTTCGCGTCGGGCACCTACAACACGCCGGCCTGGCGCGCGGCGGTCACCTGCCAGGAGATCGGCCACGATTACGGCCTCGCCCACCAGGACGAGGACTTCAACACCGACGCCACCAATTCCTGCATGGAATATACGAGCGTGCCGGCCGGCAACGAGCATCCTGACCAGCACGATTACGACATGCTCTATTCGATCTACAGCCACGTTCATTCGGCCTCCAACCTGCCCTCGTCGTCCACGGCCAACGGCGTCCCGGTCGGCAACAGCCGGGCCGAATGGGGCCGGGCGGTCAAAGCCGACGCCCACGGCCGCGCCAACGTCTTCGAGCGGGATCTCGGCAAGGGCAACAAGGTGATCACCCACGTGCTGTGGCTGCCGGGCTACCACCCGGACGACGGCCACACCCACTAGGCGCGGCCCACCCCCCCACATAGGGGGCCGCCCGCTGACCCCTCCGGCCCGGCCGGGCCGGAGGGGTTTTTTTGTGACTATTTCTCCGGCGGAGGCGCAGGTGCCGGCGCCGGGGCGGGATGCCCGGCGTGATCGTTCCGATCGCCGCCCTTCCGGTCCTTGCAGCATTCGCATTGCTTGCAGCACGCCATGCCCGCTTCGGCGGCGTGGGCCGCTGGGGTGGCGAAGGCGGCCGCCGCCAAGGCGAACAGAAGCATCTTCATCGATCAACTTCCTTGGGTGAGCCTCCAGCTTACAGCCGGCGTCGAGGGCGCGGCAAGAATATTGCAGTCGCTCCGTCGGGCGCCCTTCCGCCTTCGCCGCACAATCCGTGCCCAGAACAAAAATAGAACTTTCCTACAGCCCCAGCCTTGAGTCATAGGCTCGACGATGAGCGACTCGGCCCCCGACCTCCTCGCCTTCGACCCGGATCCCTCCGCCTTAGCGCTGCGCGCGATCGGGCGGCTGCAGGCGAGTGGTGACATGCCTCGCTTCGCCGCATTTTCCCCGGCGCGTACCGGCACTTTCGTCACCTTCGTCCAGCAAATTCTCCGCCTTTGCCGGGGAGGTTTTCCGCATCGCCGGCGTTACGCCTCAAGCCTTCCCGCTCGCCTCGAGCGCCGACACGAACGCCCTGCGCCACGCCAGCACGTCCTCGCGCCTGACGCTCTCGTTCATCGCCCGCCAGCGCCGCACCCTCTCCGCCTTCGGCATGTCGAGCGCCTGCAGGAGGGCGTCGGAAATCTCCTCCTTCGAGTAGGGATTGACCAGGATCGCGTCCTTCAGCTGGAGCGAGGCGCCGGCGAAGCGCGACAGGATGAGGACGCCGGGATCGTCGGGATCCTGGGCGGCGACATATTCCTTGGCAACGAGGTTCATGCCGTCCCGCAAGGGCGTGATCAGCGCGATCTCGGCGGCGCGGTAGAAGCCGGCCAGATCCTCGCGGCTATAGCCCTGGTTGACGTAGCGCAAAGGCACCCAGTCGACCTCGGCGAATTCGCCGTTGATCCGGCCCGACAATTCGTCGAGCCGCTCGCGTATCACTTCGTAGGTGGCGACCTCGCCGCGCGAGGGCGGCGCGATCTGGAGCAGGAACAATTTGCCCTGGCAATCCGCATGCTCCTCGAGGAAGCGGCGATAGCCGAGGAATCTTTCCTCCAGCCCCTTCGAATAATCGAGCCGGTCGACGCCGATGATCGTGCGCCGGCCGGCCGCGCTGACCCGCATCCGCTCGAACGCGGTCTTCGCCTGGCGGCTTGCCGCCGCCTTGGCGAACGCGTCATAGTCGATGCCGATCGGATAGGCGCCGGCGTGGACCGAGCGCTCGCCGACATGGATGAAGCCGTCATCGTCGCAATGGCCGCCCAGCTCGCGCTCGACATAATGGCGGAAGCTCTCCAGCCATTCCTCGGTCTGGAAGCCGATCACGTCGTAGGCGAGCATCGACAGCACCAGCCCCTCGTGGAACGGCAGCGACACCATCAGCCGCGCCGGCGGCCAGGGTATGTGGAGGAAGAAGCCGATCCGGTTCCTGACGCCGCGGTCGCGGAGCTGCTGGCCGAGCGGGATCAGGTGGTAATCGTGGACCCAGATGAGGTCGTCCGGCTCGATCAGCGGCGCCACCGTCTCGGCGAAGCGCTCGTTGACCCGTTCGTAGCCGCCGGCGAAGCTGCGGTCATATTCGGCGAGGTCGATCCGGTAGTGGAAGAGCGGCCACAGCGTGCGGTTGGCATAACCGTTATAATATTCGTCGACGTCCTGCTCCTCGAGGTCGATCGTCGCGGTGGTGACTCCGCCGTGGCGCTGCAGGTCGATATGGCCGGTAAATTCCTCGGCGGTCTCGCCCGACCAGCCGAACCACAGGCCGCGATGGTCGTGCAACGCCGCCGCCAGCGCGACGGCGAGCCCGCCCTGCGCCCCGGTGGCGCTGTCCGCCCGCGGCGCGGAGACGCGGTTGGAGATGACGATCAGCCGGCTCATCTTTGGCCGTCGCCCCGGCGAAGGCTGGGGACCCGCGGGGTGAAAGACACCGCGGCAAGTTCTCGCTGGGGTCCCAGCCTTCGCTGGGACGACGACATTTTCTTCATCTCACGGCGCTCCATGGCCGCGACAGGAGCACGGCGCAATTGATCAGTCCGACGAGCGAATAGGTTTGCGGGTAGTTCCCCCACAACTCGCCGGTGGCGAAGTCGCTGTCCTCGGAGAGCAGGCCGGCGGGGGTCAGCCGCTCGAGCATATGCTCGTACAGCTCGCGCGCCTCCGCTTCGCGGCCGACCAGGTGAAGCGCCTCGATCAGCCAGAAGGTGCAGAAGTTGAACGCGGTCTCGGGCAGCCCGAAATCGTCCTCGGCGGCGTAGCGCAGCATATGTTCGCCGCGCCTGAGACCCTTCTCCACCGCCTCGAACGTGGCCAGGAAGCGCGGGTCGTCCGGCTTGAGGAAGCGCATGTCGACGAGCTGGAGCAGGCTGGCGTCAAGCTCGTCGCCGCCGAAGCTGGCGGCGAAGCGCTGCTCGGGCGCATGCCAGGCGGCCTCCTCGATCCGGGCCCGGATCGCCGCCGCCCGGTCGCGCCACAGAGTGGCGCGATCGTCGAGGGCGAGCATTTCGGCGGCATTGGCGAGCCGGTCGCACGCCGCCCAGCTCATCACCGAGCTGTAGGTGTGGACGGCGGTGCGGGTGCGATATTCCCAGAGGCCGGCGTCGGGCTCGCCGTGCATCTCCCACGCCCGCTCGCCGACCCGCTCGAGGGCCTGGAAATCGGCTTCGGTCGCCTTGCGCAGCAGCCGTTCGTCGATGAAGGCCTGGACGTTGGACAGCACGATCTGGCCGTAGGCGTCGTGCTGGACCTGCTTGTAGGCGGCGTTGCCGATCCGCACCGGCCCCATGCCGCGATAGCCGGCGAGCGCCTCGGCCTGCCGCTCGTCGAGCTTCGCCTCGCCCGACACCGCGTAGAGCGGCTGGATGTGGCCGCCTTTGGCCTCGTCGACGATGTTCCTCAAATAGCCGAGATAGTTTTCGAGCACGTCGAGCGCGCCGAGCCGGTTGAGGGCCTGGACCGTATAATAAGCGTCGCGGATCCAGCAATAACGATAGTCCCAGTTGCGGCCGCTGCCGGGTGCCTCCGGTATCGAGGTGGTCAGCGCGGCAACGATCGCGCCGGTCTCCTCGTGCTGACACAATTTGAGCGCGATCGCGGCGCGGATGACGATGCGCTGCCATTCGAGCGGGATGGCGAGGCCGCGCACCCAGGCCCGCCATTCGTCAGCGGTCTGGTGCAGCATCGCCGCCAGCGTGTGACCGACATGGCCGACGAACGGCTCGTCGGGGCCGAGGAAGAAATGGTGGCTGCGCTCGAGCCGGAAGCTGCGCCCGTCGAGCACTTGGCCGACCGGCGCGTCGGTGGTGAGGCGAAGCGGCTGCGGCTTGACCAGATAGCGTATGTGGTTGGTGCCGCTGGTCCGCTCGGCGTCGCGCTCGCCCCAGCCGGTGGCCGGATTGAGCGCGACCCGCACCCGCGGCGCGCCCTGCAGCGGCCGGACGATGCGGACGAACGCGACCGGCCGGTACATCCGCCCCGACCGCTCGAAGCGGGGGCAGAAGTCGAATATCTCGGCGACGGCACCGTCCGAGTCGGTGAGCCGCGTGGTCAGGATCGGCGTGTTCCTCAGATAGCTTTGCTCGGCCGCCACCTGGTGCTCGACCGAGATCCGCCATTCCCCGCGCGGCACCGCGCTTTCCCCTTTCGGCTCGAGCAGCGAGCAGAAGAGCGGGTCGCCGTCGACTCGCGGCGCGCAGCCCCAGACGAAGCCGGCGGCGCGGTCGACCAGCGCGCTCACCTGGCAATTGCCGATCGGCCACAGCGACAGGTCAGTCATGCGCGGCCGCCTCGAGCCAGCGCGTCACCTGCGCGACGCCGTCCAGCCGCCACCGCGCGGCGGTGGCGCGGGCGGGCCCGACCAGCACACCCTCCCCGCCCAGAGCCGCGGCCGCCCGGAACGCATCCTCGTCGGTCAGATCGTCGCCCACGAACACAGGACGCGCGCCGGCGAACGGAGGTTCCGACATCAACCGCCGCAAGGCTTCGCCCTTGTCCGCGCCGCGAGGCCGCAACTCCGTCACCATCTTGCCTTGCTGGACGACGAGCCCCGAGCGGCTGGCGAGGTCGGCGGCGAAGCCCGCGATGCGCTCCGCCTGCGCCGGCGCCCGCCGATAATGGAGGGCGATGCCGGCGGGCTTCTCCTCGACGATCAGGCCGTCCTGCGCCGCTGCGAAACGCCGCACCGCCTTGCGTGCGCGGGCGAGGCCCGGCGGCGCGACGACGGGCACGACGGTGCCGTCGGCATAGAGCAGCTCGGCCCCGTGCGACCCGGCGATCGCCAGGCCGGACATGCCGAGATGGCGCTGCAAGTCGGCGACGGCGCGGCCGCTGACGATGGCGAGGCGTCCCTCGAGCCGGGCGGCGAGCCGGTCGAGCAACGGCTCGAGATTCCCCGGCACGGCGATCGCGTCGGGGGTTTCGGCCAGCTCGACGAGCGTGCCGTCAAAGTCGAGAAACAGCGCCGCGGGGGCGAGCCGCGACGAAAGCGGCGGCGGGGAATCATCCATGATTTCCGTTGGCAACCCCCATCCCGAATCTCAACCTGCGTCAACGGTTTTCGCGGAAAGAATTATTCATAATCGATCAAAATACCGGAAAAATATTTGGTCCGAAACGGTTGATGACTGGTGAAATTCATGTATCCCTTGCCGCCGGGGGGGATGGCATATGGCTGATCCATTTTTAGGCGAAGTCCGGCTGTTTTCGTTTGAGCAAGCCCCGCAAGGCTGGGCTCAGTGCAACGGCCAGTTCCTGCCGATCAATCAAAATCAGGCGCTCTTTTCGTTGCTCGGCACCATGTATGGCGGCAACGGCCAGACGACCTTCGCGCTGCCCGATCTGCGCGGCGCCTGTGCAATGCACGTCGGCGGCGGTCACATCCAGGGCGAGAAAGCCGGCCAGGAAGCGCACACGATTACGCAAAGCGAGATGCCGCAGCATCTTCACTTCCTCAATTCCGGCAACGCGAATGGGGACCAGATCCTGCCGACCGGCAACTTGCTCGCCAATTTCAACAACGGCTATCGGCAAGCGACCAATTTGATCGCGATCAACCCGGGCACGGTCGGGAATGTCGGCGGCAGCCAGCCGCACGAAAACATGTCGCCTTTTCTCGTGATCAACTTCTGCATCGCGCTGATCGGCATCTTCCCGTCGCGCAACTGAGGGGGCTAGCTCATGGCACAACCATTCGTAGGCGAAATCCGCCTGTTCGCCGGCAATTTCCCCCCCGCAGGGTGGATGTTCTGCGACGGACAGCTGATGCCGATTTCGGAGAACGAGACGCTCTTCCAGCTGATCGGCACCACTTATGGCGGCGACGGCGAGGAAACCTTCGCCCTGCCCAACCTGCAAAGCAGGCTGCCGATCCATCAGGGCACCGGCCCCGGCCTTAGCGGCCGCACGATCGGCGAGATGGGAGGCACCGAGTCGGTGACGCTCACCGTCCAGCAGATTCCGGTCCACAACCACGCATTCCTGGTTTCGACCGACGCGGCGACGGGCAACGATGCGCCCAACAATGTGCTCGGCACCGGCAACACGGTCAGCATCTTCAAGCCGCTGGTGGTGGCTCCGGCGGTGCCGATGGCGGCGCAGTCGATCACGCCGGTCGGCGGCAGCCAGCCGCACGACAATATGCAGCCTTTCCTCGTGGTCAGCTACATCATCTCGTTGTTCGGGCTGTTCCCGCGGTTCAGCTAAGGAGAGAAACAATGGCAGATCCCTTCGTCGCTGAGATCCGTATCGTCGGCTTCAACTTCGCCCCGACGGGTTGGGCGCAATGCAACGGCCAGCTCCTGCCGCTGTCCCAAAACACGGCGCTCTTCGCCCTGCTCGGCACCATGTACGGCGGCGACGGCAAGAGCACCTTCGCCCTGCCCAACTTGCAGGGCAACTCGGCCATGCATCAGGGCCAGGGCCAGGGCCTGAGCCAGCGCTTCATCGGCGAACAGGGCGGCTCGGAGTTCGTCACCCTGCTCGAGTCGGAAATGCCGGCTCACAGCCATGCGCTCAACTCCAACTCGCTCGCCGCCAGCACCTTGCTGCCGAGCAACGAGACGGCGTTGGCTCGCAGCGTCAACGGCAGCGCCTATCACGACACGACCGCGGCGCTAGCGACAATGGCGTTCCAGGCGCTCACGCCCGCGGGCGGCAGCCTGCCGCACAACAATTTGATGCCCTATTTGGTGATGAACTACGTCATCGCCTTGCAGGGCGTGTTCCCGCCGCGTCCATAATTTAACTGGGGGGCCCCCAACATGACTAGGGAGAATTCATCCCGCGTATCCCGCCGCAAATTGCTGGCGGGCCTGGGTTTCGGCGTCGCAGCAGTGGGGGCTATCGCGGCGCCGGCCCTTCAACTCAGCTGGACCCGCAAGCCGGGCGCCAAGGGCAGCTGGTGGGACCGGCAGTTCACGTCGCTGCCCCATGCGGGCATGGACGAATGGAGCCGCCAGGTCGGCGCCAGCTTCGCGCTCGCCGGCGGGGTCGTCGCCAAGCTGGCCGAAGTAAGGCCGCTGGGGAAGGCCGAACGGCGGCCGGCCGGGGTGCGCAACCAGGCGTTCGCGATCGTCCTCGAGTCGACCGGGCAAACGCTTCCCGCCGGCGATCGCATCTACGACGTCAGCCATGCCGATGCCGGCGCGATGAAGGTCTTCTTCAGCGCCTGCGGCGACACATGCGGCGGCCACCGGCTCCAAGCGATCTTCAACTGAGCTGATGCCGCCGCCATTGCGCGCAGCCGCTGCGCTGGGCGTTTCCTTTCGGCGATTCACCGAGGCTGACCTGCCGTTCCTGGCGTCGGTCTACGCCTCGACGCGGACAGAGGAGCTCGCCCGCACCGGTTGGCCGGACGAGATGAAGCGGCAATTCCTTGCCCATCAGTTCGATGCGCAGCACCGCCATTATATGCGCCATTATCCCGAGGCCGAATGGCTGGTGATCGAGCGCGGCGGCGAAGCCATAGGCCGGCTCTACCGCGAGGAATGGCCGAGCCAGCTGCGGCTGATCGACATTTCCCTGCTGCCGGAAACGCGTGGCCAGGGCATCGGCAGCGCGATCCTCGCCGATCTGATGGAAGAAGCCGTCGCCGCCGGCAAGCCGCTCACCATCCATGTCGAGAAGAACAATCCGGCGATGCGCCTGTATCTGCGTCTCGGCTTCGTCGGCATCGACGAGCACGGCGTCTACGACCTGATGGAGTGGCGGCCGCAGGCGGCCGGCGAGGCTAGTTGAACACCGCCTCATATTGGGTGCCGCTCTGGTCGCGACCGATCGGGACGATGAAGATATCGTAGATCTCGCCGCCGCGTTCGAGGCGGTAGATGGCTTGGGGAAGCAGCGGTTCGAACGGCCCCCGCCAAGCGAGGCGGAAGCAGCCGGCCTCGCGGACCGAAGGCGGCAGCTCCTGCGCCGTCTCGAGCGTCAGGGGGAGCCGTTGCCCGTCCTGGACAAGCTCATAAGTCTCGCCGACGCAGCCCGCGAATTCGTCGAAGCGCAATTCCCGCATCCCCGCCGACTACTCCAGCGTGCCGCCGGGGTCGAGACCCCAGAAATGATCGGTGCGGATATAGCCGCGCCGGCCGCCGACATCGAGCAGGCACCAGCCGTCGGCGCATTTCGAGAGGCGCCCGACTACGCCCGGCTGGGCGAGATAGCGGACTCGTGAATTCGCGGCCGGATCCTGATGCATCGGTCGCGGCGCATCGCCGGTGACGAGGGCGGTGCGAGTGTCGCTGAGCAGACGCTGCAGCATCCAGCCGGTGGTCCCGTGCGGGTCGCGGATCTTGCGCCAGTTGGGATAGGTCTCGACCACCCGGATCGGCAGATCGGCGCGGACGTAGAGCCAGGTCGCGGGAAAATTGCGACCGGGGCCGGTGCGCATCAGCGCCTTGCCGGCGCTGATCGAAGCCCAATAGGGAGTCGGACGCTGGTCCTGCGCCTGGGCCGAACCCACCGCCAGGGCGAGCGCCAGCGCGGCCGCCGGCATCACTCTCCTCGCCATTCGTGCCTCCTTCTCCCGCCTCTTAGGCAGGAGCGGGGCCCCGGTTCAACGCCCATCTGCCTTGACGCTTCCCCTCCCCTTCCCCAGGCGGGACGGATGAAGGTGATCGTCACCCGCCGGCTTCCGGCGACGGTCGAGGCGAAGCTGGCGGCGCGTTTCGAGGTCGAGCTCAACCGCACCGACGCGCCGTTCGGCCGCGAGCGGCTGCGCGAGGCGATGCGCCGCTGCGACGTGCTCGCCGCGACCGTCACCGACCGGATCGACGCCGCCCTCATCGGCAGCGCCGGCGAAGCGCTGAAGCTGATTGCCAATTTCGGCGTCGGCACCGACCATATCGACCTCGAGGCGGCGGCGGCGCGCGGCATTGCCGTCACCAACACGCCCGGCGTGCTGACCGAGGACACCGCCGACCTGGTCATGGCCTTGATCCTGATGACCCCGCGCGGGCTCGGCGAAGGAGAGCGCACCTTGCGGGCCGGCCGCTGGCGGGGCTGGGGGCCCACCGATCAGCTCGGCCGCAGCCTCACCGGCAAGGTGCTGGGCATCGTCGGCATGGGCCGGATCGGCGAGGCGGTGGCGCGGCGGGCGCGGGGGTTCGGGATGGCCATCCACTATCACAACCGCCGCCCGGCCGGCGGCGGCGACGCCCGCTACTGGCCCGACCTCGACGCGATGCTGGCACGGATGGACATCGTCAGCCTCAACGTTCCCTACGGCCCGGAGACTCACCATTTGATCGACCGGCGCCGTCTCGGGCTGATGCGGCGCGACGCGTGGCTGATCAACGCCGCCCGCGGCGGCCTCGTCGATCAGGAGGCGCTGATCGACGCCCTCGCCGCCGGGCGGATCGCCGGCGCCGGGCTCGACGTCTATCCGAGCGAGCCGGAGGTCGACCCGCGCCTGCTCGCGCTGCCGAACCTCGTCCTCCTACCCCATCTCGGCTCAGCGACTCTGGAGAGCCGCACCGCGATGGGCGAAAAGGTGCTCGCCAACATCACCGCCTTCGCCGAAGGGCGGGATTTGCCGGATCGAGTCGCGTAATTTCGTCGCCCCAGCGAAGGCTGCCCCCCCGGGGGGGGTGAAGATCCCCGAGCTTTTCACTCGCCGGGATCCCAGCCTTCGCTGGGACGACGGAAGTATCAGTCCCCCGTCAGGATCCGGTCGACCAGCTGCTTCACGGTCGGGACGAAGCCGTTCGAATAGAAGGGATCGCTCTTGAAGCGGAAGGCGGAGTGGCCGGCGAACATCAGATTGTGCTCGGTCGGCCCGCCATGGGCGATGTCCTGGAGGGTCTTCTGGATGCAGAAGCTGCGCGGATCGGCGAGGCGGCCGGTGCTATTCTTCTCATTGTCGGCCCAGGAGGAGAAGGCGCACTGGCTGAGGCAGCCCATGCAGTCCGCCTGGTCCTTGCGGATCTGCACCTTGTCGTCGGGGGTGACGAAAATCAAAGTCTCGTCGGGCGTCTTCAGCGCCTCGGTATAGCCCTGCGCGAACCATTCGCGGGCGTGGAGAAGGTCGCCGCGGGTGACCCAGACATTCTTCTTGCCGGAGACACCGACGTCGAGCTGGAAGCAATGGTCGCCGAGCTCTTCCTTGGTGAAGGCGATCTGGCGGTGCGAGCGCGCCTCGAGGCTCCTCAGGAAGGGATTGCGCACCGCCGAGCTGTAAAAGCCGGTCGGCGAGAAGCGGTGGAGAAGGATGTCGCCCTCGTCGAGCGTCATCAGCCGTTGCTTCCACAATTCGGGGATCGGGCTTTCCTTGGTGAGCAGGGGCCGGGTACCGAACTGGAAGACGATCTGGCCGAGCTCGGGATTGTCGATCCAATGCTCCCATTCCTTCAGATTCCAGACGCCGCCGGCCATGACGATCGGCACGCTGTCGGGAATGCCGCCCTCGCGCATCGTCTCGCGCAGCTCCTTGACGCGCGGATAGGGATCCTGCGGCTTCAAGGGATCCTCGGCGTTGGACAGGCCGTTATGGCCGCCGGCCAGCCACGGATCCTCGTAGACCACCGCCGCGAGCCATTCGGCCGCCTTGGAATAAGCCCGCTTCCACAGCGCCCGGAAGGCGCGGCCGGAACTGATGATCGGCAGATAATTCACGCCGTAGGACGCGGCGATCTCGGACAGTTTGTAGGGCATGCCGGCGCCGCAAGTGACTCCGGCGACGAGGCCCTTGGTCCGTTCGAGCACGCCGTGGAGGACGCGCTGGGCGCCGCCCATCTCCCACAATACGTTGATGTTGATGGCGCCGCGGCCGCCAGCGATGTCGTAGGCGCGCTGCACCTGCGCGACCGCGCCGTCGATCGCATATTGGACCAACTCCTCATGCCGCTCGCGGCGGGTCAAGGCATGATAGATTTGGGGGATGATCTTGCCTTCGGGGTCGTAGCTGTCGGCGTTGACCGCCGAGACGGTGCCGATGCCGCCCGCCGCCGCCCAAGCGCCGGAGCTGGCATGATTGGTCGCCGACACGCCCTTGCCGCCCTCGACAAGCGGCCATACTTCGCGCCCGCCGTAGAGGATCGGCTGTAAACCCTTGAACACGTGTCTCTCCAAAAAAAGCGAGAGCGGCTATATCGCCCCTCTCGGTCAAAAGCGTCAAAAATCTCTCAGGACCGAGTGAACGCTCCAGACCGGCCGATGGCCTCCGCGTACAGGCGGGCATAACGCGCGATCATCCCGGCCTCGTCATATTCAGCCGCCGCGCGCTCCCGATTGGCGCGGCCGATGGCGCGGCGAAGATCGGCACGTTCCGCGAGACTGTCAAGGGCGGCGGCGAAGGCCGCCTCGTCCTCCGGCGCGACGATCAGCGGCCGGTTGTCGTCGGCGACCATCTGGGCGACGTCGCCGACCGCCGTCGCCACCGCCGGCAGGCCGGCCGCCATCGCCTCGACGAGCGAGATCGGGAATTGCTCGGAATCCGACGACAAGGCGAAAATGTCGAAGCGGCCGATCCAGCGCGCCGGATCGGCGAGAAAGCCCGGCATCAGCAGTCGGTTGCCGACCCCCACGCGCCGCGCCTCGGCGGCGATGCGCTCGCTTTCGGGGCCGGCGCCGACGATGACGAGCCGCGCGTCGCGCCACGTCATCGCGGCGAAAGCGCGGACCAGGCGCGGCAGATTCTTGACCGCGCGCAAGCCGGCGACGGTGCCGATCACGACCTCGCCCGGGCGCTTGTCGAGGCCGGGTATCGGCTCGGACGGCACGGCGGCAAAGCGGGGCACGTCGATGCCGTTGGCGATCCGCACCACCCGCTCGGCCGGCTGCGCCCAGGCCTTGCGGGCGATCGCCTCGAGCCGCGCCGACGGCACCACCAGCCGGTGCGCGGCGGCGAGGCCGAGCCGGCGATAGAGGTTGCGCCGCGTCTTCAGCTCGCCGGCCTCGTCCTCGTTGAAGCCGTCCTCGTGGTGGACAAGCGGCGGCCCGCCGAACAGGTGCCGCGCCATCACCGCGTCGAACGCCCCCCAATTGTAAGTCAATATCAGGTCGAAGCCGCGCATATAGCGCGACAGCCGGAACAGACGCGGCAGGCCCGGCAGGCCGGTGAGCGGCGGCGCGTTGTCCGGGAAATCCACCCGCACCTCCGGCGCGAGCGCGTCCCGCGCGCCGAGCTCGCCCGGCGCGGCGGAGATCACCGCATGCTCGGCCGCGCCGCCGAAGGCGTTCATCAGCCGCACCGCCCGCGCCTCCTTGCCGCCGCGGCCGAAGGTGGAATGGGCGTGGAGAATGCGCACCGCGGTCATGCCGTCCAGCATGACAGGTGAGTCGCCGAAGGGAAAAGGCTTTTGCGGCTATTCCGCCGCGACCGGCAGAGGATCGTCCACCGCCGCGAGCCGGTCGAAGACGTCGGCATAGGCGCCATATTCCGCCACCTGTCGGCGCCAGCACGGCGGGGATGCTGGCAGCCTTGCCGCGGGGACGACGACGGCCGGAATGGCGCGTGGCCGCGCGGTCGGCCGGTCGACGACCATCTGGTGGAACCATTCGCCGGCATAGCGGCCATCGAACCGGTGCACCCGCGAGCCCACCACCCGCCCGAGCGGACTTCCGTCGAGACCGTAAATAGTGGTCTCGAACAGGAAGCCGCGCGGCTCCCCGGCGGTGCTGTAGACGTACATCGCCATTACGCTGCCCCTCATTGCCCGGCCCGGACGCGCCCGCGGGTGCGGGAGCGCTCGCCAAAAATGTTCGCCGCGGCTGAGCGGACGTTCAAGCTCGTACAAACGCGTAGTTAACCCGATGGCGCTAAACAGATGGCCGGACGCGCGGGAGCCTTGGGAATCGTGAAGCTGATCGTGATGAAGAAGGGCGGGGAGCCCGGCGAGGTCGCCATCAACCCCGACCGCGTCACCCACGTCCGCACCGCATCGGGCCCGTTCACCGACATCTATTTCGGCGAGCATCGAGTCGCCGTCGAGGGAACCTTCGCCCAGGTCGTCGCCCGGCTCACCGGCCAGAGCGAAATTCCCGACACCCCGGCCGCGAAGAGCTGGTTCCCGGCCCGCTGAACCGGCGGCCGGCGGCTAGAGCAGGAAGTCGCCCTGCCCGAGCAGGGTCGGCCCCTGCAGCGTCAGCGCGATGACGAGGTCGGCGGTGCCGTCGCCATTGGTGTCGCCCTCGACGAACCAGCTGCCGTTCGACTGGTAGGCGCGAAGCTGGCCGGCCGAGGCGGCGCCGGTGCCGCCGAACGCGT
>DASUVK010000071.1:0-15723 GCA_036378975.1 Allosphingosinicella sp. | reverse complement strand
GGCGTTCACCTGGATCGGCTCGAACGCGTTCGGCGGCACCGGCGCCGCCTCGGCCGGCCAGCTTCGCGCCTACCAGTCGAACGGCAGCTGGTTCGTCGAGGGCGACACCAATGGCGACGGCACCGCCGACCTCGTCATCGCCCTCACCGTCACCGGCGGTCCGCTGACCCAGAGCGACTTCCTGCTCTAGCCGGTCGCTCCCGCCGCCACCGGCGGGCCCAACCTCTCCCCGTCGCCGGCGAAAGCCGGCGGCGGCGAGACGGCCAGCAAATGCTTCTGCACCTTGCCCGCGGCGGTGCGCGGGAAATCCTCGACGGTCTCGAAGCCGGCCGGCACCTTGTAGGGAGCGAGGCGGGCGCGGCAGAACGCTTCGAGCTCGGCGGCGGCCGGCGCGGCGGCGCCCTCGACCAGACGCAGGAAAGCATATCCGACCTCGCCCCAGCGCGGGTCCGGCGCGGCGACCACCGCCGCCTCCGCCACCGCCGGATGGCCGGCGAGGACATTCTCCACCTCGGCCGGATAGACGTTCTCGCCGCCCGAGATGAACATCTCCTTGCGCCGCCCGGCGACCCAGTAGAAGCCGTCGGCGTCGCGGCGGGCGAGGTCGCCGGACCTCAGCCAGCCGTCGGCGGTGAAGGCGGCTCGGGTCGCTTCCGGATCGTTCCAATAGCCCGGCGTCACCGCCGGCCCGGCGAACAGCAGGTCGCCGATTTCGCCCTCCGCCACGTCCTCGCCCTCCTGGCCGACGATGCGGACGCTGACGAGCAGCTGGGGCTTGCCGACCGAGCCGATCCGGTCCCAGGCATCGGCCGGCGCCGCGAGGAAGGCGGTCGGGCCGGTCTCGGTCATTCCCATGCCGTTGCAGACTCGCAGGCCGAGGTCGCGGCAATGGCGGGCGAGGGCATCGGGCAAGGGCGCCCCGCCGCAGCCCCAGTGGCGGACATGGCCCAGCGGCGCCGCGCCGAAGCGGGGATGATCGACCAGCAGCTGGTAGACGGTCGGCACCGCGAAGAAGGTGTCGAGCCGCCGCGCCTCGAGCAGCGCTACCACCGCTTCCGCCTCGAAGCCCGGCAAGAGGAGCACGCGTCCGCCCTGGAAAAGGGTGGGCAAGGCGTGGAGGTTGATGCCGGCCGTGTGGAAATTGGGAAGAAAGGTCAGCGTCGTGTCGGTCGAGCCGAGACCGATCGCGGTGCCGATGTTGACCAGGTTCGCGAGCGCCATCCTATAGGTATAGATTACGCCCTTGGGGCGGCCGGTGGTCCCGGAAGTGTAGATCAAATACCAGATCTCGTCGGCGGGCCAGCGGCCGCGGCGCGAGCGCGGCACGGCGGCGTCGACCAGCGCGTCGTAGCCGTCGTCGAGGTCCAGCGCCGGCGGCGACTCGGCGAGGCGGCGAACGGCCGCTTCGTCCTCGCCGTCATGGAGAAGCAGGCGCGGCCCGGCATCGGCGATCAGCGGGTCGAGCTCGGCCGCCGGCATCCGCCAGTTGAGCGGTACCAGGATCGCCCCGAGCCGGGCGCAGGCGATCAGCGCCTCGAAGAAAGCGATGCGGTTGCGGCAGAGGATGGCGACCCGGTCGCCGCCGCCTACCCCGCGGGCCTCGAACAGGGTGGCGACTCGGGCGGCGCGCGCGTCGAGGCCGGCATAGGTCAGGCGGCGGCCGGTCGCGACCTCCTCGAGCGCGACTGCGTCCGGGGTCAGATCGGCGCGGCGGGCGATCAGATCGGGGAGCTCGGCGATCATGAGCCTCGCTTCCTCAGCCCTTCCGACACCAATTCGATGGCGATGTCGGCGACCTCGCCCGGCGACAGATCTTCGTCCCACAGGCCGTAGCGCATGCCGAGGAAGACGCTCATGCCGATCAGCGCCCAGGCGCGCGCCTCGTCCTCGCGCTCGCCGCGGCCGCCGGCCGCGATCTCGCCGCGCTCGCGGGCGCCGGCGAGGTTGCGGCGATAGGCGTCGGCGAAGCTGAGATAATGTTCGCGATAGACGTCGTGGGCGACGAATTGCGCCTCCTCTATGATCCGGTACAGCTCGGGATGCTTGCGGGTGAAGGCGATGAACGCCTCGAGGCCGATCCGCTCCGCCGCGAGCCGGTCCGGCGCACCCTTGACCGCCTCGGCGACATGGGCGCGCGTCGCCCGGCTCATGTCGAGGACGAGGGCGCGGAACACTTCCTCCTTGCTCTCGAAATAGGTGTAGAAGGTGCCGAGGGCGACGCCGGCGCGGCGGGTGATGCCGGTGATCGCCGCTTCGTGGAAGCCGCGCTCGCCGAACTCCGCCGCGGCCGCCTCGATCAGCCGCCGCAGCGTCTTGCGGCCGCGCTCGGTCCGCGGCTCCTTGTCGCCATTGGCCGCCGTCGCCCCGCCCGGAGTCGTCATAGAGCCTCCCTGCCGCGAAGTTGAACCGGTTTTCAGTTTGGCGCAAGCGGGCGCGGCGGGCGCCGCCTCAGTCGATCTCCGAACAGGCCTTGCTGCCGGCGCAGCCGAGGGTGACGAAGCTCTCGTTGAGCAGCCGCCAGCCGCCGTCGCGCGGCGCCCAGGTCGCCTGGTAAATTCCGGTCAGGCGCATCTCGCCGTCGCGCTTGCGCCAGCGGCCGAGCCAGGTGCCGGTTTCGGCCGCGCGCTTGCCCGAGGAGGCGATGACGATAATTTTCGGCGTGCGGACGTAGGTGACGAAGGCCGGATCGGCGAAGACCTCGGCCAGGCGGCGCTCCAGCTGCCCGGCGGAGACGGGCCGGCCCGACGAGCCGGGCAAAGCGGTATAGTCGTCGGTCAGCAGCGGCAGCAGGTCCTCGACGCGGTGGGCGGCCAGGGCGGCATTGGACCGCGCCCGGAGGCGGCGTATCTCGGCGACGTCGCCGCCTGCTGCAGCGGCGGCCGCCAGGATCAGGGTCAGCATGGCCGTTTCCTCCTTCGCGCCTCAGCGGGCCGCCTCGACCGTCCGGCGAGGCGCGTCGCCGATGCCCGGCGCATAGGCGATTCGGTCCGCCAAGGGTTTGAACCAGGCGCCGCCCGAATAGCCGCAACCGAGCACGTAGACCTGATAGGCGCGGCCCGCTTCGATCGCCGCGGCCGGGCCCGCCGCGACGAAGCCCGGCGGGACCCGGCCGTAGGCGATGCGCGCCGTCGCCTCGCAGCCGCCATCGCGGGACACGCTCCACACGGTCTTCCAGGTGCCGGGTCCGGTCTCGGTCTCGACTGTCAGCCCGCCCAGCGCCGGCGGGTCCCCGCCGAGCCACCCCGCCTCGGCCAGCTCGAACACCGGCGCCGAAGGCGGGCCGGTGACCTTGACGTCGACTCCCAGCTGGCAGCTCGCCAGCGCCGGCGTACAAGCGAGCATCAGGGCGGCGCGGCTCACCGGGCGGTGAAGATATGGGCCGACATCGCGGCGTCGACCGGATCGCCGTGGCGGCGAACCAGGGCTGCGGCGGCGGCCTCGGTCGCCTCGTCGAGCCGGTCCGGAGCGCGCGCCTCGATCTCGGCGCGCAGCGGCGAGCCCTGGCACAGGCCCGGCGCGACCTCGCGGGCGGCGCCGCGGCTGCGCTTGGCCACCGTTGCCGCCTCGATCCGGGTAAAGCCGGCGGCGCGCAGGTCGGCTTCGATCCGGGCCGTGTCGTGATAGCCGAACGGGACGCGGCCGATGAAGCTCGGCGGATCATCCGGAAACAAGGCGGCGACCGCTTCGGCGACCGTCTGCGAGGCCGGGTTGGAGTCGAGCCGGTCCCAGACGTTGAACAGGAAGGCGCCGCCCGGCCGCAGCACCCGGCGCGCCTCGCGATAGGCGGCGACGCGGTCGGGGAAGAACATCGCACCGAACTGACAGACGACGAGGTCGAAGCCGGCATCGTCGAACGGGAGCGACTGCGCGTCGGCGGGCGCGAAACTCACGCGCGGCGAATCGGCCTTGCTTTGGGCGACGCGCAGCATGTCCGGATTGAGGTCGGTGGCGACGATCTCCGCCTCGGGCAACTCGCGGGCGAGAGCAGCGGTGACGATGCCGGTGCCGGCGGCCGTCTCGAGGATGCGTCGCGGTCCCAGCGCGGCGGCGCGCCCGGCGAGGTCGGCGGCATAAGGCTCGAACAGGAAGGGGCCGAGGCAGCGGTGATAATATTCGGGGATCGACCCGGCGAAGACGGAATCCGTGGAGGCCATGGCGAAAGTCTAGGCGGCGCCTATTCGTCTGTCGAGCGCCGCCGGCCTCGGCGCCCCTCCGCCGGCGGCAGCAGCTCGCGGCGGATGTCGAGGAAGCGGGCGGCGGTCCTGATCTCGGCGAGGAACAGGGTGAGGCCGAGGATTAGCAGGGCCATGGCGAGGATGAACAGGACGGCGATCGGCCGAGCGAACTCGATCTTCGCGAAATCGGCGACGAACAGGATGGCGACCACCAGGCAGACGAACAGGGCGCTCGCGGTGCAGGCGGTGATGGAGAGGTTCACCAGCCGCATTCGCCGCGCGATGACGAGGAGTTCAGCGCCCGCCCGGGTCCGCTCCGCTTCGCCCACGGACGGCAGGTCGCGCTCCAGGCTGCGGGCGCGGTCGACGACCCGCGAGAGGCGGTGTGCCAGAACGTTGAGGATGCCGGCGATTCCCGCGAGCAGGAAAACGGGGGCGATCGCCAGCTGGATCAGGTGGGCGATGGTCGAGACGGGCAAGGGCTGGTCCATGTCAGCGTAACGCCGGGTCAGCGCGACGGGTCCGGCGGCCAGAGGCGGCCGTGGCGCAGGAGATAGTCGTTGAAGCGCCGGCCGCGGTCGGCCGCGTCGAGCATTCGCCTGGCCAGCTCCGGGTGGCGGCCGGACAGATCGCGCCGCTGCAGCCAGTCGCTGCGCGCGTCGTAGAGGCGGGGCCGGCCGTCGGTGGGATCGGTGACGGCGCTCCACCCGCCGGCCTCAGCCATCACCGAATCGCGGAAGCCGAAGCGGACCGGACGCGTGGGGACGAGCGCGAGCAGGCTGTGGCCGTGCCAGGGATTGGGCTCGCGCAAGCCGATTATGTCGGCGAGGGTCGGCGCGACGTCGAGCAGGGTGACGATCTCGTCGTGGCGGCCGGCCGGCAGCCGCGGATGCGGGCCGACGATGAGCAGCGGCGTCCAGACCGACTCGCGGTAGAGGCTGTAGGCGCCGGTGAGGCCGCCATGCTCGCCGAGATTGTAGCCGTGATCGCTGTTGATGACGATGAGCGTGCGCTCGAACCACGGCTCCCCCCGCAGCGATTCGATCAGCTCGCGGACGACGTCGTCGGTATAGCGCTCGGTGTTCAGAATGCGCTGCCGGACATGGCCGTGGCCGGCAATGTCGAGCGCCGGCTCGGGCGAGCGGAAAGGGTGATGGTTGCTCGCCGAGATCAGCGAGGCGACGAAGGGCCCCTGCCGGCCCAGTTCGCGGATTCGGGCCGCCGCATGGCGGAAGATCTCGCGGTCGCGCTGTCCCTCCTGCGGATAGCGCCACAGGCGGTCGTACATGAGCTGTACCCACACCGTGCTGTTGTCCATGTCGATGTCGCCGGCTGCGAACATCTCGGCCCGATATCCCTGCCGGCGCAGCGCGTCGGACAGGCAGTAGAAGGTGGCGCGGGTCTGGGCGGTGATGAACCGCCGCGACGACGGCGTGATCGAGCATTGCAGCGCGAAGCGGCCGTTGATGCTGGGCGGGCCGAAGCTGAGCGCCCGAGTCCACACCGCCGCGTCCGGCCGCGCCGCGAGGCTGTCGAGATAGGGGGTGGGCGACGGCCGCCGGTCGGGACGGAGATGGCCGGTATCGACGCCGCGCACCGATTCGAGCTGGATGATGACGACGTTCCAGCGCTCCTCGGGCCGGGGGGCGGTCGGATTTGCGGGCACGCGGAGGAACGGCCGCTCGGGATCGGGGAAGCGCCAGTTGCGGTCGGTGGTGCCGGCCAGCCATTCGGCCTGCCACGCGCGCGACAGCGCCGCGACGTCGCCGGGCGGGCTTTCATCCTCATAGCGCCAGGCGAAATCGCGGATCACGGCGAACGAGGCCGGCTCCAGCCGGGACAGACGGAATTTGGCGTGGGCGAGCGAATAAGCGACCAGGCCGGCGGCGAGGGGAAGGGCGGCGATGGTGAGGGCGGTCCCCAGGCCGAGCCGGGCCCGAGCGCCGGTCCGCCGCCGCACCAGGCGGATCGACCACCACGAATAGAGCGCCGGCGCGCCCAGGCAGAGCAAGGGCGACACGAACGGGCCGCCCCGGTCGCCGCGCAGGACGTTGAGGAACAGGCTGTCCGCCATCGTCGTCGGATCGGCATAGACGGCGAGGAAATTGGGGCCGAGCCGGAGGCCGAGGAAGCGGTACAGCTCATGGTCGAAGGCGGTGATCAGCAGGTTCGCCGTCATCAGCGCGATCAGCGCCCACTGGGCGAGCCGCCAGCGCGGCGAGCGCAGCCGCCGCCGGTAGAGAAGCAGCCACAGCAGCAGGAACGGCAAGGCGATCAGCCAGACCGCGAGCAGCTCATAGGCGAGCGGGCGGATGATGAACGCCTTCCACGCGACCAGGAAGGGCCCGCCATAAGGCGAGGGCCTGAGATAGAGGATGAGCTGGAGCAAGGCGCAGCCGAGCCAGCCGGCGGCGGTCAGCCGCCACGCTGTGGCGAAGTGATCGGCGCCCCGCGCCTCCGCTGCGGTCTCCCCCAAGCTTGCCCTCCGGTCCGTCGGCGAAGCTCATAGCATGACCGTCGGCGTCGGCCAGCGGCGCTCGTCCCCGGGGCCGGCCCTCAGGATTAGCGCTTCCCAGTCCCGCCCGCCCGCCGCTATGGGCGGCTTCCCATGGCCCCGCCCTCCACCCGTTCGCGCTCCCGTTCCGCCGCCCGCCTCGCCGCCGTGCAGGCGCTCTACCAGCGCGAGATGGAGCAGACGCCGGTGCCCAAGCTGCTCCACGAATTCCACCACCACCGGCTCGGCGCCACCATCGAGGGGGTCGAATATGAGGAGGCGGAGGTCGATTTCTTCGACGATCTGGTGAGCGGCGTCGCCGCCCGCGAGGCCGAGCTGGACAAGGCGATCGCCGCCAGGCTGGCGCCGGACTGGCCGCTCCACCGCCTCGACCGGCCGCTGCGCCAGATCCTGCGCGCCGGCGCCTACGAGCTCGCCGCCCGCATCGACGTGCCGACCGGCAGCGTCATCTCCGAATATGTCGACGTCGCCAAGGCTTTCTACGGCCAGAAGGAAGCGGGCTTCGTCAACGGCCTGCTCGACGCGGTAGCGAAGGACGTGCGGAAATAAAGAATTCCTCCCCTGCATTTGCAGGGGAGGGGGACCAGCCGCAGGCTGGTAGAGGGGCCTTGCCGAGTCCGAAGAGCCCCTCCACCGCGCGTCGCGCGGTCCCCCTCCCCGCGAAATTGCGGGGAGGAATGTATATAGCCGTCCCCATGTCTTCGGAATCCGCCTTCATCGACTCGCTGCGCGCGCTGGCGACGCACCCCGCCGCCCGCGGCCTCGCCGACGACGCCGCCGTCCTCGAAGTCGGCGGCCGCACTCTCGTCCTCACCCACGATATGCTGGTCGAGGGCGTCCACTATCTCCCCGACGATCCGCCCGCCGACGTCGCCTGGAAGCTGGTCGCGGTGAACCTGTCCGACCTCGCCGCCAAGGGCGCCCGCCCCCTCGGCGTGCTGCTCGGCTACAGCCTCGGCGACGATGCGTGGGATGCCGCCTTCGTCGCCGGGCTGCGCACGGCGCTCGTCGCCTTCGATATCCCTCTGCTCGGCGGCGACACGGTGCGCGGCAGCGGAGCGCGGACGCTGGCGCTCACGGCGATTGGCGAGGCGAGCGGGCCCGTACCGTCGCGCGCCGGCGGCCGGTCGGGCGATCGTCTCTGGGTCAGCGGCACGATCGGCGACGCCGGCGCGGGGCTGCGCGGCCTCAAGGGCGAGATTGCGTCCGATCCGGATCTCGCCGAGCGCTACCGCAACCCGCGGCCGCGGCTCGAGGCGGGGGAAAGGCTGGCGCCTTTGGTCGGCGCGATGATCGACGTCTCCGACGGGCTGCTGATCGACGCCGGTCGGCTTGCCGCGGCGAGCGGCGTCGCGATCGAGATCGACCTCGCTTCGATGCCGCTTTCGGCCGCCTTCCTCGCCACCCTCGGCGAAGCGCTCGAAGCCCGGCTGGCGGCGGCGGCGGGGGGGGACGATTATGAATTGCTGTTCGCCGCCGCGCCGGAGCGGGCGCCCGAGATCCTCGCGCTGCAGGACGAACTCGGCCTCCCGCTCAGCCGCATCGGCAGCCTCGCCGAGGGAAGCGGCCTGCGCCTCACCGATGCCGGCGAAAGCGTGCCGCTGCCGCCGCGGCTCGGCTGGGAGCATCGCTGACCGGCCGCGGTTGAATCGATGATCTGTTCTGCCTATGTTCCTAAGACGAAGCGAGATTCGTGAGGGACTTGATGCGCTATCCTTCGACATCCGCGACCCGTTTGCCGCCGGGCCCCCGACGCTCGCCTGAAAACAAAGGAGTCTTCGGCCCGATATGCGGGTCCTTTGGGTCTTTTGCGGCCTGGCAGCGTGAGTTCGCCGGCCTGCAAAAGACGCGATGCCGTGTACAACTCGTCCAAGTCGTCCACTTCGGGCGGCCTTCCCGCCGACGGGGCGACCGAAGCTGCGGCGGACGGTTGAATCCTGCTCGCAAGGCCCCTAAAGGGCGCGGCACATCCGGGCGCGTCCGCGCCGGGGCCATCGCCCTGCCCGGCTCGAAAATCCAAGGGGAAGGAATCCTTTCATGACCGTCGTGCTCATCGCCATTGCCTGCGGAGTGGCCGCGGTGCTCTACGGCATCGTCACCAGCCGCCAGGTGCTCGCCTCGTCGGCCGGCAACGAACGGATGATCGCCGTCGCCTCCGCCATCCAGGAAGGCGCCAAGGCCTATCTGTTCCGGCAGTACAGCACGATCGGCATCGTCGGAATCGTCGTCGCCATCCTTGTCTGGATATTCCTCGACCGGATGGGGACCCCGATCTCGGCGATCGGCTTCGTGCTCGGCTCGCTGCTTTCCGGCGCGGCCGGCTTCATCGGCATGAACATCTCGGTCCGCGCCAATGTGCGCACCGCCGAAGCGGCCCGCACCAGCCTCCAGCGCGGCCTCACCGTCGCCTTCCGCGCCGGCGCGATCACCGGCATGCTGGTCGCCGGCCTGGCCTTGCTCGCCATCTCGGTCTTCTTCTACCTCCTCGTCGGCGTCTACGGCTTCGCCCCCGACGACCGCACGGTGGTCGAGGCGCTCGTCGCCCTGGCCTTCGGCGCTTCCTTGATCTCGATCTTCGCCCGTCTCGGCGGCGGCATCTTCACCAAGGCCGCCGACGTCGGCGCCGACCTGGTCGGCAAGGTCGAGGCCGGAATCCCCGAGGACGATCCCCGCAACCCGGCCGTGATCGCCGACAATGTCGGCGACAATGTCGGCGACTGCGCCGGCATGGCCGCCGACCTGTTCGAGACCTATGTCGTCACCGTCGGCGCCACCATGGTGCTGATCGCCCTGCTGGTGCGGGCGGACGCCGAGCAGATGCTGGCCCTGATGAGCCTGCCCCTGATCATCGGCGGCGTCTGCATCCTGACCTCGATCGTCGGCACCTATTTCGTCCGTCTCGGCCGCTCGCAGTCGATCATGGGCGCCCTCTACAAGGGCTTCTGGATCACCGCCGGCCTGTCGATCCCGGCCATCTATTACGTGATGATGCAGACGCTGGGCGACATGAACGCGGTCATCGGCGGCGCCGTCGAGGCGGCGGGCGCCGACGTCGCGACCGACGTCGCGCAGACCGCCGTCACCGACGGCTTTACCGGCATGGACCTGTTCTGGTGCTCGCTGGTCGGGCTCGGCGTCACCGGCCTGATCGTGTGGATCACCGAATATTATACGGGCACCAATTACCGGCCGGTGCGCTCGATCGCCAAGGCCTCGCAAACCGGCCACGGCACCAACGTCATCCAGGGCCTCGCCATCAGCCTCGAATCGACGGCGCTGCCGACCCTGGTGATCTGCGTCGGCATCATCGTCTCCTACCAACTCGCCGGCCTGATCGGCATCGCCTTCGCCGCCACCGCGATGCTCGCGCTCGCCGGAATGGTGGTCGCGCTCGACGCCTACGGTCCGGTCACCGACAATGCCGGCGGCATCGCCGAGATGGCCGGCATGGAGGAGGACGTGCGCACCCGCACCGACGCCCTCGACGCGGTCGGCAACACCACCAAGGCGGTTACCAAGGGCTATGCGATCGGCTCCGCGGCGCTCGGCGCCCTGGTGCTGTTCGGCGCCTACACGACCGATCTGGAGCATTATGCGACCGAGCTCGGCATCGGCGCGGACGGCATCGATTTCTCGCTGTCCAACCCCTATGTCGTCGTCGGCCTGCTGCTCGGCGCCCTGCTCCCCTATCTGTTCGGGGCGATGGGCATGACCGCCGTCGGCCGCGCCGCCGGCAACGTCGTGCTCGACGTGCGCGAGCAGTTCCGCTCCAACCCGGGCATCATGGACGGCACGTCGCGGCCCAATTACGCGCGCACCGTCGACCTCGTCACCAAGGCGGCGATCAAGGAGATGATCGTGCCGTCGCTGCTGCCGGTGCTGACCCCGATCGCGGTCTTTTTCGCGATCGCCGCCATCGCCGGCCGCGAGCAGGGCTTCGCCGCATTGGGCGCCTTGCTGCTCGGCGTGATCGTCTCCGGCCTGTTCGTCGCCATCTCGATGACCTCCGGCGGCGGCGCCTGGGACAATGCCAAGAAATATATCGAGGACGGCAATTACGGCGGCAAGGGCTCGGAAGCCCATAAGGCCGCAGTGACCGGCGACACGGTCGGCGATCCGTACAAGGACACGGCGGGACCGGCGGTCAACCCGATGATCAAGATCACCAACATCGTCGCCTTGCTGCTGCTGGCGGCGCTGGCCGGCACCGGCGCCTGATCGACGCTCAAGCGGCGCGTGAGCAGCCCCGCCCGGACCGGATCCGGGCGGGGCTTTTTCATGCTCGGTTGCCAGCGCCCCGCCACTTTAGCTATACGCCTCGTTTCAAAGGCTTTTTGATGGGGGCTGGGATGAAGGGGCTCTTGACCGCGCTGCTCTTGGGAGCGGCGCTCGGCGGTCTGGCACAGGCGCAGGAACCGGTCGCGGGCGGGGCGGCCCCGGCGCAGCCGCAGTCGGGCATCGTCCCGCTCGAGGTCTTCGCCCAATTCCCGGCGATCCAGGAACCGGACATCTCCCCGGGCGGCAAGGCGATCGCCGCCAAGATCCGCTTCGAGGGCGGCCAGGCGCTCGCGGTGCTGCCGATCGGCGCCGGCGGCCGGCCGGAAATCATCGCCAAGGACGGCTCCTTCGACGAGGAGGGCGACTTCGTCATGCGCGGCTGGCGCTGGATCGACGACGACAATCTCGTCATCGTGCTCACCAGCCGCCAGAATTACATGGGCTATTTCTGGTTCGATGGATCGCGGGCCATCGCCTATAACCGCACGACCAGGAAAGTGATCCCGCTGGCTTGGCGGGGCGCCAGATTCGACGCCGGTCGGATCCTCTGGATGTCCCGCGAAGGCCGCCCGATGATCCTCATCGAGCGCACCCCGGACAGCTCGTCCTACGAGCGCTTGTTCCTGCCGGAGGTGGTGAAGGTCGACGTGATTACCGGCAAGGTGGTGGACGTCGTCCAGCGCACCAGCCCGTCGATCAGCAGCTGGTATGCCGACGGCAACGGCGTCGTCCGCCTCGGCACCGGCTACGACGGCGGCACCGGCAAGCTCACCGCCATGTACCGCCGCACTGCGAAGAGCAATCTGGACACGATCTATTCGGGACGTCCGGACCGTTTCGAAGGGGTGCCGCTGCCGGAGATCTTCCTCAACGAGCCGGACAAGGCGTTGGCGACCAGTCGCAAGGGCGGCTACCGGGCCGTCTACGAGCTCGACCTCAAGACCATGGAGGTGGGCCGGAAGGTGTTCGGCGTCGACGGCTATGACGTCAGCTCCGTCAGCGGCGGCCCGACGCAGGACCGTCTCGAGGCCGTCCGCGTCGTCGAGCACCGCCCGAAAGTCTATTATTTCGAACCGCGGCTGAAGGAGATCCAGGAGGGGCTGGAGGAAACGTTCGGCAAGGGCAATGTCTACATCGAATCGACCGACCGCGCCCGCGAGATGATCGTCGCCCGGATCGCGGCGCCCGGAACGCCGGGGGCATATTACGTCTACGATACGCGCACCGGCGGCCTCAGCCGGCTCGGCTGGATCAACAATGCGATCGCCGACCGGAAGCTCAACCCGGTGAAGACGATCCGCTACCGGGCCAGCGACGGCAAGGAGATCGAGGCGGTGCTGACCATGCCGCGCCATCGCGCCGGCCAGAAGAACCTGCCGCTGATCGTCCTGCCCCACGGCGGTCCCTGGTCGCGCGACGACGAGGATTGGGAATATGTGCCCTGGGCGCAGCCGCTGGCCGAGCTCGGCTATGTCGTCGTCCAGCCCAATTTTCGCGGCTCCTCCGGTTACGGCACGCAGTGGGAGAAAGCCTCGGACGGCAATTGGGGCGAGCGCATGCAGGACGACCTCAACGATGCGGTCGCCCATCTCGCCGGCCAGGGCATCGTCGACGCGAAGCGCGTGTGCATGATGGGCTGGTCCTATGGCGGCTATGCCGCCTCGCGCGCCGCCCAGCGCGACGGCGCCAAATATCGCTGCGCCATCTCCGGCGCCGGGGTCCACCACCTTCCCGACATGGTCGCCTACGACAAGGACTATCTCGGCAGCTACATGGCCAAGGCCGCGCTCGGCGCCGCCGGCCATCTCCGCGCCGTCTCGCCCGGCCTTCACGCCGAGAAATATTCGACCCCGATCCTGATCGTTCACGGCGCGAAGGACCGGCGGGTGCCGGTCACTCAGTCGCGCGATCTCGCCAGACGGTTGAAGGAGGCCGGCAAGGTCGAGGGGCGCGACTTCGTCTATGTCGAGATCCCCCGCGAGACGCACAACCTGCTGCTCGAGTCCAGCCGGCTGCGCGTACTTCAGGAGGTGAAAAAGTTCCTCGACAGGTATAACCCGGCAACCTGAGCTGCTCGCATCCGTGGGGGATTGAGCATGGCGCGAACGATGCTGAAGCTGGCCGCCGCGGCGCTGCTGGTTTCGCTCGCCTCGGCGCCGGCCGGGTCGGAGCCGCCGCCGCTCATCCCGGCCGAGGCGTTCGGCGCCCTGCCCTTCTTCACCGCCCCGGAAATCTCGCCCGACGGCACCCACCTCGTCGCCGGCTCCGTGTCCGAGGGCCGCAAGGCAGTCGTGCTCGCCGACCTCACCCGGCCGGACTATGCCCTCGCCCGGATCGATCTGTCGGAGAAGTTCGAAATGCTGTGGGCGCGCTGGGCGGGCAACCGCCGCGTGCTGATGAGCCTGCTCATCCCGACCCAGCTTTACGGCACCGAGATCAAGACCAGCCGGCTGTTCCTGTTCGACATCGAAACCAGGCAGGTGCATCCGCTCGACCGCAAGATCGGCGGAGTCGACGGCGACGACGTCATCCACATCGATCCGCGCGGCGATTACATCCTGCTCTCGGCGCAACGCTCGCTCTTCGAGACGCCGGCGGTGCTGCACGTCGACCTCGCCACGCTGAAGGCGAAGCAGCTGGTCAAGCCCTATCCGGGGGTGTGGAGCTGGTACGCCGATCGCGACGGCATCGTCCGCGCCGGGCTCGGCACCCAGGGCGGACGCTGGTGGCTTTTCTATCGCGAGACCGCCCAGGCGGGGTTCAAGAAGATCGGCACCGGCCGCCGCCCCGACAATGAGAGCCTGACCGACGTCGAGAAGCTGCTTCCCGTCGCCGGCAGCGACAAGGGCTATGCGATCGCCAACAAGGCGACCGGCCGCTACGGCGTCTACCGCTACGACTTCGTCGGCGACACGCTCGGCGAGCCGGTGTTCGAGCATCCCGAGGTCGACGTCGACAGCGTCGGCTTCTCGCCGCGGACCGGCGAGCCGGATTCGGTCTCCTATGTCGACGACCGCGACCGCGTCGCCTGGCTCGACCCGGCGATGCGCGCCGTCCAGGCGCGGCTCGACCGGGCCTTGCCCGGCGCGGTCAACCGCATCGTCTCGCGCGACGCCGCCGACCGCCGGATGGTGGTCTGGTCGGGCGGCGCCTCGGACCCCGGCACCTATTACATATTCGATCGGGCCAAGGGCGAGCTGAGGGAGCTGGCGCGGCCCTATGCCGCCCTCGACGGCAAGCCGCTGGCGCCGGTCGAGTCGGTGCGCTACGCCGCCCGCGACGGCCTGTCGGTTCCCGCCTATCTGACGCTGCCGCTGGGCCGTCCCGCCCGCAAGCTGCCGCTGATCGTGATGCCGCACGGCGGCCCGTACATCCGCGACAAATGGGCCTACGAGCCATGGGCGCAATTCCTCGCCAATCGCGGCTATGCCGTGCTCCAGCCCAATTTCCGCGGCTCGACCGGCTACGGCAAGGCCTTTGTGGAAGCGGCCTCCGGCCAGTTCGGCCGCAAGATGCAGGACGATCTCGACGACGGCGTCGGCTGGCTTGCCGGGCGCGGCATCGTCGATTCGAAACGGGTCTGCATCATGGGCGCCTCCTATGGCGGCTATGCGGCGATGTGGGCGGCGGTGCGCAACCCCGAAATTTACCGCTGCGCGATCAGCTTCGCCGGCATTTCGGACGTGGGCCAGATGCTGCGCTACGACCGGTCGCAGTGGATCGCGCGGCGTTACTATCGCGACTGGCGCGACCGCATCCGCGGCGACGGCGGCTTCGATCTGGCGAAAGTGTCGCCGATCGCCCGCGCCGCCGAGATCCGCATCCCGTTGCTGATCGCCCATGGCGAGAAGGACGGCAACGTCCCCGTCGCCCAGTCGAAGCGGCTGCACGAGGCGCTGCTCAGGGCGCGGGTCCCGCACGACTTCGTCCTCTACCCCGAGGAAGGCCACGGCTTCGCCGGGGTCGAGGATTCGGTCGATTTCCTGAAGCGGGTCGAACGCTTCCTGGCGCGCCACAATCCGCCCGCCTGAACCTGTCCGGAAACGTACACAGGGCCGTCGGCAATTATATACTTTACGTACCGGACGGGCCATGACAGGTGATTCGGCGACAGGCCGGCGCAAAATAGATATCAGCCCTGAGGCTCTGGCGCGGCTTCCGTCTCTGGAGGAGTTGCGGGTGGGTCCGGAAATTCGGGAAGCGGCGGAAATGCTGCTCGTTTCGCCTGAAGGTCTCTCAGTCGAGCCAGAGACTCTCGAAACACTTCTGCGCCTCGTCGCCTCTTCTCTTGGGTCGAGGCGTGCACCGTAAGCCAATGGTTGTAAAAGATGGCGACTACCTCATCCATTTCCCGCGCGAGGTTGAGCAACAGTCTGTACAGGCCGTCGAGTGCCTCTTGTGACACAAGCACCTCGTGAAGCTGCCCCTTCCCCACAGGAAGGTCGCCGGTCACCGCCTCGGGAAGCGTTAGTCGAATGTGTATCACGCCGTCGCGAAGCTTCTTCGCGGCGCGCACTGCCCCAACCGTGCCGGTGATCATATCGCGAGCTTGGTCAAAGAACGGCCCCAGTCCGTCGAGATAAAGGCTTGCGTGTTTTTTGATTAGAGCGAATTTGCTGTCGAGGCCGTTGATCCTGGTGGTGACTTCATTCCACATAGAGGGATGGAGATTCAGTGCTACGCTAAGCGAGACGTCGATAGCGCCTTCGATCCAGTTCCATGCTATGCTGATGGCGCCGATCGTCTGTAGCCGGA
>DASUVK010000070.1:0-2926 GCA_036378975.1 Allosphingosinicella sp. | reverse complement strand
CCCGGTAGGAGAGCGGCACGTCGTAGATCGAGGCGACGTCGCGCGCCTCGATCACCGCCGATTCGCGCACGTTGCAGAACAGGCCGAGCTTCCTCCGCTCGTCGGCCGGGATCGGCCGGTCGCAGCGGCAGAGCAGGAAGTCGGGCTGGATGCCGAGCGAGGTCAGGTCGCGGACCGAATGCTGGGTCGGCTTGGTCTTCAGCTCGCCGGCGGCGGCGATATAGGGGACCAAGGTTGTGTGGATCGAGACGCTGCAGGGGCGGCCCGCCGCGTCCTTGCCGAGCTCGTTGCGGAACTGGCGGATCGCCTCGATGAAGGGGAGCGATTCGATGTCGCCGACGGTTCCGCCGATCTCGCAGATCAGGAAGTCGAGGTCGCCCTCGAGGTCGGCGGCGATGAACTCCTTGATCGCGTTGGTGACGTGGGGGACGACCTGGACGGTGGCGCCGAGATAGTCGCCGCGGCGCTCGCGGGCGATGATGCCCTGGTAGATGCGGCCCGAAGTGACGTTGTCGGCCTGGCGGGCGGGGACTCCGGTGAAGCGCTCGTAATGGCCCAAATCGAGGTCGGTCTCGGCGCCGTCGTCGGTGACGTAGACCTCGCCATGCTGGTAGGGCGACATCGTGCCGGGATCGACGTTGAGATAGGGGTCGAGCTTGCGGATTCGGACCTTGTAGCCGCGCGCCTGGAGCAGCCCGGCCAGCGCCGCCGCCATCAGGCCCTTGCCAAGCGAGGAGACCACGCCGCCGGTGATGAAAATGAACCGCGCCATGGGAGTCACCGGATAGAGGCGCGGGCGGCCCCGGGGCAAGGGCGCGAATCGGTTTTTTCTCGTAATTGGGGACAGCTACCGAATTCGGGCCTCGCGGCGCCAGCCCCCATGCGGCAAGCCGAATTCGGTAGCTGTCCCCAATTACTCCCCGCCCGGGCTTTCGCCGGGATGACGGGCGGGGCCGGGGTGACGGCCTCCCAGCTCTCCGCTAAGGCCCCGCCATGCGGGTGGCGATCGTCGGGGCGGGTTATTCGGGGACGATCGCGGCCGTCGAGATCGCGCGGGCGGCGCCGGCGGCCGAGATCATGCTGATCGAGAAGAGCGGACGTTTCGCCGCCGGGGCGGCTTACGGCACCATTTCGCCCGGCCATTTGCTCAACGTCCGGGCGCGCAACATGAGCGCCATCGCCGACGACCCGGGGCATTTCGCCGCCTGGGCCGGGCGCGAGGGCTACGGCCCCGACGATTATGCGCCCCGCCGGCTCTACCGCCGCTACCTCGCCGGGCTGCTCGACGGCGCGGCGCAGGTGGTTCGGGTGACGGGCGAAGCGGTGGCGATCGAGGACGAGGCGGTGCGGCTCGAGTCGGGCGGGCTTATCGCCTGCGACGCGGCGGTGCTGGCCGGCGGCAACTTCCCCTCGCGCCTGCCGGCGGCTTTCGGGCCGGGTGCGATCCACGATCCCTGGGCGGCGGAGGGCGCAGCCGCGGTGGCGCAAGCGGCGGCGGGCGGCGGCGAGGTGCTGCTGGTCGGCACCGGCCTGACCATGGTCGACATGGCCGTAAGCCTCGAGGAAGCGGGCTTTGCCGGGCGCGTCACCGCCTGCTCCCGGCGCGGGCTGGTGCCGCGGGCGCATGTCTCGCCGCCGCCGCCGCCGCTGGACTGGGCGCCGCCGGCGCGGCTCGGCGAGCTGGTCCGGCAGCTGCGGGCGCGCTCGCCGTGGCGCGGCGCGGTCGACGGCCTGCGGCCGCACACGATCGCCTTGTGGCGCGGCCTCGGCGAGGCCGAGCAGCGGCGCTTCCTGCGCCACTTGCGGCCGTGGTGGGACGTGCACCGCCACCGCATCGCGCCGCAGGTGGCGGCGCGGATCGAGGCGATGCGCGAATCGGGCCGGCTGGAAGTGACCGCGGGACGGATCGCCGCGGTGGAGGGCGAGACGGTGACGATCGCCCGGCGCGGCGGCGGCACCCTCCGCCGGCGCTTCGCGGCCATGATCAACTGCACCGGGCCCGAGGGCGATATCCGCCGGGTCCGGGACCCGCTGATCCAACAGCTGCTGGCGAGCAGGCGGGCTCGGCCCGACCCGCTGGGCCTCGGGCTCGAGGTGGACGCGGCCTCGCTGGTGGCGGGGAGCGCCCGCTCCCCCGCCCTCTACGCGGTCGGGCCGTTGGCCAAGGGCGCCTTCTGGGAGATCGTCGCCGTGCCCGACATACGCGGCCAGGCCGCCGAAGTGGCGAAGGCTATCGCGGCCCGCTGATCACTGGGCGAGCGGCACGGCGCCGTTGCCGGCGGCGGCATTGGCCGGCGCCTGGCCGGCGGGGACGGCGAGCGGATCGGCGAGCGGCGCGGCGGCGGGCGCGAGCGGCGCGCCGCGCGGCGCCTGCCTGGACAGCGACGGGTCGATCTTCATCGGCGCCCGCTCGATCGTGGCGAGGCCGGCGAGGACGATCGAGAGGATGACGAACAAGGTGGCAAGCACCGAGGTGGCGCGAGTCAGGAAGTCCGCCGCACCGCGCGCCGACATCAGCCCCGAGGGGCTGCCGCCGACGCCGAGCCCGCCGCCTTCCGAGCGCTGCATCAGGATCACCGCGACCAAAGAGGCGGCAAGCAGGGTCTGGACGATGAGCAGGAAGGTGAACATTTTTGCGGCGGCTTTCTAACTAGGTCGGCGCGCACTTAGGCGATGCGCCCCGCGCCTTCAACCGCGCGCGGCGGCCTCGATGATCGGAATGAAGTCGGCCGCAGCCAGGCTCGCCCCGCCGACCAGCGCGCCGTCGACATCGCCGACCGCGAAAATCTCCACCGCGTTGGAGCCCTTGACCGACCCGCCGTAAAGGATGCGCACGCGCGCGCCCGCCTCGCCATAGGCCGCTTCGAGCCTCGCCCGGATAGCGGCATGCATCTCGGCGATGTCCGCGGAAGACGCGACCTTGCCA
>DASUVK010000069.1:0-11097 GCA_036378975.1 Allosphingosinicella sp. | reverse complement strand
AAAGCGGTGCCTCGTCGGCGAGCGGGCCCATGGGGGATGTCGCACACCGTCTCGCCGCTCCACTCGAGCACCATATGGCCGGTGTCGGTGACCTCGCCGATCACCGCGAAGTCCAATTCCCATTTGGTGAAGATCGCCTCGGCCTCGGCCTCCCGGCCGGGCTTGAGCACCATCAGCATCCGCTCCTGCGATTCCGACAGCATCATCTCGTAGGGAGTCAAGCCGGTCTCGCGGCACGGCACCGCGTTCATGTCCAGCTCGAGGCCGACGCCGCCCTTCGACGCCATCTCGACGCTCGACGAGGTCAGGCCGGCCGCGCCCATGTCCTGGATGGCGACGATCGCATCGGAAGCCATCAGCTCGAGGCAGGCCTCGATCAGCAGCTTCTCGGTGAAGGGGTCGCCGACCTGCACGGTCGGGCGCTTCTCCTCGCTGTCCTCGGAGAAATCGGCCGAGGCCATGGTGGCGCCGTGGATGCCGTCGCGGCCGGTCTTCGAGCCGACGTAGACGACCGGATTGCCGATGCCGGCGGCAGCCGAATAGAAGATCCTGTCCTGCTCGGCGACGCCGACCGTCATCGCGTTGACGAGGATGTTGCCGTCATAGGCGCGGTGGAAATCGACCTCGCCGCCGACGGTGGGGACGCCGACGCAATTGCCGTAGCCGCCGATGCCGGCGACGACGCCGGCGATCAGATGGCGCATCCTGGGATGGTCCGGGCGGCCGAAGCGCAGCGCGTTCAGATTGGCGACCGGGCGGGCGCCCATCGTGAAGACGTCGCGCAGGATGCCGCCGACGCCGGTCGCGGCGCCCTGATAGGGCTCGATATATGAGGGGTGGTTGTGGCTCTCCATCTTGAAGATGGCGGCCTGATTGTCGCCGATGTCGATCACGCCGGCATTCTCGCCCGGGCCGCAGATCACCCAGGGCGCCGTCGTCGGCAGCTTCTTCAGATGGAGGCGCGAGCTCTTGTAGGAGCAATGCTCCGACCACATCACCGAGAAGATGCCGAGCTCGGTGAGGTTGGGCTCGCGACCCAAGGCGCGGAGGACGCGGCCATATTCGTCTGCGGAAAGGCCGTGCTCGGCGACGATTTCCGGGGTGATGCTGTCGGGCATGGCCGGCGCTCTATTCGATCGAATATCGTTTGTCGAAGGGGCGGGCCGGGTGTAAATACGATCATGTTTTGTTCTAGAAGGAAAAGGAGCCGAACATGACCGCCAGGGCAATTCCGGAAGGCTATCATAGCGTTACGCCCTATCTGACCGTCGACGGCGCGGCCGAGGCGATTCGCTGGTACGCGCAGGCCTTCGGCGCGACCGAGGCGCTGCGCCTGCCGATGGGCGACAAGATCGGCCATGCCGAGATCCGGATCGGCGACAGCTTCGTCATGCTGGCCGACGAATGGCCGGAAATGGGCATGCTCGGTCCGAAGTCGCGCGGCGGCCCGACCGCCAGCCTGATGATCTATGTCGAGGATTCGGACGCGGTGTTCGCGCGGGCGATGGCGGCCGGGGCGATTCAGGAGCGGCCGGTGGAAAACCAGTTTTACGGCGACCGCTCGGGCACGCTGATCGACCCGTTCGGCCATCGCTGGACCATTTCCACCCATGTCGAGGACGTGGCCGACGACGAGATCCAGCGCCGCATGGCCGAGTTCGCCAAAGCGCACGAGCCGGCGTGATTTCGTCATCCCGGCGCAGGCCCGGATCCCAGCGCGTGAAAAATGCCGGAGCCTGGTTTCGCTGGGGCCCCAGCCTTGGCCGGGACGACAGGCTTACGCCTTGCAGCTCTGGGCGCCCCTGCCGGGGGCGGTGTAATTGATCTGGGCGGCGTTGGCGCTGAGCGAATAGCCGTCGGCGGCGTAGGGCTGGCCGGCGGCCGGCGCGGTCAGGGTCGTGCCCGGCCCGTCCTTCTTGTCGCGGACCAGCACCGTATTGTCGGTGTAGAAGTCGGCGTAGAGCAGGCTGTTGTCCTTGCATCGATAGGTGCGGCTCGCCTGGATCATCGGCGGCGCGACGACCCGCGCGCTATTGTTCAGCGCGGCATTCGCCTCCGCATTGGGATCGATGGTGGCGTTCTCGCAGGCGGCGAGGGCGAGAAGCGCGGCGAGCGGAGCGGCGGCGAGGCGGGCGCGGGTGCTGATCATGCATTCACTTCGCCAGCGTAGCATCCGCCGTCAAGGGCTTTTCTGCGAGCGCTTCGCAACAGCGCCGCCGGGGGTTCGACAAAAGCGGCGCATGGGGCTAGTCAGGAGGCGACGCCTTGGGGTGGAGCAGGGAACGCGTGCAACGGGTCCGCATCGGCCTCACCGGCCTCGCCTTTGTGTTCGTGCTCGTCCTGCTCGGCGCGGTGTTCACCAATCCGAGCGACGAGGCGCCGATCACGCCGAACCTGATCGAGACCCAGCTTTCGGGCGGCAACCAGGCCGGGCTGCCGGCCGTCAACCAGGCTGAGCCGAAGGAACCGCTCGCCGAGCTCGGCGTCGCGCCCGGCAATGCCGACGACAATGGCAGCGCCCCCACCGGCCCCTCGCCTAGCCCCGCCCAGCCGCGCTGAGCCGGGCGGCTCGATCGCGCTCGCCGCCGCGGCCTATGCGGTCGCCGAGCTGGCGGCGGGCCTGCTGCTCGGCTTCCTCGATTCGGGGCGGGCGGAAGCCGCGCCGTTCATCGCCGCGCGGCCCTGGCTGCTGGCCGCGACGGCCGCGGCCGCGGCGGCCTGGCCGCTGCGACGGCGAGCGGCTCTTTATGGCCTCGCTCTGGCGCTGGCGGCGGCGGCGGAGACGATCCTCGTCCTGCGCGTCGGCGCGCGCAGCCCCTGGCCGGAAGCGGCATGGGGGCTCGCCGGCGCCGCCGCGGCGGCCTTGTTCGCCGATCTCGCGGCGCAGGCCGGGCGGCGCTGGCTCGGCCGGCACGGCCGCTGGCTCGGCGCGGCCGGCGCCGCGCTGGCGCTGCTGGTGCCGGGGGCGCAGCGGCCTTACGAGGCGCTGGTGCAGGGCAAGCGCGAGGCCGCCGTTGCGGCGCAGCGGCCGCGGATCCTGCTGATGACCGGCTTGCCGCTGGTCTGGGGTGAGGCGGGCCCGTTCGACCCGGGCTCGCGCCCCGCCGCCGCCTATGGCGAGCTGCAGCGGGAATTCGAGTTCGTCCCGATCGACCTGCTCGACCGGGCCAATCTGGCGCTCGGCGGCCTGCTGTTCCTCGCCCAGCCGCAGCGCCTGGCTCCCTCCGAGCTGGTCGCGCTCGATGCCTGGGTGAGGGAGGGCGGCGGCGCCGTCATCCTCGCCGATCCGAGGCTGGCGTGGCCGAGCCGGCTGCCGCCGGGCGACATCCGCCGGCCGCCTTCGACAACCATGCTCGGGCCGTTGCTCGCCCATTGGGGGCTGGGCCTGGAGGCGCCGGACGATTCCGGGCGCCTGGTCTACGAGACCGATTCGAAACGGATTGCCGTCGAGGCGCCGGGGCGGCTGATCGAGACCAAGCGCGATTGCGTCGTTTCCGCCGTGCCCTGGCAGGCGATTTGCCGCCTCGGGGAGGGGCGGGTGCTGGTCGTCGCCGACGCCGACCTCCTGCGCGACGAATTGTGGGCGCCGCTCGGCCGGGACCGGGCGCGGCGGACGGCCGATAATCCGATGGCGGTCGCGGACTGGCTGGACTGGGCGGCGGGGCTGACCGGCAAGCGGCAGCGCATCGCCGCGCCGGTGGCCTGGGCCAATGCTGCCCCGGCCGACCATCGCGTCGGGCTGGCGCTGGCGCTGCTGCCGGTCGCGGCCTGTGCGGGAATCGGACTCTTGCTCAGGCGCCGGCGAAAGCGCTAGTCACATATTTATCCACAGGATCAAGCGACACGAACATCGGTTGAACATCGCTAAGAACAAACCACGAAATGCCCTCTAAAGGCATGAAATCCCCAAAAAAGGCATGAAATCCCCTTCCCTTGGCGGGTTTGCGATGTTATCCACGCCTTCTGATTTTCGGGGCACTTTCTCGGCTGACCGGCGAGTCACGCGGCGCACCTGGTGCGTCCGCGAACGGGGAAGGTCCGTGTTTGGGAGCGGACAGGGGCGGTGGAGGTCGACGACTTCTTCCAGGGCAGCGCGCTCAACGCGGTGGACGCCAAGGGGCGCCTCTCCGTTCCCGCCTTCGTCCGCTCGGTCATAGAGCGCCGCTCCGACGCCCGCGCGATCGTCGTCGGCGCGCATGAGATCTCGCCCTGCCTGACCGCTTACGGGCGCAATTACGCGAAGAATCTGTGGATCGACCTCGAGCGGCGCCGGCTCGCCGAGGAGGAACGGGGCGGCAGGCTCGACGAGCATTATGCCCGGGCCCGACGCACCTTCGGCACGGCGGAGGACGTCACCTACGACCCCAGCGGGCGCATCAGCCTGCCGACGGTCCTGCGTCGGCGCGGCAAGATCGAGGATCTTGCCCTGTTCGTCGGAGTCGGCGGCATCGTCGAAATCTGGAACCCCCGAATCGCCCTCGTCGAGGGCGACCGCGACCTCAAGGAAATCGCCGCCTGGCGCCTTGAGGAAAAGGGGATCGCCCCGTGAGTGCCCAGGAAGCCGCCGCCGTGCCCGCCCCGCACGTCCCCGTGCTCCTGAACGAGGTGATCGCCGGCCTCGCCGTCGCCCCCGGCGAGACCTATGTCGACGGCACCTTCGGCGCCGGCGGCTACAGCCGAGCCATAATCGAAAAAGGAGCCGCCCGAGTCTACGCCTTCGACCGCGATCCCGATGCGATAACAGAAGGCGAGGCCCTGGCGGCTTCGAGCGGGGGGCGCCTGACGCTTGTGCCGGAACGTTTTTCCCGGATGCGTCAGGCGCTTGCCGACCGCGAGGTCGACGCGGTCGACGGCGTCACGCTCGACGTCGGCGTCTCGTCGATGCAGCTCGACCGCGCCGAGCGCGGCTTCTCCTTCCAGGCGGACGGGCCGCTCGACATGCGGATGGGCCAGGACGGGATCAGCGCCGCCGACTTCCTCAACCACGCCCCGGAAGCGGAGATCGCCGACATCATCTACCGCTATGGCGAAGAGCCAAGGTCGCGCCGCATCGCCCGTGCCATCGTCGCCGCGCGGCCGATCGAGCGGACCGGCCAGCTCGCGGAGATCGTCCGCAAGGCGCTCGGCTGGCACGCGGGCATGAAGAAGGACCCTGCGACCCGCGCCTTCCAGGCGATCCGCATCCATCTGAACGAAGAATTGCAGGAGCTGGAGGGCGGGCTCGAGGCCGCCGAGCAGGTGCTGAGGCCCGGCGGCCGGCTCGCCGTCGTCACCTTCCACAGCCTCGAGGACCGGATGGTCAAGCGCTTCCTCAGGGAGCGGAGCGGCGACCTTCCCTCGGGGTCGCGTCACTTGCCGGAGCGGACCGGCGATCGCCCCGCCGCCACCTTCGGCGACGTCGCCAAGCCGGTCAAAGCCGGAAAATCCGAAGTCGAAGCCAATCCTCGGGCCCGTTCGGCGACCTTGCGAGTCGCCCGGCGGACCTCCGCCGCCCCATGGACAGGGAAGGGAATGCCCTCATGATCGCAAGGGGATTCAAATCCGTCATCTGGGTCGCCACCGTCGGCAGCGCCGCTCTGGGCTGCTACATGGTGTCGCTGCGCGTCGCCACCGAACGCAACGAGCTCGCCAAGGTGGAGCGGCAGATCATCGCCGCCAAGCGCGACATACGGTCGCTGCAGACCGAGCTCGGCACGCGCGGCCGGATGACCCAGCTCGAGCAATGGAATGCCGAAGTGCTCGCCTTGTCGGCACCGAGCTCGGCCCAGTTCCTCGAGGACGAATTCACCCTGGCGCGGCTCTACCGCAACGATCCGACCGTGGCCGACCGTTCGGCCGAGGTCCGCCTCGCCTCCGCCGAGACGCCGGACGCCAAGCCGGCGGAGACGGCGAAGCCGGCCCCGCCGCCGGTCGTGCAGGCCGTGGCCGAACCTGCCGCCGCGCAGCCGCCGATGATCCACCGGGCAAGCTTCACCACCGCCGAACCGCCTGCCGCGCCCAAGCCGGTGGTTGCCAGGCCCGACAAGCCGGCGGCGCAGCGCAGCGCTGCGGCGACGCCGGCCAAGCCCGATACGGCACCGGCCCTCCCGGGCGCGAAATCCGCCAAGCCCGCCGGTCAGCGCAGCGCTTCCGCTGCGCCGGCCAAACCGGAAGCGGCCCCGGTCCGTCCGGCGGCCAAGCCGGCCGCGAAGCCCGTCACCGCCGCCGCCAAACCGGTCCGCGAGGCCGCCGCGGCCCCTCGCGATGCCAAGGTCAAGGGAAGCGGCGGCCGCTGATGGCGACCGTCGCTATCCATCCCGACCGCTTCGGCGGCGCCGGCCAGCGGCCGCAGGGGCTGGCTCTTACCTACCAGCGGCTGATGCTGATGATGCTGGTCTTCGCCGGCGTCACCCTGCTGATCGCCGGACGGCTGCTGTTCCTCCAGCTGTTCACCGACCGCGGCGGCGCCGGCCAGATCGGCAATCCCCTGGTCCCGCCGCGTGCCGACATCGTCGACCGCAACGGCGTGCCGCTAGCGCGGACGATCGACGCCTGGTCGATCGCCGTCCACCCGAACAAGCTGCTCGGCGACCCGGACGAGCTGTCGGTCAAGCTCGCCGAGCTGATGCCCGAGCGCAGCGCCGCCGAGTACAAGGCGATCCTGACCTCGGGAAAGAGCTTCGTCTATCTGAGCCGCCGCGCCGTTCCCGAGCTGGTCAGCGCGGTCAACGCGCTCGGCGAGCCGGCGATCGATTTCCCGCGCGAGTCGCAGCGCCTCTATCCGCAGACGGCGATGGCGGGGCACATCCTCGGCTGGGCCGACCTCGAGGGGCGCGGCGTCGCCGGCATGGAGCGGGTGCTTGAGCAAAGGCTGAGCGACCCGGCCCAGCGCGGCACCCCGGTCGCTTTGTCGATCGACGCCCGCGTGCAGGGCGTGTTGGAGACCGAGCTCGGTGCCGCGATGACCAAGTTCAGCGCGATCGGCGCCGCCGGCATCGTTCTCGATATGCAGACCGGCGAGGTCATCGCGATGACCTCGCTGCCGCAGCTCAACCCGAACGCGCCCGGCCGCAATGCCGAGCAGGCGGGCTTCAACCGGGCGACCGTCGGAGTCTACGAGCTCGGCTCGACCTTCAAGCCGTTCACCGTCGCGATGGCGATGGACAGCGGCGTCATCAAGAGCTTCGGGCAGATGTACAATTGCCCGCGCGGCCTGCGCGCCGGCGGCTTCACCATCACCGACACCCACCCGTTCGGCCGCGCCTGCAGCGTCGCCGAAATCATGAAGGAATCGTCCAATATCGGCACCGCCCAGATCGCCGCCCAGGTCGGCGCGGCGCGGCAGCAGGAATTCCTGCGCAAGATGGGCTTTCTCGAGCCGGTGTCGATCGAATTGAACGAGCGCGGGCGGACGCTGACTCCGGGCGCCAATTGGGGCGAGGTCGCGACGATGACGGTCGGTTACGGCCACGGTATCGCCGTCACCCCGCTCCATCTCGCCACCGGCTACGCCACCCTGTTCAATGGCGGCGTCTGGCGGCCGGCGACTCTGGTGAAGACCGACAGCCGCCATCCGGTCGCGCAGGGCCGCCGCGTTTTCAGCGAGGAGACGTCCTACCGGATGCGGGCGCTGCTGCGGCTGGTCGTCACCGACGGCACCGGCGGCAAGGCCGACGCGCCCGGCTACAGGGTGGGCGGCAAGACCGGCACCGCCGAGAAGATCGTCGGCGGGCGCTATACCGGCGCGGCGGTGGTCACCACCTTCGCGGGCGTTTTCCCGATGGACTCTCCTCGCTATGTCGTCGTCGCCATGCTCGACGACCCCAAATCCACGCCCGAGACCTTCGGCTTCCACACCGCCGGCTGGAACGTCGCCCCGGTCGTATCGCGGGTGATCGGCCGGATCGGCGCCCTGCTCGGCGTCCAGCCGGACGCCACCCGCGACGTCAACATGGCGGAGGTGCTCCCCTACGTTCACAAGGAAGATTGACGCATGCGCCTTGCCGACCTCGCGGGAATCGGCGGCGATTCCCGGGTGACGGGTTTCGCCATCGACCACCGCAAGGTGGCGCCGGGCACCGTGTTCGGCGCCTTTCCCGGCAGCGTCTTCAACGGCGAGGACTTCATCGCCCAGGCGGTCGGCGCCGGCGCCATCGCGGTGGTGGCGCGGCCCGGAGCGGCGGTCGAGGGCGCCGTCCATGTCGCCGCCGACGAGCCGCGGCGCGAGTTCGCGCGGCTGGCGGCGAAATTCTTCCGGCCGTTTCCGGCCACCACGGTCGCCGTCACCGGCACCAACGGCAAGACCTCGACGGTCGAGCTGACCCGGCAATTGTGGCGGATTGCCGGCCATCATGCCGCCTCGATCGGCACGCTCGGCGTCACCACCGCCGACGACCGCACCACCACCGGCCTCACCACTCCCGACATCGTCACCTTCCTGTCGAACATGGCCGGGCTGGCGCGCGAGGGCGTCACCCATGCCGCCTTCGAGGCGTCGAGCCACGGCCTTGCCCAGTTTCGCACCGAAGGGCTGCCGGTGCGGGCGGCGGCCTTCACCAATTTCAGCCGCGACCATCTCGATTATCATGGGACGATGGAGGCCTATTTCGAAGCCAAGATGCGGCTGTTCGAGGAAGTGGTCGAGCCGGACGGCGCGGCGGTGATCTGGGCGGACGACCCGAAGTCCGGCGAGGTGGTGCGGCGAGCCGGGGCGCGCGGGCTGCGGCGGCTGACGGTGGGCGCGCGCGGCGAGACCCTGAAACTGGTCGAGCGCACTCCGACCCAGCTCGGCCAGCGCCTCGTCGTCGAAGCCGAGGGCAGGTCCCACAGGGTCGAGCTGCCGTTGATCGGCGCCTATCAGGCGGCCAATGCGCTGACCGCCGCCGGGCTGGTTCTCGCCACCGGCGGCGAGCTGGCCCGGATTCTGGCCGGCCTTGCCCGGGTGCAGGGGGTGCGCGGGCGGCTCGAGCGGGCGGTGATCAATCGCGCCGGCGCCCCGGTCTATGTCGATTATGCCCACACCGCCGACGCGATCGAGGCGGCGGCCGAGGCGCTGCGGCCGCACGCGAAGGGGCGGCTGATCCTCGTCGTCGGCGCCGGCGGCGACCGCGATGCCGGCAAACGGGCGGAGATGGGGGCGGCGGCGGCGCGGCTGGCCGACCTCGTCCTGGTCACCGACGACAATCCGAGGAGCGAGGATCCGGCGACGATCCGCCGCGCCATTCTCGAGGGCGCTCCCGACGCGCGCGAGGTGCCGGGCCGGCGCGAGGCGATCGCCGCGGCGATCGGCGAAGCGGGGGCGGACGACATCGTCCTGCTCGCCGGCAAGGGCCACGAGCAGGGCCAGATCGTCGGCGACAGGGTGCTCCCCTTCGACGACGTCACCGTCGCGCGGGAGTGCGCGGCATGACCGGCCAATGGAAACAGCACCTTAGTAATTGGGGACAGCTACCGAATTCGGTCGATTGTTGCCCGTGGGGGCTGGGCACGCCGCGGACCGAATTCGGTAGCTGTCCCCAATTAGGAGCGCGGCGGTGAGCGCGCTGTGGACCTCGGAGGAGATCGCCGAGGCGGTCGGCGGGGCGGCGCATGGCGATTTCGCCGCGACGGGGGTGAGCTTCGATTCGCGCGAGGTCGAGCCGGGCCATCTGTTCGTCGCGATGAAGGGGGCGGCGACCGACGGGCACCTGTTCCTCGACAAGGCGTTCGCGGCCGGCGCGGCGGGGGCGATCGTCTCCGAACAGACTGCGCATCCCCACATCCGGGTCGCCGACACGATGGCGGCCCTGACCGACCTCGGCCGCGCCGCCCGCGTCCGCACCGCCGCCCGCATCTGCGGGGTTACCGGCTCGGCCGGCAAGACCGGGACCAAGGAGGCCTTGTTCGCGGCGCTCGACCGGGCCGCGCCGGGCGAGGCGCACCGGTCGGTCAGGAGCTACAACAACCATACCGGGGTGCCGCTCTCGCTCTCGCGGATGCCGACCGCGACCCGCTTCGGCGTGTTCGAAATGGGGATGAACCATCCCGGCGAGCTGGCCGGGCTGACCCGGCTGGTGCGGCCGCACGTCGCCGTGGTCACCACCATCGCCCCCGCCCACCGCGCATATTTCGCCAGCGAGGAAGCGATCGCCGACGCCAAGGGCGAGATTTTCGAAGGGCTGGAGCCGGGGGGCGCCGCGCTCGTCCCCCACGACAGCCCGCACCGCGACCGGCTGATCGCCGCGGCGCGGCCGCATGCCGCGACCCTCCTCACCTTCGGCCTCGGCGAGGGCGCCGACATCCGCGCCCGGGACGTCGTGCCGGCGCCGAACGGCGGCTCGCTGGTCACCGCCCTGCTGCCCGGGGCGGAGGTCACCTTCACCGTCTCGCAGCCGGGCGAGCATTGGGTGTCGAACGCGCTTGCCGTGCTCGGCGCGGTCGAGGCGATGGGCGGCGACCTCGCGCAGGCGGGGCTGGCGCTGGCCGACCTGCCGGGGCTGAAGGGCCGCGGCGAGCGCCGCCGGGTCGTTCTGGACGGCGGCGAGGCTCTGCTGATCGACGAGAGCTACAACGCCAATCCCGCTTCGATGGCGGCGACCCTGAAGACGTTCGGGGCGCTCAGAGTCGCCGGCCGGCGGATCGCCGTGCTCGGAGCGATGCGCGAGCTGGGCGAGAGCTCCGCCGGTTTCCACGCGGCTCTGGCGGAGCCGGTCGAGGCGGCCGGGGTCGAGAGCGCGATCCTCGTCGGCGAGGAGATGGAATCGCTGGCGAAAGCCCTTGGCGCTAAGGTCAAAATGGCGCATGTGCCTGACACGGCGTCGGCCGTCGATCTCGTGCGGAGCGCGATCCGGCCGGGCGATGCGATACTCGTCAAGGGATCGAACTCCATTGGACTGGCTGCCCTTGTCGAGGTGCTGGCTGGCGGGACAGGCTGATGTTTCTTTGGATTGCCGAACAGCTTGGTTTCCCGGGGGTGCTGAACCTCGTGCGATACATCACGTTTCGCGCCGGTGCCGCGACCGCGACCGCCTTGTTCATCGGCCTGCTGATCGGGCCCAAGTTCATCGGCTGGCTCAGACTGCGGCAGGGCAAGGGCCAGCCGATCCGCCTGGACGGGCCGGAATCGCATCTCGCCAAGCG
>DASUVK010000068.1:0-26071 GCA_036378975.1 Allosphingosinicella sp. | reverse complement strand
TGCGCCGTCGCCTGCACTTCCGCGGCGGCGGCGGCGAGCGCGCGCAATTGCTCTTCGCCGGCCGCCGAACCCTCGCCGATGCGGGCGAGCAAGGCTTCGATCGCGTCGCGCTGGCGAATCACCGCCGCTTCGCCGTCGCTGAGCCGGGCGGCCGCCACGTCCGCCGATTTGGCGACTTCGCCGACGATCGGGGCGATCGCCGCCGCCGCCTCCCGGGTGCGGTCGGCCTGTTCCTCGACGCCCTTCAGGGCGGCCGGCAGGTCATCCCTGAGCCCGCCCACGATTGCGGTCAACGCCGTGTCGAGGCTGCCGGCGCGGTCGATCAGCTCGCTCGCCTGCTGCTGTCCGGCGCCGAGCTCCTCGAGCAGCGCAGCGGTCGCCGTCCGCACCGAGGCAACCGACTTGCCGAGCCGCTCGCCGTGGGCGCCGCCGGTGCGGCCAAGCTGGTCGAACCAGCTGTCGAGCTCAGCCAGCTCCTTGCCGAGCCCGGTGACGAGGGCGTGACTGGCGGCGTCCTGGGCGGCGATATGGCCGGCCATCGCCTCGATCTTGCCGCTGATCGATGCCAGCCGCTGCGCGAGGTTGCGCGCGGCGTCCTCGCCGGCTTTGTCGAGCGCGGCGCGGCTCTGCTCGATCGCGGCCAGGGTCGTCGCGCCCTGCAGCTCGAGCGCGGCACGGGCGGTCTCGACGGCTTCGGCGGCGCGGCTCATCGCGCCGTCGACCGCCGCCGTCATCTTCGCCGAGGATTCGTCCAGGCTGGCGGCGGCGGCGGCGCTGCCGCTCTCGATGCGCGCGACATGGGCCGACATGCGCTGCGCCGCACCGCCGAGCACTTCGTCGGCGTCGCGGCCGCGCGCCGACAGCGAGGCCAGCTGGGCTTCCAGCGCGCTCGCCTGGCCGTGCGCGGTGAGGCCCGCTTCCTTCATCGCCTCGGCCACCGCGCGCGCCTGTTCCTCGGCGCGCGGCAGATCGTGGAGGAGGACTCCGATATCGACCTTGGCGGCGGCGGCGGCGGCGTCGAGCGCGGCGGCCTTCTGATCGAGCGTCGCGGTTTCCTTCGACAGATAGTAAGTGACCCGCCCGAGCCGGTCGGACGCTTCGTCGCCGAGCGACATCAGCCGCTCGGCCTCGCCGCGCAGGCGTTGGTGATTGTCCTCGATGCGGCCGGCGACGATCTCGAGCACGCTTTCCAGCGCCCGGCTCTCCGCGGTCATCGTTTCGACCGCGCGGCGGAACCTTTCCGCCTCGCGGCGCGAGCTGCGCCCGGCAAGCAGCCACAGCAGAGCGAGCAGGGCGAGCGGGCCGGCCAGGGTCGCCGTCCAGGCGATGATCCCGCCGAGATTCGCGGGGGGCCGCGTCTGCCACAAATGCAGAGCGACGGCGCCGATCCAGCCGATCGCCAGCAGGAGGAGCGCCGCGCCGGCCAGCCTGGCTCCGGCGGTGCGCACCGGCGGGGGCGCGTCGGCAGCCGGGGCCGGCGCTTCCGCCGCTGCCGCCGCCGGCCCGAGCCAGTCGGCTTCCGCCTCGCCCGTAAAGCCCTGTCCGGGCTCGCTCTGTGCTCGTTCTGCCCCCGTCATAACGGTTCGTTTACCATGATTCGGGCCGCTTGGAAGCTCGCAAGGATACGAGGCGTTAAGGACCGGCGGCTAGGAAGGAGCCATGGTCTACGATCCCGGAGCCTTGAACGCCTCGCTCGCCGCCGCGGTCGGCAGCGATACCGAGCTGATGCGCGAGCTTCGCGCCGCCTTCCTCGACAGCGCCGTTCGGCAGGCGGACCTGATGGGGCGGGCGCGCTGCGATGCCAATTGGGCGATCGCGGCGTCGCGGCTGAAGAGCGTTGCCGCCAGCTTCGGCGCCGTCGGCCTGGTCGCGCTGGCCGACGAGGCGCTGGACGGCGCCCCTGGCGATCCGGTGGTGCTGCGCAAGCTCGCCGCCGCCATCGAGGACTTCGCCGCTTAAGGCTTTTCGAAGCCGGTTCGCCGCCCTATCCCGACAGCCGATGGGGAGGGACGCGTGACGCTGGCAGCCTTGATCGCCGCCTATCACGAAGCCGACGATGCCGGCGGGGGGCTGCGCGCTACCCTGCCGATCGCCGGCCGCACGCTGCTGGAGCGCCAGGTTCACCTCGCCGCCGCCGCCGGCGCGGAGCCGGTGGTGGTCGTCGTCGAGCGGGTCACCGCCGCGCTCGGTGCCGCGCTCGACCGGCTGCGGGGGGAGGGAGTGAAGCTCGTCCTCGCCCGTAGCGCCGAGGAGGCGGCGGAGGCGGTTCACAGCAGCGATCGGCTGCTGCTCGTCGGCGACGGCTTGGTCGCGCCCGAGGCGGCGATCGCGCGGCTGGTCGCGCTCGAGGGGCCCGCCATCCTCGTCGTTCCCGACCTGCGCGTCGACGATCGCTACGAGCGGATCGACGCGCAGAGCCGCTGGGCGGGCCTCGCCCTGATCGACGGCCAGATGCTGAAGCTGACCGCTTCGATGCTGCGTGACTGGGATTTGCAGTCGACCCTGCTTCGCCGGGCGGTGCAGGCGGGCGCGCGGCAGCTCTCGGTGCGCGGCGAAGCCGAGGACGAATTGCCCCTGGTCGCGGAGAATGCCGAGGATCTGGTGGAGCTGGAGGCGCAGATCATCGCTGGGGCCCATGTCCGCCGCGGCGACTGGGTGTCGCGATACCTGCTCGGGCCGATCGAGCGGCTGGCGACGCGCTGGCTGATGCCGACCGCGGTCACGCCGACCGCCGTCGGCCTTGCCGCGACCCTGCTGATGCTGCTCGCCGGCCTCGCTTTCGCCAAACATTGGCTGGGCCTGGGCCTCGCCTTCCTGCTGCTGGCGACGCCGCTCGAGGGCATTGGCGAGCGTCTCGCTTCGCTGCGCCTGCAGGGCGCGAGGGGGCCGAGCTGGTGGGGCGCCCTGCTGCCGGCGCTCTCGGCCGGCGTGCTGCTGCTGCTCGCTTCCGCGCTCGCGCCTACCCGCGGCTGGGGCTGCGTCGCTCTGGCGGGAACGATCATCGCCTTCGCGCTGGCCTTGCGGACCGAGGCGCAGGGTCGCGAGCTGCCCGGCAAGGTCTGGCTCGCCGAGCGCAAGGGAATGAGCTGGCTGATGCTTCCCTTCGCCGCTACCAATTGGTGGGCGGCGGGGCTGGCCGTGCTTGCTTTCTATGCCGGCGCCAGCTTTTTCTGGGCCCAGCGGCACGCCCATGCCGCCGCGCCGGCGGCGCCACAGGATTAGCGCCGCCTTAACCCTGACCGGCCTATGCGCAGGCGATGTCCGAAGTGCGCGCGAGCGGGGGTGAGCTGGACGGCGCGGCGCAGCTGCTCGCGTCGGCGCGGGCGCGCGTGGCGGCGGCGATGGCGGACCTCGCCCTGCCCGAAGCGCTCCGCCTCAGCGACCGGCAGCGCATCACCATCTCGCACCTCCTGCGCCGCCTCGTCGGCGACGTCGAGGACGAGCTGCGCTCGGCCCTCGCCGCGCATTTCGCCGCCGCGGGCGAGGAAGCGCTCCGGGCCGCCCTCTCCTCGGCCAGCCTGCCGATCGCGCTGCCCGTGCTGCAGGGCGGCGGCGCGCTTGCCGATCCGGCCCTGTTCGCCCTGCTGCTGCGCCGCGCCGAAGAGCATCGCCTTGCCCGCGCCGCGCCCGAGCGGCGGCTCCTCACCGACCTGGCCGGCGATGCCGACGAGACGGTCGCCGCCGCCGCCGTCGCCCTGCTGATCGCCGACAGCCGCCGCCTCGACGCCTTCCACGAGCCGCTGCTGGCGAGCGGCGACCTGCCCGCCGAAGTGGCGCACGGCCTCGTCTGGACCGTGGCCGCCGCTTTGCGCGCCTATCTTATCGCCCGGCACGGCATCGCCGCCGCGGCCGCCGACCGGGCGGTGACCGCGGCGGCGACCGCCTTGCTGGCGCGATATGACGAAGGTGCGGGCGCCGATTCGCTGGCGCGTCGCCTTGCCCTGCGCCTCGAGGAGCGCGCGCGGCTCGACGACGAGCTGCTGGTCCGGTCGGTGGCGGAAGGCGCGCTGCCGCTCTTCCTCGCCGGCCTGTCGCTGCGCACCGGCCTCGATCTGCAGGCGCTGTGGGAGCTGCTTCCCGACGCCACCGGCCGCGGGCCCGCCGTCGCCTTGCGCGCCGCGGACGTGGCCCGCGAGGCGGCGGCTTCGATCCTGCTCCATCTCGCCGGGCGCGAGGAAGCGGTCGGCGCGCAGCTCGACCTTTACGATGCGCTGGACGCCGAGGAAGCGCGGCGCCGGGTCCTGCTGTGGCGCCTCGACCCCGCCTATCGCGCCGCGGTGGCGAGGCTCGCGGCATGAGCGCCGAGGCCGCCGTGCGCGGACGGGTGGACGCCGACGGGCGGCTGGTCGAGGCGGAGCCGCGGCTGATGGCGCTGCATCGCGCCGCCGGCGGCGAGGAAGGCGGGCCGCTCGCGGTGCCGCAGATCGCCGCGCTCGCCCGTCTTGCCCGCCGCCTCGGCATCACCATCTCGCGCGGCGCCGTCGCCGCCGAAGGCGACGCGGATCTCGATCTGTGGGTGCGCGCCGAACCGAAACCGGACGGCGTGGCGCTCGCGGTCACCGGCTGGACCGCGCGCCCGGCGCGGGGCCCGGCGCCGGCCACCGACGCGGAGCGGCAGGCCGATTTCCTGCGCGCCGGCGCCGACTGGATGTGGGAGACCGACGCGGCGCTGCGGCTGACCACCGTCTCGCCGGCGGCGGCCGCCGCCGCCGGCAAGGCCCCGGGCCAGCTGGTCGGCCACCAGCTCACCCGCCTGTTCCGTCTGGAGGAAGGCGAGGAGGGCGAGCTGCCCTTGCTCACCGCCCTGGCCGAGCAGCGCCGCTTCGACGGCCAGGCCGCGGAGCTTCGCGGCGGCCGCGGCGGCCGCTACCGCCTCGCCGGAATCCCCCTGATCGACGGCGCCGGCCGCTTCGCCGGCTTTCGCGGCTCCGCTGCGGCGCTGCCCGCCGGCGCCCCCGCCGTTCCGGTCGCGCCCGGTTCCCCGCCGGAGCCCGGCGCGTTCGGCGAGCGGCTCGACAAGGCGCTGCGGGCGCCGCTCGCCCAGATCATCGCCAGCGCCGAGACGATCGGCGCGCAGGGGGAGGGGCCGATCCGCACCGATTATGCCGGTTACGCCGGCGACATCGCCACCGCCGGCCGCCATTTGCTCGCTTTGGTCGACGACCTGGTCGATCTGCAGGCGATCGAACGGCCCGATTTCCGCCCCGAGGGGGAGGCGATCGACCTCGCCGACGTCGCCCGGCGCGCCGCCGGCCTGCTTGCCGTGCGCGCCGGCGAACGGCGGGTGAAGGTCGATGCGCCGGGCGTCTCCGAGAGCCTGCCGGCCGCCGGCGATTTCCGCCGCGCGCTGCAGGTCGTCGTCAACCTGCTCACCAACGCGATCCGCTACTCGCCCGACGGCGGCCAGGTGTGGATCCGCACCGATCGCGAGGGCGACCTCGCCGCTCTGATCATCGCCGACCAGGGCAAGGGCATCTCGGCCGACGACCAGGCGCGGATCTTCGAGAAGTTCGAGCGGGTCGATCCCGCCGAGCCCGGCGGCACCGGCCTCGGCCTCTACATCGCCCGCCGCCTCGCCCGCGCGATGGGCGGCGACGTTGCCGTCGACAGCGCGCCGGGGCAGGGCGCGAGGTTCACCTTCACCCTGCCGCTGCGGCGGGACTAGGACCGGGGCGACGGTCAATGCCCGGCATGCTCGGTCGCGGCCTTCGCGACCCGGACCGGCTTGTGGAATTGGCAGGTCACCGTCGGGTTGAACTGGGCGAACATGCCGTTGGCGTTGGGCCGGTAGAGCCAGATGTGGCGGTCGTAATGCGGCTCGAAATTGTGGGCCTCGTCGATCGGGGTCTTCGGATCGTCGAACATGTAGTCGTACTCAACCCCGTGGAAGTTGGGCAGGCCCGTGTTGCCGGCCTCGTGCCAGGCCTTCTTGAAGACCAGATTCTCGACCGCGACCAGCTCAAGACTGCCGTCGGCGCGGGGCTCGTAGATCAGGATCGAGGGCTTGCGGAAATCGGTGTGGGTGCCGTTGCCGTCGACGCGCGGGCTGGGCGGCGCGGTGATGCCGAGCAGGTCGGGGCGGAAGAAGTGGATGCCCATGCCGCCCAGTGCCGCCGGGCGGCCCATCATCGGCGCGACGTCGCACATGTCGGTCGGATCGCGGACATAGCCTTCGGCGAGCGCGACCTCGACATTCCGGAAGCGGGCAGTGAGGCTGCGGACCTCGGCGAGCGTCGGCTCGCCCGGGGCGGGGGCGGAGGCCGCGAGCGCGGCGGCGATGATCGTCAGCATCGTTCAAGTCTCCCAATGGTCGAACCCTTGATCGGGAGGCGACTAGGCCGGCCCTGTTGCGACTTCATGCCGCGCCGCAGGGGAGTGTGTTTCAATTGTTGCGGCGCGCGCGCAGCAGCGCCACTGTCACCCGCCACGCCATGGGGGAATCGATGATCCAGCTGACGACGACGGATTTCCAGACGCTGTGCGCCGCCGCCGCGGTGCGCGAGCGGATCGGCGCGCTCGAGGGCGAGCGCCGGGCGGCGGTGCGCCAATTCTGGCTGCGCGGCCTCGGCGGCCTGGCCCTTGCCGCCGCCGCCGGCGCGACCCTGTATGCCTCCGGCTGGGAGACGGTCGCGCTCTTCGCCGCGATCATCTTCCTTCTCGGCGGGATCATCGCCGCCATCATGCCGCTGATGGCGGCCAAGGAGGCGCTGAAGCACCCCGTGCTCGAGGAGATGGCGAAGCAAGCGGGGATGGAATATCTGCCGAACGACTTCGCGCCGCCCGCCTTCGCCTCGGCCTGCAAGCTGCTGTTCGGCGGCGGCGGCTTCTCCAGCCAGACCTTCACCGACCTGTTCAACGGCACCGGCGAGGCGGGCCGCGGATTCGCCGTCTACGAGACCTGCCTGCAGCGTCGCGCCGGCAAGAACAGCTACGTCGTCTTCTCCGGCCAGATGTACGCGATCCAGCGCCGGCCCGGCGCCCAGGGCGAGACCGCGATCGTGCCCGACCGCAAATTGCTCAACTTCTGGAAGCCGGCGAGCGGCATGGAGCGGGTTCGGATCGAGGGCGATCCGGCGTTCGAGAAGAAGTTCGAAGTCTATTCGACCCATCCGATGGAGGCGCGCGAATTGCTGTTCGACACCGCCTTCCGCGCGCGCCTGCTCGAGCTGCGCGAGAAGGGCCGCGTCTTCGTCTATGCAGGGCCGGAGGAGGCGCTGGTCGCCGCCACCGGCAAGGACCGCTTCGAGCCCGGCTCGATGCTCCGCTCGCGGCCGGGAGAGGAGCGGGTCAGGCTGATGTTCGACGACGTCTGCGCCTCGCTGGCGCTGCTCGGGGAGCTCAGGGCGAAGCTGGGCTGAGGCGCGGGAAGCGCCGGAAAGTCGGAAAGTCGCCAAGAAATAAAAATCCATCCGATCAGTCTCCGCCTTTTGATCGGATTCGCGTGAGACGAATCAGACCGCGGCTGCGGCCAGGCGGCGGGCGTCCTGCTGGAGCGCCTCGAGGATGACTTCGCCATCGCCGAGCTCCCAGGCTTGGTGGGCGACGATGAGCTCGAGCTTGGCGGCGAAAGCGGGGAGGCCCGGGGCGGGGAGGTGGAGAAGGGCGCACAAGGCAGCGGTGGCGGCGTCGAGGAGGGTGTCGTAGGCGTCCTGGTCGGGCTCGTGCACGGCGGCTTCGAGCGCGGCCTGAGCCTGCCGGAAGCGGGTGAGGGCGCGGTCCCAAATAGGGACCGCGGAGGACTCGTCATCCCGGACTTGATCCGGGATCCATCTTTTCTGGCCCGTGATCGTGAGGCAGGTGGATTCCGGATCAAGTCCGGAATGACGAACCAGCGCGGGGGCCAACGCAGCGCCTAGCAGCGCGCGGCGCGACAGCTTATGCTGGCCGTCAGCCATCGTTCGCCTCCTTTGGAGGACGTTTGGTGGTGAGAACCGGAGTAAAGCGCGCGCCTTGCCCCGGCTTGATTTCTGGTACGCCAAAAATAGGAGCGGGTCAATAGCCGAGAAGGAAAAAAGACCCCGCGGCCGCCCGCGGACCGGCCGCGACCCGGCGGTCACCGTGCGCATCCCGGCGCGGATCGGGGCGGCGCTCGCCGCCTGGATCGAACGCCAGCCCGACCCCAAACCCTCCCGCTCCGAAGCGATCAGGCGGCTGATCGAGAAGGGGCTTTCCGCCGACTGACGTGGCGCGAGTCCGCGAAATGCGCGGGATGGACGCCATGGACAGGGACGCCGTGCTGGAGCGCCTGCGGGGGCACGGAGCCGAGCTCAAGGCGATGGGGGTGGCGCGACTGTCGCTGTTCGGCTCGGTGGCGCGCGGGGAAGCGGGGGTGAAGTGATGTCATTCGATGCGGCCGAAGAACGAGACCGCGTCCTGCATATGGCGGCGTACAGCGGCCATGTGGCCGACTATCTGTCAGGCCTGAGCTACGAGCAGTTCGCCGCCACGACGCTGGCCTTGGATGCGGTCGAATGCTGTGTGTTGCGCATCGACCGCGCCGCCGCGGGAATTGTGCCAGCGCGGCTCGAGGCGAAGGTGCAGCCGGCGACATGGATTCGGATCCACGGGCTGGCCGACTATCTGCGCCATCGGACTCGTCCGGGAGACCCGAAGCGCATCTGGGAAGTCGCCAGGAACGACTTGCCGGTGCTTCGCGAGCAGTGCGCGGCGGCGTTGGCGGAAAGGGAGTAGGGGTTCACGCAAAGGCGCAAAGGCGCAACGGCGGCGACGCGGGGACAAGTACCGGGACGTGTCCCCTGGCGCTGGGGCTGCACATGCGGATCGAGGAGAGGTGGCGGAGGCGGGTAGGAGCGAAGGGACACGAAAGGGGACAGTTACAGTGACTGTCCCCGTTCGTCCAAGCCCAAGTCGGGCACCGGCGCGGCGGCATCCGGCGGGGGGAGGTTGGCGAGCGGGGACACGAAAGGGGACAGTTACAGTGACTGTCCCCGTTCGTACGGGGACACGAAAGGGGACAGTTACAGTGACTGTCCCCGTTCGTAGACAGTGACTGTCCCCGTTCGTAGGTGAGGCGCTTCAACGGAACCATCTGGGACAGGCTTGGAGAGGGGCTGAGGTCCGGCAGTGGCCAAGCATTCGGCGACCCGAGATCTTCGGTCCTCATGGTGACAGCGGACCGCAGGATCGTCGTCGCCAATAGCTGGAAGTCCGGCGATCGCACGGCCATTTCGGCGGCGTCCTGGGATGGGTCGCGCTGGGCGGCGTTCGGCGAGGACTTGCCGTTCCCCGCGAGATCTCCCAGCTTCGGCAGCGGCCAGGGCGTTCCTTCGGTGGCAGCCTTTCTCAACGGTCGTTTCCCGGAGGTGCGCCACTGGAACGGGTTCAACTGGTCCGCACCGGACCGGCCCTGCGTGCCGCCAAGAGGAAAGCGGAATTTCGGCCCGCCGTCACTGGCGATTCGAACCACACGGATCACCGTTGCCCGGTTTGCGCTGGCCGATCAGCTCATGCTCGCCTGCGCGCTCGGACGCTTCAATCGGGAGGAGCGGACACTCGTCGCCCGCATAAAAATGCCCTCCGGCTCTTGGGCGGAACTCGGTACCGGCACGATCAATGGTGCAACCCCCCTGGCCGAAGGCTCGCATCTCGCCTTCATCATGCGGGCGGACTGGCGGGGCCAGCCTTGGGTTGCCTGGTCGGCGAGGGGCGAAGACGGGCTGAGCGTCCGAGTATCGACGCTCGTCCCGCTCGACGGTCCAAACCCTTAGCGCTGCTCCACCGGCACATAGTCCCGCTGGGTCGCGCCGGTGTAGAGCTGGCGGGGGCGGCCGATCTTCTGGTCGGGGTCGGAGATCATCTCGTTCCACTGGGCGACCCAGCCGACCGTCCGCGCCAAAGCGAACAAAGCGGTGAACATCGAGGTCGGGAAGCCGATCGCGGAGAGCACGACGCCGGAGTAGAAATCGACATTGGGGTAGAGCTTCTTCTCGATGAAATATTCGTCGCTGAGGGCGATCTGCTCGAGCTCGCGGGCGACGTCGAAGACGGGGTCGGTGACGCCCAATTCCTTCAGCACCTCCTGCGCGGTCGCCTGCATCACCTTGGCGCGCGGGTCGTAATTCTTGTAGACGCGGTGGCCGAAGCCCATCAGCCGGAACGGATCGTCCTTGTCCTTGGCGCGGGCGATGAATTCGGGGATGCGCTTTGGATCGCCGATCTCGTGCAGCATGTTGAGCGCGGCCTCGTTGGCGCCGCCATGGGCGGGTCCCCACAGGCAGGCGATGCCGGCGGCGATGCAGGCGAACGGGTTGGCCCCCGACGAGCCGGCGAGGCGGACGGTCGAGGTCGAGGCGTTCTGCTCGTGGTCGGCGTGAAGGATGAAGATCCGCCGCATCGCCCGCTCGACGATCGGATTGACGTCATAGGGCTCGGCGGGGACGCCGAACGTCATGCGCAGGAAGTTGCCGGTGTAGCTGAGGCTGTTCTGCGGGTACATGAACGGCTGGCCGAGCGTATATTTGTAGGCCATGGCCGCGATCGTCGGCATCTTGGCGATCAGCCGGTGGCTGGCGATCATCCTCTGCTTGGGATCGGTGATGTCGGTCGAATCGTGGTAAAAGGCGCTCAATGCGCCGACGACGCCGCACATCACCGCCATCGGATGGGCGTCGCGCCTGAAGCCGCGGTAGAAAGTGGCCAGCTGCTCGTGCAGCATGGTGTGGCGCGAGATGGTGTAGGTGAAGCTTTCCAGCTCGTCCTTCTTCGGCAGCTCGCCGTTGAGCAGCAGGTAGCAGACCTCCATGAAGGTCGAATGCTCGGCGAGCTGGTCGATCGGATAGCCGCGATGGAGGAGGATGCCCTCGTCCCCGTCTATGTAGGTGATCGCGCTCTCGCAGGCGGCGGTCGAGGTGAAGCCGGGATCGTAGGTAAAGGCGCCGGTCTCGGCATAGAGCTTGCGGATGTCGAGGACGTCGGGGCCGACCGAGCCCGGGCGGATCGGGAAGGCGTGCGAATTGCCCTCGCCGAGAGTGAGAATGGCCTTATCGTCCGCCATCTTGGTCTCCGTCCATCCGGTCCGCGATGCGGGCGAGGCTTTCGTCGCGCCCGAGCAGGACCAGAACATCGAATATGCCGGGCGAGGTCGCCCGTCCGGTAAGCGCGGCACGAAGCGGCTGCGCCACCTGGCCGAGCTTGACCCCGGCGGCTTCCGCTGTGCTGCGCACCGCCGCCTCTGTGGCGAGCGCCGTCCATTCGTCAAGCGCATAGAGTGCACTCCAGGCGCGGGCGAGCAGGCGGGGGGCGTCGCCGGCCAGCAGCCGGGCCGCCTTGTCGTCGACATCGAGCGGACGCGTCTGGAACAGGAAGGTCGCGTTTTCAGCCAGTTCGTTGAGGTTCCTGGCGCGGGGTTTCAGTTCGGGCATCGCCCGGACGAGGATCTCGATCTCGGCGGTCGCGAGGTCGCGGCCGATCAGCGCCGCCACCCTGGGGGCGATCAGGCCGGCCAGCCGCCCGTCATCGGCCTCGCGCAGGTAATGGCCGTTGAGATTCTCGAGCTTCTTGAAGTCGAAACGGGAGGGCGACTTGCCGACGCCGGCAAGATCGAACCAGGCGATCGCCTGCTCCTTCGAGATGATCTCGTCGTCGCCATGGCCCCAGCCGAGGCGAAGCAGGTAGTTGGCGAGCGCCTCGGGCAGGATGCCGAGCGCCGCATAATCCATCACTCCGGTGGCGCCGTGGCGCTTCGACATCTTGGCCCCGTCCTGGCCGTGGATCAGCGGGACATGGGCGTAGACCGGCTCCGGCCAGCCCATCGCCCGGATGATGCCGAGCTGGCGGAAGGCGTTGCTGAGATGGTCGTCGCCGCGGATGACGTGGGTGACGCCCATGTCGTGATCGTCGACGACGACGGCGAGCATGTAGGTCGGGCTGCCGTCCGAGCGCAGCAGCACCATGTCGTCGAGCTCGGCATTCTGCACCGTGACCCGGCCCTGGACGGCGTCCTCGATCGCCGTCTCGCCCTCGCGCGGCGCCTTCAGGCGGACGACGAAGGGCGCGTCGGGCGCGGGGGCGTCCGGCGCGCCGTCGCGCCACGGGCTCTCGAGCCGATAGGGGCGGCGCTCGGCCTGGGCCTTCTCGCGGCCGGCGGCGAGCGCCTCGGCGCTCATATAGCAGCGGTAAGCGTGGCCGCGGGCGAGCAATGCGTTCGCCACCTCGGCGTGGCGGGCCCAGAATTGCGACTGATAATATTCGTGCCCGTCCCAGTCGAGGCCGAGCCAGCGCATCCCCTCGAGAATGGCGTCGATCGCGGGCTGGGTGGAGCGCGCCTTGTCGGTATCCTCGATCCGCAGCAGGAAGCGGCCGTTATGATGGCGGGCGTAGAGCCAGCTGAACAAAGCGGTGCGGGCGCCGCCGATATGGAGGAAGCCGGTCGGCGAAGGCGCAAAGCGGGTGACGACCTCAGCCTGCGGGGCGGTTGCGCTCAAGCGCCTTTTCTCCAAGGATGCGGGGCCATGACGGCCGGTTTGGCAAGCGCCCCTAGCATAGCGGATCGGCCGCGACAAAGGGGCGCGGCGCGTCACCTCGCTCACCGTCATTCCCGCGAAAGCGCGAATCCATGAACGGGAAGGTCCTCGACCCATCCTCGGCCCCCGGTGTCGATCGATCCCGGATCAAGTCGGCGATGACGGAGCTCGACCGCCGCCTCGAGGCGCTGGCCGACGCGGAGCGGGACCAGCTGCCTTTGTGGCTGCCGGTCGGGCTCGGCTTCGGCACCGCCGCCTGGTTCGCCTTGCCCGACGACCGCGCCTGGGCGGCCTTCCTGCTGCTCGCGGCGGCGCTGGCGCTGGCGCCGCAGGCGCTCGCGCCCGGCACGCGCTGGGCGCGCGCCGGCTCGCTGTTCGCGCTGGCGGCGATCCTGGGCTGCGCCAACATCTGGTGGAAGGCCGACCGCGTCGCCGCCCCGGTCCTCGCCCAGCCGCGCGCGGCCGAGTTCGACGCGGCGATCGAAAGCCTCCAGCGCCTGCCCGCGCGCGACGCGGTGCGGCTGGTCGTGGCGCCGCTCGACGCCGGCCTGCCGCCGCGCCTCCGGGTCAATGTCGACGCCGCCAAGGCCCCCGCCGCGCTGGAGGCCGGCGCGACGGTGCGTCTGCGCGGCTATCTGATGCCGCCGGCGCCGCCGGCGGTGCCGGGCGCCTACGATTTCGCCCGCGCCGCCTGGTTCCAGGGCATAGGCGGCACCGGCCGTGTCAGCATCGTCCGGCTGGTCGCTCCGGCGGGGGAGCCAGGCTGGCGGGCGCGGCTTGCCCACATCCGCCAGCGCCTTGCCGACCATATCCGCACGCGGCTGCCGGGCGGCGCCGGCGGCATCGCCGCCGCTCTGGCGACCGGCGACCAGGCCGGCATCCCCGAGGCGGACGCCGAGGCGATGCGCCGCTCCGGCCTCGCCCATCTGCTCTCGGTCAGCGGCCTCCATTTGACCGCGGTGGTCGGCGCGGTGATGCTGTTCACCCTGAAATTGCTGGCGCTCAGCCCGATTCTGGCTTTGCGCTTCCGGCTCGTCCTCGTCGCCGCCGGCGCCGGCGCGCTGGCCGGCATCGCCTACACTTTGCTGACCGGCGCCGAGGTGCCGACGGTCCGCGCCTGCATCGCCGCCCTTTTGGTCCTCGCCGGAATCGCTCTGGGGCGGGAGGCGCTGACGCTTCGGCTGGTCGCCGTCGGCGCGCTCGTCGTGCTCCTGCTCTGGCCCGAATCGCTGCCCGGCGCGAGCTTCCAGATGAGCTTCGCCGCGATCACCGCGATCGTCGCGCTGCACGAGCATCCGCGGCTGCGCGCTTTGCTCGCCCGGCGCGACGAGATCTGGCCGGCCAAGCTCGGCCGCTTCGGGCTCGGCCTCGTCCTCACCGGTCTCGCCGTCGAGCTCGCTTTGATCCCGATCGCGCTGTGGCATTTCCACCAGGCCGGCCTGTACGGGGCGCTGGCCAACATCCTCGCCATCCCGCTCACCACCTTCGTCATCATGCCGCTCGAGGCGCTGGCCCTGCTGTTCGACCTCGGCGGCCTCGGCGCGCCTTTCTGGTGGCTGGCCGGGGTGGCGCTCGATGGCCTGCTCGCGCTCGCTTATGGCACCGCCGCCATGCCCGGGGCGGTGGCGAGGCTGCCGACGATGGGGACGGCCGCCTTCGCCGCGATGGTCGGCGGCGGCCTCTGGCTCGCCTTGTGGCGGACGCGCTGGCGCCGCTGGGGCCTCGTCCCCGTCGCCGCCGGCGCCGTCGCGGCGCTGTCGACGCCGGTCCCCGACCTGCTGGTCACCGGCGACGGCCGCCATCTCGCGGTGAAGGCGCCGTCGGGCGAGCTGGCGCTGCTGCGCGGCCGCGCCGGCGATTATGTCCGCGACCTCCTGACGCAGAGCGCGGGGCTGGAGGCGGAGCCCGGCGAGCTGGAGCGATTGCCGACGGCCGCGTGCAGCGCCGATTTCTGCGCCGCGGAGCTGCGCGGCTGGCGCCTGCTCGCCAGCCGCAGCGGCCGGCTGGTGCCGATCGGCGCGCTTCGCGACGCCTGTGCCGGCGCCGACATCATCGTCTCGGACCGCCGTCTGCCGGCGGCATGCCGGCCGCGATGGCTGAAGGCGGACCGGGATTTCCTGGCGAAGAGCGGCGGGCTGGCGATCACGCTGGGCGCAACCCCCCGGGTGGCCAGCGTAGCCACCGGCGACCGCCATCCGTGGAACCGCCGTTTTCGTAAATCGGTAACTGTCCCCGATCAGCGCCGGCGCTCGCCCCGGTTGTGGCGTTCGATCGCCATCAGCATGCCGAGGCACAGCATGATCGTCAGCATCGCCGAGCCGCCATAGGAGAAGAGCGGCAGGGGAATGCCGACCACCGGCGCGAGGCCCATCACCATCATCAGGTTGATCGCGACGTAGAAGAAGATGGTCGTCGTCAGCCCGGCCGCGACCAGGCGCTGGAAACGGTCCTTGGCGTCCAGGGCGACGCCGATCCCCCAGCGCAGCAGCATGCCGAAGCAGACGATCAGGAACAGCCCGCCCATCAGCCCCCATTCCTCGGCCATGGTTGCGAAGATGAAGTCGGTATGGCCCTCCGGCAGATAATCGAGATGGCTCTGGGTACCGTTGAGGAAGCCCTTGCCGAACACGCCGCCGCTGCCGATCGCGATCTTCGACTGGCTGATATGATAGCCCGAGCCGAGCGGATCCGCCTCCGGATCGAGGAAGATCAGCACCCTTTTCTGCTGGTAGTCGTGGAGGAAGCTGAACGCGATCGGCACCACCACCGCCAGCGCCGCCGCGCCGCCGATGAACAGCCGCAGCGGCAGCCCCGCCAGGAACATGATGGTGAGGCCGCCGAACACGACCATGGATGCGGTGCCGAGATCGGGCTGGACGAGGATCAAGCCGGCGGGAATGGCGATCAGCGCCGCGGCGGGCCAGATCGCGCTCCACCGGCGTATCTCGCCGACCGGCAGCAGCGCATAGAAATGGGCGACGGCGAGCACGATGACCGGTTTCATCAGCTCGGACGGCTGCAGGTTGATGAAGCCCAGATTGATCCAGCGCTGGGCGCCGCCGCCGACGAAGCCCATCGCCTCGACCAGCATGAGCAGCACCAGCACCACCCCGTAAGCCGGGAAGGCGACCTGCTTGAGCCGGTTCGGATGCAGGCGCGAGAGCGCCACCGCCATGGCGGTGAAGACGAGAAAGCGGACTCCCTGCGGCAGCGCCCAGGGCATCAGATGCGCGCCGGCCGCCGAATAGAGGACGAGCAGGCCGAAGCCGGTGATCGCCGAGGAGAGCAGGATCGGCCGCCACGGCAGCTGGGCGACCGAGGCGGGGACGAGCGAGAGGCTCATTGCGCGCCGGCGACGTCGTGCGCGACCGCCTGGCCCGCCGCCCAGCTTCTGGCCCTTGCTTCCATCCGCTCGGCGAGCGTGCCGCCCCATTGCTCCTCGAAGCCGGCCAGCGCCTCGAGCGCCTTGGCCTTGTCGAACAGATAGGTGAGCACGTCCTTGGCGACCGGCGCGGCGGCGCGGGCGCCGCCCATGCCGTGCTCGATCACCACCGAGGCGGCGTAGCGCGGGCTGGCGGCGGGGGCGAAGCAGACGAACAGGCCGTGGTCGCGATATTTCCAGGCGCCGGACTGGCCGCGCTGGCCGCTGGTGATGCGGCGGACCTGGGCGGTGCCGGTCTTGCCCGCCATTTCGATCCCGGGCAGCTCGAGCCGGCTGCGCCCGGCGGTGCCGGCGCCGTTGACCACTTCCCACATGCCCTTGCGCACCGTCTCGAAATGCTCGTTCGCGAAGGGCAAAGGCGCGGGCGCGGGCCGGCGGCGGCGGATGAGGTTGGGCTGGATGTCGAGCCCCGACGCGACCCGCCCCGCCATTACCGCCAGCTGGAGCGGATTGACGATTACGAACCCCTGTCCGATCGACGTGTTGAGCGTATCCGACTCGGTCCAGTCCGGCCGCTCGACCAGCTTCGCGCTCTTCGCATAGCGCGCCCGCTTCCACTCCGCGCTCGGCATGGTGCCGTAATTCTGGGAGACCACCGGGAGGTCGAACTTCTGGCCGAAGCCCAGGCGCCGCCCCATCGCCGAGATCATGTCGATGCCGGCGCGGCGGCCCATGGCGTAGAAATAGGTGTTGCAGCTGCGCGCGATGGCGGTGTGCATGTTCATCGAGCCGTGGCGGCCGAGGCAGCGGAAGAAGCGGTTGCCGAGCTGGAAGCCGCCCGGGCAGTTGATCCGCGCGGTCGGATCGATGCCGGCCTCGAGCAGGGCCATGGCGACCATCGGCTTGAGGGTGGAGCCGGGGGGATAGAGGCCGTTCAGCGCCTTGTTGAGGAGCGGCTTGCGCTCGTCCCGGGCCAGCATCTTCCATTCGTTCTGACTGATGCCGTCGGTGAAGCTGTTGGGATCGTAGGCCGGCATCGACGCCATCGCCAATATGTCGCCGGTCAGGCAGTCGAGCACCACCACCGAGCCGGATTCCTCGCCCAGGCGCCGCGCCGCGAAGGTCTGCAGGCCGGCATCGATGGTCAGCGGCAGGACGCCGCCGCTGCGGTCCTGGACGGTGGTCAGCTCGCGCACCAGCTTGCCGCGCGCGGTGACCTCGACCCGCTGCGCTCCCGGCTGGCCGCGCAGCCGCGGCTCCATCGTCTTTTCCAGGCCCTCCTTGCCGATCTTGAAGCCGGGCGTGATCAGCAGGGGCGCCTTGCCCTCTTTCTCATATTCCTCCTTGTTGGGCGTGCCGACATAGCCGACCAGATGCGCCACGGCGGCGCCGTCGGGATAGAAGCGGGAGAAGGAGCGAAGCGGCGACACGCCCGGCAGCTCCGGCAGCCGCACCGTCACCGCGGCATATTTCTCGAACGGCAGATTCTCCGCCACCGGCACCGGCTGGTAGCCGGCGGCGCGGCCGAGCTCCTCGCGGATCCGCTCCACTTCGTCGGCGGGCAGCGCCAGCAGCCGGGTCAGCTCGGCGAGGATATGGTCGGGGTCCTGCAGCCGGTCGGGGATGATGTCGACGCGAAAGTCGCTGCGGTTGATCGCGATCGGCTGGCCGGCGCGGTCGACGATCCAGCCGCGGCGCGGCGGCGTCAGCCGCATCTGCACCCGGTTGCTCTCCGACAGGGTCTTGTAATGCTCGTTCTCGGCGATCGACAGCCAGGCCATCCGCCCCGCCAGCAGGGCGCCGAGCGCGCCCTGGGCGCCGCCCAGCACCAGGGCGCGCCGGGTGAAGGTGAAGATCTGGCTGTTCTCGGTGATGGCCGGCCGGCCGCGCTTCCTCATCGCGACAGCCGCCACCGGTCGAGCGCGACCACCAGCCGCGCCACCAGCGGATAGGCGCAGACCGACATGGCGAGCTGCGGCAGCATCACCGCATAAGGCGTCGCGCTGCCCATCAGCCGCGCCACGTACCAGCTGCCGGCGCTGTAGAACAGGATGGCGGCGGCGGCGAACAGCCAGTCCATCCAGTAATCGCGCCAGTCGACGCGGCTGTCGAGCAGGTCGAGGAGCAGGAAGGTCAGGGTCCACAACGCCATCGACTGGCCGATCGGGTGGCCGGCGACGAGATCGTTGAACAGACCGAGGGGCAGGGCGGTGTGGGCCTGCCACATTTCGGGCCTGAGCAGCCGCCAGGCGATCAGGACCAGGAAGGCGAAATCGGGGACGATCGGCCAGGTCATCACCACCGGCAGCAGGTCGAGCAAGGCGGCGGCGAGCGTGCTCAGGATCGGCACCGCCTGGCGGCGGAAGCTCATGAGGGCGACGTCGCGGCTCGATCCGGCGATGCGGCTCATTGCCCGGCTCCCCGAAGCGCATTCTCCGATGTGTCGGAAAGCGGCACGTCGGCGAGCGGCTGGTAGATGTTGAGCACCATCGCATAATCGACGGCGCTCGGGTCGGCGAGCGGCTTCGCCACCGTCCGGTCGCCGTCCACCGACACCACCACCGCGACCGGGATGTTGGGCGGATAGACCCCGCCGACGCCCGAGGTGACCAGCACGTCGCCGCGGCGGAACGGATTGCGGCCCACTTCGAGCGTCTTGAGGTCGAGGGTGCCGTCGCCATGGCCGCCGGCGATCGCCGGAGTGCCGTCGCGGACGAGGCGGACGGGGACGTTGCTGGCGCCGTCGCTTACGAGGAGGATCCGGCTCGCCCAGCGGCCGGTCTCGATCACCCGTCCGATCAGCCCGTCGGCCGAGCGCACCGGCTGTCCCGGCCGGATGCCCGACGAGGCGCCGGCGGAGAGAGTGGCGAGGCGGCGCGCCGAATCGAACGAGGAGCCGACGATCCTGGCCACCGCCACTTCGTCCTCGACCTCGTCGGTCAGCCGAAGCAACGCCTTCAGCCGCTTGTTCTCGAGCTCGGTCGCCCGCGCCTCGATCAGCTTGCGGCGCGAATCCTGCAGCTTTTGCTTGAGCGCCGCATTCTGCGAGCCGGCGCGGAAATAATTGCCGACCGATTCGCCGATGCCGCCGAAGAAGCCGGCAATGCCGTGGCCGGCGGCGGCGACCGGCCGGGTGACGTCGAGGGCGGCGCCCTTGAGCGCGTTGAAGCCGGTCGGGTCGATGATCGCGATCAGCAGCAGCAAGGCCGCGAACAGCATGCCGCCGACGGCGATGACATAGGACAGGAACAGCCCGTATTGCGCCCGGCGCGAAAAGCCGGGGCGACGGGTCGATGGCTTCGCCACCTACTGGCTCCCCGGCCCGGCCTCAGGCGGTCAGCAGAACGCCGCGGAAGATTTCCTCCTCGAGCGCCCGGCCGGTGCCGATGGCGACGCAGGTGAGCGGGTCGTCGGCGACGGTGACCGGCAGCCCCGTCTCGTCGCGCAACACCTCGTCCAGTCCCTGCAGCAGGGCGCCGCCGCCGGTCAGCACGATGCCCTGGTCGACGATGTCGGCGGCGAGTTCGGGCATCGTGTTCTCGAGCGCGATCCGCACCCCCTCGACGATCGTCCCGACCGGCTCGGACAAAGCCTCGGCGATCTGCCGCTGGTTGATGGTGATCTCCTTGGGGACGCCGTTGACCAGGTCCCGGCCCTTGATGTGGACCTCGAGCCCGTCGCCGTCGGCGGGCGGCTTGGCGATTCCGACCTGCTTCTTGATCCGCTCGGCGGTCGCCTCGCCGATCAGCAGATTGTGGTTGCGGCGGACGTAGGAGGAGATCGCCTCGTCCATCTTGTCGCCGCCGACCCGGACCGACGTGGTGTAGGCGAGGCCGCGCAGCGACAATACCGCCACCTCGGTGGTGCCGCCGCCAATGTCGACGACCATCGAGCCGATCGGCTCGGTGACCGGCATGTCGGCGCCGATCGCGGCCGCCATCGGCTCCTCGATCAGCCACACCTGCGAGGCGCCGGCATTGGACGCCGCGTCGCGGATCGCGCGTCTTTCGACGGAAGTAGAACCGGACGGCACGCAGATCACGATCTCCGGCCAGCGCGGGAAGCGGCGCTTGCCGTGCACCTTCTGGATGAAATGCTTGATCATCTGCTCGGCGACGTCGATGTCGGCGATGACGCCGTCCCTCAGCGGCCGGATCGCCTCGATCTGGTCGGGAGTCTTGCCCATCATCATCTTGGCGTCGTCGCCGACCGCCTTCACCCGTTTCACCCCGTTGATGGTTTCGATCGCCACCACCGACGGCTCGTTCAGCACGACGCCGCGGCCGCGGACGTAGACCACCGTATTGGCCGTGCCGAGGTCGATCGCCATGTCGTGGGACGGGAACTTGAAGAAACGCAAAAGGGACATCGTGACAGGTCTCGCTTCCTGAAGGGCCGGCGCTGCGGAGAATGGGGGCCGGCCCAGCCTTGCCTCTATAGGATGACCCCACGGCTTGCGCCACAAGCAGTTAACAACATGTCGCGGGACGCGCCGGCTTGGTCTAGAGACTGGATCGATGTCAATACGCCGCCTGCCCGAGCATCTCGTCAACCGCATCGCCGCCGGTGAAGTGGTCGAAAGACCGGCCAGCGCGCTCAAGGAGCTGGTCGAGAATGCGGTCGACGCCGGCGCGACCCGGATCGCCGTCGCGCTCGGCGGCGGCGGCACGAACTGGATAGAGGTGGCCGACGACGGCTGCGGCATGAGCCGCGGCGACATCGCCCTCGCGCTCGAGCGCCATGCCACGTCGAAGCTGCCCGGCGACGAGATCGAGGCGGTGACCACCTTGGGCTTCCGCGGCGAGGCCTTGCCGTCGATCGCCAGCGTTGCCCGGCTCACCGTCGAGAGCCGGGTGCGCGGCGCCGACGGCTGGTCGCGGACCGTCGACAATGGCCGGCTCGAAGGGGAGGGGCCCGCCGCGCTCCCGCCCGGCACCCGCATCCGGGTCGAGCATTTGTTTGCCCGAGTCCCCGCCCGCCGCAAGTTCCTGCGCTCCGAGCGATCCGAATATGCCGCTTGCCTCGACGCTGTGAAGCGGCTCGCCATGGCGCGGCCCGACATCGGCTTCACGCTCGAGCATGACGGCCGCCGCACTCTCTCGGTCCAGCCCGGCGAGGACCGCCCGGCGCGAGTCGCGGCGCTCACCGACCGCGCCCTGCACGAGAACAGCGTCGCCATCGACTATGATCGCGGCCCGGCCCGCCTGGGCGGCGTCGCCGGCCTGCCGACCTTCAACCGCGGCGTCGCCGACCATCAATATCTGTTCGTCAACGGCCGCCCGGTCAAGGACCGGCTGCTGATCGGCGCCGTCCGCGCCGCCTATCAGGACCTGCTCGCCCGCGACCGCCATCCGGTCGTCGCCCTGTTCATCGACCTCCCCGGCGGCGAGGTCGACGTCAACGTCCATCCCGCCAAGACCGAGGTCCGCTTCCGCGACCCGGCGGGGATGCGCGGCCTCATCGTCGGCGGGCTGCGCCACGCGCTCGACGGCGCAGGCTTCCGAAGCGTCCAGCGCGCCGCGGAAAACGTCCCTTGGCAGAGCGCTCCGGGTGAATATCGTCATTCCCGCGAAAGCGGGAATCCACCTTCCTTCTGGACCCCCGCTTTCGCGGGGGCGACGCAGGAACGGGTGGCGGACGCCCGCGCCGATTATCTTCCCCAGGCCCGCGGCGAGAGCGCCTTCGCGCCGCCGCCCGAGGCGAATCGCTTCCCCTTGGGGGTCGCCCGCGGCCAGGTCGCCGCCACCTATATCGTCGCCGAGGCCGAGGACGGCCTGATCCTCGTCGACCAGCATGCCGCCCACGAGCGGCTGGTGCTGGAGCGGATGCGCCGGGCAATGGCCAATGGCGGCGTCGCCCGCCAGGCCCTGCTGCTTCCCGAGGTTGTCGAGCTGGACGAGCCCGCCTGCGACCGCCTCGAGGCGCGGTCGGCTGAGCTGACCGAGATGGGCCTCGAGCTCGAGCGCTTCGGCGCCCGCGCCATCCTCGTCCGCGCCACGCCGGCCATCCTCGGCAATGGCGACATCAGGGGCCTCGTCACCGATCTCGCCGACGAGCTCGCCGCCTTCGACGACGCCCTCGCCCTGCGCGACAAGCTCGATCATGTCGCCGCCACCATGGCCTGCCACGGCTCGGTCCGCGCCGGCCGCATCCTCTCGGTCGCCGAGATGAACGCCTTGCTGCGCGAGATGGAGATCACCCCGCATTCGGGCCAGTGCAATCACGGCCGCCCGACCTGGGTCAAGCTGGCTCATGCGGACATCGAAAAACTGTTCGGGCGCAAGTAATTGCCAATTGGGGACAGCTACCGAATTCGGTTCGCTTGCGTGGGGGCCGGCCGCCCTGCGACCGAATTCGGTAGCTGTCCCCAATTAAGGGCCCGAGGCGGCATCGATGGGTTGGGACGCAGGTGAGCGGCGAGCTGCGCACGATCGCCGCGGTCTACGACCGGTCCGAGCTCGGCCTGCTCCGCTCCTGGCTCGAGGCGCACGGCCTGTGGACCTCGACGGTCGGCGACGGCCATGCCGCCGTCGAATGGCCGCTCGCGGTCGCGCTCGGCGGCGTCAGGCTGAGGGTTCGCGCCGAGGATTTCGCCGCGGCGGCGGAGCTCCTCGCCGATCGCGAGCCCTACCGCTTCGCCCGGACCCTGTTCCTGCGCAGCCGCCTAGCCGACGCGGCCCTGCTCCTGATGCTGTTCCTGCTCACCTTCGTCCCGCCGCCGCCGCGGATCGCCGCGACCTTCTACGTCGCCCGGCGCGCCTGAGCCGCGACCTGCCGGGCCTCGATCCGGCGGTGCCAGATTATGCCGGCCGCGGTCAGCAGGGTCAGCGGCCCCAGCTCGAACCACCAGAACAACATCGGATCCCCGGCGAGGCAGGCGGCGTAGATCGCGACGACTCGCATGTTGGCGCTGAGCAGGTTCATCAGCCGCAGCGCCGGCGCCGCCCGCCGCGCGTAGGCGGCGGCGAAGGCGCGGCGGTCGGGCGCGGCGGCCAGAGCGCGGTCGAAGCGGCCGGCGAGGCGGTCGAGCGAGCCGGCGACCCGGTCGTAAAGGCGAGCCAGCCGATAGGGCGAGGGCGGCGGCGGCTCGCCGCCCGGATCGCCGCGCAGGCGGCGGTGATAACGCCCCCGTTCGCTCTCGTAGAGGTTGGACTGGACGCCGTGGACGAGGCCGGCGAGCGTGCCGGTGATCCACGCCTCGGGCGTGTCGATCGACGCTCCGAGCGCGAGATAGAGGAGCAGGAACACGCCATGGTCGACGGCGCCGTCGAGGAAGCGGCCGAGCGCGCTGGCGGTCAGGGTAGCTCGAGCGATCATGCCGTCGAGGCCGTCGAGGATCAGCCAGCCGATGCACAGCAGGAAGCCGAGCGTCGCCAGCGCCGGATCGCGCCAGCCGAGGAAGGCCGCGGCAGCGCCCGTGCCCAGCGCGAGGCCGCCCAACGAGACCATATTGGCCGAAATCCCGGCCTTGAGCGCGGCCGGCAGAAGCATCCGCCCGGCGAGGTGGACGACCCAGACGTTGGTCGGATCGTCGACTCGGCGGTCGCGCGAGCCGTCGGGCGGCGGCAGCCAGGCGGGTCGGAGACGGGCGTCCATCAATGCACCGCCGCCCCCGCCTCCCCCGCATCGTGCCAGTCGGTCCGGCGCGGCAGGCGCGGATTGAGGTAGAGCGCGGGCAGCTTCACCGTCAGCAAGGTGCGGTGGACCCAGAAATCGGCCGCTTGCTCGCCGCGCGTCGGCCGGCCGCCGCCATGCGCCTCCAGCCAGGCCTGGTAGGGGAGCCAGTGGCTCGGCTCGTCGCGCTCGATCACCTTGAAGATCTTCACCAGCCTCGTGTTCCGGGTCATCAGCCGCGAGTGGAGCAGGATCTCGACCTGGCGCATCCCGCGCATCTCGGTGAGCATGATGATCCGGCACAATTTGTGGAACAGGGGTGGGCTGTCGATGATCTCCGCGGTGTCGAGATCGTCGATGCCGCAGCCGAAGGTCAGTCGGATCAGCCGGTCGATATGGCCGCAGGTGGCGTCGACCCGATAGGGCATCCGCCCCATATCCTCGAAATAGCGGCGGAACATCAGATAATGGTGGCGCTCGTCGCGCCGGTGCTTCTCGACCGCGGCGATGAAGGCGCGGGCGCCGGGATGTCGCGAGCGCACTGCATCGAGCACCCGGTCGATGCTCGTGTAGCCGCGATGCTCGTTATAGATGTAGACCGAGGCGAGGATGTCGAGATAACGGCGGCGCGCGGCTTCGAGCATGGCCCGGATTAGCCCCAAGCCATATATCGGTTCAATCCTCGCGGGGTGATTGGGGATCACCGGGCGCCGAGCGCTTCCGCCTCGATCACCCGGCCGCGCCGGTCGAGCTGGACGAGATAATAAGTTGGAAGCAGCGGCGCGAAGGCAGAGGCGTAGCCGAGCTCGCGGGCGCAGCCCTCGCGCGGCATCGCGGCGATGCGAGCGCCGCACCCGCCCACCCAGTCCGGCCGGCCGAGGACCGCTTCGACCGCCTCGCGGCCCATGCCGAGATGGACCTGCGCCAGCCCCGCCGCCAGCCGGCGGTCGTGCCACAGCCCCCAGCCGCACCAGCCGACGCCGGCGGCGACCGCAGCGATCAGGGCCGTTTCGAGGATGCGCAGGCTCCGCCTGGCCGGGCGCTCAGCCATCCGCCGGCGCGGCCTCGTCCCACTCGCTCGCCAGCAACGCGTAATAATCGTCGTCCAGCCAGCAGCCGTTGCGCCAGAAGCTCTCGCGGAAATGGCCCTCCTGGCGGAAACCGAGCGAGCGCAGCAGCGCTATCGAGGCGGCGTTGGCGGAGGCGGCGATGCCGACGAAGCGGTGGATGCCGTGCGCCTCGATCAGCCAGCCGATCAGGCCGGCCGCCGCCTCGCGGGCATAGCCGCGGCGCTGGAAGGCGGGAAGGATGCGCCAGCCCAGCTCGACCTGGCGCTCGCCCGGGACGTCGAAGCCGACGCCGAGGTCGCCGGCCACTGCCCCGTCCTCGCGCCGCTCGACCACCAGATTGTACCAGGGCCCGCCCGGCTCCCTCTCCCCGGGCGCCTTCGCCCGCATGTCGGCGATCATCCCGGCGAGGAACCCGCGCGGATCGTCGCGCGGGTTCATGTAGCGGGTCATTACGGGATCCGACCAGCCCGGCAGCAGCGGCTCCAGGTCGGATTCGCGCGGGCGGCGCAGGATCAGCCGGCGGGTTTGAGTGAAGATCATCGATTGTCGGTCAGGCGGCGGAGGCTTTCGCGCACCTGCTCGATCGGGTGGGCAGCCGCGCGGGCGCGGCTCGCCTTCAGGCGCGGATAGCCGGCTTCGGCGTCGGCGATCAGCTCCTTGACGAAGGCGCCGCTCCTGACTTCGCGCAGGATGCGGCGCATTTCGGTGCGGGCGTCGGCGGTGACGATCCGCGCGCCGCCCTTCAAGGCGCCGAACTCGGCGGTGTTGGAGATCGCCTCGCGCATCCCGGCTATGCCGCGCTCGTAGATCAGATCGGCTATCAACTTAACTTCGGTAAGGCATTCGAAATACGCGATTTCGGGAGAGAAACCGGCGTCGACCAGGGTCTCGAACCCGGCATGGATCAATTCGGGAATCGCCCCCCACAGGACCGCCTGCTCGTTGAACAGATCGGCCTCGCATTCCTCGGCGAAGCTGGTGCGCAGGATGCCGATCCGGCCGCTGCCGATCGCGGCGGCGTAGGACAAGGCGGTCGCCTCGGCGCGGCCGCTGGCGTCCTGGTGGACCGCGAACAGCGAGATCAGGCCGCCGCCGCTTTGATATTCGCGGCGCAAGGCCGTTCCCGGTCCCTTGGGAGCGACGAGCAGGACGTCGAGGTCGGGCCGCGGTTCGACCAGCGCGAAGCGGATGCTGAGCCCGTGGGCGAAGACCAATGTGCCGCCTTCGCCAAGGTGCGGCGCCACCTCTCCGGCATAGATCCGCGCATGGCGCTCGTCGGCGGCCAGCATCACGACGAGGTCGGCGCCGGCGCAGGCCTCGGCCGCCGTCATGACGTCAAACCCGTCCTGCGCCGCGCGGGCGCGGCTGGACGAGCCTTCCGGCAGGCCGATCGTGACCGCGACCCCGCTGTCGCGCAGGTTGAGCGCCTGGGCGCGGCCCTGGTTGCCATAGCCGATGATCGCCACCGTCTTGCCGGCCAGCGGGGCGGGGTCGATGTCGGCGTCGCGCAGCATGTCCATGGG
>DASUVK010000067.1:0-2709 GCA_036378975.1 Allosphingosinicella sp. | reverse complement strand
CGGGCGCGGCGCGCCAGCTGGACGCGGGCGACGAAGGCTTCGTCGGGCCCGCGCTCCGGCAAGGCGAGGCGGCGGGCGAGGCGGGCGAGGCGGTCAGGCGTCGTCATCATCGTCTCCCAGCAGATCGAGCAGTTTCGCGCTGCCCCGCGCGACGCGGGTCTTGAGCGTGCCGAGCGGCATGTCCAGGATCGCGGCGGCCTCGCGATGCGAATGGCCGAGCACCAGGCACAGCACCACCGCCGCCCGCTCCGGCTCGGGCAGTCGGCCGAGCGCGTCCTCGACGACGAGGTCGCGCTCGGCGTCGCCGGGGCCCGCCTGCTCTGGGACCGCGCCGGTGCCGGCATAAGCGGGCAGGCGCCGCCCCCGCCCGCGCACGTCCATCAGGAAGGTGGTCCAGGCGACGCGCAGCAGCCAGCCGCGATAGCGGCCCTGGCCGGCAAAGGCGGCGGCCTTCGACCAGGCGGTGAGGAAGGTCTCCTGGGCGAGATCGTCGGCGCGGCCGGGCGCGAGGCGGGCGAGGAAACCTCTCACGACGCGCTCGTGCCGGCGCACCAGCGCCTCGAACGCGGCCGCGTCGCCGCGCGCGGCGGCGACGGCCAGCGTCTCGTCCGGCGCGCCGGTCTCAGCCACCGCGCCTCTTCAGGAGCGAGCGCCAGTAGACGACGATGCCGATCAGCGCGGGGAACAGGGCCGCGGAGCCGGCGCTGCGGATATTCTGCTCGCCGCCCTGGATGATTCCCGATCCGACGATGGCGACCGCCAGCGCGACCAGCACCAGGCCGGTGGTCTGGCTGCGCCGCCGCGGCCGGTCGCGCAGCTGCTCGAACAGCTCCGGCACGATCGGCGAGCCCGCGCGGATCGCTTCCTGGAGCGTCTTCTGGTCCTGATTGTCGTGACGCAGCCGCATGAAATGGAAGGCGGCAATGAACAGGCCCGCCGCCATGAAGGCCAGAAGAAGCTGCTGGTCCACTGTTCGTCTCTCCCCGCATTCGGCCGGCAAGGGTCATGATGCCGGCAGCGCCCGGTTTGGATGAGACGGCGGCCGCGGAACAGCGATTTTTGCGGGGCGGGGCCATCAGTAAAGCCGCACGACGTTGCGGACGACGCCCTGGCGCAGCAGGCTGTGGGCGACGATCGTCTCGACCAGCCGGGCATGGTTGACGCCGAGCGACCGGGCCGAACGGGAGATGGTCTTGCGCGACCACAGATTGCAGGAGAGGTTGACCTCCATGAAGCGGATGTCGCCGGTGGCGGGATCGTAGCGGAATTCGAAGCGGCCATAATCGAACGGCCACAATTCGGGCAGCAGCCGCCGCACCGACGCGTGGAGGCGGCCGGCGAGCTCCGGATCGTCGACCGGCTCGAGCGGGTCGTCGGCCGTCTCGACCAGGCCCCTTTTCTCCTCGTAGCTGCGCGGGCCGCCCGGCACTTCGGGGCAATAGGCCATGGGCGGCAGCAGCCACGGGCCGTCGGCGCCGACCACCGGCACGGCGATGTCGATCAGAGGCGCATAGGGCTCGAAGACGACGTCGTGGCCGGAAGCGAGGATATGCCCGGCATGGGCCTTGGCCTCGTCCCAGCCCTCGAGGATGCGGACTCCCCACGAAGCGGAGCTGGCATTGGGCTTCACCACCAGCCGCTCCCAGGCGAAGGGCGGCGCCTCGACCGGGCCCTGGCCGCGGCGGTGGATCGCCCACTTGGTGACCGGCACGCCGAGCTGGCGGGCGGCGGTCTTCATCAAATGCTTGTCGTCGGACAGGCCGCGCAGGATCGGCGCGGCGCCGAGGAAGGGGACACCGTGGCGGGTGAGCAGCAGAGGCGCGAGCATCTCGGAGTTGAGGAAGCCGGCGCGGTTGAGCAGGGGGACGACGAAATCGGCGCTCGGCCTCTCCCAGATCGAATCGAAGTCGTTGGCGGCGATCACCCAGAAGCCGGCCGTCTTCAAGGTGGTCAGCAGCTCGTGATGATAGACGGCGTGGGTGCCGTCCTCGGCGTCCGGGACGCCGCCCGACAAAGCGTGCTTAGCGAGGAACAGGATGACGAGGCGGTCCTTGTCCTCGTCGAACAGGCGCAGCGGGCCCTGGCGGCGCGGTATCGGCTTCACATCGTCTCTCCCGGCGGTTCATCGATAAGGATGCCGGGGAGGGGGGATTTGGATGTGGCGCAGGCGAAGCGGCGGCCGCTACCTGGCGGGTGGTCGTGGGGCCAGCTCCGCGGCAGCCGATCCGGCATGGCGCGATTTCCGCCGGCAGACCTGGGAAGCTTCACAGCGTCGCAATTCCGGACCGCGGGAGCTCGCCGGTGGGGCTGGGGGGCACCAAGGACTTGTACTCGATCGGGCCTTGCGCCGGGCCGGACGGTTCGGAAGTTGCATAAGGTTCGGCTTCCCTAAAGGAAGAATTTTCGCCGCCCGCGAAGCCGAAGAAGCGGTCGCGGCGGCCGCATTCGCGGGCTCGTTCCTGCGCCGCCGTCTCATCGGCTCTGGCGAGGAGCGCCTCGACCGCCGCCTGCTCGCGGGGGTCGAGCGAGCGGCTGTACCAGTCGACGCCGTTCCAGACGCCTTCCTCATCACCCTCGAAGCCTTCGGGTGGAGGGAAGGTGGTCCGCCAGCGTCCGGCCTTGTCCTGCCAGACCTCCTCGCTCTCGAAGGGATCGGCCTCGTCCGCCTCTTCCCCCGCCGGAGCGGCGGCGGCCGGCGGCCGGCCCTGC
>DASUVK010000066.1:0-21635 GCA_036378975.1 Allosphingosinicella sp. | reverse complement strand
GCGGGCCAGGGCGGTCGGCCTCGAGGGCTTTTCGCTGCGCCGGAGCGTCGACGATTATCGCGCGGCGATCGCGCCGCTGCTGAAGAAGCGGGAAGGCGCGGCGGCATGAACCCCTACCGGTTCGAAACCCGCAGCTCCTGCCCCGCCTGCCGGTCGGACGGCCAGGAGACGGTCTATTCCACTCCGTTCGGCGAGGGCGGCGTCGGCACCTTTGTGCGCGATTATTACCACATCGATCCGGCCGTCCTGCGCAACGCGCCCTACGAGCTTCGGCGCTGCCCGCGCTGCGACCTCGTCTACCAGCATCATGTCGGCGACGCCGAGCTGCTGGCCGAGCTCTACACCCATTGGGTGGAGGAGCCGGATGATCCGGAGCGGAACATCGACACCTACCGGGCCGAGATCGAGGCGATTCCGGAATCGCGCGACGCGCACGAGCTGATGGCCGCTTCCTCCTATCTCGGCCTGCCGCTCGAGCGGATGAAGACGCTCGATTACGGCATGGGCTGGGCGCTGTGGGCCCGGATCGCGAAGCATCTGGGCTGCGAATCCTACGGCTCCGATCTCGCTGAGCCGCGGATGGATTATGCCGCCGCCCACGGCGTGCGGACGGTGACGGACGCGCAGCTTGCGGAGCACCGGTTCGATTTCATCAATACCGAGCAGGTGTTCGAGCATGTCGCGCAGCCGCTCGATCTGCTCGAGCGGCTGGCGGCGGCGCTGGCGCCGGGCGGGGTGGTCAAGATCTCGGTGCCGAACGGCCGGGGGATCGACGCCATCGTCGCGGCGCTGCGCTCGGGCGCCTATCGCGGCGATCGCGACTCGATCATGCCGGTGCAGCCGCTCGAGCACCTCAACTGCTTCCGCGGCTCGACCCTGCGGGCGATGGCGGACCGGGTCGGGCTGGAGAGCATTCGGCCGGGGCCGTGGCACGGCTACGCCTTCTTGCGGCGGCGCGGCACGCTCAGCCCGACAAGGCCGAAAAAGGTGCTGAAGGAGCTGGTGCGGCCCTGGTACCAGTATCGCAGCCCGTCCAACCTCTACGTCTGGCTGCGCAAGCCGGTGGCCTAGGCCATCTGGGTCAGCACGAACGCATAGGCCTCGGCGATCTCGCGCAGATGCTCCCAGCGGCCCGATTTGCCGCCATGGCCGGCGCCCATGTTGATCTTGAGCAACAACAGATTGTCGTCGGTCTTGGCGCCGCGCAGCCGCGCCGCCCATTTCGCCGGCTCCCAATAGGTGACTCGGGGATCGTTCAATCCCCCGGTGATCAGCATCGGCGGATAGGCCTGCGGCCTGACATTGTCGTAGGGGCTGTAGCTGCGGATCAGCTCGAACGCGGCCTTGTCCTCGATCGGATTGCCCCATTCGGGCCATTCGCCCGGAGTCAGCGGAAGGCTCTCGTCGAGCATGGTGTTGAGCACGTCGACGAACGGCACGTCGGCGACGACCGCGCCCCACAGCTCGGGATCGGTGTTGGCGACGACGCCCATCAGCTCGCCGCCGGCCGAGCCGCCCTGGATGGCGATGTTGCCCGGGCGGGTGAAGCCCTGCGCGATCAGGCCGCGGGCGGCGTCGACGAAATCGTTGAAGGTGTTGGTGCGCCTGTCGAGCTTGCCGTCGAGGAACCAGCCGTGGCCGAGGTCGTCGCCGCCGCGTATATGGGCGATGGCGAAGGCGTAGCCGCGGTCGAGCAGGCTGATCCGGCTGGTCGAAAAGCTCGGCGGCACCGCATAGCCGTAGGCGCCGTAGGCGTAGAGGAAGAGCTTGCCGGTGCCGTCCCGGGGGAAGCCCTTGGGGTAGACGATCGAGACCGGGACCTGCTTGCCGTCGCGCGCCGGCAGCATCAGCCGCTCCGTCCCATAGCGCGACGGATCGTAGCCCGACGGGATTTCCTGGACCTTCAGCGTCTCCAGCCGCCGCTCGGCGGGCTGGTAATCGTAGATCGTGGTCGGCGTGACCATCGACGAATAATGGAGGCGATAGGCGGCCGGGGCGAATTCCGGATTGCCGGCGAAGCCCGCCGAATAAGCGGCTTCGCCGAACGGGATGCGCTCCTCGGCTCCGTCATAGGCGCGCAGCCGCAGCTGATCGAGGCCGTCGACCCGCTCGGTGACGGCGAGATGGTCGCGATAGGCGGAAACGCCGCGCAAATAGACTCGGTCCGAGCCCGGGATCACCGTCGTCCACTCGTCCGGCCGGGCCGGGTCCGCCTCGGCAAGGCGGAAATTGACATGGTCGTCATTGGTCACGATCCACAGCTTGCCGTGGGCGGCGTCGACCGCATATTCGCGCTTTTCGCGGCGCGGCGAGATGAGCGTGAGCGGCGCTTCGGGATCCGCCGCGGACACGAAGCGGATCTCGGTGGTGCTGTTGTCGCCGGTGGCGATGAAGATCAGGCTGCGGTCCTGCGACCGCGAGATGCCGACGCTGAAGCCGAGCTCCTGGGTCTCCTCGTACAGCGTGACGTCCTCGGCAACCGGCGTGCCGAGGCGATGGAAGCGCGCCCGGTAGCTGCGCCAATGCTCGTTGACCTCGGTGAAGACGATGCCGCCGCTGTCGCTCGCCCAGACCGGCTGGCCGATGCCGACGTCGGTGACGGTCTCGAGATCCTTGCCGGTGGCGAGGTCGCGGATGCGCAGATCGTAGCGCTCCGATCCCGAATCGTCGACGAGGGTGGCGGCGAGCCGGCCGTCGGGGCTCACCTCGATCGCGCCGAGCCGGAAATATTCCCGGCCCTCGGCTTCCACCGGTTCGTCGAAGATCACCTGCTCCTCGCCGCCCTCGACCGGCTTGCGGTACCAGGTGCGATATTGCGCGCCGGGCCTGAACGCCCACCAGTAGAGCCAATCGCCGTCGCGGACCGGGACCGACGATTCGTCCTCCTTGATCCGCCCCTTCATCTCCTCGAACAGGGTCTCGATGAGACCGGCGTGCGGCTTCATCGCCGCCTCGAAATAGGCGTTCTCGGCCTTCAGATAGGCCAGGACGTCCTCGTCCTCGACCTTCGGATAGCCGGGGTCCTTCAGCCAGGCATAAGAATCCTCGATCACATGGCCGTGGCGCTCGTAGCGATAGGGGCGCGGTTCGGCGCGGGGTGGGGCTGGAAGGGTCATGCTCTCTTTCGTAGGGGGGCCGGCTGGTCTATTCGCAACCGCCATTAGCGTTGCCTGAGGATTTTGCCATGTCGACCTACGAAGCCCGCCTCGCCGCCCTGCGCGAGCAGCTCAAGGCGGACCGCCTCGACGGCTTCGTCGTGCCGCTGACCGACGAGCATATGAGCGAATATGTCGGCAGCTACGCCCAGCGCCTCGCCTGGCTGACCGGCTTCCAGGGCTCGGCCGGCGCGGCGGCGGTGCTGCCCGAGGAAGCGGCGATCTTCGTCGACGGCCGCTACACGTTGCAGGTGCGCGCCCAGGTCGACGGCGAGCATTGGAGCTACCAGTCGGTGCCGGAGACCGGCGTCGCCGACTGGCTCGGGGTCCACGCCCCCGACGGCGGCCGGATCGGCTACGATCCGTGGCTGCACACCCAGGATTGGGTGAAGCGGGCGAAGGAGGCGCTCGCCGAAAAAGGCGCCGAGCTCGTCCCGGTCCAGCGCAACCCGATCGATGCCGTCTGGGCGGACAAGCCCGAGCCTTCGAAAGCGCGGCTGGTCGTCCATCCCGACGCTTTCACCGGTAAATCCTCGGCCGCCAAGCGCCAGGAAATGGCCGACTGGCTGCGCGAGGAGAAAGCCGACGCGGCGGTGCTCTCGGCGCTCGATTCGATCGCCTGGACGTTCAACGTCCGCGGCCAGGACGTCGAGCACACGCCGGTCGCGCTTTCCTTCGCTCTGGTCCACGACGACGGCACCGCCGACCTGTTCGTCGCCTCGGAGAAGATCGGCGACGACGTCCGCCAGCATCTCGGCAACGGCGTCCGCGTCCATGAGCACCACGAATTCGAGCCGCACCTGCGATCGCTGGCGGGCAAGGCCGTGGTCGCCGACCCGGAGCGGGCCGTGCACGCCATCTTCGAAGCGCTGGAGCAAGCCGGCGCGAAGATCATCCAGAAGCGCGATCCGGCAGTGCTGCCCAAGGCGATCAAGAATCAGGCCGAGATAGACGGCCACCGCGCCGCCCAGGCGCGCGACGGCGCGGCGCTCAGCCGCTTTCTCCACTGGCTGTCGGTCGAGGGGCCCAAGGGGCATGTCGACGAGCTGATCGCGGTCGAGAGGCTCCAGCAATTCCGCCAGGCCTGCGGCGACCTTCGCGACACCAGCTTCGACACCATCTCCGGCGCCGGCCCCAACGGCGCCATCGTCCACTACCGGGCGAGCGAGGCGACCAACCGCAAGCTCGAGATGAACTCGATCTACCTGGTCGATTCGGGCGGCCAATATCCGGACGGCACCACCGACGTTACCCGCACCGTGGCGGTCGGCACGCCGACGGCGGAGATGCGCGACCGCTTCACACGCGTGCTCAAGGGCCATATCGCGATCGCCCGCGCCGTCTTCCCCGAGGGCACAAGAGGCAGCCAGCTCGACACGCTGGCGCGGCAATATCTGTGGCGGGCCGGGCTCGATTACGCCCATGGCACCGGCCACGGCGTCGGCGCCTATCTCGCCGTCCACGAGGGACCGCAGCGCATCTCCCCGGCCGGCTCGAGCCAGGCGGGCGGCGACGAGCCGCTCCGGGCCGGCATGTTCCTCTCCAACGAGCCCGGCTATTACAAGGCCGGCGAATATGGCATCCGGGTGGAGAATCTGGTTCTCGTCGAGCCGCGCGGGATCGACGGCGCCGAGAAGAAGATGCTGGGCTTCGAGACCCTCACCTTCGCGCCGATCGACCGGACCCTCGTGGAGGTGGCCATGCTTTCGGCCGAGGAGCGGGACTGGCTGAACGCCTATCACGCGAGGGTGCTGGAAGTGGTCGGCCCGCAATTGGATGGTAAGGCCAAGACCTGGCTCGAGGCAGGCTGCGCGCCGCTATAATTCCTCCCCGGTACGGGGAGGGGGACCAGCCGCAGGCCGGTGGAAGGGACCCCGGCCAAGAGCACCGCGATCACGCCGGGCCCCCTCCACCACCGCCTTCGGCGGCGGTCCCGCTCCCCGTTCCGGGGAGGAGTTCAGACTCAGCGCCCCGCGCCTGGGCCTTCCGCCTGCGCAGATTTTCGCGGAGCGCCTCGGCCAGCCTTTTCTCCCGTTCCTCGTCATGCTTCGCCATGGCCCCGCCTTGACATCAACCAGCGCCCCCGGCCATAGCGCCGCCTCTCCCGCGAGGCGAGATGCTGCCGTAGCTCAGTGGTAGAGCGCATCCTTGGTAAGGCTGAGGTCGTGAGTTCAATCCTCACCGGCAGCACCACTCGCCCGTCGCGGCGCGGCTCAGCGCAGCGCGAGATAGACGAGCAGGACCGTCAGCACCGCAGCGAGGAAGCCAAGGATCGCTAGGTTGCGAACCGTCGCGCCGTTCATTGGCCCCTTCCCTTCATTCGCTCAGCAATCATTGGCCTTGTCGCCCGCCGGCGGCTTCACCGTGTTGCAGCGGCCCGGGGGCACCTGCTCGACCGCGACCAGGACCGTGTCGCTCACGATCGCGCCCGAATGCCATTTGCCGAGCGGCTCGACGATCATCTGGCCGGCCCTGAACGTCTCGGTTTCCCCCGAATCGAGGAGCGTGAGCTTCACCTCGCCGCTCTGGACGTAAACGTAGCGGGCCCAGAAATGCATGTGCGTGTCGATCGTGGCCCCGGCCGACATGACGATCCGCGTCGCAACCACCTCAAGCGGCCCCTCGGGCACGACCAAAGGCTGACCCGCCATGGTCGTCGTCGTGTCGATGATGAGCTGCGGCGGTTGGGTCTTCGGCGGAGGGGCGGGCTGGGGCTTCGGCGGCGGAGGCGGCTGCACGGCGGCGGCGGCGGCGAAGATGGCGGCGAGCGTCGAGAGCGTCATGGTCATGGCGTTTCCCCCTGCCGATAGGGGAGGATGGGCCGATCGGGCCCGGGCGTCCACGCCCTATCGCGGCGCGTTGCGGACAATCATGTCCAAAACGGCGGGATGGAGCGGGCGCACGAACTCGCAGCCGAGCAGATGGCCATTCATCCACACGACGCGCGAATGGAGCGATTCGAGGCCCGGCAGCTTGAGCCAGATGTCCGTGCCGGTCATCAGCTCGAGATGGGTGGCGGCGCGAAAGCCGGTCACCGACAGATCGAGCACCTGCACCGTGACGGCGTGGGCGCCGCGCTGCCTGAGCCCGGCGCCGAGCACGACTTCGGCCCGCGCAGCGCGCCGGCCGTCATAGTCCGGTTCGGTGGAGAGCTCGGCGGTGAAGCTCATCGGCGGGCCTCACTCCCCCGGAATGGCGATGCCGACCGAGACGCCCCAGAGACGCGCCAGCTGCTTCTCCTGATCGCTCATCGCCTCGCCGAAGAGGCGCGGGCGGCGGAAACGGGGCTGGTTCTGGTCGCTGCTGGTGCGCTTCAATTGCACCAGCACCTCATGCTCGTCGATCATATAGGCGAATTCGAGGCCGACGCGGTCCGCTCCGGTCCAGGCGACGCGGGCAGGAATGCTGGTCGAGCCGCGGTTGAAAACGACCTCGGTGCCGACCGAGGGCACGTCCCGGCATTCGACCAGCGCCCCCTTGCGGGAGAGGTCCCGAAGCCGCGCGTCGATCTCGCCGGCCGGCGTCTGCAGCCTCGCGGCGAGCAGCACCCGTGCCCTTTTCGCCTTGCGCTTGCCGGCCACCGGCCCGTCGACAAAATGCTCTGCGCCCATCCGTTCTTTTCCTCATTGGCTCTCGGCAGAGAGGAATAGGCGCGAGGCACCTAAATTGTAGTAAACGCGCCCGCCATTTTTCGTCCCGCTCCGCGCGGCGGCGAGAAGCGCGTTGACCCGGGCGGCGCGGCCTCTAAGGGGCCGGACATGCGTTTTTTCTCCGACAATGCGGCCGCGGCCTGCCCGGAGGCGGTGGCGGCGATCGCCGCCGCCAACCGGCTCGACACGGCCTATGACGGCGACGCCTGGAGCCGGCGGCTCGACGACGCCTTCTCGGAGCTGTTCGAGACGCGGGTGGCGGCGCTCTGGGTGGCGACCGGGACCGCCGCCAATTCGCTGGCGCTGGCGGCGCTCTGCCCGTCTTATGGCAGCATCGTCTGCCATCGCGACGCCCATATCCAGAATGACGAATGCGGCGCCCCCGAATTCTACACGCACGGCGCCAAATTGCTGCTCGGCGAGGGGCCGGGGGCGAAGCTCACGCCCGAGGCGGTGACGGCGCTGCTGGCGACGGTCCGGGACGACGTCCACCAGACCCAGCCCGCCGCCCTCTCGATCACCAACGCCACCGAGTATGGCCTCGTCTATTCGGCCGAGGAGACCGGCGCGCTCGGCGAGCTGGCGCGGGCGCGGGGCCTCGGCTTCCACGTCGACGGCGCCCGTTTCGCCAACGCCGTGGTCGGCACCGGCGCGGCGCCGGCAGAGCTGACCTGGAAAGCGGGGGTCGACGCGCTCAGCTTCGGCTTCGTCAAGAATGGCGGCCTTTCGGCCGAAGCGCTGATCTTCTTCGGCGAGCGCCACCGCCAGGCGACGCTCTATCGCCGCAAGCGCGCCGGCCACCTGCTGTCCAAGGGCCGCTACCTGGCCGCGCAGCTGCTCGCCTTGCTCGACGGCGACGTGTGGCTGCGCAACGCCGGCGCGGCCAACGACGCCGCCGCCCGCCTCGCCGAGGCGGCGGGACCGGACCGGCTGGTGCTACCGGTCGAGGCCAACGAGATTTTCCTCAGGGTCGCCCCCGGCGAAGCGCAGCGCCTGCGCGACCAGGGTTTCGATTTCTACGACTGGGGGCCCGGCGAGGCGCGGCTGGTGACGGCGTGGGATTCGGATCCCGCCCATGTCGAGGCGCTCGCCGCGGCGATCCGGGCTCTGTGACGGAGCCTGCGGCGGCCCCCTCCTCCGCGGGGGCGGCGCCTTCCGCGGCGGCGACCAGCATGCTTCACCTCCGCATCCTGCTGCCCTTCCTCCTCGTCACCCTGATCTGGAGCTCGACCTGGATCGTCATCAAGGACCAGCTCGGCACCGTCCCGCCCGCCTGGTCGGTCACCTACCGCTTCGTCATCGCCGCCGCCGCGATGTTCGCCTGGGCCGCCGCGAGCGGAGCGAGCCTGCGCCTCGGCCGCCGCGGTCACTTCCTCGCCGCTTTGTTCGGAATCGCGCAATTCTGCCTCAACTTCAATTTCGTCTATGCCGCCGAGCATCACGTCACCAGCGGCCTGGTGGCGACCGTCTTCGCCTTGCTGATGGTGCCGAACAGCGCGCTCGCCTGGCTGTTCCTCAAGCAGCGGACGACCTGGGCCTTCGTCGCCGGCTCGGCGATCGCCAGCGCCGGCGTCGCCCTCTTGTTCGTCCAGGAAATGCGGGCCAGTCCGGTGCCGCGGGAGCAGGTGCTGCTCGGCATCGGCCTCACCCTGCTCGGCGTCCTCTCCGCCTCGGTGGCCAACATCATGCAGGCGAGCCGCCGCCTCGCCGTCTGGCCGCTGGCCAGCCTGCTCGCCTGGGGCATGGTCTATGGCGTGATCGCCAACGCCCTGTTCGCCTGGGCCGTGGCCGGGGTGCCGGCGATCGAGACCCGGCCCGCTTACTGGCTCGGCCTCGTCTATCTCGGCCTGTTCGCCTCGGCGCTGGCTTTCCCCCTATATTTCGCGGTGATGCGCGCCGTCGGCCCGGGCAAGGCGGCTTATTCGAGCGTGCTCGTACCGATCCTCGCCATGGCCCTCTCCACCGTCTTCGAAGGCTATCGCTGGTCGAGCCTCGCCATCGGCGGCGGCCTGCTCGCCCTTGCCGGCCTGGTCATCGCCCTCCGCTCGCGCGACGCGCATGCGCCGGCCGAGCGGAGCGAGAGGCCGTCTCAGTAGAACCAGTCGTAGACACGGCTGTCGTGGAGCGCGATGACGGAGATGCCGAGCATGACCGGCATCAGCCCGACCTGGATGAGCAGATATGCCAGCACTCCCCGCGGTATGCTGCGCCGCTTGGGGATATCGTAGATCCTGCTCACCACGACGCTCATGATGACCGGCCATAGGAACATCCAGAGCACGGCCAGCAGGATCAAGCCGTAGAGCTTGGCCATCATCGCCGTGAACACGAGCACGCCGCTCATCAGCTCCATCCCCGCCCGGGTGTAGAGGTTGATCGCATAGGCCTCCTGGAACCGCATGCCGGTGCTTCGCCGGAAGACCCAGAAGACGGGGAAAGTGCCGACGAGCACGGAAATGGGCAGGCCGACCGCCTGAAAGAGGATGCGGTGGCGCAACATGTAGTGGACCGGATCCGATTCGCTGGCCCTGAACGCGTCGGCGAAACGCTCCTCCAGGAAGGGGCGGAAGGCGAACGCGAACGTCCCCTCGAGAACGCTGTGGCCGAACAGCCGTATCATCTCGTCGAGCAGCCCGGCGGACAGGGCGAAGCTGATCGAGATCGCACACACCAGGAGCCAGAAGGGCGAAGTGGCGTCCCCGTCGGCGATCCACGCTCGGGAGAGGTAAGTGGGCCGAACCACCGAATAGAAGAGGTCTCGCAGCAGCCGGGACCATTTGCGCCGATCGAACAGGGCGAAGATTTCCCGCTCCAGAGGCGAGTCGCCGTGCAGGGCGCGACCGCAATGGGAGCAGAAACGGCCGCTCACCGCGGCGCCGCAGCCAGGACAGGTCAGCCCCCGCGCCCGATTCGAATTCATGCCACCCCCCGTAGCTTGCTGCTGCGGCCCGGTCCGCCCGCGCTACGTCCCGCCGATTCTCGACGGAAACGACGTCACGCCAAGGTCAACAGCATCCGTTTCGGACCTGCGCGGGCGGAGCGCGCTATTGGACGGGCTTGGGCGTCACCATCGCCCGCTGTTCCGCCGGCAGCTCGGCGAGGTGCTTCGCCTTCCAGTCCATCGCCATGCGGACGCGGGTGCGGCCGGAGGGATGGTCGAAGAACAGGGCCTCCTCGAGCGGCCCAGGCTCGATCTTGCGATATTCGGACAGCTTCATCGCGGTCGAGGCGAAGCCGTCCGGCTCGCGCGCGGCGTCGAGGCCGAAGGCGTCCGCCTCGCTCTCGCCGGAGCGGATGATGGTGTTGAGCACCGGCGTCATCGCCAGCCCGTAAATCGCGGCGATCGCGCTGAACAAGGGCAGCACCGCCGGATCGGCCGCATCGCGCACCCCCCAGCGCGCGCCGAAGCGAGCCAGCACGCGCGGCGTCAGCCACCACAGGAGCAGGAAGGCGACCAGGAAGACCAAACCGAACTGGAGGATCAGCCGCCAGACGTGGCCGAGCACGTAATGGCCGAGTTCGTGGCCCATCACCGCCTTCACCTCGGCCGGGCTGGTGCGGTTGAGGAGGTTGTCGTTGAGCGAAATGCGGATGGTCGGGCCGAGGCCGGATACGTTGGCGGAGATGCGCTTGGTCTGCTTCGAGGCGTCGAACACGTAGACATTGTCGGCAGGGACGTCGTTCGCCCGCGCCATGGCGAGGATCTGGTCGCGCAGCGGGCCTTCCGCCATCGGAGTATATTTGTTGAACAAGGGACTGATGAAGACGGGGGCGATCAGCACCCCGAAGGCGATGAAGGCGGTGAGCGTACCGGCGCCCCACAGCCACCAGCTGCGCGGCGCCTTGCGGATCACCGCGAACAGGGCGACGAGCAGGATCGCCGTCATCGCCAGCGAAACGCCGAGCGCGATCGCCCGCTCGCCGAGCCAGCCGCCGAGGCTGAGGTTCATCAGGCCGTACTGCCTTTCGCGAAAATAGTCGGTGTAGAGCGTCCAGGGCAGGACGATCAGCACGCCGACGATCGTGAACGGCAGGGCGTAGAGCGCCGGCTGCAGCCAGCGCCGCCGGGTCACCCGCCCGGCCCACCGCGCCCAGGCCGCCGACCAGCCGAAGCGAAGCATGACCCAGGCCGAGGCGATGCTGACCAGCGCGCCCCACAGGAGCAGCCAGTAGCCGCCCTCGAAATAGGCGTCGGAACGGGCGCGGGCCGCGCCCTGCAGCGTGTCGAGATAGGCGCGGGTGGCCGCCTCAGGATCGAACGACGCGGGCGCGGCGGCGGCCGCCGCCGCCAGGATGTCGGTGAGCATGTCCTTTCCCTCCCGCAACGAGCGTAGAGGCAAAGCCCGTCATGGGGAATCCCTTCCCTTCTAGGGAGGGGAAGATTGAACCTCCCCACGGCCGCGCCTAAGTCCGCGCCATGCTCGACGCCCACAACGCTCCCGCCGCTCCCACGCCCGTCCGCCGCGCGGACTATCGGCCGCCGGACTGGCTCGTGCCGTCGATCGAGCTGGAATTCGACCTCGGCGCGGAGAAGACGCGGGTGCGGTCGCGGCTGAGCGTGGCGCGCAACGGGACGCACGACCGGCCGCTGAGCCTCGATGCCGAAGGGCTGAACCTGCTCGAGCTCAAGGTCGACGGAAAGGCGGCGGATTACCGCTCCGAGGGCGGCCGGTTGATCGTGGCGCCGGGCGGCGACGCCGCCACGGTCGAGATCCTGGTCGAGCTTTCCCCGCGCGCCAACACCCAGCTGATGGGCCTCTACGAATCGGGCGGGATATTGTGCACCCAGTGCGAGGCGGAAGGCTTCCGGCGGATCACGCCCTTCCCGGACCGGCCCGACGTGCTGTCCCGCTACCGGGTGCGCATGCTCGCCGAAAAGACGGCTTATCCGGTGCTGCTGTCGAATGGCGACCCGGTCGGCGCCGGCGAGCTGGACGGCGGCCGACACTGGTCCGAATGGGAAGATCCCTTTCCCAAGCCCGCTTATCTGTTCGCCCTGGTGGCCGGCGACCTCGCCGCCAACCGCGACGTCTTCGCCACCCGCTCGGGGCGCCGGATCGAGCTCGGCATCTGGGTGCGCGAGCCCGATCTGGCCAAGACCGAGCACGCCATGGCCTCGCTCAAGGCCGCGATGAAGTGGGACGAGGACGTCTACGGCCGCGAATATGATCTCGCCGTGTTCAACATCGTCGCCGTGTCCGATTTCAACTTCGGGGCGATGGAGAATAAGGGCCTCAACATCTTCAACTCGCGGTTCGTCCTCGCCGACCCGGAGACCGCGACCGACGTCGATTTCGACGACGTCGCTCGCGTGGTCGCGCACGAATATTTCCACAATTGGTCGGGCAACCGCGTCACCTGCCGCGACTGGTTCCAGCTGTCGCTGAAGGAGGGTTTCACCGTCTTTCGCGACCAGATGTTCTCCGCCGACATGGGTTCGGCCGCGGTCAAGAGGATCGAGGACGTGCGGCTGCTGCGGGCCGCGCAATTTCCGGAAGACGGCGGCCCCCTCGCCCATCCGGTGCGGCCCGATTCCTATCTGGAGATCGCCAATTTCTACACCGCCACCGTCTACAACAAGGGGGCCGAGCTGATCCGGATGCTGCACAGCCTGCTCGGCCCGGAGCGATTCCGGGCGGGCACCGACCTCTATTTCGAGCGGCACGACGGCCAGGCGGTGACCTGCGAGGATTTCGTGCGGGCGATGGAGGAAGCGAGCGGCGAGAACCTGTCGCATTTCCGTCTCTGGTACGAGCAGGCGGGGACGCCGCGGGTGAAGGCCACGCTTGCTCATGCGAACGGCACGGCCCGCGTGCGGCTCGAGCAGGAAGTGCCGCCGACGCCCGGCCAGCCGGACAAGAAGCCGATGCCGATCCCGCTGCGCGTCGCCTTGTTCGGCACCAGCGGGGAGAAGGTGGCCGAGCATATGGTGCTGCTCGACAAGGCCCAGGACGAAGCGGTGTTCAGCGCCGTCGAGGACGAGCTCGTCCTGTCGATAAACCGCGGCTTTTCGGCGCCCGTGATCGTCGAGGCGGAGCGGTCGACTGCGGATCTCGCCTTCCTCTCGGCGCACGACGATGACCCGTTCGCCCGCTACGAGGCCATGCAGCAATTGATGCTCGACACCCTGCTCGCGGCGATTGCCGGCGGCGAGGCGGCGCACGGGCCGGTGGTCGACGCGGTGCGGCGGACGCTGGCCGACGAGGCGCTCGACCCGGCGTTCACCGCCGAAGCGGTCCTGCTGCCGAGCGAATCGTTCATCGGCGAACAGATGCCGATCGTCGATCCCGACGCGATCCGCACCGCGCGCGAGGCGTTGCGCGGCGAGCTCGGCCGCTCGCTGGAAGCGCAGTGGCGCGCCGCTTACGCCTCGACCGCCGCCAACCGCTACGAATATTCGCCCGCGGCCAAGGGCGCGCGGCGGCTGAAGACGGTGGCGCTCAACTATCTGATGGCCGCGGGCGCGGACGACGCCGCCGCGCTGGCCAAACGCCAATATGACGAAGCGGACAATATGACCGACCGCCAGGGGGCGCTGAGCGCCCTGGTCAATTCCGAGGCGCCGGAGCGGCAGGCGGCGCTCGCCGCTTTCTACGAGCGCTACCGGGACGACGCCCTCGTGCTCGACAAATGGTTCACCGTGCAGGCGGTCTCGACTCGCGACGACACGCTCGCCTCGGTCGAGACCCTGGCCGGGCATCCCGACTTCACGCTCGCCAATCCGAACCGGATGCGATCGCTGATCGGCGCCTTCGCGGCCAACCAGCGCGCTTTCCACGATCCGTCGGGGCGCGGCTACCGCTTCCTTGCCGACATGATCCTGGCGGTCGACAAGCTCAACCCGCAGACCGCCGCCCGACTGGTTCCGCCGCTCGGCCGCTGGCGCCGGTTCGACGCGCTGCGGCAGGATCTGATGAAGGCGGAGCTGGAGCGGATCGTGGCGGCGCCGGGCCTCAGCAAGGACGTGTTCGAGCAGGCGAGCAAGAGCCTCGCCTGAGACCGCTCCCCTTCGGCGGAGGGATTCGGGGTAAGCGCCGTATTAACCATTACCGATTAAGGTCTTGCCCGACCGCGAGGGCCGCGGCGCAGCGGAGATCGCACCGGCGGTGGGAGAGATGGGCGACATTGAGGCGGGAGGCCGGGCGGAGGACCGGGCCAGTCCGCGCACCAATTTGCTGCTGGCGGCGACCGTCGAGGTCGGCGGCCGGACCCTGCCCGTGCGGATCCGCAACCTCTCCGAGACCGGTGCCCTGCTGGACGGCGCAGGACTGCCCGATGCCGGCGTGGCGCTGGTCCTGACCCGGGGGGAGCTCCACGTCCCGGCGACCGTCGCCTGGGCCGCCGGCGGCCGGCGCGGCATCAAGTTCGACGGGCCGACGCCGGTCCACGAATGGACCGGCGGCAGCAAGCCCAAGCCGCTGGAATGCACCGGTCTGCGCGATCAGCGGCGGGTCGACGCCATCCAGGCCGAAGTCCGCACCGGACCGGCGCCCGGCCCTGCGCAGCGGGCGCCCGCGGCGGCGCTCCCCGGTCCGGACTTCGAGGCGCGGCTGGCGGACGAGCTCGGCTATGTCCAGCGCCTGCTCGAAAGCCTCGGCGACGAGCTGATCGGCGATTCCTTCCTGATCCAGCGGCACGGCCGCGCCCTCCAGAGCCTCGATCTCGCCGGCCAGATCCTCGCCCATGTCGCCGCCATCCTGACGGCTGAGGACAAGGGCGCCATGATCGAGCGGATCGGCATGGAGGACTTGCGCGCCCGGCTGAAGCGCAAGCCGATCGTCTAGCTTTCTCCCGAAAGGGAGCGGGGTTCAGCCTACCCAGGCGGCGACTTGGGCGGCGACCTGGTTGGCGGCTTGGTTGAGCGCGGCGGGGACGGAAGCCGCGTCCAAGGCCGCGACCGGCACCCGCGCCTCGAATCGCCTTGTCTCGACCGATTCCTTGCCGCGCGAGATGGCGGCGTCGTAGACCAGCACCGCTTCGTTGGTGTCGGCGTCGAGACCGAAGGCCTGGAGCGTCCCGGTCAGGCGCTGGCCGGGATCGAAGGTGAATTGCTTCGGGTCGAGGACGACGCGGCCGGTGCGGCCCGCGATCGTCGCCGACAGCAGCCGCGCGAACAGGATGTTGGGCGACTCCACCCATTGCGCGTCCTTGACGTAGGCGACCTGGGTGGTGCCGGTGCGGACCGGCACGCGCGGCGTCTGCAGCTCGGCCGGAACGCTGGGCGGGACGACGGTGATCGCCGCGCCGGAGGCCGCGGTACGGCTCGACGTGCCCGGCTGGACGTCCGAAGTCAGCCGCATCAGGGTCGGCGGCGGCTTGGCGCCGAAGCTGAGGCAGCCGGAGACGGCGAAGGCGGCGGCGAGGGCGAGGACGGGGCGCGTCTGTCTCATTGTTTCCTCGGCTTGTAATCGGGCAGCTTCTGGCCGCCGATGATCCCGCCGGCCCCCTGCTGGTTGAGACGCTGGGAGACGGCTGACAGCGATTCGGACATTTCCCTGAGGTCACGCACCAATTGGCCGACTTCGGGGACGGTCTGCTTCGAGAAGGCCTGGAGCCCCGGCCGGGCGTCGCCGATCGCGGCGTCGAGATTGCCCATGCTGGTCTCGGCGGCGCGGATGGTCTGCCGCAAGTCGCCGAGCATCGGCCGGATGTCGCGCGACAGCGTCTGGTCGGTCGTGTCGGCGAGCTGGCCCATCTGCTCGACGGCGACGCCGGTCTGGCGGATGGCGATGCGCGCTTCGGCGAGGGTGGCGGCGATCTCGTCCGAGCGCTCGGCGAGGTTGCGGCTGATCGTCTGGACGTTCTCGAGAATGGCGGCGATCGAATTCTGGTTGCGGTCGCCGAGCAATTCGGTGAGCCGCGCGGTCAGCGCCGAGACCCGCTCGAGCAGCTCCGGCGCGCTGCTCAGCAGCTGGCCGAGCGCGCCCGGCTTGGTCGGGATGAGCGGCACGCCGAACGGGCATTGCGACTCTGGATTGACCTTCGGGCAGACGATCGGACGGTCGACCCGGCGCTGGCGGGGGTCGCGCTCCGGCGGATCGAGCTGGATCGAGGCGATGCCGGTGAAGGTCGCCTTCATCGTCGCGGTGGTGCCGACGATGACCGGCGTGTCCTCCCTGACGGCGATGCGGATGCGGACGAACTGGGGCGTCTCCGGCATCAGGTTGATCGATTCGACCTGGCCGACCGGCACGCCCGAGAAGGTCACCGCGCTGCCCTTGGCCAGCCCCTCGACTGCCTGGCTGAACAAGATGTCGTAGCGTTTGTCCTGGTCGCCGCTGGCGTTGCTGAGCCAGACGACAAACAGCACCAGGGCGACGAGTATGCCCATCACGACGGCGCCGACGAGAATATGGTTCGACCGGGTCTCCATTATCTATCAACGCCCCCGTTCGCTTCGGCCGTCCGCGCTTCGGATTCGGCCTCCATGGCCTCTTCGGCCGCGCGGCCGCGCGGGCCTCTGAAATACTCCTGTATCCATTGATGGTCCAAAGCCAATAATTCCGTAATCGTTCCGACCGCGATCACCTTCCGGTCCGCGATCACCGCTACCCGGTCGCAGATCGAGTAGAGCGTGTCGAGATCGTGAGTGATCAGAAAGACTGTAAGACCGAGCCGTTCACGCAGGTTCAGCACCAGCTGATCGAATGCCGCGGCGCCGATCGGGTCGAGGCCGGCGGTGGGCTCGTCGAGGAACAGCAGCTCCGGATCGAGGGCGAGCGCGCGGGCGATGCCGGCCCGCTTCTTCATCCCGCCGGACAGCTCGGCCGGGAATTTGGGACCGGCATCGGGCGACAGGCCGACCATGACGATCTTGTAGGCGGCGATCTCGTCGAGCAGCCGCTCCGGCAGGCGCGGATAGAATTCGCGCAACGGCACCTGGACGTTCTCGGCGACGGTGAGGGTCGAGAACAGGGCCGCGCCCTGGAACAGGATGCCCCAGCGCTTGCGGATCGGCTGCAACTCGGAGTCGTCGCGGTCGAGCATCGGCTCGCCGAACACGCGCACTTCGCCCTCGTCGGGCGGCTGCAGGCCGATGATCGAACGCATGAGCACCGATTTGCCGGTGCCCGAACCGCCGACCACGCCGAGAATCTCGCCGCGCCGCACATCGAGGTCGAGGCCTTCGTGCACGACCTGCTCGCCGAAGCGATTGGTGAGGCCGTGGACCTCGATGACGACGTCGTCCTCGCCGCTCACAGCCAGCCTATCTCGGTGAAGAAGACGGCGAAAAAGGCGTCGAGGACGATGACCAGGAAGATCGCCTGGACGACCGCGGTGGTGGTGCGCAGGCCCACTTCCTCGGCGTCGGACTTGACCTGCATGCCCTGGAAGCAACCGGCCAGCGAGATAATCAGGCCGAAGACGGGGGCCTTGATCAGCAGCTGCCACAGATCGGTGGACGGCACCACCTCGCGGATGCGCTGGACGAAGGTGACCGGCGGGATCTCCAGCGAGATCCAGCAGAAGATGCCGCCGCCGATGATCGCGACGATCGCCGCATAGAAGGAAAGGAGCGGCATCATCAGCACCGTCGCGAAGACGCGCGGCAACACCAGCGCCTCCATCGGCGAAACTCCGATCGTGCGCATCGCATCGACCTCTTCGGCCAGTTTCATCGAGCCCAATTGGGCCGCGAAGGACGAGCCCGAACGGCCGGCGACCATGATAGCCGTCATCAACACGCCCAGTTCCTTGACCGAGCTGCGGCCGATGAGGTTGACCGTGAACACTTCCGCGCCGAACTGGCGCAGCTGGACGGCGCCCTGCTGGGCGATGACGATGCCGACCAGGAAGCTCATCAGGCCGATGATGCCGAAGGCATGGACGCCGACCACCTCGAAGCGCTGGATGACGGCGTTCCAGCGGAAGCGGCGGGGATGGGTGACGACGCGGCCGATGGAAAGCAGCATTGCACCGAAGAAGCCGAGCAGGCCGACGAACGTGCGCCCGGCATCGACCGTGGCCGAGCCGAGCTGGTCGAGCACTCGCTGGAAGGGCGGCGGCGGATCGGGCCGGACCTTGACCGGCTGGTCGGCCTGCCTGACCTGGTCGAGCAGGGTGGCCGCGGCTTCGTCGGCGCCGATTATGTCGCCCCCGCGGTCGCGGGCGGTGCGGTAGACGATCCAGGCGCCGATCGTGTCCATCCGCCGGATTTCGCTGAGGTCGACGACGAAGCCGTTGCCCTTCAGGCGATCGAGCTTGTTGGGCAGGACGCCGAGCCGCGACAGGGTGAGGTCCCCCTGAAAGCGAAGCACGCGGCGGTCGCCTTCGACGATCTCGGTGAAGCGGGCGAGCGTGCTCATTCCGCCGGTCATGCTTCAATTCCCCGGTACGGGCAACTGGACAAGGCCCTGCACGGATGCTTGAGGCGCTTTCCATGAAGGCGCTTCTCGCCATTTACGACATGGATCGGACGATCACCCGGCGGGCGACCTACACGCCGTTCCTGGTCCATGCCGCGCTCGCGCTGGCGCCGTGGCGGCTGGCGCTGCTGCCGCTGGTGCTGTTGGCGATGGTCGCCTATGCGCTGCGGCTGATCGACCGCGGCCGGCTCAAGGAGATCAACTACCTCCTGCTCGTCGGCCGCGGCGTCGCGCCGGAGCGGCTCGAGCCGGTGGTCGAGAGCTTCGCCGAGAAGCAGGTCGCCGGCAACATCATGCCCGGCGCCCGCCGCGCCATCGCCGCCGACCGCGCCGCCGGGCGGCGGCTGGTGATGGCGACCGCCTCATACCGCCTCTACGCCGCCGCCATCGCCCGCCGCTTGGGCTTCGACGACGTCGTCGCCACCGAGACCGGCCTGGACACGAAAGGGCGGGTGGTGGCGAAGATCGACGGGGCCAATTGCTACGGCCCGGCCAAGAAGGACATGATCCTCGCCTGGCTGCAGCGCGAGGGCCTCGACCGCGAGGCGGTCCACATCCGCTTCTATTCCGACCATGTCTCCGACCACCATGTCCACCGCTGGGCCGATGAAGCGGTCGCGGCCAACGCCCATGCCCGGCTGGTGCGGCTGGCCCGGGCGGAGGGCTGGGAAGTGGTGGACTGGTCGGTCGATGCCCCTCCATCGCCGGACGGCGAGGGCCAGGGCCTCACACGTCGCTGAACAATTTGTGGTGGAGGTCGGCGATGCGCTGCTCGCGTTCCTTTTCGGAGCGCTTGTCGTCCGCCGACTTGGGCGCATAGGGATTGGTGGTGAAGCGCTGGGCGATCAGCCGGTTATACTCGGCCAGCTCCTCCTCGGTCGCGCCGGTGCGCAGGGCCTTCTGCTTGTCCTTGGGCCTGATCGGTTCCATTGCGTCGCTCCTCAACGGGCCATGATCGTCTGCACCCGGTCGAGCAGGAACTGGCGCGTCAGCTTGTCGTGGCGGCATTTCTCCGGGCGATTGCCGGCCGCCTGCCAATAATCGTCCATCACCGCGGGGAAGGCCGGATCGGCCAGCTCGCAATGATAGGAATCCCAGTCGGCCGGATAAGCGAGGCCGCCGCCGCGGTCCGGCGCGGCGGCGAAGGCCTGGTTGTCGTAGACGCAGAACCGGCCCGGAATCGGCCGGCCGCGGCGCTTGTTGAGACCGTCGCCGTCGTCCGCATAGAGGTCGGTGATCATGCCGTTGGTCCAGCTCGACGCGGCATGGCTGAATTCGTGCAGGGCGACGAGCGAGCGGGCGTTGACGTGGAGCGCGATCGCCCCGGGCAGCTTGTTCCGCGGCCGGTGGACCATCGCCTGGCCGTCGACCGTGAACGGCCGCCCCGGGACGCTGTCGTCGTCGAGCGTGAACCAGCCGCTGCAGCGATTATGGGTGGCGGACGCGGTCACCGCGAAGGCGACGTCGGCCTGGAGCTTGCCCATCTTCGGCAGCTTGAACTTCCTGAGAAAGGCCGGGAATTGCGGCTGGCGCGCGACGACGAGGGTGGTGTTGTCGTGGGCGATGAGGGCGTTGGCGCTCTTCCGCTTGCGATCCGGATCGAAGATGCTGACGATTCGCCAGTCGGCCGACAGGGCGGCGAACATCTTCTCGGCCTGCCCCGGCAGGCGGCCCGTCACCGAGTCGACGATGTAGCGCACCTTGGCGTCGAACATCGGCTCGTTGTTGATGATCGGGTCGGCGACGAACTGGTTCGAATTCTGCGGCGATTCGATCCAGGGATTGGCGATGATGCAAATCGTGTAGGGCCAGACGCCCTTCGGCTTGGCGGCGCCCGCCTGGAGGATACGCACGTTCGCCATCGGCCCCACTCCGAAGCTGCGGTAGGGGAAGCATCCTCCTCGGGCGGGGCAGAGTAAAGGGGACACGTACTTTTTCGCGAAAAGCACGTGTCCCCATTCAGCGTGTCCCCATTCAGATCGCGCCCAGAGCCTGGTCGAAATCGGCGATGAGGTCGTCAGCATCCTCGACGCCGATCGAGATGCGGACCAGGTTGTCGGTGATGCCGAGCGCCTGCTTGCGTTCGTCCGGCACCGACAGATGGGTCATCGCGGCGGGGGCGCTCGCCAGGGTCTCGGTGCCGCCGAGGCTGACCGCGAGATGGGCGATCTTCAGGGCATCGAGGAAGGCGAAGGCCTCCTTCTCGCCGCCCTTCAGATAGAGCGAGAAGGTCGAGCCGGCGCCGGTGCAGTGGCGGCGGTAGATGTCGGCCTGCCTCGCGTCGCCGCCATCCTCGAGGAAGCCCAGATAGCCGACGCTCTCCACCTTGGGATGGTGGCGGAGGAACTCGCAGACCCTGGCCGCATTCTCGCCCGCTTTGGTCATGCGCAACTCGAGCGTCTCGAGGCTTCGCAGCAGCATCCAGGCGGTGTTGGGATCGGTGATCGTGCCGATCGTGTTGCGCATCATCCGAATCGGGTCGATCAAGGCTTTGGCGCCGACGACTCCGCCGGCGACGAGATCGGAATGGCCGCCGGCATATTTGGTCAGCGAATAGATGGAGAGGTCGGCGCCATGGTCGATCGGCTTCGACCAGAGCGGGCCGAGAAAGGTGTTGTCGATCGCGATCGGCGGCCGTTCGTCGCCGAACAGGGCGTCCCGCGCCGCCGCCACCGCCTCGACGTCGACCAGAGCGTTGGTCGGGTTGGCCGGGCTTTCCAGATAAATGAGCGGTACGCGTCCCATGCCCTTGGCGCGGGCGAGCACCGCCTCGATCTCGCCGCGCTCGGCGCCGGCGGGGAAGTCGAGCCACTTGACCCCGAAGCGGCCGAGGATGCGGGCGATCAGCGTCTCGGTCGCCGCGTAGAGCGGGCCCGAATGGACGATGACGTCGCCGGGCTGGACGAAAGTGAGCAGCAAGGTGGCGATCGCCGACATGCCCGACGAGAAGGTCAGGGCCTCCTCGGCCTCCTCCCAGACGCTGAGGCGGTCCTCGAGTATCTCCTGATTGGGGCCGTTGAAGCGCGAATAGACGAGGCCTTCGGCGCCGCCCGGGCGCTTGCCGGTGACGCCCTCGAAGAAGCGCTTTCCGGCGGCGGCATTCTCGAAGACGAAGGTCGAGGTGAGGAAGATCGGCGGCTTCAGCGAGCCTTCCGACAGCGCCGGGTCGTAGCCGTGTCCCATCATCAGGGTCGACGGCTTCAGCCGGCGCCCGCCGACTTCGAGCACGCCCGGCTTTGGGCGGCGCCGCGGGGTGGCGCCGGTAAGGTCGGATTCGTCTTCGCTGTGCATGTTTCGTCTCCTATCAGCGGATCGCATTTGCTTCGGGAGACCGAGCCTGCCGGAGGTCAGGCTCACCGGCCGCATCAGGTCGTGCGGCCCCGGGGGGTGAGGTCATTTGCCCGCGCGCTCCCTAACCCAACAGGCGGGCGCGCCGCTAGCCCCGATCCGGGACCCGAGCGCTG
>DASUVK010000065.1:0-26639 GCA_036378975.1 Allosphingosinicella sp. | reverse complement strand
GATCGCGCGGATGGGCATCGGCTTCTATCTCGGCGGCACCAGCCTGCTGATCGTCGTCAACGTGACCATGGACACGGTGACCCAGATCCAGAGCCACCTCATCGCCCACCAATATGGCGACCTCATCAAGAAGGCGAAGCTCAAGGGGGGCTCGCGCAGGTGAACATCATCCTGCTCGGGCCTCCGGGCGCAGGCAAGGGGACCCAGGCGAGCCGGCTGATCGTGGAGCGGAGGCTTGTCCAGCTCTCCACCGGCGACATGCTGCGCGAGGCGATCAAGGCGGGCAGCCCGATCGGCCTCAGGGCCAAGGCGATCATGGCAGCGGGCGAGCTCGTCCCCGACGAAGTGGTCGATGAGCTGATCGCCAGCCGGCTCGACCAACCGGAGCGGGGCGCCGGCTTCATCTTCGACGGCTATCCGCGCACCGAGGCCCAGGCGATCTCGCTCGATCGCCTGCTCGCCGAACGCGGCCTCAAGCTCGATCACGTCATCGAGCTCGACGTCGAGGCCGATGCCTTGATCGACCGCATCGCCGGCCGCTTCTCCTGCGCCGACTGCGGCGAGGGCTATCACGACCGCTACAAGCTGCCCAAGGTCGAGGGCGTCTGCGACGTCTGCGGCTCGGACAAGTTCAAGCGCCGCCCCGACGACAATGAGGCGACGGTCCGCACCCGCCTCGCCGAATATCGCGCCAAGACCGCGCCGATCCTGCCTTATTACGACGCTCGCGGCCTCGTCCGCCGGGTCGACGGCATGGCCCCGATCGAGGAGGTGGAGCGGTCGATCGAGCGGATATTGGACGGCGACTTGCCTGCCGACGCCCAGCATAAGGAGGCGGGGCCCGCTTAGCGTGGCCGAGGGGTAAGTCCCGCTCCCCGTCTTGCGATCGGGAAGCAATCGACGTCCTTCGCCGCCGGGCTGGGATTTTTCCAAAACATGTTATGCACGCCGCCTGGCGACTCCGCCAACGGAGCGCCGCCACACAGGGGAGCGACTGCCATGAACAGAGGGGGCGGAACGCCGCGCGGCGACGACCATGTCGACCTGGAAGGCTTCATGGAGGGCGTCAAGCGCCGCAATCCCGGCCAGCCCGAATTCGTCCAGGCGGTCTACGAGGTCGCCCAGGACATATTCGAGTTCACCGAAGCGAAGCCCGAATATCACGAGGCGCAGATCCTGCGCCGCATGGCCGAGCCCGACCGGGTGGTCTCGTTCCGCGTCTGCTGGGAGGACGATCAGGGCAATATCCGAGTCCAGCGCGGTTACCGGGTCCAGAACAACAACGCGATCGGCCCGTACAAAGGCGGCATCCGCTTCCACCCGTCGGTCAACGAATCGATCCTCAAATTCCTCGCTTTCGAGCAGACCTTCAAGAACGCTCTGACCGGCCTGCCGATGGGCGGCGGCAAGGGCGGGTCGAATTTCAACCCCAAGGGCAAGAGCGTCAACGAGATCATGCGCTTCTGCCAGAGCTTCATGACCGAGCTCTACCGCCATATCGGCGCCAATATCGACGTGCCCGCCGGCGACATCGGCGTCGGCGCGCGCGAGATCGGCTACATGTTCGGCCAGTACAAGCGCATCACCAACAGCTGGGAAGGCGTGCTGACCGGCAAGGGCCTCGAATATGGCGGCTCGCTGATCCGCACCGAGGCGACCGGCTACGGCGCCGTCTATTTCCTCGCCAACATGCTCGCCACCCGCGGCCAGGACCTGGTCGGCAAGCGCGTCGTCATCTCCGGCTCGGGCAACGTCGCCACCCATGCGGCGGAGAAAGCGGTGCAGCTCGGCGCCAAGGTGCTGACCCTTTCCGACAGCGAGGGCTTCATCCACGATCCCGACGGCATCACCCAGGAGAAGATCGACTGGGTGAAGGCGCACAAGACCAAGCGCCGCGGCCGCATCAGCGAATATGCCGACGAATATAAGGGCGCGACCTTCCACGCCGGCGTGCGGCCCTGGGGAGTTGAATGCGATGTCGCTCTGCCTTGCGCAACCCAGAACGAGCTGCTCGGCGACGACGCCCGCACCCTCGTCAAGAATGGCTGCATCGCGGTCTCGGAAGGCGCCAACATGCCGACCGACCTCGAGGGCGTCCACGTCTTCAAGGAAGCCCAATTGCTCTACGCGCCGGGCAAGGCCGCCAATGCCGGCGGCGTCGCCGTCTCCGGCCTCGAGATGAGCCAGAACAGCGCCCGGATCAGCTGGAAGCAGGAGGAATTGCAGCGCCTCCTCAAGGACATCATGGACGGCATCCACGGGCGCTGCCTCGAACATGGCCGCGTCTCGGACGCCTATGTCGACTATGTGAAGGGCGCCAACATCGCCGGCTTCAAGAAGGTCGCCGACGCGATGCTGGCTTTCGGCGTGGTGTGAGGCGGCCGCGGCGGCGGACGGGCGGACATCCTGTGGGGGGAATCGCATGAATTCGGAAAGCTATAAGGGGAAGCTTCATTCGGTAACCGATCCGGACGCGCGGCTGCGCAAGCCCGACGCGCTCGGCGAATATGTGACCGGGGCGGACGGCGGCTTCGTCCTCATTCCCGAGGGCACGGAGATAAGGATCGACGCGGTCGAGGTCGTTCCAGCCGGCGCGGAAGCGGTCAATCTCTACGTCCACGCGCTCTCGGCGGACGGCGCCGACGCCCTGGGCTGGACGGCGGCCGCCAATCTCGACGGGAAATTGCTGTCGGAGACGATCGGCGCCATTCCGCCGCCGGCGGGCGCCGGCCGCTTCGGCGCCAATGCCGCCTGGTCGAACGGCACCTATACCGGCCAGGTGACGCTGGTGAAGCTGGTCGGCACCGACAAGGAGATCAAATATCTCTCCGAGGCGACCTGCGACAAGTTCCTGGCGATGGCCGAAGCCGCCCGCGCCGACAATGTGACGATCGGCGTCAACAGCGGCTTTCGCTCCTATCCGGAGCAGAAATTCCTCTACGAAGGCCGCCAGAAGGGCCTGCCCGGCTTCGCGCCGGCCAACCGGCCCGGCACTTCCAAGCACCAGAACGGCGTCGCTTTCGACATCGACGTCAATGGCGGCGGCAGCAATCCGGTCTATGTCTGGCTGTCGAAGAACGCGACCCGCTTCGGTTTTCTGCGCACGGTGAAGAGCGAGCCCTGGCATTGGGAATATCTTCCCGACAAGGCCGCGGCGGCCCGGGGCCGCGGCGCTTTCTCGACCTGGGGCTGAAGGCCGGGCCCCCGCCGCTTGCGCCGGGCGGCGGGAGGGCTAAGGGGGCGCCAGCGGCAAGTCGCCGCGGGAGGGGCCGATGAATCTCGCGGGCCTGAGGGTGCTGCTGGTCGAGGACGAGCCGATCATCGCCATGACCGTCGAGGACATGCTCGAGGAGCTCGGCTGCACCGTCGTCGCGACCGCGGCGACGCTCGCCGCCGCTCTCGACGCGGTCGAACGCGACGATTTCGACGTCGTCCTGCTCGACATCAATCTGAACGGCGTCGAGAGCGCGCCGGTTGCGGACCGGCTGCGCGAAGCGGGACGCCCGTTCGTCTTCACCACCGGCTACGGCGCGGCCGCCGCCCGCGGCGCGCCGGTCGTGGTCAAGCCCTACCCGATACGCGACCTCGAAGCGGCTATCGCGGCAGCGTTGGGCCGCGCTTGACAGCGGCGAAGATTGCCTCCCCCGTTGCGCCAGCCTAAGGAAACGGCCTCTGTCAACAGGGTAGCGGAACGCCCATGGCCACCACGATCGACGAACTCGAGGCCCGGCGGCGCCGGGCCGAGCTGGGCGGCGGCGAGGCGCGGATTGCTGCGCAGCATAAAAAGGGGCGGCTGACCGCGCGCGAGCGGCTCAGCGTGCTGCTCGATCGGGGCAGCTTCGAAGAATATGACATGTTCGTCGAACATAATTGCGCCGATTTCGGCATGGAGACGCAGAAGGTGCCTGGCGACGGCGTCGTCACCGGCTCGGGCACGATCAACGGCCGCCTCGTCTACGTCTTCGCGCAGGACTTCACCGTCTTCGGCGGCTCGCTGTCCGAGCGCCACGCGCAGAAGATCTGCAAGGTGATGGACATGGCGATGAAGGTCGGCGCCCCGGTCATCGGCCTCAACGACAGCGGCGGCGCCCGCATCCAGGAAGGCGTCGCCTCCCTCGCCGGCTATGCCGAGGTGTTCCAGCGCAACGTGCTCGCCTCCGGCGTCATCCCGCAGATCAGCGTCATCATGGGCCCCTGCGCAGGCGGCGCGGTCTATTCGCCGGCGATGACCGACTTCATCTTCATGGTGAAGGATAGCAGCTACATGTTCGTCACCGGGCCCGACGTGGTGAAGACGGTGACCAACGAGGTGGTGACCCAGGAGGAGCTGGGCGGCGCCGTCACCCACACCACCAAATCGGGCGTCGCCGACGTCGCCTTCGAGAACGACATCGAGGCTCTGCTCGCCACCCGCGACTTCTTCGACTTCCTGCCGCTGTCCAACCGCCATGACGGGCCGGAGCGGCCCAGTACCGATCCCTGGGACCGCGCCGAGCCGAGCCTCGACACGCTCATCCCCGACAGCGCCGCCAGGCCCTACGACATGCACGAGCTGATCCGGAAGGTGGTGGACGAGGGCGACTTTTTCGAGCTCCAGCCCAATCATGCCGCCAACATCATCATCGGCTTCGGCCGGGTCGAAGGCCGCACCGTCGGAATCGTCGCCAACCAGCCGATGGTACTGGCCGGCGTGCTCGACATCGCATCGTCGAAAAAAGCGGCGCGGTTCGTGCGCTTCTGCGACGCCTTCGACATCCCGATCCTGACCTTCGTCGACGTACCCGGCTTCCTCCCCGGAATCGCCCAGGAGCATGGCGGCATCATCAAGAACGGCGCCAAATTGCTGTTCGCTTATGCCGAAGCGACGGTGCCCAAGATCACCGTCATCACCCGCAAGGCGTATGGCGGCGCCTACGACGTGATGGCGTCGAAGCACCTGCGCGGCGATTTGAACTACGCCTGGCCGACCGCCGAGATCGCGGTGATGGGCGCCAAGGGCGCCGTCGAGATCATCTTCCGCAAGGACATTGGCGACCCGGACAAGATCACCGAACGCACCCGCGACTACGAGGCCCGCTTCGCCAACCCGTTCGTGGCGGCCTCGAAAGGCTTCATCGACGAGGTGATCATGCCCCATTCGACCCGGCGCCGGATCGCGCTGGGCCTCAGGAAGCTGCGCGACAAGCAGCTGGAGAATCCCTGGAAGAAGCACGACAACATCCCACTGTAGGAGGCGCTATGCCGGATGCACTGACCTCCGCCGTTATCGCATTTCTCGCGGCCGTTGGCGGCGGTCTGCTCCAAGTGTGGTCCACCTCTCTCTGCGAGAAAAGAAATTTTCAGTGGAACATGCGCCGCGAGAACTACGGCCTGTATTTACAAGCCGTGGCCGGGATGGGGAGAAACGTCACTCCAGGACCTGTGCGCGACGGCTACGTTCAGATGCCGCCGGAAGCGACAGCAAAAATACTTCTGCAGGGTCTCCGGAGGTGATCAGGTGGCTCAAGGTGATTCAAGATCACGGTACCTTCTCGACCGAGGAAAGCTACTGGGACTTTGCTCGTTTAACGGACGCAATGCGTCGAGATGTGGGGGGCGACGCTATGCCCCGTTACCGGTCGCCGCCGCCGCCGGGGTACGAATGACGGCGCCCGCTTCCTCCGCCGAAGCCGGGCTTATCCGAATCGTCGCGGCGGTGGTCCTGGACGACGCCGGCCGGACCCTGCTCGTCCGCAAGCGCGGCACCGCGGCTTTCATGCAGCCCGGCGGCAAGATGGCCGAGGGCGAAACCGAGGTCGGCGCTCTCGAACGCGAGATCGCCGAGGAGCTCGGCTGCCGGCTCGAACCCGCTTCGTGCCGGCCGCTGGGCCGCTTCAGCGCGCCGGCCGCCAACGAGGCGGGCTGGACGGTCGAGGCCGAACTGTTCTCTGCCCGGCTATCGGGCGAGATACGGCTCGACGCGGAGATAGAGGAAGCCGTCTGGATCGATCCGGACGTGGCGCCGCAGTTCCACCTCGCCCCGCTGACTCACCGCCACGCGCTCCCGCTGGCGCGCGAGCTGAAGCTGCAGGCAAGGAGGCCGGCGAAATGAGCTCGCGCTACGACGAGCTCGAGCGGCTGCAGCGGCTGCGACAGAGCGGCGCTCTGACCCAGGAGGAGTTCCAGGAGGAGAAGAGGCGGCTTCTCGGCCACGAAACGATCGCGCCGCCCGAAATGGCCGACGAGGAGACGGAGGGGCCGCCCTCGCGCCGCCCACTCTATCTGCTGATCGGCGGGGCGGCGCTGGTCGTGGCGATCGTGGCGGGCCTGTGGCTGGGCAATCTCGTCGGCGGCGGAGAGACTTTCGAAGGCGGCAATGCGGCGCTCCCGCAGGAGAATTCGGCCGGCGTCGCCAACCTCATCGAAACGCCCGCGCCCCCCGACGTTCGGACCTTCCCGCCGGAGGAGCAGCTCGCCCGAGCGTTCGAGGCGGCGTTCGGCAGCCGGGGCGAGGCGGCAGTGACGGTCCAGGCCGACGGCACCTCCGAGGACGTGCGCTACGCGCCGGGCCGACTGATCTGGCCGGCTTTCGGGCCGGTGCTGCTCAGCGAGGGCAAGGTCCAGGACCCCGCCCACGTCAGCGCCGGCAAGATCGCGATCCATTATCTGAAGCCGGCGGCGGACCGCTTCGAGGTGGTGCGCACCTTCCCCTCCGGAGTCGTCACCGGATCATTCGGGAAGGTCGCCCGCTGGAGCGTCAGCCCGCGTTTCTCCAACTGGCCGGTGATCGTGTCCGAGGGGGGCGGCACCTGGCAGGGCTATACCTGCTCCTGGCTCAAGCTCACCGAGCTTCGGCCAGACGGCCCGGTCGAACTCGCCACCGTGCCGCTTTCCTATGACGATGCCGGCGCCAAGGAAGACCAGGCCGAAGCGAGATCGATCGACGGCAAGATCCTCAACGTCGTCAAGAACCAGTCGTTCGACATCGTCTATTCGGGCGCCCGCGCCTTTAGCGAACATTATGTCCGCAGCGGCAATCGCTATTCCGTCGCGGGCGGCAAGTCGACGATGGTGACGTGCTGATGACCGATGATCGGCTCGTCGGCCTTATCGGCCTGGTGCTGGTGCCGCTGATCGGGCTGCGCGTCTGGCGCGGCCTGCGCGACGGACGGCTCCCGCTCTACCGCACCTATGTGACGCTCGAGCAGGAGCGGGGGAAGTTCGCCTTCCTCCTCGCCCTGCACGCGCTTAGCCTCGTGCTGATTGCCGGAATCGCCGCCGATCTTCTGTTCAATCTCGGGATCAGGGAAAAGCTATGAAGCTCGGCCGTTTAAACCACGTCGGAGTGGCGACACCCTCGATCCAGGCCTCGATCGCCTTCTACCGTGAAGTCATGGGCGCCGAGGTCATCCGGGAGCCCTTCGACCTGCCGGCCCAGGGGGTGAAGGTCTGCTTCGTCGACACGCCCAACACGCAGATCGAGCTGATCGAGCCGCTCGGCGATGCGAGTCCGATCCACGGCTTCCTGGCCAGGAACCCGGCCGGGGGACAGCACCATCTATGCTACGAAGTGCCCGACATCCACGCGGCCAAGGCCTGGTTCGAGGGCAAGGGCGCCAGGGTGCTCGGCGAGCCGCGGATCGGTGCCCACGGCACGCCGATTTTCTTCGTGCACCCGAAGGATATGGGCGGCGTTCTGACCGAGATCATGGAGAGCCCGAAGGGCGGGCATTGAACTTTACCGCCCATCCTGAGTAGGGACTGAGCGAAGGCGAAGGCCCGTATCGAAGGACCGTCCGTCGATACGCCGGTTCGACAAGCTCACCGGCCACTCAGGATGAGCGAATTTGACTGACACCAAACCCACCCGCGCCGACTGGCAGGCCGCCGCCTCGAGGGAGGTGAGAGGCAAGGACATCGTCTGGCATACGCCGGAGGGGATCGAGGTCAGGCCTCTCTACAACGGGGAAGATGCCGCCGGGATCGACCCCGGCCTGCCGGGCTTCGCGCCCTATACGCGCGGGCCCTACGCCTCGATGTATACCGGCCGGCCGTGGACGATCCGCCAATATGCCGGCTTCTCGACCGCCGAGGAATCGAACGCCTTCTACCGGCGCAACCTCGCCGCCGGGCAGAAGGGGCTCAGCGTCGCCTTCGACCTCGCCACCCACCGCGGTTACGACAGCGACCATCCCCGCGTCGCCGGCGACGTCGGCAAGGCCGGCGTCGCGATCGACACGATCGACGACATGCAGATCCTGTTCGACGGCATCCCGCTCGACACCATGTCGGTCTCGATGACGATGAACGGCGCGGTATTGCCCGTAATGGCCTTCTACATCGTCGCCGCCGAGGAGCAGGGTGTCCCGCAGGCGCAGCTCTCCGGCACCATCCAGAACGACATCCTTAAGGAGTTCGCGGTCCGCAACACCTACATCTACCCGCCCGAACCCTCGATGCGGATCGTCGCCGATATCATCGCCTACACGGCCGAGCATATGCCGCGCTTCAACTCGGTCTCGATCAGCGGCTACCACATGCTGGAAGCGGGCGCGACGGCGGTGCAGGAGCTCGCCTTCACCCTTGCCGACGGGATGGAATATGTCCGCATCGCCCAGGCCAAAGGCTTGAAAGTAGACGATTTCGCGCCACGCCTGTCCTTCTTCTTCGGCATCGGCATGAACTTCTTCATGGAGATTGCCAAGCTGCGCGCGGCGCGGCGGCTGTGGCACCGGATCATGGACGGGTTCGGGGCGAAGAATCCCAAGTCGCTGATGCTGAGGACGCATTGCCAGACGTCGGGCGTGTCGCTGACCGAGCAGGATCCGTACAACAATATCGTGCGCACCACGATCGAGGCGATGGCGGCGGTGCTCGGCGGTACCCAGTCGCTCCATACCAACAGCTTCGACGAAGCGATCGCGCTCCCCACCGACTTCTCCGCCCGCATCGCCCGCAACACCCAGCTGATCCTCGCCGAGGAGAGCGGCATCACCCATGTCGCCGATCCGCTCGGCGGCAGCTATTTCATCGAGAGCCTCACCCAGGAGCTGGCCGACAAGGCCTGGGCGCTGATCGAGGAGGTCGAAGCGCTGGGAGGCATGACCGCGGCGGTCGCCGAGGGCATGCCGAAGCGGCGGATCGAGGAGGCCGCCGCCGCCCGCGCCGCCCGCGCCGACCGGGGCGAGGACGTGATCGTCGGGGTCAACCGTTACCGGCTCGAGGACGAGGCCCATCTCGACATCCTCCAGATCGACAATGACAAGGTTCGCGCCGGCCAGATCGCGCGGATCGAGCAGGTGCGCTCGTCCCGCAACGAGGCCGCCGCCGAGGCGGCGCTCGACGCGCTGCGCGAAGGCGCAAAGGGCGACGCCAACCTCCTCCAGCTGGCGGTCGAGGCGGCGCGGGCGCGCGCCACCTTGGGCGAGATCAGCCAGGGGCTAGAGGATGCGTTCGGCCGCTACGGCACCACGCCCGAGCCGGTGAAGGGGATTTACGGCGGCGCCTACGAAGGCGATCCGCGCTGGGCGCGCGCCGGCGCCGGGGTGGCGGCGATCGAGCGGCGGCTCGGCCGCAAGCCGCGCATGCTGGTCGCGAAAATGGGCCAGGACGGGCACGACCGCGGCGCCAACCTCGTCGCCTCCGCTTTCACCGATCTCGGCTTCGACGTGGTGCCGGGCCCGCTGTTCCAGACCCCCGAGGAGAGCGCGCGTCTGGCCGTCGAGAAGGAGGTCGACGTGGTCGGCGCCTCCAGCCTCGCCGCCGGACACAAGACCTTGGTGCCCGAGCTGATCGGTCATCTCCGCGATCTCGGCCGGCCCGACATCAAGGTCGTCGTCGGCGGCGTCATCCCAGCGCAGGATTACGACATGCTGCGCGAGGCGGGCGTGCAGGCGATCTTCGGCCCGGGCACCAATCTGGTTGACGCGGCCGGCGAAGTGCTCAAGCTCCTCGGCCACAACATGCCCCCGCTGGAAGAGGCGGCGGAATGACGCGACGTATCGAGGAGAATGGGGAGAAAGCGGGTTGAATGTCCCCAAGCCGTTTTGGACGATCGGGCGTGAACGCGAGAAGCAGCACGCCGCGAGCTTCGTCAAAAAGCCCGATCAGCAGGCGCTTCTGTTCCCGGTCATCGACGCCGCCCTGGACCTCAACGAGGGCAAGGGTGACGAAGCGAGGTTCGTCGACGTCGCGCGCAGAGCCATGGCTGAAGGTAGCTCAGCCGTTTGGGAAGAAACGAGCCTGTGGATCTCGAAAATCGCGCTCCGCTACGAAAACGTGTCCAGCTTATGGGATGAGCTGGCAGTGCACCCGAGCTGGCAAGCCAGATGTCGTGTCGCGTGCCTGCTCTACCATGCCATTCCCGAAGAGCAATCCGATCGACTTTTCGCGGGCTTGAGGCACGACAGGAGCGCGAAGGTCCGCACGTCTGCTATCGATCGGTACGAGTACCGGCCGGGACCGGACGGGTACATCGTCAAGTTGTTCGACTCCAACGACCCGGCGTCACCGGGATTCAGCGGGAGCTAGGATGTTCTCCAGGATTCTGATCGCCAATCGCGGCGAGATCGCCTGCCGCATCATCCGTACCGCACGGAAGATGGGGATCGCGACGGTCGCCGTCTATTCGGACGCGGACGCGCGGGCGCCGCACGTCCGGCTGGCCGACGAGAGCGTCCGGCTGGGGCCGCCGCCGGCGAGCGAAAGCTATCTCAACGCGGAGCTGATCATCGACGCCTGCAAGGCGACCGGCGCCGAGGCCGTCCATCCGGGCTACGGCTTCCTGTCGGAGCGCGAAAGCTTCGCGCGGGCGCTCGAAGAAGCGGGCATCGCCTTCATCGGTCCGCCGCCCGGCGCGATCGCGGCGATGGGCGACAAGATACAATCGAAGAGGCTCGCGCGCGAGGCCGGGGTAAGCGTCGTCCCCGGCTTCGTCGGCGAGATATCGGATACCGAACATGCCGTGAAGATCGCCGGCGAGATCGGCTATCCGGTGATGATCAAGGCGTCGGCGGGCGGCGGCGGCAAGGGCATGCGGCTCGCTTATGGCGAAACGGACGTCCGCGAGGGCTTCGAGGCGACCCGGCGCGAGGGGCTGGCGAGCTTCGGCGACGACCGCGTGTTCATCGAGAAGTTCGTCGAGAATCCGCGCCACATCGAAATCCAGCTGATCGGCGACAAGGCGGGCAAGCTCGTCTATCTCGGCGAGCGCGAATGCTCGGTGCAGCGGCGCCACCAGAAAGTGGTCGAGGAAGCGCCATCGCCCTTCGTCACCCCGGACATGCGCAAGGCGATGGGCGAGCAGGCGGTCGCGCTGGCCAAAGCGGTCGGATATTACAGCGCCGGCACGGTCGAGTTCATCGCCGGCGCCGACCGCAGCTTCTACTTCCTCGAGATGAACACCCGGCTGCAGGTCGAGCATCCGGTGACCGAGATGGTGACCGGACTCGACCTCGTCGAGCTGATGATCCGCGTCGCCGCCGGCGAAGCGCTGCCTTTCGGCCAGGACGAGGTTAAGCTGGCCGGCTGGTCGATCGAGAATCGCGTCTATGCGGAAGACCCGTACCGGGGCTTCCTGCCGTCGACCGGCCGCCTCGTCCGCTACCGCGCGCCGCGCGAGGCGCACGAGGCGGAAGGCTGCACCCGCGTCGACGACGGGGTCGAGGAGGGCGGCGAGGTGTCGATCTTCTACGACCCGATGATCGCCAAGCTGATCACCTGGGCGCCGACTCGCGAGGCGGCGATCGACCGCCAGGTGGAAGCGCTGGATTCCTTCGTGCTGGAGGGGATCGGCCACAATGTCGACTTCCTGTCGGCGCTGATGCAGCATCCCCGCTTCCGCGAGGGGCGGCTGACGACGGGCTTCATCGCCGAGGAATATCCCGAAGGCTTCGAGGGCGCGCCCGCCGACGAGGGGCTGATCGAGGACCTAGCGGTGGTCGCGGCGCTGGCCGGCCGGGAGACCGACGCCCGCGCCTGCGCGGTGAGCGGGCAGTTGAGCGAACCGGTCGCGCCGCCGGAGGCGCGCGTCGCGCGGATCGAGGGCAAGACCTTCTCGATCCGCTTCGGCACGTTCGAGGGCGGGCTGCTCGCCTATCTCGACGAGGGCGAAGGGCGCGAGCTGATCGGGCGCTGGGAGCCGGGCCAGCGGCTGTTCAAGGGCAGCATCGACGGGCGCAGCCGCACCGTCCAGGTCGCCCGGCGCGGCCGCCAATGGCGGCTGACGGCGCGCGGCGCCTCCCATATCGTCGAGGTGCTGCCGGCGCACGTCGCCGAGCTATCCGGCTACATGATAGAGAAGGTGCCGCCCGATCTTTCCCGATTTCTGCTTTGCCCGATGCCGGGGCTGCTGAGCGCGCTCCATGTCGGCGAGGGCGACCGCGTCGAGGCCGGGCAGCCGCTCGCCGTCGTCGAAGCGATGAAGATGGAGAATATCCTGCGCGCCGAAAAAGCGGGGACGGTCAAGGCGGTCTCCGCCAAGCCCGGCGACAGCCTCGCCGTCGACGCCGCCATCCTCGAATTCGAATAGCTATTCGATCGTGGCAGCCTTCGCGACCAAATTGGTCACCGCCGTCGCCGCCCCTGCCACCGCGCGGATGCGGTCGGCGAGCTGGTGGCCTTGCCGGTAGGCGCGCGACACGTCGTCCGCCGCGGTCCTGGCCGACTGGTAGGCCGCCTCGACGTCGGCGCCGCACGCCTGAAGCCCCGCGCGTTCGGCCTTCAGATAGGCGAGCTCGAGCGTCTCGAGGTTGCGGCGAATGGCGTCCGCCTGCTCATCGGACTGAGCCTGGGCGATGTCGTCCGCCCGCCGGTCCATCGCGGTCTGGTAAGTGGCGGCGATAATCGCCAGGCGATCGTCGGCTGAGCTGTCCAATTCGGTCTCCTATTGCCCCGGATTCGCCGCGGCCAGCGACGCGTCCAGCCGGGTCAGGAAGCGCTCGACATTGGCGATCGACAGCGGCCGGCCTTTCTCGAGGTCGGCATGGCTTTGCAGCAGGGCGCCGAGCGCGGCGATCCCGTCCTGGTAACGCTCCTGGATGGCGATCACCTCCTGCTGCGCGAGCGCGCGCATTGAGGCCTGCAGCGCCATCCGATAGGCCTCCGTACCGGTTTCCGCCGAAGGAATCAGGGTCACCCGGAGGTCGCGGGCGACTTCCTTCATCACGTCGTCGCCCGACACCAGGCCGACCTTCAGCAGCGTCATCCGCGCCGCCGTCCGCTTGCCGACGAGATAGGCAGTGAGCCGGTTGAAGGCCCCCGCCTCGGCGACCATGCCGTTGCGGATCAGCAGGGTCGCGCGCGCTATCTCGCGGCTTGCCGCCAACAGGCGCTTGCGCTGGAGAGACTCGCCGAGCACGCCGAAGCCGAAATCGGCGAGGCCCGCCACCGGCTGCGGGATCGCCGCGGGCGTGGCGCCCCTGTCCAGCCTGGCGGCTTCGGCGGCAAAGGCGTCGGCCGCCTTCACCGCGTCGCCGGCAGCGCCGGAGACGTCGGCGCTCTGGTCGTAGGCGGCCTCGGTCTGCAGCGCCGTGTAAGCGGCGCCGAGAGCATCGAGCGCCCGCGCCCGCAAGGCCACTACCCTGGCAAGCGAACGCCGCTCGCTCGACAGCTCCGCCGGCTCTACGATCTCGCGGCACGTCAGGTTGGTGTTCGAACATTGCTGCAGGGTCGCGGTGAAGGCCTCGCCGACCTCGACGCTGCCGAGCTGGGTGGCGACGCCGCGGACCTCGGCGGCGAAGCTTCCGGTCGCCTTCACTCCCGCCTCGGCCAGGCTGGTCGCGGGCGCACGGGGCGCGGCGGCACATCCGGCGAGCAGGGCCAGCGTCGCCAGGCCGAGAACAGGACGAAGCACCATAGACCCCCCAAGCCGCGATTCGCCGGATGAGTATCTTCGGGGACGCGCGGCAAGTCGAGCGGGAAGCGACGCCGGCGCCATCCTCATTCCGATGCGCGGGAGAGAGGCAGGCAAAGCTCGAACCGGGCGCCGCCGCCATTCGGCCGGGCGGCGATGGTGCCACCGCATGCGGCCAGCAGCGAGCGGGCGATCGGCAGCCCGAGGCCGGACCCGCCTTCACCGCGCCGGCCGGTGTGGAACGGCTCGAAGATCCGCTCGCGGTCGCCTTCGGGGATGCCGGGGCCGTCGTCGGCAACCGATAGCACGACCCTGCCGGCCTCCGGGCGGCCGGCGATCGACACCCGGCCCGCGCCGGCCTGGCGGCTATTCTCGACCAAGGTCTCCAGCACCGCCTCGAGCAGCTCCGCCGGCGCCGCCACCGGCGGCACGCCGGCGAGCTGGACCTCGACCGCGAATCCGGCCCGGCGGTGGGCGTCCGCGACCTTGAGCGCCGGACCTTCCGGCGCCGTTGCCGCGTCCCCGGGCGCGATCGCCATGTCGGCGCGGGCGAGATCGAGCAGGCGCCGGAGCAGGTGCGAGAGCCGGTCGGCGTCGGCCCCGGCATTGCCGACGAAGCGACGGCGCTCGGCGTCGCTCATCTCCGGATGCTCGGCGAGCAGCTCGAGCGCGCCCTTGATGCCGGCGATCGGAGTCTTGAGCTCGTGGCTGACCGCGGCGGCGAAATCCTTGAGGTAGCGCGAGCGCCGCTCGATGCGGTCCGCCATCGCGGCGAAGTTGAAATAGAGGTTGCGGATTTCGATCGCCGCGGTCGGCGGCGGCTCGGGAATGGCGACGGGGCCGCGGGCGACGTTCTGGGTCGCTTCGCTGAGCGCCTCGATCGGCCGTGCGATGCCGCGCGAGAGCAGGCCGGCGAGCACCAGCAGGGTGAGCAGGATGAGGCCGACGCCGAGCGCGATCTTGCCGCGGTCCTGGTAGATGCCGAGGAACAGACCGCGCGGCGAGCGGCTGAGCATGAGAATGCCGACGACACGGTCGCCGGCCCGGACCGGGCGGACGTAATGGACCCGGATTGCGGAGGCGCGACTCAGCCATTCGAGGGCGTAGCGAGGCCGGTAATCGCCGCGGCGCCGGAGCACGGTACGCCTTTCCCCTGCCATCGCCGCCGCGACTTCGGGTAAATGGGAGTAGCTGGCGCCGACGTCGTTGCGGCCGACGACGACAATGCCGCCGGCGTCGAGGATGCGGATGGAGGCCAAAGTGGCGCGCGACGTGTCCGCGACGATGCCTCGCAGCGCGCCGGCGGCCAGCGACGCCCGGGCGTCGGCGGGACGGCGGGCGGGCCGGGCGTCGGGCTGCTCGGCGAGGATCGGCATCGAGCCGAGGTCGATGCCGGGCCGCTCCGCCTGCAGCGGCGACGGCGGCGGGTCGCGATATGCGTCGGGCCAGCTCGCGCGGTAGGCGCCGGCAAGGACGGCGGCCTGGGCGATCAGCTCGGCCTCGGTCTGCTGGACGAGCGTATTCTCGTATACCCGCAGGAAAACCGCGCCGATGCCCGGCAGGGCAGCGACGAACAGCAAGGAAAGGAACAGCAAGGTGCGCAGCCTGAGCGCCGGCCAGTGGCGCTTGGCGAAACGCTTGAAGCTTCGGATCAAGCCGCGTCCTGGCCCAGGCAGCGGCCGATCCGGTAGCCGATGCCCGGACGCGTCTCGATCAGGTCGCCGCCGCCCAGGGCCGCGAATTTGTGCCTCAGGTTGCGGATATGGCTGTCGATCGTGCGGTCGGTGATCGCGAAGCCGGGGCCGTGGAGCCGGTCGATGATGGCGTCGCGGGTGAACACCTTGGAGGGGAGGCTGGCGAGCAGCTGGAGGAGCTGGAACTCGGTGACCGTGACCGGCACCTGGACATTGTCCCAATGCGCTTCCCACGCTTCCGGATCGAGCCGAAGGCGGTTGTGGACGAGCGCGGCTTTCGGCCCGGCTTCCGCCAGCCCCCGGCCGCCGCGCTTGAGGATGGCGCTGACCCGGGCGACGACTTCGCGCGGGGAGAAGGGCTTCACGACATAATCGTCGCCGCCGAGCTCGAGTCCGAGGACCCGATCGATCTCGTCGTCGCGCGAGGAGAGGAAAAGGATCGGTAGATCGCCTAATACACGCAGCCGCCGGCAGACTTCGAGCCCGTCCATTCGCGGCATGTTGATGTCGAGCACGACGAGGTCGGGCCGGTCGCGCTCGACCGCCTTCAGCGCCGCCTCGCCGTCGCCGGCCTCGCTGGTCTTCATCCCCGCCTTGCCGAGCGCGAAGGCGAGCAGCTGGCGGATGTGGGCGTCGTCGTCGACGACGAGGATCTTGTGGCTCATCGCGTACATGTCACATCCCCGCCCGGCGGCTGTCAAAGCCTGAGGTGCCGATCGGCCGGCCGTCGCACGCGCGTCTGCTCGCGGAGAAGCGCGGCAGCCCGCGCTCGGCGATCCGGCGCCGCGCCTCCGACAGCCGGCGCGCGTCGCGATAGGTCCAGCCGTGCCAGTCCCCCTGCGAGGTGACGAGCCGGTCCATGATCAGATTGCGGGTCCAGCTAACCCGCTCGCGGAAGCGCGGGGCGATGGGGCGGCTCTCCAGCTCCACCAGCGGCACCAGGGCGGAGGCGCCGAGGCCGTTCAGATAGCACAGGTCGAGCCTGACGCCGCGGCCGCCCACCTCGCGGGCATGGCGCACGTTCCATTGGGCGGCGACCGCGCCGAGGTCGACGGCGGCGCAGGCGGAGAGGGCGAGCAGGGCGGCGGCGAGGTTGGCGTTGATCAGCCAGGCGTCGCTTTTCCGTCGCCACAGGCGCACGCAGATGAGGATCAGGCCGATTGCCACCAGCGCCATCCAGACGAGGGCGGCGATGCGCAGGCTGGTGAGGGAATAGGACTCGATATAATCGAATGTGCGCAGCATCGTCGACGCGACGAGGACGATGTTCTGGGCGATCCAGACATAGACCAGCCGGCGGACCAGCGGGCTCTCCGCCGTCGCCGAACCGGGGCGGAGGGTGACGAGCACGAACAAGGCGGCGAGGAGAGCGGTGGCGATCAGCGGATAGGCGCCGCGATGGGCATAATCGGCCAGGGTCATCCGCCCGGGCAGCGGCGCGCCGCTCCACAGGAAGGCGATGTCGAGGCCGTTCTGGAGCGCGAAGACCGCGTTGAAGGCGGCCAGCGAGAGGGCAACCGAAGCGGGGCTGACGCCGGGGAGTGGGATCGGACCGGCGCTCTCCCGCGACCGCGCGAGGAGAACGCGGGGCGGGCGCAGGACGCTCCAGACGAGCAACGTCGCCAGCAGCCAGAAGAAGAAGCGGCTGACCGAGAAGCCGCCGGCCAGCATGAACAGGTCGACCCGCTCGAAGGCGCTCGAGATGAGCGGGTTGGCGGCGCTGAACAACGCCAGGAACAGGGCGGTGCCGAGCACCGGCAGGGCAAGGAGCGGCAGCAAGGCGGCGATGCGGGTGCGACCGCGTCGGCGCCTCGCCGCGCGCAGGCGTCCCCAATCCAGCAAGGGCGCGATCGCCGACAGCAGAAGGTGCATGGCGAGCCGCTTCGTCCAGCGCCAGCCGTCGTCGAAGGCGCGGGCGCGCGGCAGCAAAGCCGCGAGCGTCGCGGCGGTCATGAACAAGGCGGCGGTCAGCAGCGACGGATCGTCGGCCAGCGCCATCGCCAGCAGCAAAGCGGCGGTGGCTGCGGCAAGGGCGGGCTTGCTGCGGCCGATGGCGGGAGTCGTGCCCAGCAGCGCGATCAGCAGGGCCGCGGCGAACAGGCCGGCGGTGGCGCCGACGCGCTGGAAGAAGAAGAGGTGGTCGGCGAGCGCGGCCAGGACCGCGGCGAGAACGATCTTTTGAACGAAACTGAAGCGGCGGAAGCTCAGCTTCGCGGCGGCGGCGGGTGCGGTGACTTCCATCGGGCTCCCCTGTGGCGGAAGAGGAGATCCATGGAGAAAGCGCGTCGAACGACGATGGGCGACGGTTCATTTCGTCGCGCGAAGCGCGTGCAGATTCCGTGCAGGCGGCTCAGCGGCTTCTGAGCACTCCGTCGATGCTGTGGACGACTCCGTTCGACTGGAGCAGGTCGGCCCGGGCGACGCGGGCCTGGCCGCCCGCCGCATCGGTGATCACGATCGCGTCGCCGGAGCGGCTGAAGGTCAGATTGCTGCCGCCGACCGTGGCGAGCTCGGCTTTGCCGTTGCCGCGGTCGATGGCGCGGCTGAGGTCGGCGGCGGTCACCACGCCCGGCACGATATGACCGGTGAGCAGGGCGACCAGCTGTCCTTTGGCGTCGGGCGCCAGCAGGCCGTTGGCCGTGCCCGCCGGCAGCTTGCGGAACGCCGCTTCGTCGGGAGCGAAGAGCGTGTAGGGCTGGGCGCCTGAGAGCGTCTCGGTGAGCCCAGCCGCCTGGACGGCATTGGCCAGTGTCTTGTGATCGGCGGACTCGGACAGCGTCTGGAGAATGTTGGTCTTCGCCGGCTCGCCTTTGGCGGCGGCGCCGGGCCCGCTCGCGTTGGTGCCGGCGTCAGCCGACGCGGCGTTGCCGCCGCCATCCTGCTGGCAGGCGGCGGCGAGCAATGCGGCGGCGGCGATCAGCGCTCTCTTCATCGGCTCCTCTCCGTTCAGACGATCATCTCGACGATGGCCTGGATCAGCTGGGTCTTGGCGTCGACCTGGTAGATGTTGCCGTCCGCATAGCGGTAGAGATAGTCGTCATTGTCGTAATATTCGTCGCGATAGTCGAGCGGGAGGTTGTAGGCGTCGTAACCCGACGGCAGCGTCTGGCCGACATTGAGGTCGCCGGCGAGCAGGGCGACGATGCCCTCGATCAGTCCCGATTGCGAGTCCACCCGATAGATGGCGTTGTCGCCATAGCGGTAGAGGGTGTCGTCATGGTCGTACCAGGTGTCGCGATACTGGAGCGGCACATTGTAGACGTCGTAGCCGGCCGGCAGCGGCTGGCCGATGCCGAAGCCGCCGCCGAATAGCGGGATGACGGCGCTGATCAGGTCGCTGCCGCGGGTGGCGCGATAGATGTAACCCTGGTCGTCATAGCGATAATAATATTCCGGCGTGTCGTAATAGAAGCTGCGATAGGCGACCGGCACGCGATAGCCGTCATACCAGTCGCGCTCGAGCCGCTGGCCGCGGGCGAAATGCTTCTTCGCCCGGCCCGGTGGCAGGCAGCCGTTGCGTTTCTTCGCAAGCCCCGGCGGGCAGTCGCGGCCGTAGCCGGCGAAGCGGGGCCCGCCGCGATAATCGGCGTCGCGGCGCCAGTCAGGGCGATCGCCGCGGTCGTCGAACTGGCGGTCGTCGCGGCGCGCGCCGTGCTGTGCCACTCGCGCCGGCGGCTCGGCGCGGACGGCGCGACGCTCGGCCCTGGCCGGCCGCTCGGCGCGGACAGCCTGCCGTTCCGCCTTGCGCGGCTTCGATGCGCGCGCCGCCTGGCCGCCGCCGCGCTCGGCATGGGTGACCTTGCCGCCGCCATGGCCGTGGCCGGCGCCCTTGCCGCCTTTCTCGGCCGCCGCCGGAGCGGCGACGGCGAGCGCGGCGGTGCCGGCGAGCAGGATGAGCTTACGCATCAGGTAACTCCTGTGGTTCACGAGGATGAACGGGCAGGTTCCCGCGCCGTTCCCCTGGCCGGCGCTCGCTTCGACCCGCGGACGGCCACCGCCCGTCCCGCCAAGCTGAACCGCGGCTGTCAGCGCCTGAACGCCGGGTGAAGACGGCGCCGCGAGCGGCAGAAGGCAGGAGAATCCCATCCCACGACCCTTGTCCCGGGCGTTCGATCGTGACACCTGTCTGCCGGGATTCAGGGGGATCGCCAATGAGGAGAGCGCTGCGCTGGGCCGCCATCGGCCTTGGGGGTCTGGTTGGATTGCTGCTCGTCGCCGCGCTCGTCATCTTCGCCTGGTCGGAGACGATCCTGCGCAAGGATTACGAGGCCGCCGCCGAGACCCTGCCGGTGCCGACCGCCGCCGAAAAGGCGGCAGCGCCGCGGCTGGCGCGGGTGCTCGGCTGCCTCGGCTGCCATGGCGAGGGCCTCAAGGGGCAGCTCGTGTTCGAGGCGCCGGGCGTCGCGCGGGCGTTCGCGCCGAACCTCACCGATGTGGCGGCCCGGTCGACCGACCAGCAGCTCGCGGCCGGGATCCGCCAGGGCATCGGCCACGACAAGAGGGCGCTCTTGATCATGCCCTCGGCGATGTATTCGCGCCTCACCGACCGGGAGACCGCGTCCCTGATCGGCTGGATCCGGACCCTGCCGCGCGCGCCCGGCCAGACCGAGGGGTTCAGCGCCGGGCCGCTCGGCCGGCTCGGTCTCGTCCTCGGCTGGTTCGCGCCGGTCCCCGATCTGGTCGCCGAATACCGGTCGCAGGCGCCGGTCGCGGTCGGCGCGGAGCATGAAGCGGGCCGCCATCTCGCCGCGACCGCCTGCTCGGAATGTCACGGACCTGCGCTGATGGGCGGCTCGGCCGGGCCCGACGCCAAAGCGCCCGATCTGCGTGTGGCCGCCGGCTACGACCCGTCCCAGTTCAAGACGCTGATGCGCACTGGCCGGCCGCCGACGGGGCGGGATCTCGGGCTGATGTCGATGGTGGCGAAGAACGACTTCAGCCACCTGACCGACGCCGAGATCGACTCCCTCCACGCCTATCTCGCGGCGCGGGCGAAGCGGCTGGGCAGCTGAGCCGGGGCGGGCTGGAGCGGGTAGCGGGAATCGAACCCGCGTCACAAGCTTGGAAGGCTAGTGCTCTACCATTGAGCTATACCCGCCCGCGCACTCGCCTAACGGCGTGGGCTTCGGCGGGCAAGCCCGCCCTTAGCCATGGTGGACAGGGCTGGATTCGAACCAGCGTACGGGAAACCCGGGCAGATTTACAGTCTGCTGCCTTTAACCACTCGGCCACCTGTCCAGGAGGCGTCCAGATAGGGAGGGCGATGCATTGGCGAAAGGGGCGGGGGCTGTCAACGCCCGCCGGGCTTAGGATTCAGCGCCGCGCCGCCGCCTCGGGCTTCAGCCATTCCATCAGCTCGTGGAACGGGATGAGGTGGTTGAAAGCGATGCCGGCAAGGCCGTCGTGGCACCAGCGCACGACACCCGCCAGCGGCCGGAATTTCTCCATCGTCAGCACGACCTCGCGGCCGATTTCGATCGGCTGGTCGGTCTCGACCTTGACTCCGCCCTGGCTGATGTCGCGGGTGTTGACGCCGTAGAGGCGGGCGCCGCAGCGCAGGGTCGCCAGCCGGTCGACCTCGACCCGGGGCAGCCGCGGCCGCCAGCCATTGTCGAGCGCCGCCTGGCTCGACAGCATCTCCTCGACGTCGATCGGCGCGTCGAACTCGATGCCGACATTCGCTTCGTCGGCCCAGACGACGACGCCCGGCACCGCCTGGTTGCCCTTCAGCTCGACCGCCACCGCCGCTCCGGCGGCATGGTGCGAATAAACATGCGCCATCAGCCCGCCGGCCGAGATGTTGCGGATCAGGCAAAGCTCGCGCCCGTGCGCTCCGATCAGCGCGCCGACGCGCAGGATGGTGAGGTGGCGGGTCTCGCGCCGCCGATCGGGCGGCCGCGGCACCCGGGGCGAGAAGGAGAAGACGGTCTCCTCGTGGCATTTGTTCGACAGCATCGTCCCTCCAAGCCATCGCTTCCTGACGACGACGCCCCACATCGCCCGCCGTACAAAGGCATTGCGCCGCAGACGTTTAAGAACCGTTACGCGAGCCGCCGGGATTGCCACCGGATTGGACGAAAGCGTTCACGGCTTGCTTACCATTCCGGATTAAGCCCGGGTCCCGATGAACGCCGAGGTGAAGATCGCGCCCGCGCTGGGCCAGGACGTGCGGCCACGCTCGGCGGTGAGCACCGGCGTCGGCCTCGCCGGCCTTGCCGGGCTATTGGCCTGGGCGATGGCGGCGCGCAGCTTCGGGCTTTCCGGGGAGGGCGGCGCGCTCGTCGCCCTGCTCGCCTGCGGCGTGCCGATGGTGCTGTGGTCGGTGCTCGTCGACAAGGTCCACCGCCGGCCTTCCACCGGCATCGACTGGGACGGCCCGCCGCGGCCGCTGGCCGAGGCGCTCGACTTCAGCCTGGTCAAGATTGCCGGCCTGTGGGCGACGTGGGCGGCGATCGGCTTCCTCTACTGCGTCGCCCGCTGGTATTGGGACGGCATCTATCTGTTCTCGATGAAGGTGCTGGGGGTGGCCGCGGCGCCGCTGCTGGTCCTGTCGATCCCTTATGTGATCTGGCTCGACCGCCGGCTCGTCGATCCCCGCGACGGCGCCTGGCATCTCGGCCAGCTGCTGATCGGCAAGTCGAGCCTGGTCGAGCGCGAGGCGGTCTACGAGCATTTCCGCTGCTGGGCGGTCAAAGGCTTCTTCATGGCCTTCATGATCGCGATCGTGCCGGGCAATTGGACGGGCACCGTCGCTCCGGCCGGCGACGAGATCGCCGCCAACCTGATCAACCTCACGCGCTGGCTGATCACGGCGATGTTCATGATCGACACCGTCTTCGCCACCGTCGGCTACGCGCTGACGATGAAGCCGCTCGACGCCCATATCCGCTCGGCCAACCCCTATGTGGCGGGCTGGACGGCGGCCCTGATCTGCTACCCGCCGTTCGTGCTGATGGGGCCGGGCGGGCCGCTCGATTATCATCCCGGGACGGTGGGCGAGAATGGCTGGACCTACTGGCTCGACGGCTATCCGCTGCTGATGACCCTGGTCGCCTTCCTGATGGTGAGCCTGACTGCCATCTACGCCTGGGCGACTGTGGCCTTCGGCATCCGCTTCTCCAACCTCACCCACCGGGGCATCCTCACCCACGGGCCCTATGCCTGGACCAAGCACCCGGCCTACGTGTCGAAGAACCTGTTCTGGTGGCTGGCGACTTTGCCCTTCTTCGCGACCAGCGGCAACATGACCGACATGATCCGCAACACCTTCGTCCTCGGCCTCGTCACCGGCGTCTATTACTGGCGGGCGCGGACCGAGGAGCGCCATCTCTCGGCCGATCCCGCCTATCGCGACTATGCCGAGTGGATGGAACGCAACGCGCCGCTGCCGCGGCTGGTCCGGTTGCTGTCGCGCCGGCCGGCCCCGGCCGCCGTCCCGGCCGAATAGCGCCGGGCCCGCCCTTGACCCGCGACGGGGCGGGTCCTATTTCGCGGCCCACCCTGCCCGATCGTCTAATGGTAAGACTACGGACTCTGACTCCGTCAATCGAGGTTCGAATCCTCGTCGGGCATCCAGCTTAGCTTGTTGCGACCTTGCCCCGGCTTCGCCGGCGGCGGCAAGCCGTCCACCGGATGAGATGGGGACGGCTGGGGAGCCGGGAGATCAGCCGGACGCGCCGGCGGGCCAGACGAGGGTCGCATCGTAGACCTGGACGCCGCCCGTCTCCACCAACCGAAACGGCCCGAGCTCGATGGCCGTCAGCCCCTGTTTGTCGACCGCCGCGGCAATCTCTTTCAGCAAACCATCCTCGTCGGCAGGCTTCAGCAACGAGAAGACCTCGTGGCCGAGGCGAGTGACCTTCAGGGCAGGCAATTCCTTCACGGTCCCGGGTGTGCCTCTGAAGAGCAAGGCGCGCTTCGCGCCGAGTTGCGCGACCAGCCCGTTTGCGTCCACCGTCAACTTGCGGTGGAGCGTCCCGCCCGCGCCCGCGACCAGGCCCACCTCTTCCAGCCGCAACATGAGGCTCAGGCCATCGCCCGAATCCCAGCGGCCGCTTCGAAAGATGAAATCGCCGACGAGGAAGGGCGCCACCGCTTCGCAATCCGCCGCCGACGGCTTGTCCAGCTCGGCAATGAATCGCAGCGTGCGCCGGGAGAATTTCCCGGGCTGCCCGACCTCCCCGGCGAGGACGCGCCCCCACAAGCGCTGAAGGTCTTCCGACGACGCGTCCTCGGCGTATCTGGCGAACGCGTTCAGCCAATCCTCGTCGAGATCGGGCACGTCGTCGGGGCCCGAGTGAGGGCCGGGGCCGTCGGCGGATTGGGCCGGTGGTGCCAGCTTCAGCGCCTCGACGGTCTCGGCCGCGACCGCAGACTTGTTGAGCTGGCGCCGGACGGCTTCCTTATCCGCCTCCAGAAGCAACGCTCCCTGAGCGGTTTCGCCGAATTCCGGCCGGCGGGCAGCGATATGTCCCTCCGCCTCGAGCAGCTCGCGCTCGATCCTGTCCTTGAGGCGGCGCTTCGCCGCCAAGCCTTCCATCGCGGCGGCAGGCCAGTCGAAGAGACTCCCGGCCAGCCGGTCGATGGCGGCGAGGAGTCGGCTCTTCGCGCTGACGCTGAGGCCCGTGGCGTCCATATGGGCCTTGATCGCCACCTCCCGGCCCAGCACGTCGTCGTTTTCGCCCGCCATGCGACACCTCTTTGAGCGCCCCTTAACGGCGGCCGCGCCGGAGAGCCAGCGAGGTCGATGCTCCGGAACGTCGGGGGCGCCGGCAGGCGCCGGTCGTTCAGTCTTCCTCGCTGACTCCGACTCCCTTTTCCAGCCCGACATTCGCCGCTTTTTCTTCGGCGATGCGGGAGCCGAGATCGAGCGTCTCCCGGAGCCGGGACAAACGCAGCCTTCCCCGGTCAGCCGGCGCATATTCGAAGTCGGACGTCCCGCTGGCGAGGAAGCGGCAGAAGGCGTCGACGATCGGAGTCTCGGGAGAATAATGTTCCTGCCACAGGAAGTTGCCCTGTTCGTTGACCTCGAGGAAGGTCCAGGCGCCGTCCGCTCCCACGACGAAATCCATCGATCCGAAGACGAGCCCCAGGGCCGACATCATTTCCAGGATCCGGGGCCGCAAAGCCGGCGGCACGTCGACCGGCGAGACGCGGAGCCTGCTCCAGTCGGGCACCAGTCGGAAATCGACGATCTCTCCCCGCAGCTCGGGCGGGATTTCGTGCCTCGACGCGATCAGGGTCCGGCCCATCACCGTCACCCGAACCTCGTAATCCTTCTCGACGAGCGCCTGGAAGATGGCGGGGCTCGCTCGCAGGTTCGAGGCCTTTACCTCATCCGGGGAGACGACCTCGGCGGACGCGGCATGGGTCTCGGCGGCCGTGTACCACAACATCGGCGAGAAGGGCTTGGCGACGGTGCGCCGGCCCGACTGGCGATTGGATTCGATGAAGCTGAGCGCATCGGCCTCCGAGTTGGTGATCAGGGTATCGGGAACGCGCAGGCCCGCTTCGCGCGCGGCGTTCAGCTGATAGGCCTTGTTGTCCGCGCTGCGCTGGAGCTTCGGGTCGTTGATGCAAAAGCATGAAGCGGCGAGGAAGGAGAGCCGCGCCGAGGCGAGGACGTCGATCCAGGCGGTGACCGCATATTCGCGATCCTGCGGATGCGCGGCATTGCCCATCATCGCCGCGCCGACGCGCCTGAACCAGACCGTGCGGACGTCGCGGCGCAACTCGGTCCCGGGCTCGGTGGCCCCGCGCACGGACAAAGCGGCGCCGGCTTGCGTCAGGGCGTAGGAGAGTTCCGCCCGTTGCGGCAGGTTGGTCAGGAAGATCCGTTGATGCTCGATGCCGAGCGAATCGAGCGCGTGCGATATGACGATCGGGTGACTGTCACCCGGCACCGAAAAGATCAGAATGGACATCGGGATCGTTCAGGAGAAGCCCGGCGGCGCCGCTCGGCGGCGCCACCGGGCTCTGCGCTAGAATCCCGGATGCGGGTTGGGCGGATCGTATTGCTGCTCGGTGTCGCCGTTCGGACCGATATTGGTCGCCACGGTGGTCCAGCCCCCTTCGCCGCCGCCTACGAGATCGATCTCGTCGGGACGCAGCGTGCGAGCTTTGGTGCGGAAGAGTGAGCGTCGCTGCATGTGTTTGACTCCACGGGTTGTGCGCTTTTGCATTCGGCGCATTACGAGCCTAAGCGCGAGGTCGAGGCCGGTCAACGCAAGTTCGGCATGCAGTGCTTCGAACTACGCTGGCGGCGCCATTGAGCAAAGACGATCGACTTGTGGGGATCGCTTGATTTCTCTTCTGGCCTTCATGTTACTTGCGACGGCGGGCGCCGACCGAAATTCCGTTTGTGCCTACGACCAAGCCGCCTTTTCACGCCTGGACCAGCAAACCTTCGATCAGGATGTCAATGAAGGGTGGCGCCGTCTGGAGGCGTGCGGCTGCTACGAGGCCGCGGCCGACAGCATCGCCGCCTACCGGCAGGCCAGGAAGCTCGAATCGACTTCCCTATACTTCCACGAGGCGCAGATGCGCGCTTATGCCGGCGATTACGACACCGCCCGGAAGCTTCTGGCCAGAGCGCGGCACAGGACCGACGATCTCGGCTGGAACTCCTATGTCGACGCGACGGCGGCATTTCTGAGCCGCGACCTTGCGGGCCTGCGCGCGGCGCGCGAGCAATTGCGGCGGACCCCGACGCCCGATTCCCATCCCTGGTTCGACGAGGACGGCAAGCATATCCCGCCGCCGCCATGGACGCGCGGCGATCCCTGGCCTCCCAACCTGCCGGTCGTCGACGCCCTGATCCGCTGCTTCGACCGCTCCTACAGGGAGGCCTATGCGAGTCCCGCCTGCGCCGCCGGCGGCTAGCAACCCGTCAGGCGAGCCCTTCGCGTTCGCCGACGAGCGCGGCGAGCATCACCGCTCCGGCCAGGCCGAGCAAGGCGAGGCCGCCGAGGCCGGCGGCAAGGGGAGCGAAGAGGGCGGCGGCCTGCTCGCCGACCGAGGCGAGCTGGTGGGCGGCGAGCAGCAAGGCGGCGCCGGCGCCGGCCTCGACCAGCACCTGCTCGGTACGGTCGCGCGCCGCCTCCTGCTCGAGCGCG
>DASUVK010000064.1:0-2423 GCA_036378975.1 Allosphingosinicella sp. | reverse complement strand
GCGGAGGAGCTCTACCGCGCCTCCCTCACCTTCAAAGAGTCGTTCACCGATGCCAAAGGTTAAGGTCGACGGCGTCGAGATCGAGGTTCCCCAGGGGGCGACCGTGCTGCAGGCGTGCGAGCTGGCGGGGAAGGAGATTCCTCGTTTCTGCTACCACGAGCGGCTGTCGATTGCCGGCAATTGCCGGATGTGCCTGGTCGAGGTGAAGCCGGGACCGCCCAAGCCGCAGGCGTCGTGCGCGCTGCCTGCGGCGGACGGCCAGGAAATCTCAACGATGAGCCCGCAGGTCAAGAAGGCGCGGGAAGGGGTGATGGAGTTCCTGCTCATCAACCACCCGCTCGACTGCCCGATCTGCGACCAGGGCGGCGAGTGCGACCTCCAGGACCAGGCGATGGCCTATGGCCGCGGCCACAGCCGCTTCGCCGAGAACAAGCGCGCGGTGACCGAGAAATATATGGGCCCGGTCGTCAAGACGATCATGACCCGCTGCATCCAGTGCACACGCTGCGTCCGCTTCGCCGAGGAAGTCGCCGGCGTCGAGGAGATCGGCGCCATCGGCCGCGGCGAGAATATGGAGATCACCTCCTATCTGGAAGGCGCGATCACTTCGGAATTGAGCGGCAACGTCGTCGACCTCTGCCCGGTCGGCGCGCTCGTCTCCAAGCCCTACAGTTTCGAAGCGCGGCCCTGGGAGCTGCGCAAGGTGCCCGGCATCGACGTCATGGACGCCGTCGGCACCAACATCCGCATCGACCACCGCTTCCGCGAGGTGATGCGTGCGCTTCCCCGCCTCAACGAGGAGGTCAACGAGGAATGGGCGCACGACAAGACCCGCCACTGCGTCGACGGCCTGGTACGCAACCGGCTCGACCGGCCATGGGTGCGCCGGGGCGGCAAGCTCCAGCCGGCCAGCTGGGAAGAGGCGTTCGCGGCCATTGCCGGGCAGCTGAAGGACGCCGGCGGCAACGAGGTCGCGGCCGTCGCCGGCGATCTCCAGGACCTTGAATCGGTCTTCGCCCTGAAGAAGCTGCTCCAGGCCTATGGCTCGACGCTGCACGAATGCCGCCAGGACGGAGCCAGGTTCGACGTGTCGAGCCCGGCGGCCTACCGCTTCAACCCGACCATCGCCGGCATCGAGACCGCACCCGCCATCCTGCTGATCGGCGCCAATCCGCGCTGGGAGGCGCCGCTCGTCAACACCCGCATCCGCAAGGCGGTCAAGGCGGGTGCGAAGATCTTCCGGATCGGGCCGGCCGTCGACCTCACCTACAAGGTGAACGAGCTCGGCAACGACCTGTCTGTCCTCGCCAGGCTGCCGAAGGAAGTGATCGAGGCGTTCGACGGCAGGCAGAATGCCGCCGTGATCGTCGGCATGGGCGCGCTCCGGACGGAGGGTCTGTATGGCGCCGCCCGCGCCGCCGCGGCGGAGCTCGGCGCCAGTTTCGGCCTGCTCCACACCGCCGCATCGCGGGTCGGCGCGCTCGACCTCGGTTTCGTCACCGACGGCGGCATCGAGGCTATTCGCACCGGCGCGGCCAGCTTGAAAGCCCTGTTCCTGCTCGGCGCGGACGAAATGGACACGTCCGCCTTCGCCGACACCTTCACGATCTACATCGGCACTCATGGCGATCGCGGCGTCCGCCACGCCGACATCATCCTGCCCGCCGCCGCCTATACCGAGAAGCACGGCACCTACGTCAATCTGGAGGGGAGGGTGCAGCTTTCCGAGTTCGGCGTCCATCCGCCGGGCCAGGCGCGCGAGGACTGGACGATCGTGCGGGCCCTGTCCGACGTGCTCGGCAAGACGCTGCCCTTCGACGATCTTGCCCAGCTCCGCCAGTCGATCGCGGCGGAGGTCCCCCGCCTCGGCACCGCCGGCCTCACTCCCGTCGATCCGCTCCCGGCGGTCGGCGGCGAGGCGCCGAAGGTGGCGGGCGAGATCGTCTATCCGATCGAGGATTTCTACCTGACCAACCCGATCGCCCGGTCCTCGCCGACGCTGCAGCGCTGCTCGGCCGAGATCCTCCACGGCCAGACCTTCCAGGAGGCGGCGGAATGACCGCCTGGTTCCAGAGCACGTGGATGGGCGAGGGGTTCGGCTGGTTCGCCTCGACCCTGCTCCTCATCCTGCTGATCGCGCTGCCGCTGATGCTGGCGGTGGCGATGATCATCTACGCGGACCGCAAGATCTGGGCTGCGATGGCCTTGCGGCGCGGACCCAACGTCGTCGGGCCGCTCGGCCTGCTGCAGAGCTTCGCCGACGGCCTCAAGGTCTTCCTCAAGGAGACCATCGTCCCGTCCTCGGCCAATCGCGGCCTGGTCCTGATCGCGCCGATCGTCACCTTCACCGTCGCGCTGCTCGCCTGGGCGGTAATCCCGTTCAATTCGGGCGCGGTGCTCGCCGACATCAACGTCGGCCTGCT
>DASUVK010000063.1:0-46508 GCA_036378975.1 Allosphingosinicella sp. | reverse complement strand
GCCAAGGCGGCCCGCGCCGCCGCCGCCGCCGCCGAGAGCCTGATCCGCGACAAGCTCGACGCCGGCGCGGACAAGCGCCTGGTCGACCGCACCATCGCAGGGCTGGGACGCGTCGACTAGCGGGCAAGGCCGTGCCGGTCCCTGAGCCCGGTTCGGGGCGGAACGGCTTAAATTTCCCGCTTTTTCGCCATGGACCCATGGCCTTCACCCGGTTAGCGTCCGCGCATCCTGAAAAGGGGGGTCGCATCGCCATGAAATCCGGTCTTTTCCGCTCGTCCGCTTATGCTGTCCTCCTGCTGGTCGTCGCCGCCTGCGATAGCGGTGGCAGCGGCACGTCCGCCGATACCACGCCCGGCTTCACCGCGGCCGCCGACGCGCTCGCGGCGAAGCTCAAGAGCGGCGCGCCGGCGGCTTCCGACCCGGCCGTGAAGGCCTTCGAAACGGAAAGCGGCAAGGCCCTCCAGACGCTCGGAACGCCGGCCTTGCCGCTGCGCGGTTTCGAATCTTACGACGATCTCTGCGGCAAGACCGCCGCCATCGTCGGCGCCTATGTCAATCTCGAACTCGACCAGGCCCGCGGGGCTTCGAAGGCGGAGATCATGACCCGCAACGCCACCCAATATCTTGACCAGATGTTCACGCCGCTCCTTTTCTTGGCGCATTGCAGCGCCGCCCACATGCCCTTCCTCGAGAAAACCGCGGGGGATGACGTCGCGAGCCAGGCCTCGTTGAAGTCGGTGCGCATCGGCACCTGGGGCCAAGTGGACGGGCTGCTCCAGATGGCCGGCGATCCCAGCCTCGGCCAGGAGCGCCGCCGCCGAATCGTCGACCTGGTTGCCGCGGACGCAGCGAATTTCGCGATCATCCTCAGCCCCGGCCAGCGGCGGGACCTTGCCGGCACGGTCGATGCGGTCCGCGCCACCCTGCCCGAATCCGACAAGGCCCAGGCGGACAAGATCAAGGCGAACCTCGCCGGCGCACGCTGCGGACCCTTGTGCAAGATGTAGAGTTCGGCGCCACGGCTCATTTGGTCCCCTTCGGCGCCCGCTTGCGCCACGCCGCCGCAAGCGCCGCCTCGAGCAATTCCACCGTCACCGCCTCCAGCCGCACCAACGTGCTGCCGCCGCGGCCCCACGCCCCCGCCGCCGGCTTGAACGCGTCGGGCGCGAGGGTCATGAAATCCTCCTGCTGCTCCGGCATCAGGCCGGCCATGCCCCAGGCCTCATCCGGCGCCCCCAGCGTCGCGAAGATTTTCCCTCCCACCCGGAAATCGGCATGGCCCATATGGCTCCCTTCCTCCGCGCCGGGGAAGGCGAGGGCGATTCGGCGGAAATCGTCGGGCGTGGGCATGGCTCGCCTTAACATGAAAGGCGCCGGCCTCTAGATCGGTCGAGTGACCCAGCCGCCGACCGACCGCTTCAACGAGGAGAAATCCGCTTACACCGTCCGCGGCAGCGACCAGCCGGACCTGGAGGCGGGGGTCGCCGCGATCCGCAAGACGGCGAAGACTCTGCCGGTGCGTCCGGGCGTCTACCGGATGCTCGATGCCAAAGCCGAGGTGCTCTACGTCGGCAAGGCGCGGGCGCTGAAGAACCGCGTGACGCAATATTGCCAGGTGGCGCGCCTCACCAAGCGGCTGCAGCGGATGGTGTCGCAGACGCGGTCGATGCAGATCGTCACCACCCATACCGAGGCCGAGGCCCTGCTGCTCGAGGCGCAGCTGATCAAGCGCTACCGGCCGCCCTACAACGTCCTGCTGCGCGACGACAAAAGCTTCCCGTTCATCCTTCTCCGCGAGGATCATCCCTTTCCCCAGATCCGCAAGCATCGCGGCGCGCGGCGGCACAAGGGGCAATATTACGGGCCGTTCGCCAGCGCCGGATCGGTCACCCGCACCCTCAACGCGCTGCAGAAGCTGTTCCTGCTGAGGAGCTGCACCGACAGCTTCCTCGCCACCCGCAAGCGGCCCTGCCTGCTCTACCAGATCCGGCGCTGCTCGGCGCCCTGCGTCGGCCGGGTGACCCCGGAAGCCTATGCCGAGCTGGTCCAGGACGCGAAGGACTTCCTCGGCGGCAAGTCGAGCCAGGTCCAGCAGAAGCTCGCCACGGCGATGAACCGGGCGTCCGAAGCGATGGATTTCGAGCTCGCCGCCGTGTTCCGCGACCGGCTGCGCTCCTTGACCTTCATCCAGGGCACCCAGACGATCGCCGCCGAAGGGCTGGGCGACGCCGACATCTTCGCTTTGGCCTGCAAGGGCGGGACGATGTGCGTCCAGGCCTTCTTCATCCGCGGCGGCAACAATTGGGGGCACAGGAGCTTCTTCCCGGCGCACACCAACGACGTGCCCGAGGCGGAGGTGCTAGCCAGCTTCCTGATGCAATTCTACGAGGAAGTACCGCCGCCAAAGCAGATCCTGCTCGACCGCGAGGTGCCCGAGGCGGAATTGCTGGCCGAGGCGCTGTCGGAGCGGGCGGAGCGGAGAGTGACGATCCGGGTGCCGAAGCGGGGCGATCATGTCCGCATGATCCGCCAGGCGTCGCGCAATGCCGAGGAGGAGCTCGACCGCCACCTCGCCGAGACCAGCACCCAGGCGAAGACGATGCGGGCGCTCACCGAGACGTTCGAGCTGCCCGAGCCGCCCGCGCGGATCGAAGTCTACGACAACAGCCACGTCATGGGCACCAATGCCGTCGGCGCGATGATCGTCGCCGGGCCCGAGGGCTTCCGCAAGAACGCCTACAGGAAGTTCAACATCAAGCGCCGGGAGACCGTGCCCGGCGACGATTTCGCGATGATGCGCGAAGTGCTCGGCCGCCGCTTCGCCCGGCTCGAGAAGGAGGACCCGGACCGGAGCCGCGGCGAATGGCCGGATCTGCTGCTGATCGACGGCGGCAAGGGCCAGTTGAGCGCGGTGACCGAGACGCTGGAATGCGCGGGCATCCACGATGTCCCGGTGGTGGCGATTTCGAAAGGCCCGGACCGCAATGCCGGGCGCGAGGTGATGCACATGCCGGGCGGACGCGAGATCACCTTGCCGGTCAACTCGCCGGTGCTCTTCTACCTGCAGCGGCTTCGCGACGAGGCGCATCGCTTCGCGATCGGCGCGCATCGGCAGAAGCGCGCCAGGAGCATGATTGCGAGCCCGCTCGACGAGGTCCCCGGCATCGGTCCGAGCCGCAAGCGCGCTTTGCTCATGCATTTCGGCACCGCCCGCGCGGTGCGGGGGGCGGCGCTGCAGGATCTGGAGAAGGCGCCCGGCATCTCCAAGGCGATGGCGCGCGGCATCTACGACTATTTCCACCCGGGCGGCTGATTTGCCTCCCATCGCTTCGCGGCCGGGAGGCAAGGATATTTTCACCGGCGTTTCGTAAACTGCGCCCCATGACCAAGGTCCTCCTCACCGTCGACGCGGCGCTCGCCTGGGGCCCGCACGCGCGCGGCGCCTCGTGGCAGGAAAATCTCGCCCTTTCGTTCGACCCGGCCGGCGTCGGCGTGCCGTGGCAGCTCGACAGGCTGCGCGACCACGGCCTCAAGGCCTGCTTCTTCGTCGATCCGATGCCCGCCTTGATCTACGGCATCGAGCCGGTCCGCCGCATGGTCGAGCCGATCCTCGCCGCGGGCCAGGAGGTCCAGCTCCTCCTCCACCCGGTCTGGCAGAGCGTCGCCGAGGGAGTCGCCGAGGGCGCGCGCTTCGAGCTCACCTGCTACGACGCCGAGGACCAGCTCGACCTGATCGAGACCGCCCGCGACCTGCTGGTCGAGGCCGGCGCCCCCAGCCCCGTCGCCTTCCGCTCCGGCGGCTATGCGGCCGATGTCCGCACGCTCGCCGCGCTCGTCCGGGCGGGCCTGCGCTTCGACAGCAGCCACGGTGGCGGAAGCCATTCCGGAACGCTTCCGTTCGAGCCCGATTTGGTCGGGCCGGCCGACCTCGGCGAGCTCGTCGAAGTGCCGGTGACCCGGATCGCCGATACCGCCGCCGAGGCGATCGAGAAGGCGCTGCGTCACGCGTTGCGGGCCGGGCATGAGCTCGTCGCCTTGGCCGGACGCAGCTTCGATCTGGCCAGCCGCGGCGGCGGCCGCCCCGACCTCGGCGCGTGCCGCCGCTTCGAGCGGCTCTGCGCCTTCCTGGCGGCACAGGCGGCGACGCTGCCGACCGTGCATTTCTCGGACCTCGATGCGGCGGCCGCCGCGCCGCCGCCGCGGGCCTGGCCGAACGCGCTTTACCAGCACTCGCTTTGATATATCCCGGGAGGCGATGCACCTCCTCACCCAGGCGATCGTCTGCGCGGCCCGGCCGCATGGCGAACATGGCGCGATCGTCCGCGCGCTGACGCCCGCCGACGGCATCCAGGCCGGCTATGTCCGCGGCGGCCGCTCGCGCCGGCTGCGCCCGGTGCTGCTGCCGGGCAACCTCGTCCAGGCCGAATTTCGCGCGCGCACCGAGGACCAGCTCGCGCAATTGAGCGTCGAGCTCGTCGCCAGCCGGGCGCCGCTTCTCAGGGAAGCGCTGCCCGCGGCGGCGGTCGAATGGACGACGGCGCTCGCCGCGACGGCGCTGCCCGAGGGTCAGCCTTATCCCCGCCTGTTCGAGACGCTCGACGGCCTTCTCGCCGCCGTCGAGGCCTCGCCGAGTGCGCGCAGCTGGGCGCCGTCGCTGGTGCGCTACGAGCTGTTCGTGCTCGCCGAGCTGGGCTTCGGGCTCGACCTGTCCGAATGCGCCGCCACCGGCAGCCGCGAGGATCTCGCCTTCGTCAGCCCGAGGAGCGGCCGCGCCGTCAGCCGCGCGGGGGCCGGGGACTATGGCGACCGGCTGTTGCCGCTGCCGCCGCTCCTGCTCGGCTCGGGCGCGGCCGACTGGCCCGACATCCTCGCCGGCCTGCGCATCACCGGCCATTTCCTGGCCCGCGACGTCCTGATCGAGCGGCAGGCCGACCTGCTCGCCGCGCGCGACCGGCTGATCGACCGGCTCAGGCGCGCCGCCGGCTAGCGGCGCACCCAAAAAAACCGGGACAGTATATATTTTTTGGCGCCGGGTCGGGTCATCGGCGCGCTTGAAAAAACATATACTGTCCCGGTTTTGGTCGGAAACGGAGCTCAGCGCCGTTCTTCGGCCAGCCACGATTCGATGGCGTCGGCGATCCGCTCGGCCGCGCGGCCCTCTCCGAACGGGAAGGCGGGCCGGGACATGCGCGCATATTTGGCCGCGTCGGCGATCAACGCCGAAATCGCGGCGACGATGCGGTCCGGGTCCGTCCCGACCAGCTCGATATTGCCGGTGGCGAGCGCCTCGGGGCGCTCGGTGACGTTGCGCAGCACGAGCATCGGCCTGCCCAGTGCCGGCGCCTCTTCCTGCAGCCCGCCGCTGTCGCTGAGGATCAGCCAGCTTTCGTCCATCAGCCCGACCATCGCCGCGTAGCCGAGCGGCTCCATCAGCGCGACATGGTCGATCCCCACGAGCGCGCGTTCCGCCGCGCGCCGCACGTGGCGGTTGGGGTGGAGCGGCGCCGCGACCCGCAACGGAAGCTCGCGCACCAGCCGCTTCAAGGCCTCGCACACCGCCAGCGCCGGCGCACCCTGATTTTCCCGCCGATGACAGGTGGCGAGGATCAGCCGTCGCTCACCTTCCCGCGCCGGCTTGCGTGGATCGAGCCCGGCCCGCGTCTGCAGCAGCGCGTCGATGCCGGTGTTGCCCGTCACCCAGATCCGGCCCGAAACCCGCCGCTCGCGGCGCAAATTTGCCGCCGCCGCATCGGTGGGCGCAAAGAGCAGGTCCGCCAGCCCGTCGATGACGATGCGGTGGCTTTCCTCCGGGTGGGGCTGCCTCAGGTCGAACGAGCGCAGGCCCGCCTCGACATGGCCGACCGGAATGCCGCAATCCCGCGCGGCACAGGCTCCGGCGACGGCGCTGGTCGTGTCTCCCTGGACGAGCACCAGATCGATCCGCTGCCGGCGGAAGTCGCCGCACAGAAGCGCCTGCAGCGCCCGCCGCAGCCCGCGCTGAGTAAGGTCGCGCGGATCGAAGTCGAGCTCCTCGATGCTCTCCTCCTGGAGATCGAAATAGCGGCGGAGACCCTCATGCTGGCCGGTCAGGACCAGCCGATGATCCACGGTTTCGAGCGTGCCGAGCGCCCGCGCCACCGGCGCCATCTTGATCGCCTCCGGGCGCGTCCCGACGATCGAGATGATGCGATGCCGCCGTCCGCCCATGTCGCTCACATCTGCAAAAACCGACCAATGACGTCGGAAAGCAATATATAAACGGCATTTTATTGTCAAAAACGATTAAAGACTATTCCGGCACGCTCAGCCGGCACTCGGCACGCCGAGCTCGGCGGCGGCGCTCCTCAGGCGCGCCGCGGCGGCCGAATCGCCCGCGAAGGCGGCGAGTCCGGCGCGCAGCGCCGCCTCGGCCTTCCCGGCCTCGCCCAGCACCATCCGCGAGCGCATCAGCCGGATCCAGCCCTGCTCGTCCCTCGGATTGGTCTTCAGCCGCCCTTCGAGCCGAGCCACCATCTGCTGGACCATCGCGTCCTGCTGGTCCGGCGGCAGCGACGAGGCGGCGGCCAGCTGCTCCCGGCTGGGGCCCGGAATGCCGGCGGTGGCCGTGCCGGTGGCGCCCTGGGCGGGCATCCTGCCGGCGAGGTCGATCCGATTCTTCGCGGCCGCCTGCTCGATCGTGCGCCTGAGGTCCGCTTCCCAGGGCGCGCCGGGCGGCGTGTCCTTGAGCAAAGCCAGCCAGTCGTCGACCGCGCCTCTCGAATCGCCGCCCAGATCCTTCTGCACGGCGAGGAAATAGCGCGCCCGAGGATCGCGCGGGTCGAGCGCGATCGCCTTGCGGAAGGCGGCGGCGGCTTCCGGCACCACGGTCCGGCTCGCCGCCTGCAGCGCCTCGCCCAGCGACGACCAATTCTCGGCATTTTCGGGCTCGATCTCGGTCGCCTTGCGATAGGCCGCGGCCGAATCCCCGGCATTTCCCGCTTCCGCATAAGCCCAGCCCACCACCCGCCAGTCCCTCGCGGCGGGGCTGTCCGCACCGCCGCCCGGGCTCCGGCCGAGCGTCCGCGAGATCGCGATCCCCGCGGACACCAGCGCGATCAGAGCGGCGACGATCAGGATCGTCGTCGCGGCGGAGGGCAGGCGGGAGCCGCTATTGGGAGCGCTGGGCATGGGCTTGCTATCCTTGCGCCAATTTGGTCAACGTCAAGGGCTGCCGTGCAGCGGCGGCTGAAGGGGTGGAAACGAGCGTGTCGGCTTCCTTCCGTATCGCGATCGTCGGCTCCGGCCCGGCGGGCCTCAGCGCCGCGGCGAGAGCCGCCCAGCTCGGGCTCAGCCACGTCCTCCTCGAGAAGACCGACCACCTCTCCGACACCATCTACAAATATCAGAAAGGCAAGCACGTCATGGCGACGCCGAGCCAGCTGGTGCTGCGCTCGGACATGGACTTCGAGGCCGGCAAGCGCGAGGCGGTGCTCGGCACGTGGGACCGGATGGCGGCCGACCACAAGATCAACGTCATGCTCGGGGCGGAGGTCAAGTCGATCACCGGCGAGAAGGGCAGGTTCACCCTGACGATGACGACCGGCGACGCGATCGAGGCGGAGAACGTCATCCTCGCCATCGGCACCCAGGGCAATCCCAACCTGGTGCGCTCGAAGGTCGGCGAAGGCGCCGTGGTCCAGTACCAGCTCGACGATCCCGGCGAATATGTCGACGAGCATATCGTCGTCATCGGCGCCGGCGACGCCGGCATCGAGAATGCGCTCGGCCTCGCGGCCGATCCCGAGCAGCGCAACAGCGTCACCATCGTCAACCGCTCGGCCGAATTCGCCACCGCCAAGGACGCCAACGTCAAGGCGCTGCTCGCCGCCGAGGCCGAAGGACGGGTGATCGTGCTGCGCGAGACCACCGCTTCGACGATCGACCAGGGCTGGATTACCTTCGACACCCGCGACGGCGAATTGAGGGCGCGCTGCGACCGGGTCATCGCCCGAATGGGCTCGGCGCCGCCGCGCGCCTTCGTCGAGGCCTGCTGCGCCGTGTTCGGGGAGCAGGACGGCAAGCGGACCATCGTCCCCGGGACCGGCGTCGAGTTCACCAGCGCCGACCGGGTCGCCTATCCGAAGCTCTCGCCGACTTTCGAGTCGACGGTGCCCGGAATCTTCGTGATCGGGGCGCTGGCCGGCTACCCGCTGATCAAGCATTGCATGAACCAGGGTTACGACGTCGTCGAGTTCATCAACGGCAATTTGGCCCTGAAGCCTGCCGACGAGCCGATCCTCGAGGCCAAGTTCCGCGGCCTGCCGGGGCGCCGCTCGGTCGAGGAATGGCTGGAATTCCTGCGTGCCAACGTCACCATCCTCGAGGAGATGTCGCCGCTGCAGATGCGCGAGTTCATGCTCGACAGCGAGGCGCGCTTCTATCCCGCCGGAACGGTCGTGTTCGAACGCGGCGATATCGGCTCGTCGCTGTTCGGGATCGCGGCCGGCTCGGTGCGGGTCGAGGTCAGCCAGGCCGATCCGTCGATCACCGTGCCGATCGGCGCCGGCTCGATCTTCGGCGAGGTCGGGCTGATCTCCGGCCGGCGCCGCGGCGCCACCGTCCGCGCCGCCGAGGATTCGGTCCTGGTCGAGGTGCCGCGCATGGCGGCGCTGAAGCTGATGTCGGCGGTGCCGGCGGCCAAGCGGGCGATAACCCGCATCTCGATCGAGCGGCAGCTTCTCCAGATGTTCGGCTCCGGCCTGACCTCCGAAGATCTCGTCGAAGTGATCGAAGGCGCCGAGGTGAAGAGCGTCAAGGCGGGCGAAGCGATCATCGTCGAGGGGGAGGAAGGGCGCGACATCTTCGTCATTCGCCAGGGCTCGATGGTCGTCGAGAAGGCGATCGGCGGCAAGCCGGTCTTCCTCTCCTATCTCCCGGCGGGCTCCTATGTCGGCGAGATGGCCCTGCTCGCGGGCGGCCCGCGTACCGCCACCGTCCGCGCCGCGATCAAGTCCGAAGTGATCCGGATCGACGGCGACGCCTTCCGCCGCCTGCTCGACCGTCACCCCGATCTGCTCGCGCGGGCGAAGAGCGACATGGCGGCGCGCCAGCAGCTCAACGACTTCATCGAGGCGAAGAAGGACAGTTTCGGCGGCGTCGTCGACATGTATTCGTCGGTGGCGAGCTTCCTCATCGAGAACGGCATCGGCGAGGCCACCGACGTCCTCCTGATCGACGAGAATCTGTGCGTCGGCTGCGACAATTGCGAGCGCGCCTGCGCCGACAGCCACGAAGGGCTCTCGCGCCTCAACCGCGAGGCGGGCAAGACCTACGCCCATCTCCACGTGCCGACCTCGTGCCGCCATTGCGAGCACCCGCATTGCATGGCCGACTGCCCGCCCAACGCCATCCACCGCGGCCTCGACGGCGAGGTGTTCATCGACGAGACCTGCATCGGCTGCGGCAATTGCCAGCGCAATTGCCCCTACGGCGTCATCCGCATGGAGAAGGTGCCGCCGAAGAAGCCGCCTCTGCTGGCCTGGCTGATCGCCGGGCTCGGCCCGGGCCCCGGCGAGCCCTCGAAGAAATGGATCGACAAGAGGGTGTCGGCGGAGACGCCGAAGAAGGCGGTGAAATGCGACATGTGCGCCGGCATTTCGGGCGGCCCGGCCTGCGTCCGCGCCTGCCCGACCGGGGCGGCGATCCGGGTCGCGCCGGAGCAGTTCCTGACGGTGGCGCGGCTGGAGCGGGAGGGATGAGCGGCTGCCCTAAGCCCCTCTCCCGCTTTCCGCGGGAGAGGAGGGGCCCAAGCGAAGCTTGGGAGGTGAGGGTCTTGCCGAGCCGGCGACGCAGACCCTCACCCCCCACCGCTGCGCGGCGGGTCCCCCCTCTCCCGCGAAAAGCGGGAGAGGAGTTCTAGATGGCCTCCCGGGGGATCGCCCGAACCGAGCTTGACGAGGGCGCCGGCCATCAGGGCTTCCTGCGCCACCGCAACTTCCTGTGGCTCAAGGTCGCGCTCGCGCTGTCGCTGCTGGCGCTGCTCGGCTACGCTCTGATCGACGTCCAGCCGCGGCCCAACGGCGGCAGCGGCTACGGCTACACGCTCGGCACGGTCGGCGTGCTGCTCATCCTCTGGCTGACCCTGCTCGGGCTGAGGAAGCGGGCGATGACGCGGGGACGCTGGTCGCTCAAGGGCTGGACCAGCGCCCACGTCTATCTCGGCCTGTCGCTGGTCGTCGTCGCCACCCTGCACACCGGCTTCCAGTTCGGCTGGAACGTCCACACCCTCGCTTATGCGCTGATGATGCTGGTGATCCTGTCCGGCCTCTACGGCATCGTCGTCTACGCGACCTTGCCGCAGGCGCTGAGCGTCAGCCGCTCGGAGATGACCCGGCCGCAGATGATCGACGCGGTGATGAAGATCGACCGTCAGCTCCAGACCGCCGCCCAGCCGCTCGGCCATGAGGACACCAGGATGGTCAGCCTGTCGCTCGACGATAATGCGTTCGGCGGCGGCCTCTATCGGCGGCTTTCCGGCCGCTATCCGCGCTGCCGAACGGCGCGGGCGCTGGCCGAGATGCGCCGCCGTCTTGCGCTGGCGACGGGCGAGCAGGCGGAGGCGCTCGAGAACGTGATCGGCCTGCTCGAGCGCAAGGCGGCGGCGCTGGCCCGGATCCGCAGCCATTTGCGGATCAAGGCGCTGCTCGAGATCTGGCTCTACGTGCATGTGCCGCTGACCTTCGCGCTGATCGCCGCGCTCGCCGCCCACATCGTCAGCGTCTTCTTCTACTGGTAGCGGCGATGGCGTTCCTGCTCCGCACCGTCTCGCACAGCGCCGAAGGGCGCGAGATCGTCCGCACCCGCCGGGTCGAGGGGGACCGGCTCGACATCGGCCGCGATCCCCATTGCGATATCCATCTCACCGATCTCGCCGTGGCGCTGCGCCACGCGACGCTGGAGCGGGATGCCGGACGCCTCGTCGTGACCGTCGAGCCGGGTCTGTGGGTCGAGCTCAACGGCCGCAAGGTTGCGGGCGGCGTCATCGACGTCGCCGCCGGCGGCGACATATTGATCGGCAGCCACGCCCTTCGCTTCATGCCCGCGCCGGCCGGATCGGACGAGATCGCCGTCGCGGTCGAGCGCACCACCGAGGGCGAGGCCAAGCTCGACAAGAGCGCCGAGCGGCTGTTCACGCTCGGGCCGGTGCTCCCCGGCAAGCGCGGCCTGGCCTGGCTGCTGGCGCTGGCGGTGCTCGCTTTCGGCCTCGCCTGGCCGATCAAGGCCTATTACGACCGCCAGCAGCGCGCCGCGACCTTCGCCAAATTCCATGCCGACAAATTATGGTCGTCCGGCAGCCTGTCGCAGGTCCATGCCGGTCTCGCCGACAATTGCACCGCCTGCCACGTCAAGCCGTTCGAAGCGGTGCGCGACACCGCCTGCAAGACCTGCCACGCCGCCATGCACGACCATGCCGACCCGTTCCGCCTGGCCCGCGCGCGCCCGGATCTGGGCCGCTGGCAACGGATCGAGCTGGCCTTCAAGGAGAAGTTCGGCCTGCCGCCGGGCCGCTGCGTCGAATGCCATACCGAGCATGAGGGGCCGCAGCTTATGCCGGTGACGGCGCAGCGCTTCTGCGCCGATTGCCACGGCGACCTGAGCAAGAAGCTTCCCGATACCCGCCTCGCCGACGCCGGCGATTTCGGCCGCTCCCACCCCGAATTCCAGCCGGCCCTGATCGCCGGCTGGAACGGCGAGCGGCCGCTGGTGCGGCGGCTGTCGCTGGCGCAGCGGCCGCGGGAGATGAGCAACCTCAAATTCCCGCACTCCATGCATTTGTCGCGCACCAACGGCGTCGCCCAGATGGCGCGGCGGCTGAGCGCCACGCACGGCTTCGGCGAGGCGCTCGACTGCAAGGACTGCCACGATCCCGCGCCCGACGGCGCCCGCTTCCAGCCGGTCGCCATGGAAGAGGATTGCGCGATGTGCCACAGCCTCGCCTTCGACCGGGTCGGCGGCACCTTGCGGACGCTGCGCCACGGCGAGCCGGACCAGGTCGTCGCCGATCTTCGAGACTTCTACCGGGGCCGCAGCGCCCCCCTCCCTTCGGTGCTGGCGCCGGCGGCGCGGCGGCGGCCGGGGGACGCTCCCGATCTGCGCAACCGAATCCAGTTCGCCCGCGGCCCGGGAAGCGCCGAACGCGCGATCCGCGCCGTCTTCTCGCCGGGCGGCGCCTGCTACGATTGCCATCAGGTCGAGGCGCCGCCGCCGGGCTCGCTCAACTTCCGGATCCGGCCGGTCGCCTTCCCGGTCCGCTACCTCCACAAAGGCTGGTTCGATCATCGCGCGCACGCCACCCAGAGCTGCTCCACCTGCCACGGCGCGGCGCGATCGAACGCCGCCTCGGACCTGCTCATCCCCGACCTCGCCAGCTGCCGGACCTGCCATGGCGGGGAGGGGAGTTCGAAACCGGTGCCATCCTCCTGCGCAATGTGCCATGATTACCATCTGGACGCGGGGGCGCCGTCGATGCTGATCCGCCAGCGGGTGAGGGGCAAGAAGCGCGATACGGCGGTCGCCGAGGCGCGGCGCTGATGCTGATCGCCCAGATCACCGACATCCATCTGGGTTTCGAGCCGGGCAATCCGGACGAGTTCAACCGTCAGCGCCTCGATGCGGCGCTGGCCAGCGTCAAGGCGCTGACGCCGCCGCCGGACCTGCTGCTCGCCACCGGCGACCTCGCCGATACCGGCGACGATTCGGAATCCTACCGGCGATTGAAGCTGGCGCTCGCCGACCTGCCCTTCCCGGTGTTCTTCGCGCTCGGCAATCATGACGGCCGCGACGCCTTCCGCGCCCATTTCCCCGACGCGCCGATGCCGGACGGCTTCCTCCAATATGCGATCGACGATCACGACCTGCGCATCCTCGTCCTCGATACGCTCGAAGAGGGGCGGCACGGCGGCAATTTCTGCGAGACCCGCGCCGCCTGGCTGCGCGCGCGGCTGGCCGAAGCGCCGGGGCGGCCGACCCTGATCGTCCTCCACCATCCGCCGATCGAGAGCGGGCTGAGCTGGATGACCGAGAATCCCGAGGCGGAGTGGGTGAAGAGGTTGGAGGCTATCGTCTCGGCGCACGACAATATCGTCGGCCTGATCGCCGGCCATCTCCACCGGCCGGTGGTGACTCAATGGGCGGGGACGACGCTGGCGATTTGCGCCTCGACCGCGCCGCAGGTCGCGCTCGATCTGGAGAGCATCGACCCCGAAGCCCCGGACGGCCGGCCGATGATCGTCGCCGATCCGCCTCATTACGCCGTCCACTGGTGGAACGGCCGGTCGCTGGTCAGCCATTTCGACACCGCCGGCGCTCACAACGTCCTCGCCCGCTACGGCCCCGAGCTGCAGCCGCTGGTGCGGATGCTGATGGCGGAGAAGCAGAGGCCCTAGCAAGACCGGGCGAAAACCGGGACAGTATATATTTTTCGGAGGCCAGCCGGACGCGACACCTCCTCTCGAAAACCGGGACAGTATATATTTTTCGGAGGACAGCCGGACGCCACACCTCCTCTCGACCCATCCTCGGAGGGGCGTTGGACTTCCGGAAAATCCCTGCTGTCCCGGTTTTGGTCCGGTTCGACCGATCGCGGCGGCCGCGGCGGGCGTCTCCGGCTAACCGGGACGGCCTGTAGCGCCGGCGACGGCTGCCGGGGCCGCCTCGATCTCGGCGCGGCGCGGGTCGCCGGCTGCCTGGCGGTATGTCCCCGTTGAGCGGAGCCGCGGCGAGCGCCGAATCGGTCGTCGAAAAATATATACTGTCCCGGTTTTCGCGGCGCCGAGTCGAGACACGGGCGGCGGGCGATCCACGGGAATCGCATAATCCTCGGGCTTTTCGTCCGGTTCCCATGCGCCTTTTGCATAACGCCGCGGCCGGGTTAGCCTGCCGCCATGCCCCGCCGCGCCCGCCTCGTCATTCCCGGCCTTCCCCACCATGTGACGCAGCGCGGCAACCGGCGGATGCCGACCTTCTTCGGCGACGGCGATTACGCGCTCTACCGGCATTTGCTCGGCGAAGGCTGCGCCAGGGCCGGGACGCGGGTCTGGGCCTGGTGCCTGATGCCGAACCACGTCCATCTCATCCTCGTGCCCAGCCGCGAGGACGGGCTGAGGGCGGCGCTCGGCGAGGCCCACCGGCGCTACACGCGCCTGGTCAACGAGCGCGAGGGCTGGCGCGGCCATTTGTGGCAGGAGCGCTTCGCCTCCTTCCCGATGGACGAGCCGTGGCTGGTCGTCTGCGCCCGCTACGTCGAGCTCAACCCGGTCCGCGCCCGGCTGGCGGCGCAGCCCGAGCGGTGGCGCTGGTCGAGCGCCCGGACTCATCTCGGCCTGGCTCGGGACCAGGTCACCGAGGTCCAGCCCCTGCTCGAGCGCGTGCCGGACTGGCGGGCCTGGCTCGACGCCGGCCTCGACGATCGGGCGCGCGCGACGATCCGCGAATGCGAGCGCACCGGCCATCCGCTCGGCGACTCGGCGTTTCTCGCCCGCCTCGGCGACCTTGTCGGCCGCGACCTGCGGCCCCGCCCGCCGGGGCGCCCGCGCAAGGATCGGGGAAGCGCCTAGGTACCCGACCCCGAAAACCGGACGGAAAAAACCGGGACAGTATAGGTTTTTTGGCCGGCGCATCGGCCGCCGGGCCGCCGGGAAAATATATACTGTCCCGGTTTTGCCATTTGGCCGCGGTCGCGCCGAGGTCCCGGCTCGCGCCGGCGAGGTCAGCCGACCCAGTCGTCCATCGTCCCGGTATCGCTGACCTTGTAGGGCAGCCCGCGCCGGTTGAGGAACAGGCGCTCCATCTCGGCGCGGGTGAAGGGGCGGGAGCCCAGCCGGCCGAACACGGCGATCTGGCCGCCGGTCTCGTCGACGGCGCGGTCGCGGTCGAGGCCCTTGGACAAAGCCAGCGCCGGCCGCGGCGTCCTCGCCCAGGCGATCAGCTCGGGCCTGGGCGCCGGCGAGAAGCCGTAGAAATTGGGCTGGCTGTCCGGCGAGGTCAGCTGCAGCACCTTGATCCCGTTGCGGCCGTCGGCGACATAGGCGAAGAGCGACGCGTTGGTCGAGGCGACGACGACGTCCTCGGCGTCGTTCATCCGCCCGCCGAAGCTGGTCCGCAGATGGACGGACGGCGTTTCGGGCCGGGTGACGTCGACGATCACCAGCCCGTCCCGCTTGGCGGCGACATAGGCGTAGGTGCGGGCGACATAGACCCGGCGCGCGTCGGCGAGCGCGACCGTGGCGGACGGGATCGGGCGCGGCGAGTCCATCCGGGTCACGTCGAGCAGCTTGAGGCCGTCGGCATCGGTCACCCAGAGGTAGCGGAACTGGAGCGCGGAGGCGCGGGCGTCGCGCAGCGGCACGGTGGCGGCGTGACGCGGCCGGAGCGGGTCGGTCAGGTCGACGACGACAAGACCGGCGGCGGCGGCGATGTAGGCGAAATTGCCGCCCAGGGTGACGTGGCGGGCGCCGTCGAGGACCCCGCCCTCGTTCCAGGTGAGGGCGCGCTTGAGGAAATTGTTGCGGGGCTCGCGGTCGGCCAGAGTCTCGACGTCGACCAGGACCAGGCCTTCCTCCGCATCGGTTATCACCGCATAGCGGTAGATGGCGGCGAAGGCCTGTTCCTGATTTTCCGGATGGTCGCGGCGAATCGCCTCGTTGCGGCCGATGCTGATCGGCTGGTTGGTCGGCAGGGCCACGCAGGTGGCGTTGCGGCTGTCGACCCGCGTATCGTGGCCGAGCGGCGAGAAAGGCGCGGTGACGATCCGTTCCGACGTGCCCTTGTTGCCGACGCTGGCGATATCGTAGACCCGGAAGCCGCCTTTGCCCTCGGCGACGAACATATATTCGCCGCGCTGCTGGAGGCAGCCGACCGCGCCGCCCGTGTCCTGGACGGTGTTGACGAAGGCTTCGAGCGGCCGGGTCTCGCCCGAGCGGTTGCGGTCGAAGGCCTTGCCGCGGGTCCAGTTGACCAGCTCGCTTTTGTTGCGGTCGACGTGGAGGCGCCAGTAATCGGGATAGGCGAAACGCTGCAGATAGGAGCCGATCACCGCCTGCGGCTCGTCCCATTCGGTGACCCGGGTCGCCTGGAAGCCCTCCTCGAGCCCGACGAAGGCGTGGAGGCCGACGAAATTGACGAAGTTGGTGCCCTGCAGAAGCAGTTGCGCCATGACCGCATTATTGTCGTCCTGTTGCGATAAGTGGCAATCCGTGCACATTTTCGTCTCAGTCTTCCGCACAGTGTGCGGGAAATGCGGCGCGAAAGCCTGAGAAGAAAAGCCGGCGGCGCTGATTGGCGGCTGCTGGACGTAAATCCTCTCGCGATTGATGTTGGTCGAGCTCAAGATGAGCGCGGAGGTCGACCGGACCGGCGCGATGATGTTGCCCTTGGTGGTCTGGTGGCGGCCGAGCTGGAACATGTCGTCGCGCGCCACTTGCGGGTTGTAGGTGGCGAAGTTGCGGGTTTCGATGCCGTCATACTTGTGACTCCTGGTCTTCCAGTTCGCCTCGATCGGCAAATGGCAGCCCGCGCAGCTCGTCGTCCAGCTGAGATGGCAAGTGAAGCAGGCCATCTCATTGTCTTTGTGGGCCAATTTTTCAGGCGCGACTCCCGAACCGAAGACATAGCGTCCACTTTCCGCACCGTCGCGCGACATCAATTTGGCCCGCGCCGCCTTGAGGTTGAAGCGGGAATCTTGCGGGTCGAGCGTGTCCTTGACCAGCGACACCTCCCATTCGAGCTCCGGGTCGACGATCGAGCGCTGGACCAGCACCCTGCGGCCTTCGCCGTCGACCATCCATTCGAAACGGCGCCGCCCGTCTTCGTTGCGGAGCAGCGACAGGTTGGTGCCCTTGGGCGGCGCGGCCGGGCCCGAGGTTAGCAGGGTCGGATAAGCGGTGGCGGTGCCATGGCAGTCCTTGCAGGCGATCTCGATCGCATTGGCGACCTCGCCGTAGATGAAGCCGTTGCCGTGGCTGTCCTGGGCGAAATGGCAGTCGGCGCATTGCATCCCCTTCTCGGCGTGCACGTCCATCAGGTGGACCGCCTTGCCCTTCTGCTCGCCCGGCGGGACGAATTCGGCCGCGCCCGCTTTGCGGAACTTCTCCGGATCGTCGGGCGCGACCCTGTTGCCCTCGGCGTCGAGCAGATTGCCTTCCCGGTCGCGCTTGTAGATGGCGCGGAAATTCCAGCCGTGGCCGTGATAGTCGGCGAACTGGGTGTGGCGGGCGAGCGGATTGATCCGGTCGTAGACGTTCCTGAGGAAGTCGATCTCGCTCCACAACCCCCGCGGCGCCGCCGCTTCGGGGTTGCGGTCGAGCACTTCGAGCGTCTGCGCGGCGGTCGGGTAAGACTGGCTGCGAAAGCGTTTCTCCTCCGCTTCGTCCTTCGCCGGCAGCCGGTTCTCGGGCCCCGGCCACATCAGGTCGGCATCGGATTCATAATCCCACATCGTGTAGCCGAGGTAGGAATTCAGGAAGATGTTGGGCTGGTGCATATGGCAGTTCATGCACTGGGCGGTGGGGATGGCTCGGGTGAAGGCGTGCCGGATCGGGTGGCCCTTCTCCTTCAGCCTTTGATGGGAGGAATCGGCGGGCGCTTCTCCCTTCGCCGGCGAGCCGTGGTGTTCCGCCTCCTCAGCCTTGTCCCGGATCGTCGGGTCGACCGTCGCGCTCTGGCCATCCCTGCCAAATTGGGCCCAGGTCAGGCTGTGCCGCGGCTCGCGGTCGTTGGCGTAGACGACGTGGCAGCCGGCGCAGCCCGAATGGCGATAGTCGCCCGGCTGGTCGTTGGTGCCCATGAACCACATGAACGGGTCGTTCAAACGCGTCTTGTGGATGTTGAGCACCGGGATGGCTACGCGCAGGCCGGTGCCGGGCCCGCGGTTGGACTGGCGGATGTCGGGGCGGCCGCTTTCCTCCAGCCGCTGGATCGAGCCCGACGGGGAGGGAAGGCCGATTTCCGGGAATTGGGTGCCGATCGTCCGGCCGCCCCGCTCGAAGACGCGGAAGACGTCGCCGGGCGGGATGACGTGCCAGGTCGGCAACGGATAGAGCTCGGCGAGCACGCCCCGCGCCTTCTGCTCGGCCGTGATCGCTTCGGGAGAGGGCGGCGAGACGATCTTCGCCGGCTCGCCATGCTTCGTATAAGCCTCGCCGAACAGGTAATTTTTGTACGGGACGATGCCGTTATTGTAGGCGGCGCCGCCCCACAGCATCGCCCCCGAGGCCATCAGCGAGCGCTCGGCGGCCTCGATCGTCTCGATATGGCAGGCGCCGCAGGCGTCGCGGGCGACGCGATAGTCGGACGGATTGACGAAGCGCACATATTCGGGGCTCTCGATATTGAGCAAGGTATAGCTGCGCTTCGGGTTGGCGCTGGACGGCCAGTGCCAGGATTCGGGATATTTGGGCAGCACATGCGCCCGGTCGCGGGCGGCCACGTAGCGCGGATCGTCATGGGCGAGCGAGGCGTCGCCCGCGATCGCCGCATTGCCGCCGTGACAGTCGACGCAGCCGAGCACGACCGCCGGGGTCGCGTGCATCGTCTTGCGGTCGCTGTCGGTGTGGCAGGAGACGCAGCCGGCGCTTTTCGCTTCGGCGGCGTCCCAGTCCTGGGTGCGGGGCGCGGCCGCGGCGCGGACCAGGCTGTAATCGCGCGCGACCGGCTTTTCGCCCTCGGACGCGATGAGAGGGCTCGCCAGCAGTCCCAATCCCAGCGTCATTCCCGCGAACGCGGGAAGCCACCGCCAAGGCCGGCCTGGACTCCCGCTTGCGCGGGAATGACGCTGGGAGGTTCGGTGAATCAACGGAGCGTGCCCGCCCTGCGTTCTGGCGGGCCTCCCATGCCGCGACGACGCCTCGGTTGCATTCACGCCCCCTCCTTTGCCCTCCTTATGGCAAAGCCCGGCGTCCGGCTAAAGGGGGCCGTCGCCCGGGCGGTCAGAAGCTCGGCGGCTTCTTCACGCAGGCGGCGAACAAAGCGGCCATCGCGGCGCTGCCCCTGATCGGGAAAGCGCGGACGGGCTTGCCGCCTCGACTTACCTCGAGGGTCGCGCCCTTGGCGAGGGCGGCGATGAAGGGCTGCTGGGCGATGCCGAGCCGGTAGCTGGGGCCGGGCTTGTCGTCGAAATCCTCGATCATGGTCGAGTGCATGACGCGGGGGATCGCGCGGCCGTCGATGCGGACCTCGAGATCGTGGAAGCGCTCGGCGGCGGCCTCGTCGTCGAGATCGAGCGGCTCGAGGCCGGGCGCCCAGAGGATGAGGCTGTCGGACATGTCGTCCCATTTGGCCAGCCGCATGCTCAGCCGCTCGCCGCCCGGCAGCTCCCTGACCGCCATGCAATAATTGCCGGCCTCGCCATAATGCCAGCCATTGGCGAGGCGCCGCGGCGTCTCGACCGGCGGCCGCGCCGCGGCCGGCATGCCGGCGAGCAGGAGCGCCAGGGCCAAAAGGGTAGGTCGCATCCGGTTGCCCTTCGGGTGACTGTCGCCAGGCTCAGCCGGCCAGCGAGGCGCTGTCAATGACGAAGCGATATTTGACGTCGCTGCGCTGCATCCGGTCATAGGCTTCGTCGATCTTCTGGACCGGAATCATCTCGATCTCCGAGACGATGCCCTTGTCGGCGCAGAAATCGAGCATCTCCTGGGTTTCGGCGATGCCGCCGATCAGCGAGCCGGCGATCGAGCGGCGACCGAAGATCAGCACGCCGACGCTCGGCGACGGGTGGGGATGCTCCGGCACGCCGACGAGGCACAGGGTGCCGTCGCGCTTCAGCAGGGCGGTGAAGGCGTCGAGATCGTGGCTCGCCGCGACCGTGTTGAGGATGAAGTCGAAGCTGCGGGCATGCTTCGCCATCTCGTCGGCGTCGCGCGACACGACGACTTCGTCCGCACCGAGGTCGAGCGCGTCCTGGCGCTTGTTCTGCGAGGTGGTGAAGGCGACGGTATGCGCGCCCAGCGCATGGGCGAGCTTGATGCCCATGTGGCCGAGGCCACCAATGCCGACGATGCCGACCTTCTGGCCGGGCCCCACCTGCCAGTGGCGCAAGGGTGACCAGGTGGTGATTCCGGCGCAGAGCAGGGGAGCGACGGCGGCGAGCTGCTCTTCGGGGTGGTTGATCCGCAGCACGAACTTCTCGTCGACGACGATCCGCTGCGAATAGCCGCCGAGCGTGTGGCCGGGCGGATCCTGGGTCGGGCCGTTATAGGTGCCGACGAAGCCGTTCTCGCAATATTGCTCGAGGCCCTCCGCACAGGACGCGCAATGCTGGCAGCTGTCGACGAGGCAGCCGACGCCGACCGTGTCGCCGACCGCGAATCCGGTCACCTCGGAACCGGCCGCGCTGACATGGCCGACGATCTCGTGGCCGGGCACGCACGGATAGAGGGTGCCGCCCCATTCGGAACGGACGGTGTGGAGGTCCGAATGGCAGACTCCGCAATAAGCGATCTCGATCTGGACGTCGCGGGGCCCCGCCGCGCGGCGCTCGATGGCGATCGGCTCGAGCGGCTTGTCGGCGGCATGGGCGCCATAGGCTTGGGTGGGCATGTTTTACTCTCTCGATGCAGGGGTGTGGCTTACCGGCCGACGCGATCAACGTATTCGGAATCCGGCTCCGCGGCGAGTTCGCAGGCGCTGCGAATCGCCTTTACCATTGCCGGCCCCACTCCTTCGACGGCCAGCAATGTGCCGTCCGTTTCGCGCGACAGCGAGGCGGGCGAACCATAGCCCATGCGCGCAAAGGCTGCTGCCGTTCTGGCAGCCATGCGCGGTACGGTTGTCAGAAAAGGCGGGAACAGCTTATTCAGAACCGCTTCCCGGCCTCCATGGGCACGTGCGAAGTCATCCCATCGCGTTTCTTCGAGAACCTGGACGACCGCAGTACGCCTGCCTGTGACAGACTCGTCGCCCTCGGCCGCGGTGCGGATGGCGACGAGGAACTTCAGGTATTCCCCACCGTCGACCGGAATCTGGCCGATGTCCGACGCCATCGTCCCGGGCGGCATCTCACGCGCATCGATGCCGAGCTCGCGCCAAGTGCGAAGCTCCGGGACCCAAATGCCTTCCCATCCTTCCTCGGTAACGGGCGGGGGCTGGCGATCCACGCCGGGATGAAGCTCGCCGTGCCTCGAGAGGACGCGAAGCGGAGTTCTCAATTGCAAGGTGGCGCAGAAGCGGTAGCCTGAGACAATGTCGCTGTTTCGGCAGGCCGCGCCGCCTTCGTCGATAGGCTCCGCGGGAAGCCGAGGGAATGGCTGGGGATCGGGCCGTTTTCCTGGGTTGAGCCAACGACGCAAGAAAGACATCATAGTGGCGCTTCGTCAGCCTGCGAGAGGGCTGTCTTGTAAGCGCCGAACGCCCGCGAGAAGTTTGCGGCGGCCTCAGCGTTCGAGAATTGATACTCCTCCTCGACGCCGCCCGGACTTGTGAACAGCAGCCTGCCATAGAGGCAGATAGGGATGAGGTAATTGTCCCGGAAGCGAAGGTCCGGCGTGCCGTTCTTGTTCACCTTGGCCCAGGTTTCGCCGACGACCTGGGCGTCGTCCGGTACTATCTCTTCCTCGATGAAGCGCACCGCTTCGCAATCGATCTGGAGCTCCCGCAGGTCGATCAGCGCAAAGGCGCCGTCGGCGCGAGGCATGATGGCCACTCCGGGGTAGATAAGAATGTCTTCACCGTTGACATTCTGGAACGACATGGGCCGCCCCGCGAACCTCACCAGGTCGGAAGTGGAAAAGCCTACTGCAGCCGGATGGCGTGTCAGCGTGCGGGAGGCCGAAGTTCTCTCGATGACGCGATGGGTGTTGCGGTCGGAGGTTATGTCCCAGATGCGGGCCGAGACGCGCAGCGTATCAAAGGCTCGGACCAGCGCCGCATAAGCCTTCTTCGCGGCATCGCTGGTCTCGAAGCTGATCTCGATGTGAGTGGAATCGTGCCACGCCTCGAGCCGCTCGATTTCGGCAGCCGATTGCGGAAGCGCGGTGGCGAGCTCCACGATCCGGCTTCTGTAGAAGAAGCGGAACAGGCTGCGCTGGCGCCGCGTGAGCTCGTCCGATTCGCTTTGGTGCAAGCTGAGTGCCTGCGCCAAGTCCTCTTCGATTTCATGCCGCTGGGCCCGTGCATGGGCAATTACATCCCGAAGCTCGACCAAGCTGTCGCTGGTCAATTGTTCGACCGAGGCGCTTCCGATCTCGCGCATGTTCGCCGCCTGCCAATAAGCGGGCGGCGGCTTCGTGCCGGCTGGCGGCGTCGGTGGGGCGAAGGTGGGCGATGCGCTACCTGGCCAGCCCAGAGGCGAGCCATTGCCAGCAGAACCGCTGTGCCGGGTCGTATAGGACAATCCCGATCCCGGAATCCCGACAGTGGAGCGGACGCCCCCAGTGCCGACATTAACCGTCGCGCCCGGCGCGCCGAAGCTCGCGCTGATCCCGCGCGCGCCGAGATTGAGGCGAACTCCGGGGAACAGCTTGAACGACTGCCGAAATCGTAGTCCCATTCGCAATTCTCACGCTTGCCGACAGGCGGATCGGTGCCTCAATAAGTAACGACGGCGTTGAGCAACACCGAATAATAGCGCTTGTCGCGGTCCGAGTTGAAGAAGAGGTCCTTGAAGCCCGCCCCCGGCTGCAGCACCGCGGCCGACGCCCGGAAGACGATGTTCTGGGTGAATTTGGGGCGCCAGATCGCGGCGGCGGAGAGGTCCCAGCCGATGTCGCGGGGGATCGAGCCTTCGTTGCGCAGCGCCTGCAGCACGTCGGTCTTGTGGAACCAGAGATGGTTGACGTTGCCGCTGACGCGCACTTCCGGAGTGACGTCGAAATCGGCGCCGGCGCCGAGCAGGATGGTGCCGGGATTGTTGAAGTTGGACTGGCCCTGCTCCTTGGACGAGCGCAGCGAATTGAGGATTCCGTTGCGGCCGTTGATCGAGACGGCGCGGCCGCCGCCGGCGAAGGGAATGGTCTGGCGGATCCAGTAGCTGGTGTCGGCGCCGGCGAAGATCGGATTCTCGAAGATCGCGTCGAAGCCGCCTTCGGTATCGTCGAACGGCTCGCCGTCGCCGCTGGCGAACAGCAGGGCGCCGCGGAAGCGCATCCAGTTCAGATCGTAGCTCGGCTCGGCGGCGAGGAAGAAGCTGCGGACCTTGCCCGTCCGGCCGGTGAAGATGTTGTTCCGGTCCCAGCCGAACGCGCCATAGGCCGAGGCGGAGAGGTTGAGGCGGCCGATCCGGCCGTCGGCGCTGTAGCCGAGATAGGCGATCTCGTAATTGCGGGCGCGGAGGTTGCCGATCAGGGCGGGGCGGACCGGGAAGCCGTTATCGTCCACCTCGATGTCCCCGCGCTCGCGGTTGACGTTGAGGGTGAGGCTGGCCTGGCTGGTCAGGCCGACGAACGGGAAATCCTGGCGGTAGAGATTGGCGTGCAGGATCCAGTCCTTGCGCGGCGCCTGGAGGACGTTGTTGAGGCCGCTGTTCGTGTCCTTCTCGAGCCGCCAGATCGCCATCAGATTATATTGGAAGCGGTTGTTGTCGCGATTGCCGAACAGGCGCAGGCCGAGCTGCTGGTCGTTGAACAGGAACCCCCGGAAATCGAGCTGGAACGGCTGGATGCCGACCCGGACGCTGTCGAAATCATAGCGGTCGGAGACGTTGCGCAAATGATAGTCGACGAACGCTTCCTGGACGCCGAGCGCATAATCGAGGCGGCTGGTGCCCTTGCTCGGCTCGACGAACAGCACGCGGCGCTCGGAGACGTCGACATAATTGACGTTGAGCGCCAGCGTCAGCCGATATTCGATGTGGGGCGGCATGTAGGCGGTCGAGCCCTTGATCAGGGCGAAGCCGGCGATGAAGGTCTGCGACAAGACGAGGCTGTCGTTCTTGCCGAACACGTCGATACTGCCCGGCCGCGACGTCGTCTGGACGCCGACCGGGATCGGAAAGGTGCGCGGCTCGACCACCGTGTCGGAGACGGCGTTGGCGACGAAGAACCAGTCGTCCTCCTCGAGGCCGAGGAAGCGGGGGGTGCGGCAGCGCGGCCGGCCCTCCTCGCGGCGCTTCGCCTGCTCTTCCTCGGTCGGGATGCAGATCGGGCGGTCGCCCTTGTAGGTGTTCTGGCTGTAGGGGTCGAACCAGCGCTCCTTGACCAAGCCGAGCGACTCGATCAGCCGCCAGCGGTCGGGGACCGGGATCTGGTCGGTCGGGAAGGCCTCGGGCGGCGGCGCCCTGATCGCGCCGGGATTGTCCTGCGTGACCGGGTCCTCGAACTCGCGCTGCGGCACGCCCGGACGGCGGCGCCCTTCCTCGTCGGGCACGGTGGGGAGCGGGTCTTCGGGCGGCGGCTGCTGCTCCGGCGGCGGCAGGGTCTGCGCCAGCGCGGGCGCGCCGGCGGACGCGAGCAGCAGGAGGGCCGCGAGCCTCATTTCCCCTGGCAGACATTTTGCTCGTTCGAGCCGAGGAAGGGCGCGAACGGGCAGCTGACGTAGCGCAGGCGGACGCCGTTGCCGACCTGGACGACGATCTGGTCGGCGCGCCGGGCGGGATCGGCATTGCCCAGGGTGCCGAGGCGCAGGCCCGCATTGTGGAGGCCGAGGAAGCTGATCATGTCGTCCTGGTCGATGCCGTCGCCGGAGACGCCGATGCCGCCGACCAGGGTCGAGCCGCGATAGATGGGCACCGAGCCGGGGAAGATCTGGATGCCGTTGGCGAGCCGCGGCGTGTGGGTGCATTGGGCCGGCGTGTCGGCGCCGCCGAGGACGAAGCCGACATGGGCTTTGACGTCCGCTTCGATCAGCGCCGACTGGAGCCCGGTCGAGAAGGGGTTGAACTGGGTGACGGGCCGCGAGAACGGCCCCGGCGGCCGGCCAAGCTCGCCGTCGGGGAAATAGGGGCGGGAGATGTTGCCGATCGAGCGGTCGGCGAAGGCGAAGCGGCCGGTAAAGGCGGCGGGATCGGCGAAGAAGGCCCGCGCCGCGGCGATGAACATGCGGACGTCGCCGTCGCCGCTCGCCTCGATCGCCGCCGCCGCGCTCGCGCTGGAGAAAAAGGCGGCGGTGCGTGCTTTCTGCAGCGACACGTCGATGCCGAAGATCGGCGCGTCGGGCGAGCGGACCAGGCCGAGGACGGCGCCGTTGCTGTCCACCACCGAGATGCTGACCTGGGCGCGGCTGTCGAGCGGGCGGCGGATCTGCGCCCGCGCCGCGGACATTATGGCGAACGCTTCCTCGAGCAAGGCCGTCACCTCGGCCGCGGTGAGCGCGCCGTCGGTGCCGGCGCGGGCCGGATAGCGATTGGCGCCGGCGCCGTCCGACAGGACGAAGGCGTCGGGATTGGAGAACTCGCCGGCGGTTGAGGGTCGGATGCCCGACGCCTCGGTGCCGTAGGCGCGGCCGGGGAGCACGCCCATGGTCGCGTCATAATAGCCGCGCACCGAGGTGAGCGCGCCGGCGGGGCCGTTGATCGTCGCGAAGCCGGGTGCCGCGGCCGGATTGGAGCGCAGGTCCGCCGCGGTCGCGTCGGAGAAGCGTAGCAGGGTGCCGTCGACGCTGATCCGCTCGGCGCGGATCGTGTCGGGCGCGGCGAAGCCGGTGGCGGCGGCCAGCGCGATGATCTCCTCGCGGTCCTGATCGACGTCCTGGACCTCCGGATCGAAGCCGTAGACGCCGTCCGCCATCACGCCGATGCCGCCGACCACCACGCCGTTCTTGTAGAGCGGAAAGCCGCCCGGATCGGCGGCGAGGCCGAGCGGCGAGCGTTTGGGCCCGATGAAGGCGGGCGCGCCGACATTGCCGTTGAAGCGGGCGGCGAGGTCGGAGCAGGGCAGCTGGCTGAACTGGACTCCGAACAAGGGCCCGCTCTCCAGGCCGCGCGCGGCCGCCGAGGGCGGAAAATGCTCCTGGACGATCATGCTCGCGGTGCGGGTCGAGAAAGCGTTGCCGCCGGACGAGAGATAGGCGCCGGTAATCGCCTTGGCGATCGCGCCGGCGACGGCGCCCGCCACGTCGACGCCCTGGAGGTCGTGGGTGCTGCCGTCGGGTCCGCGCGGCACCTGGAGGCGCTGGTTCGAGCCGTTCATCGCGAACACGGCGAGGACGTTGCCGACCCGGTCGACGATCGCGAAAGTGGCGGGGAGCGCCTGCGCCTGGGCTTCGGCGACTCCCTGGGCGACGATTTGCTGCACCTCGGCCTGGCTGAGGGCGAAAGCGGGGGGAATTTCGTAGAGGCGGCTCGCCGGCGGCGGCGGCGGAGCCGGTGGCGGGGGTGGCGGTGGACCGCCGCCCCCGCCACCGCCGCCGCAGGATGCGGTGACGAGGGCGGCAATGGTGGCGAGCGCCCGCTTGCGCATCACTTCAGCTTCCTGATCGCCGCCGCCGCCCGGCCCAGGCTCGCCCGGAATTCGCGCGGCTGATAGGCGTTGGGATCGCGGACCGCGCGATAGGCGAGGTTGATGTCGCCGCGGATCGACCCGGCCTGGCTCGCACTCACCTCGCCCGAGCTCACCAGCGCGGACAGCAGGGTGTCGACCGCCATCACCGCCTGCACGCTGCCGGTATAATCGGTGAAGCGCGGCGAGACGGCATTGCCGGCGATGGTGTCGACGATGTCGAACAATTGCGCCCGGCTGACGCCGCGCGACAGGTCGGCTGCGACGGCGCGGGCGCTTTCCTTCAGCTTGTTGGCGGCGGCGACGGCGCTCGCCCGATCCTTGGTCAGCGCGACGTGGAAGGCGCGGCTGTCGCGTTCGAAGCGCGGTGCCAGCCCGGGCGCCGCCACCCGCGCCGCGGCGGCGAGCATGATCATGTTCTCGTCATTGTAGGGGGGCGTGCCCGAGGGGATCGGCCGCTCGGGATTGGCGGCCTTGGTCGGCTCGAAGCGGGGATCGTCGGAGATCCGGCGATGGCAGCTGTGGCAGTCGAAGAAATAGAATTCCGGGAACATCCCTTCGGTCCCGCGCCCCGGCGTCGCGAACAGGGTCAGCGACCGTTCCAGCGCCATTGCCTGGCCGACCGCCCAGGTGGTGACGCCGTTGGGGCGGCCCTTCCTGCGGACATAGTCGTCATCCTCATTGTGGTGCTGCTGAAGGGTCGAGAAGAGATCGAGCTCGAAGCTGATCCGCGGATGGCCGGCGGCCATGATCCGGTGGTCGACGAACTGTCCCGAATCCAGGCTGCCGAAATGGCAGTCGAGGCACTGGCCCGCGCGGGCGCGCGGATTGTCGAGCGGAATGAGGCCGCGCGCCACGTTGGCGGCATGGCTGCCGCCGACCGCATAATGGCTCGCCAGCCAGCCCGAAGCGGCGCCGTGGCAGCTCTCGCAGCCGACGCCGTCCGAAATCTGGAATCGTCCGCCGCGCGCGCCGGGCGCCGCCGGGGTGGCGTGGCAGCCCAGGCACATCGGCGCGCTCGCCGCCTCGCCGATGCCGAGTCGGGCCGCGATCGCCTTGGCGCGAGGCTCGGTGAGGACGCGCCAGGCGCGGCTGTGGGCGCCGGCGGGGCTCGACGGATCCTGCCAGAGGCGCAGCTCGTCCTGACGGACGATCGCGCCGTTCGCCTCGCTGCGGCCGTGGCAGGTCGAGCCGGCGCAGGTGGCGACGCCGACATAATGCCCCGCCGCGTTCTGCTGGGCCCCGGCGGGAGACAGGAAGACGGCGAGCGCGAGGAGCAGGGAGGCCGCCAGTGCGCCAATCGCCAGATTGCGGCTCGCCCCCATCGGAAACACACCCCCTAGGAAAGGAGACTATGTGCCAAAGCACGAGCCCCTTTCAAGCGCGTTGAGGGGCTTGGTGACAGGGTGGCCAAACCGGGATAGAGCTTGCCGCTGCTGAGGGGGAAAGCCGCATGACCAAGGCATCCGACCTGTTCATCCAGTGCCTGGAGGAGGAAGGGGTCGAATATGTCTTCGGCGTCCCCGGCGAGGAAAATCTGGATTTCCTCGACAGCCTTTCGAGATCGAAGGTCAGGCTCATCCTGACTCGGCACGAGCAGGGCGCGGGCTTCATGGCGGCGACCTACGGGCGCCATACCGGCAAGACCGGCGTGTGCCTCGCAACCCTCGGGCCGGGCGCGACCAACTTCGTTACCGCCGCCGCTTACGCGCAATTGGGCGGCATGCCGATGATGATGATCACCGGCCAGAAGCCGATCAAGAAGTCGAAGCAGGGCCGCTTCCAGATCCTCGACGTGGTCGCGATGATGGGGCCGATCACCAAATATACCCACCAGCTCGCCTCGGCCGACAACATCCCCAGCCGGGTGCGCGAGGCGTTCCGCCTCGCCGAGGAGGAGAAGCCCGGCGCGGTCCACCTCGAATTCCCCGAGGATATCGCCGAGGAGCAGACCGATTCGCGGCCTCTCCACCGCAGCCTGAGCCGCCGCCCGACCGCGGACGAGAAAGCCGTGCGCGCGGCGGTGAAGAAGATCGAGGCGGCGAGGTCGCCGGTGCTGGTGATCGGCGCCGGCGCGAACCGCAAGATGACGTCGCGGATGCTGCTCCAGCTGATCGAGAAGACCGGCATGCCGTTCGTGACGACCCAGCTCGGCAAGGGGGTGGTCGACGAGCTCCACCCCAAGTTCCTGGGCTGCGCGGCGCTCTCGGCCGGCGACTTCGTTCACCGCGCGATCGAGGCCGCGGACTTGATCGTCAATGTCGGCCACGACGTCATCGAGAAGCCGCCTTTCTTCATGAAGCAGGGCGGCACCGAGGTGATCCACGTCAGCACCAACACCGCCGAGGTCGATCCGGTCTATTTCCCGCAGATCGAGGTGATCGGCGACATCGCCAACGCGATCTGGCAGATCAAGGAGGACATCGTCCCTTCCGGCCGCTGGAATTTCGACCGCATGCTGAAGGCGCGCGCCGCCGAGGTCGAGCATGCCGCGTCGATGTCCGACGATTGCCGCTTCCCCGTCTTCCCGCCCTGTTTGGTGAAGCAGATTCGCGCGGCGATGCCGGCCGACGGCATCATCTGCCTCGACAATGGCGTCTACAAAATCTGGTTCGCCCGCAACTATCCGGCGCGCCAGCCGAACACCGTGCTGCTCGACAATGCGCTGGCGACGATGGGCGCCGGCCTGCCTTCGGCAATGGCCTCGGCGATGGTTTATCCGGGTCGCAAGGTGATGGCGATCTGCGGCGACGGCGGCTTCATGATGAACAGCCAGGAGATGGAAACCGCGGTCCGCCTCAAGCTCGACATCACCGTCCTGATCCTGCGCGACGACGCCTACGGCATGATCCGCTGGAAGCAGGCGAATATGGGCTTCAAGGATTTCGGGCTGACCTACGGCAATCCCGACTTCGTCAAATATGCGGAGAGCTACGGCGCCCACGGCCATCGCGTGGCAAGCGCGGACGGGGTGCCCGAGCTGCTCCGCCACTGCCTCGACACGCCCGGCGTTCACCTGATCGATTGCCCGGTCGATTATTCCGAGAACGACCGCATCCTCAACAAGGAGATCAAGGAATTGAGCGCGGCGTTATAGACTCGAAAAGGGGACACGTACTTTTTCCCGAAAAAGTACGTGTCCCCTTTCCCAAAAAGTACGTGTCCCCATTCCAGGCGAGGCAAGATGAAGCTCAAGGACACCTACCCGCTCTACCTCGCCAACGAGGCGAAGCAGCCCAATGCCGACCTCGAGGTGACCGACAAATATAGCGGCGAAGTGGCCTTTCGCGTCGCGCTCGCGGACGCGGCGACGATCGACGCCGGCATCGAAGCGGCGGTCGGCGCGGCCGAGCCGATGGCGCGGATGGCCAGCTACGAGCGGCAGGCGGTGCTCCAGCATTGCGTCGACCGCTTCAGGGAGAGGTTCGACGAGCTGGCTTTTGCGCTCTGCGTCGAGGCGGGCAAGCCGATCAACGATGCCGAGGGCGAAGTCACCCGCCTGATCGACACCTTCCGCATCGCCACCGAGGAATCGGTGCGGATGACCGGCGAGGTCCAGCCGCTCGACATCTCGAAGCGCGCCCGCGGCTATCAGGGAATGTGGAAGCGCGTGCCGGTCGGGCCTTGCAGCTTCATCTCGCCGTTCAACTTCCCGCTCAACCTGGCCGCCCACAAGATCGCGCCGGCGATCGCGGTCGGCTGCCCGTTCGTGATGAAGCCGGCGAGCCGCACGCCTTTGGGCGCGATCATCATCGGCGAGGTGCTCGCCGAGACCGACCTGCCCAAGGGAGCCTTCTCGATCCTCCCCGCGACCCGGGACGGCGCCGATCTGTTCACCGTCGACGACCGGCTGAAACTGCTCAGCTTCACCGGCTCGCCCGGAGTCGGCTGGGACCTCAAGGCCAGAGCCGGCAAGAAGAAGGTGGTGCTCGAGCTCGGCGGCAATGCGGCGGCGGTGGTCGACCGCGATGCCGATCTCGACGACGCGGTCGAGCGGCTGGTCTTCGGCGCCTTTTATCAGTCGGGCCAGAGCTGCATCGGCGTCCAGCGGATCATCGTCCACACCGACGTTTACGACGAGCTGAAGAAGAAGCTGGTCGCCAAGACCAGGACGCTGGTCGCGGGCGATCCGCACGACCGCAACACCTTCATCGGCCCGATGATCGACGTCAAGGAAGCGCAGCGGCTCGACAATTGGATCCGCGAGGCGATCGAGGCGGGCGCGGCCTTGCTGTGCGGCGGCAAAAGGGACGGAGCGATGCTCCAGGCGACCCTGCTCGAGAATGTCGACCGCTCGACGAGTCTCTATCGCGAGGAGGCGTTCGGTCCGGTCGCGATCCTGTCCCGCTTCGACGATTTCGGCGCGGCGCTGGACGAGGTCAACGACAGCAAGTTCGGCCTCCAGGCCGGCATCTTCACCCGCGACCTGTTCCAGATGTTCGACGCCTGGGACCGGCTCGAAGTGGGCGGCGTCGTGATCAACGACGTGCCGAGTTTCCGCGTCGACAACATGCCCTATGGCGGCGTCAAGGACAGCGGCCTCGGCCGCGAGGGCGTCCGCTTCGCGATGGAGGACATGACCGAGATCCGCAACCTCGTCATCCGCCGCCGCGACGAGGGGCCGCCGAAGTCGCATTTGGGGGAGTGACCATGGGGAGGAGATGTCGATGAAACCATTCACGACCATCGCCGCGATCATGCTGGCGATTCTGGCGCTCGCCCACCTCTATCGGCTGATCGTCGGCCTGGCAGTCGTCGTCAACGGCACCAATGTGCCGCAATGGATCAGCGCCGTCGCGGCGGTCGTCGCCGGCGTGCTGGCACTGATGGTCTGGCGGGAATCGCGCCGGCCCTAGGCCTCCCGTCGTTCCACTCTCCGGCTTTCCCGCGAAAGCGGGAATCCAGGCTGAATCGGAGCCGCGCCGCCGCCCCGGCGGCTACGATCATTGGTGACGTGCCCCCGCGGTGATATGATGCGCCGGGCAAATGGGGAAGCGAACGATGTCTGGCATCGAGCGCACGTCGAAGACTTCGGAGCACTTCACTCCCCAATTCTCCAACTTCAGGCCCACAACTATCCGTTCTCGCGTCCAAAAGACAATTTGGAAGAATTTTCCGGGGATACTCCTTCCAACCCCCGCATTGGTGATTTCGCGGTTGATGGATGGACACGGGCTTACCGCTTTGTCGGCGGCGGTGGCGAAGGGCGGTACGGTCGTCTTCAGCGAGGGTTTCGGCTACGCCGATCCCGCCCGAGGCCAAAAGGCGACGGCCAACAGCCTCTTTCGCATCGCCAGCAACAGCAAGGCGATCACCGCCACGGCCATTCACATGCTCGCCGAGCGCGGACGGCTCTCACTCTCCGAACGGGTCTTCGGCCCCGGCGCGATCCTTGGCACCACCTACGGGTCCAGGCCCTATACGAACTGGCTCGTCCAGATCGAAGTTCGGCACCTGCTTGAGCATTCGGCCGGCGGATGGAGCAACGCCCACAACGATCCGATGTATCAACCCCCTACGTTGAACCACCATTCCCTGATCGGCGCGACGCTCGACGCGGACCTTCTGGAGAGACCCCCCGGCACGACACACATCTATTCAAATTTCGGCTATTGTCTTCTGGGCAGGATCATCGAACGCAAGACCGGCGAATCCTACGAGGGCTTCGTTCGTCGCTCCGTCCTGGCACCGGCGGGAGCGGGAGCGATGCGGATCGGCCGGGACAGGCCGGCCGAGCGGGCTCCGAATGAGGTCGTTTACACGGCGAAAGGCAATGCATCGCCTTATTCGTTGCCGGTACGCCGAATGGATTCGCACGGAGGCTGGATCGGGTCGGCATCGGATTATACGAGATTCCTGCTGGCGATCGACGGATCGGGTGCGCCGCCAGACCTCCTGTCCAGGGCGTCGGTCAAGGCGATGAGGACTCGATCCACAGCCGAGGGCGGCCACAATTATGGTCACGGGGTCGGGACCGACGGCACCGACGTGGGGCACAACGGTTCACTCACCGGCTCCCGGTGCGTCATGTGGGGCGGCACCGGCGGAGATGCCTGGTGCGTGATCTGCACCGGCGCACCTGCGCCTAGCGGAAAGAAGAAGAAAAACGACCCGCTGCTCGTGGCGCTGGCTGAGATGATGTGGAAGGTCTGGCACCTGGTTTAGGTTCTCCCGATCGCGTCGCGACCGGGAGGCAAGTCAGGCGACCGGGGCGGCGCTGCGGAAGGACGAGGGCCGGCGCAGCAGCTTTTTCAGCTTTGCCAGCCACGAGGTGCGGCGGCTGACGCGGAGGGTGAAGGCGGGCTCGTCCGGCCTGTCCTCGTCGCCGTAGATTTCGAGCGGCCCGGGAAGGCGCTGTCGCAGGACCAGCTTCTGCCGGCCCTTCAATATGTCCTCGGCCTCGGTCAGCGCCCGGACCAGATCCTCCTCGCGGTAGGGCTTCTGGAGGCAGCCGATGGCGAGGTCGCGGACGGCGAAGCCGGGCGCTCTGGCGGTGGTGAACAGGCAGGCGATGCCGGCATCGTGCAGCCGCGCCGCGACCGCATAGCCGCTGCTGCCGTTGGCGAGCTGGAGGTCGACGAGGGCGAGGTCCGGACGGCGCTGCTCGACCGCGGCGACGGTGCTGGCGAGATCGTTGGCGAGCGCGGTGACGCGGAAGCGGGGATTGAGCTCGACCAGGCTCCTCACCGTCTCGGCGAGCAAGGAATCGTCCTCGACGATCAGGATGTTGAGCACCGCCACTCCCCCGCCACTTGCGCTGTCGCAAGCTTGCCGATCGTCCGGGCTAAAGCCATGGCCGGCAACGGAATTTGCGCCGGACGATTCCTTTCCCGCGCCGAAACGAGTCAGGCGGGAGCGCCGCCGCCGCCGGCGATGGTGCGATTGCTCGCCCTGAGCTTCGATTTCAGCGCCGTCGCGAAGCCGTGCTCGAGCGCGTGCCGGACCTCGTCATGGGCGTCGAGATAGGGCCGAAGCACGCTGGCGGGCGCGCACCAGAAGCGCGCCGGGCCGGCGAGGATGACGGTGGCGCTGGCCTGCTCGCCGGAGAGGACGGTGACCTCGCCGATCAGGTCGCCGGCGCGGCAGGTGCCGACCTGGCGGCCCTGGCTGAGCACCCGCGCCTCGCCGGCGGCGAGATAGTAAAGATGGCCGACCGGCTCGTCCTCGCGGGTCAGCACGTCGCCGCGGTCGCCCGACAGCCAGAAGCCCTGGTCGAGCAGATGCCGGGTCCGCGCCGGCGCCAGCGTCGGCAGCAAGGCGGCGATCATCGTCTGCTCGTCGGGCGTGAAGCGGGCGTTGCGGTCGCGGTGGAGCTTGCGCGCGAGCAGCATCAGATTGACCGCGAGCAGCAGCCCCCACCAGAAAGCCGCCATCGGCGCTCGCGCGAGCAGCAGAGCGTGCGCGCACCCGGCCAGCGCCGCGATCGCCACCGTCGCCCGGATGCGGCTCGTCCCGCTCCAGAACATCGCCAGGACGAGCAACAGGAAGGGCAGCTCGGCGATCAACCGGTCGACGCTCAGCGGGGACGTCAGGGCGCTGTCGTACATGTGCCGATCATGTCGCAAAGCGCAGGATGTGGAAAGCCGCGCGAATCGCCCAGATTCGCAAGGGCGGACAAGTTGCGAAGGCGCCGCGGGACTCTATAGCCGTCGCCGACGACATCGACCTGAAATTCCGGGAGATCGAAATTGAAAGCATTTCTTCTCGGCGGCGCCGCCGCCCTGACCCTCGCCGGCTGTGCGAGCACCACCTCGGAGGCGCCCGTGACTGCCGAACCGACGATCGCCGCCGCGCCCGCCCTCGCCATTCCCGACAACATCCTCCTGGCCGACTGGACCGGCCCCTATGACGGCGTGCCGCCCTGGGACCGGGTCCGGCCGGAGCTGTTCCCCGAGGCGATCCAGTTCGGCATCGACGAGCAGAATCGCGAGGTGCTGGCGATCGCCGACAATTCCGACGCGCCGACCTTCGCCAACACCGTCGAGGCGCTGGAGAAGACCGGCCAGCGGCTCGACCGCGTCCTCTCGCTGTTCGGCGTGATGACCAGCAACATGACGACGCCGCAATATCAGGCGCTCGACAAGGAATGGTCGCCCAAGCTCTCCGCCGCCTTCGACGAGATCACCCTCAACCCGCGCCTCTTCAAGCGGGTCAAGACCCTCTACGACACCCGCGCCACGCTCGGCCTCGACGCCAAGCAGGAACGGCTGCTGACCCGGCTCTACGACAGCTTCGTCCGCCGCGGCGCCAATCTCGACTCGGCCCAGAAGCAGCAGCTCTCGGCCTACAACCAGCAGCTCGCCGAGCTGTTCGCGACGTTCAGCGAGCGCGTCCTCGCCGACGAGAGCACCTACATCAACGCCACCGAGGCGGAGCTGAAAGGCGTCCCGGCCGACGTCAAGGCCGCGCTCGCCGCCGCCGCGCAGCAGCGCGGCATGCCGGCCGGCAGCTATGCGATCAAGAACACCCGCTCGGCGGTCGATCCGGTGCTCACCTTCGCCGACGACCGGGCGCTGCGCGAGAAGGTGTGGCGCGCCTTCGTCAACCGCGGCGACAATGGCGACGCCAACGACACCAACGAGATCATCGCCAGGATCGTCAAGCTGCGCGCGGACCGCGCCAGGCTGCTCGGCTTCAGCAACCACGCCGAGTGGAGGATGCAGGACACGATGGCGAAGACTCCGGCTGCCGCGCTGGGGCTGATGAACCGGGTCTGGCCGGCCGCGGCCGCCCGGGTGAAGGAGGAGGTTGCCGACCAGCAGGCGCTGGCGCGCAAGCTCGGCCACAAAATCGCCATCGAGCCCTGGGACTATCGCTATTACCAGGAGAAAGTGCGGAAGGACCGCTACGACCTCAGCCAGGAGGAAGTGAAGCCTTACTTCGCCCTCGATAACATCATCCAGGCCTCCTATTGGACCGCGGGCGAGCTTTACGGGCTCGACTTCAAGGAGATCACCGGCACCGTGCCGGTTTGGAACCCGGATATCCGAGTCTATTCGGTGACCGACCGGACCACCGGCAAGCAGGTCGGCGTCTTCTACCGCGACGATTACGCCCGCGAGGGCAAGAGATCGGGCGCCTGGGCGACCACGTACCGCAGCCGCGCCGGCCTGCTCGGCGACGACATCGTGCTCGGCTCCAACAACAATAATTTCGTCAAGCCCGCGCCCGGCCAGCCGGTGCTGATCAGCCTCGACGACGCCGAGACCCTGTTCCACGAATTCGGCCACGCCATCCATTATTTCCTGTCGGACGTTTATTATCCGAGCCTGGGCGGGTCGCAGCGCGACTTCGTCGAATATCCGAGCCAGGTGAACGAGAATTGGCTGCTGACGCCGGAAGTGCTGCAGCGCTTCGCCAGGCACCACAAGACCGGCCAGCCGATGCCGCAGGCGCTGGTCGACAAGATCCAGAAGGCGCAGACCTTCAACCAGGGTTTCGCCACGGTCGAATATCTGTCGGCCGCGATCGTCGACATGATGCTGCACATGGACTCGGACGGAATCGTCGATCCCGACGCGTTCGAGCGTCAGGCGCTGGCCAGGATCGGCATGCCGCGGGAGATCGCGATGCGGCACCGCCTGCCGCAGTTCAACCACCTGTTCAGTTCCGATTCCTACTCGGCCGGCTATTATTCCTATCTCTGGTCGGAGACGATGGACGCCGACACCTGGGCGGCGTTCGAGGAGGCTGGGAGCCCGTGGGACAAGGCGACGGCGGAGCGGTTCAAGCGCTTCCTGCTGTCGACCGGCAACGAGACCGACCGGGCGGAAGCCTATCGCCGGTTCCGCGGCCGCGACCCCGACGTCAAGGCGCTGATGAGGAAGCGCGGCTTCCCGACCGGCTGAAATCCTCCCCGAGCTTGCTCGGGGAGGGGGACCACCCGAAGGGTGGTGGAGGGGTGGCCTCGAGAGGCTTCGTCAGGTCACCCCTCGACCCCCTTCGGGTGCTCTACGTCCGCAAACGACCCATTGCGGGCATCAGCATCTGGTGGCAACCCGCTCTTAATGAAACGGCCAAGCCTGATCCTTGCGGCGCTGGCCGGCCTCATCTCCAGCGCTGCACATGCGGAGATCGACACGACGGCCGATGCGATCAGGATGTTGCATCGGCAGGCCTCCTGCATTGTCTACCGGGCTCCGAAGGCGAGCAGGATCGTTGCCGTCCCTCCCGGGTCGCAGGCGGAACGCAAGCTGCTTCGCGATCTTCAAGCCGGCTGCATCGGCGGTGCCTATTTCGTCGTCGCGCCCACGCACCTCCAACGCGGCGCGATTATCGAAGAGGTGCTTCGGCTCGGCGACAACAATCGCAGCGACGGCAGGAGAATGCGCTGGGTCGCGCCCTTCGCCGCCCTCGGCGCATCGGAGATCGCGGCTCTCGACCGGCAAGGGCGTTCGGCCCTGGGCGCGCTCGACCTTGCCCAGTGCGTCTACGCCGCAGCGCCTGACAAGGTAGGCGCGCTTCTTAAAACGGCGCCGACCTACGCGGACGAGCAAAAAGCCTTCAGACGACTGTCGCCGCATCTGGGCCCCTGCCTGCAGGATGGAGCGCAAATCACGATTTCCCTGCCCCAGCTGCGCGGCTTCCTGGCGGAAGCGATGTACCGCGCAATCTACGCGGCCGGAGGCAGATCCAGGTGACCCCGTGGAATGTCCGCTTTCCACTGATTGTGTCGAACAAGTCCGCTTTTGACAGAAGCGGACGTTCGCCTGCGCCGAGGCCGAACGAGGCTGGGCAGGCTCAGCCCGCCATGGCCGGCGCGCCGGTCGGCAGCCTGGCCATCTTGCGGAGGTTCTGGGCGGTGGCGGCGAGGAGGAACTCGTCCTTCGCTCCGTTTGGGCCCCTGAGCCGCAGGCGATCGAGCTTCAGGATCAGGACTCCAAAAACAGTGACAGTATACATTTTTCCCCAGCTCTCGGCCGGGTTGGGGGGCGGAAATTGTATACTGTCACTGTTTTCCCCGTCGGCGACCGGCAGGCCGGAGGGCCAGTGCGTCGGCAGTGCCAGGCACGTAGGCTTTTTCCTCGGTGCCTGGCACCAGGGCTTTTTCCCCGGTGCCTGGCACCAGCAGTGCGCTCAAGGAATTGCGACATGCCCACGCGCTCACGAGAGCTAGCCACGTTGGACCGCCGAGTCTTTTTGCAGAGTGCCTGCGCGGGGGCGGTCCTCGCCACAATTCCCTCCTGCGCCTGGCATCCGGAAAGCCGGGCCGGCGCGCGCTGGGCTTCTGTCGAGACCTTGATTCAACGATATCTGGCCGAGGGCAAATATCCGGGAGCGATCGTCGCCCTCTCTTACAGGGGGAACGCTCCCCAATATGTTTCAGCCGGCACTCTCGCTTTTGACTCTTCGGAAAGGGTGGCCGCGAACAGCTTGTGGCGCATCAAGTCGATGACCAAGCAGGTGACTGGTGCCGCGACGATGATGCTGATCGAGGATGGCGTCCTGGCGCTCGATCAGCCGGTGGCGGAGATCCTCCCCGCATTGCGCTCGATGAGGGTTGCCATCGATTCCGCGAGGAGCCTCGCCTCCCGACCGGCCGAGAGACCCATTACCATCCGCCATCTGCTTACCCATACTTCCGGCTTCAGCTACTGGATTCCGAGTGCCGGCGAAGGCCTGCTGCCGCGTGCCTACAGAGAGCGGGGAATCACGCCCGGTAACTATTATCCGACGAGGCTGAACCAGCCCGGCTACGGCCCGCAGGCGCGCGGACTGGCGGAGATGGTCGAGCGGCTGGCTGAGCTGCCGCTGGCATTCGAACCGGGCACGGCGTGGCTCTATTCCGTCGGTGCCGACGTCCTGGGAGCCGTCATCGAGCGCGTTGCCGGCGGCTTCGAAGCCTTCCTTCGGGAGCGGCTGTTCAGTCCGCTTGCCATGTCCTCGACGGGCTTCCAGGTGGCGGCTCGCGACGCCCTGCGTCTAACCTCCAATTATGAAGCAACGCCAGCCGGGCCGCTGCTCTTGGATTCCGGACGTACAAGCGCATTTCTCAGGCCGCCCACTCTGCCGGCGGGAGGCGCCGGGCTAGTGTCCTCTGCCCGCGATTTCATGCGCTTCGGGCTGATGCTTCTCAACGGCGGCGTCCTCAACGGCGCACGTGTGATGACCCCTGAAACGGCACGACTCGTCACTTCGAACCTCCTCCCCGAGGGCATCACGTCGGGTTCGGTGCTATCCGGCGCCCGCGGCTTCGGAGCCGGGGGCGCAGTCGTGCTTCCGGGCGACAGCAGCCCGTTCGGGGCGCCCGGAAACTATGGCGGCGGCGGAGCGGCTAACACGCTCTGGGGTTTGGATCGACACCGACGAGGCGTTTGGCTGTTCATGAGCCAGCACATGCCTCCGGAGAGGCGCTCGCTGATGGAGGTTCCGGCTGCGATCGAAAGCGATCTGCGGCGCGGCACGGTTCGGCCGGTGGGTGGCAGGTGATTAGCGCTCGCGCTCGCTTCCGCCTTCCATAGCCGCCATAAGAATGCGGCGCCGGGCATGTCGAGCGCGCCTACAATTGGATTTCAGTGCCCTCGGCCAGCGCCGGGGCGGCTTCGATATCGACACCGGGATATCTGACGGTGCTCCTCGTTGCGGCAGCATTGGTCCTTTCAGCGGAATCCGATGCCCCACCTGCGGCGTGATGAATCCGGGCGACTGACCCGCACCCCGACGCGCCGGTCAGTCGACCCGTGCGAAACGAACGACCGCTCACCGGCGATTGGCTGACGAGGGGAAACGACCGACATTGGCGCGTCGGCAGTGCCAGGCACGTAGGCTTTTTCCTCGGTGCCTGGCACCAGCAGTGCCAGCGAGCTGGAACAGGCCCCGTCGCGATAGCCGGCATCTTTGGCGCCGCAATTCCATGCGCCGGCGCATGCTTCGACCGCTTTCGGAAAGCGAGGCAGCGGATTTGACTGGCTGACTATGGCGCGTAACGGACCTTGGCTGGACGTTCCCTGAGGGGCTCGTCGGCGGTCGCGGCCGCTACCGGCACAATTATGGGTGCCGTCTCCGATCGGGAGGAATCACCCCGGCAGCTTGACCGTCTCGATGAACAGGTCGAGCTGGGCCTCGCACTGGTTGCGGATCAGGTTTTGCGCCATGTCCTCGAGCCCGGCGAGCTTGGCCGGCATGGTGCGGAAGCGGACGGTGGTCGGCGACGTCGTGCCGTTGCCCGACAGCCGGTATTCGGCGCCGTCGGCGACCGGCAGGTCGGACGGCCAGGCCAGAGTGCTCGAGCCGGGCTGCCAGCCGAGCTGGCGGGCGCGCCCGCCCGCCCCGGTTATGCTCAGCGTCGCCGCCGCGTCCGGATCGGCGCGCCACAAGGTGAGCTTCGAAGCGTCGGCGACGCAGACGTTCGAGCTGCGCGCGACGTCGACGTGCCAGATGCTCGGCGGCCGCAGCGCGCCGGTGTCGATGCCGCGGACGGCGCCGATGCGGGCGCGGCGCTGGACGGCCGGGGTCGCCGTGGCGACCCGGCCGGCGGCGGGCGCGCCGGCGGTGAAGGTGCCCGGGCCGCGGATGATGCGGGTGCCGCGGCCGTCGAGCACGATCAGCTGGTCGCTCGGCTTGAGGCTGATCCGCGCATTTTCCGGCAGGCGCCGGCCCGGCGGATAGCTCTTGGCCGAGGGGCCGGACGAGCGGACGACGAGGATGTCGGCCATCGCCGCGCCGGCGGTGGCGAGCAAAGCGGCCGCGATCAGCGGGCGTATGAAGACGCTACTTGGAACCCAAGACAAAAGACCCTCCTGGACCTGCCTGGGCGAGACGATACACGAAATCGGCGAGCGCCGCATCCTCCCGCTCGGCGGCGATCGCCTCGAGCGCCTCGAGCGCGTCGGCATCGCCCGCCTCGAAGGCGAGCCAGAGCTCGGTCAGGCGCCGCCGTCGCTCGGGCGGCATGTGCGGCACCGGTTCCCAGACCTCGACCGGCGTCGCCCGGCCGCTCAGCACGACCCGGCCGAGCGGGCGGAATATGTCGAGGCCGGTCTCCCTTTTCGCCTCGTCGCTGACCAGGATCGTCGAATGGAGCAGCTTGTTGGCGGATTCGAGCCGCGACGCCGTATTCATGCCGTCGCCCAGCGCGGTATATTGGATGCGGCCCTCGCCGCCGAAATTGCCGACCACCGCCTCGCCGCGATGGAGGCCGACCCGGGTGCAGCCGATCGCGGGCAGGCCGGCGCCGGCGGTGCGGCGGAACTCCTCGCCGGCCTCGTACATGGCGACGGCGGCGCGGGCGGCGCGGTCGGCATCGTCGTCGCGGGCGATCGGCGCGCCCCAGAAGGCGACGACGGCGTCGCCGACGAACTTGTCGATCGTGCCGCCGTGGCGCAGGACGACCTCGCTCAACAGGTCGAGATAGCGGTTGAGCAGGGTCGACAATTGCTCCGGGCTAGTCGCGTGGCTGAGCTTGGTGAAGCCCTCGAGGTCGGAGAAGAGGGCGTAGATTGGCCGTTTCTCGCCGCGCAGGCTGAGCCGGTCCGGGTCCTTCAATATCTCCGCGGCGACGTCGGCGGGCAGATATTTGCCGAGCGTCGCCTGGGCGAAGCGGCGCTGCTCGGAGCCGACCGCGCGCGCCGCGGTGCCGACGGCGGCGAAGGCGACCGCCCAGCCGAGGAGCCAGCCGAAGGCGGGCACGCCGAACGTGTCGACGCCCGCTTGCTGGAGCGCGAACGGAAAGGCGGCGAGGAACAGCACCGGCACCGCCAGCACCAGGCCGAGCCGCCAGCCGCGCATCTCGAGCAGGCTGGTGAGGCCGCCGGTGAGCACGACCGCGACGGCGATCGCCCACAAGGCGAGCGGCGGCACCGCCGGCCGCATCCGCCCGTCGAGCTGCTGGGCGAGCATATGGGCGTGGACCTCGACCCCCTTCATCCAGCGGCCGGTCCGGCGGGTCATCGGCGTCTCGTAATCGTCCTGATCCTTGATGTTGCCGCCGATCAGCACGTAGCGGCCCTCGATCCTGTCGCGGATCGCGTCGCCGAGCAGCGGCAGCGAATCGATCGCGAAGCCGGTGAAGACCGGCCGGTCGGCCTCAGCCGACAGCAGGAAGTCGATGCTTCCGGAATAACGGGCGAATTCGGGGTGGACCGGGCTCATCGCATTGGCCAGCTCCGGCGGCAGATTGCCTTTCTGCTCGGGCCAGCGGCGGATCACCCCGTCTTCATAGTCCGGCTCCAATTTGATGCTGGCGGGGCGGACCCGGCCGGTCCGGGCCCGGCCGATGAACCGGCGCAGGAATTCGTGCTGCTCATATTCGATCTGGTCCTCATTCTCGGCGGGGGTCGCGTAGGCGAGCAGGGTGGGCGTCCGCATCGCCTTGAAGGTGGCGAGGAGCTGCCCATCCTCGGCCTGCGGCTGGTCGAGCAATATGTCGATTCCGATCGCCTTGGGCCGCATTGCGTCGAGCGCGGCCAGCGCCTCGGCCAGCACCCGGCGGTCGAGCGGCGAGCGCTTCTGCAGCGCGCGCAGCGTCTGGTCGTCATAGGTGATGAGAACGATCCGGTCGTCCTGCACGGTTCGGGCCGCCGCCCGCACGAAGCGCATGTCGTAGAGCGCGCGCTCGGCGTCGCTGGCCATGGGCAGCTGCCAGGAATAGCGGGCGAGGACCAGCGCCAGGGCGAGAAAGGCCGCCGTGCCCGCGAGCCGGACCCAGCCGATCTGCCGGAGCGCCCGCCGCCACCTTTCCGCGCCTTCCTCCGCCATGCTCCTCCCCGCAAGCGCCGTCTCCGGGATAGAGCGAAAGCGCGGCTTCGGCTAGCGGGCGCCGGCGCGGACCGCCTGCTCCCAGGCGCGATCGGCCAGCGGCTCCAGGCTCGCCGCCATCTGGCCGGCATGGGCGGAGGATGCGGTACCGCGCGCCAGCCGGCCCTTGATGCCGTGGACGATGGCGGCGAGGCGGAACATGTTGAACGCCATGTAGAAGTCGATGTCGGCAATGCCGTCGCGCCCGGTCCGGCGGCAATAAGCGGCAACATATTCGGCTTCGGACGGGATGTTGAGCGCCGCCAGATCGAGGCCGGCGAGACCGGTCGAGACGCCGGCCGGCATCCGGTAGACCATCAGATGGTAGGTGAAGTCGGCGAGCGGCTGGCCGAGCGTCGACAGCTCCCAGTCGAGCACCGCCAGCACCTTCGGCTCGCTGGGGTGGAAGATCATGTTGTCGCAGCGGAAATCGCCGTGGATGATCCGCGCCGGCTCCTCGCCGGCCGGGATGTTCCGGGGCAGCCATTCGACCAGCCGGTCCATGGCGCCGACGCGACCGGCCTCGACGTCGCCGAGATATTGTTTCGACCAGCGGCCGATCTGCCGCTCGAAATAATTGCCGGGCCTGCCATAGTCGCCCAGCCCCGCCGTCTCGGGATCGATCGAATGGAGCCGGGCGATCGCCGCATTCATGGCGTCGAAATAAGCGGGCCGCTGGTCGCGCGGCACTTCGGGGAAATCGGCTTCCCAGAAGATTCGGCCCTCGACCATCTCCATCACGTAGAAAGGGGTGCCGATCACCGCCTCGTCGAGGCACAGGCCGTAGGTGCGGGCGACCGGGAAGCCCTGCCGGCCGAGCGCGGTTATGACGCGATACTCGCGGTCGACGGCGTGGGCGCCGGGCAGCAATTTGCCCGGCGGCTTGCGGCGCAGGACGTAGGCGCGTTCGGGCGTGATCAGCTTGTAGGTCGGATTGGACTGGCCGCCGCGAAACTGCTCGACGCGAAGCGGCCCCCGATAGCCTTCCACCTCCCGCTCCAGCCAGGCCTCGAGCCGGGCGGAGTCGAACCTGTGCGCGTCCCGGACCTCGATCGTGCCGCTGTTCTGGGCGCTGCGCTCCATGGCTCCGAATCCCCTTTCCGGCCGGCGAATTGATCTTGCCGGCACGTTCCTGCACAAAGCCCTGGGGGCCGGCGAAACCGGCTGTGGGGCGCCGTTTAGCAATGGCCACGAATGGCTCAAAGGAGCAACTCTTTGCGGAGGTGAGCTCGTCCTGCACGGGCCTCATCAACCGTATCGCGCTCTCCCATGAAGCCGACCCGTCGCTGCGCCGCGAGCTCGTCCAGGACATATTGCTCGCGATCTGGGTGGCGCTGCCGAGCTTTCGCGGCGACTCCTCGGTCAAGACCTTCGCCGCGTCGATCGCCCAGAAAAGGTGCATCTCCCATGTCTCGAAACAGGCGCGCGAGCCTCGCCGGGTGGAGCTGCCGGCCGACCTGGTTTCGGCCGCGCCCGCCCCCGACGAAACGGCGCTGCGCAACGACCAGAAACGCCTGCTGATCGAATCGATCCAGCTGCTGCCGGTCCCCCAGCGCGAGGCCATCGTGCTGTGCTTCGAGGGGTTCAGCTATGGCGAGATGGCAACCATTCTCGGGATATCGCCCAACGCCGCGATGCTGCGCTGCCAGCGCGCCAAGGGCACCCTGAAGACGATCGTGGAGCGCCGCTCATGACCGATCCCGATCTTCAAAAGCTGGCCGATCTCTGGACGGAGGCCGACCCCGCCGAACAGGAGGCGTTCGAGGCGCAGGCCCGCAAGGCGCGGCTGCGCGGGCGGATCTTCGCCTATCTCGATTTCGCCGCGGTGGCGATCATCCTCGGCGGCTCGGTGCTCGGCATTTTCATGACCCCGGGCGCGATCACCATGGTGGCGGCGATCGGCCTGATCGTCACTACCGTGATCGTCACCCGCAAGCGCCGGCAGATCAAGCAGATGACTCGCTCGCTCGACACGGCGAGCCGCCAGGCTTTCATCGACACCAGCATCAGCAACGCCACCGCCAATCTGAGGCGGACCCGGCTCAGCCTCGCTTTCTTCCCGCTCGGTGTGTCGTTGGCGCTCCTCTACAAGATGTCGGTGCGGACCGGCGGCCGTTCCGAGCTCATGCTCGGCTCGTTCCTCGAATGGGTGCAGACGCCGCGCGGCCTCATCACCATGCTCGCCCTGGCGCTGCTGTTTTATTGGGGCGTCCGCACCGCGAAACGGCTCAGGCGGGAACTGGCCCGTCTCGAGGAGATGCGCGCCGCCTATGCCGAAGAGGCGAGACGGGAGGAGGGCGCCTGAGCCCGGTTATTCCCGATTTTTCCCTGAAAAGCCCACAACTTAATTTGACGTCTTTCGAAAGATTCCCGGTCCGCGCCGCGACTGATCGGCGGGGGACGAACGGAAGACAATCGACATTTGAGGTGAAGAGCCGACTTGTCGGGGCCTGCCGCTTCGTCCGCCGCAACCTGCACATGGAGAAGCAAGATGAAGATTCTCGACATATCGAAGCTGCCCGAGCTCAAGACCCGCGTCGGCATTCACGGCTCGGCGCGGCAACAGGAGGTCGGTGGTGTGTTTTGCGCCGGCGTCGTCATCGTCGCGAACAGCTACTGACGCCTCGGCCCCGGGGGGACGCAGAGTGTGGCGCGCTCCCCCCGGGCGCCCTTGAAGGACCGACCGACATGATCGTGAACCAACCCCTGGCCGCCTGGCTGGCGGATCCCGCGGCGCGGGCGGCGACGGACTCGGCGATGCGAAGCCTTGCCGCCGGGATCGCCCGCACGCCCGCCGTCGATGCGCTTCGGCGAGGCGTCGGGCCGGCGGCGGGCGCCGGCGCGACCGCGGTGCTGGCGCTCGCGCGCGCCTTCATCGAGGACGACGCGATGATCGCCGCGGTGATGCAGGCGGCGATCGCCGCGGCGGCCGCCGACCCCTTCTGCCGGCCCTCGCTGCGCGCGACGCGCAACGAGGTCCAGGACGGGCTGCTGCTGTTCAGCCGGCCCGAGCTGGTCGTCCAGCTCGCCGTGATCGGCGCCGATGCGCTGGCGATCAAGCGCCGCTCGGAGGCTGGGCGCGCGCCGATCGCCTTCACCGGCCAGCGCAGCCTGTTCCGCTTCCTCAAAGGCGGCGGCGCCAGCCTCTCCATCTGGACCGCGCCGGCCATCGAAGCCGGCTTCAGCGCCCCCGCCGGCGGCCGCTGCCGCCTGCGCGAAAGGCGGCGGCTCGCCGACGGGGAGGTCCTCGAGCTCGACGGGCGCCGGGAGAGCTTCCTCCTCGAGGGCGCCGAGTCCGATCTCGTCTACCTGTTCGCCTCGACTCCGCTCGAGGCGGGGCCGGTCGGGACGGAATATGATGGGGAGAGCCTCGAGCTGGTCGCGGCCAGCAGCACCGACGATGCCGGTTCGCGCACCCAGATGATGCTGGCGCTGCTCCGCAGCCTGGGCCGGAGCGACGCCGCCCCGCTCTTCGCCGAGCAGCTGAGCGCTCCCCATTTCCACGCGCGCTGGCAGGCGATGCGCGAGATGCTGGCGCTCGACGCCGAGCTCGCGCTGCCGCACCTGCGCGCCCTCGCCGCCTCGGACCCCCATGCCGAGGTGCGGGCCGCCGCCGCCGAGACCCTCGCCGCTTTCTTCCCCGACCGCCCCGCCATCCAGGAGTCCCCATGCCCCGCCTGATCGACACCGACACGACCGGCCGAATCGAGCTCGCCGAGCTCGTCGACACGCTCGCCGCGGGGGGCTTCGATCCCGACGACGAGGATTCCATCGCCGCCTTCGGACCGGCGTTGCGCAAGCTCGGCAACAACCGTCGCTTTCTCGGCGATCTGGTGGTGGAGGAGCTCAAGCGCGGCTGCGCCGACCAGGTCGAGCGCAACCAATATACCGCCCAGGTGATCCTTCTCCACATCGCCCCCGGCTTCGCGATCCGCGCCAATTTCTGGCCGGCGGCGCATGACAGCGTCGTCGTCAACAGCGGCGTCGAGCCCTTCTTCTACGGCGTCCCGCACGACCATAATTTCAGCTTCCTCACCGTCGGCTATCTCGGCCCCGGCTATTGGAGCGAATATTACGAATATGATTACGGGCAGGTGGTCGGCATCCCTGGCGAGAAGGTCGATCTGAAGTTCGTCGAGAAGGCCCGGCTCGAGCAGGGCAAGGTGATGCTCTACCGCGCGCATCGCGACGTCCACAACCAGCTTCCGGCCGACGACATGTCGGTGTCGATCAACATCATGGCAGCGTCGAACCGCCTGCCCTTCCTCAGCCAGTACGAATTCGACCCCCGCAAGTGCGAGATCGTGGGGATTCTGACGCGGAGCTCCTCGGAGGCCTTGCTCGCGCTCGCCGCCCATCATGGCGGCGACG
>DASUVK010000062.1:0-8661 GCA_036378975.1 Allosphingosinicella sp. | reverse complement strand
GAGCACCTCGATGCCGGCGCGCAGGCCTGCGGCGCGGTCGCTCTCCTCGAACTTGGTGCGGTCGACCGCTTCGAGCACCAGGGTGAGGCCGCGATAGAAGGAGCAGGTCTGGTGATAGGCGTTCACGTCGACCACCATCTGGTCGACATTGTAGGCGTCGGGGTCCTTGCCGAGCTGAGCCTGGATTTCGCCACGTTGCTTGTCCCGGGCGATGTGGATGGCGCGCGAGACGGCGGTCGACAGTACGTTGCGGTAGACATGGGCGTTGATGTGGCTGCGCGACGCTGTGGCGAGGCCAGCCCCGGCGGCGAAAATCTCCTTGGCATGCTCGCCGGTGACGATCGTCGCGATTCCGGACAGGGTGCTGGCCACCGTTGCCAGGGCGGTGTTGGAGATCGCCTCATTGGCGGTCAGGCGGCCTAGCTCCTGGGTGCAGACGTCGTCCGCATGCTTGATGAGAATGGCGCCGAGGCGATTGCGCGCGATTTTGCTGCCGGCGGCAAGCAGATAGGCGGTAGGCCGGGCAGGATCGCGCAGGCGGCCGGCGGCGCGATCATAAGCCGTCGGCGCAGTCGTATCGTCCTCCGGGAACCGGAAGCAATCGAGGTTGATGGCGCCGCCATGGGTGTCGCCGTCGAGGTTCTCTGGACATGTGTTCGAGTTCTCGATCCGGTCGTCGCGCGGATAATTGGCTACCGTGCGCGGATCGACCCGCGACTGGTTTTGCAGGGTCGTGCACCCGCCCAGCAGGGCCGCTCCGCCGGCCATGAGAAGCAGCTGTGCGGCATGGGCGCCGCGGTGATTGACATTGCGGACCATGTCGTCCCCCTCTGGCTAGCCCGCGTCTCGCGGGGCAGGTCCGAAATAGCCCAAGCCGGTTCCTCGCTGAGTGACATATCCCACACTCGGCATTTTTTTTGGCCAGCAGCTTCCCCCGGCATGCGACGACGCGACAAGGGCGGCGCGGGCGCCCGCAAGCGCCCTGCGTCGGGCTCAGACCGTCACGTAGCCGTGGCTGACGAGGTTGCGATCGCCTTGGCAGCCCCTGACGTAGAGGCCGAGATTCTTGCCCGTCTGGAAGGCGGCGAGGGCGACCTCCGACATCTCGCGGAAGTTGGCCGCGGACCGTTTGACGTGAAAGAAATTGGAGCCGCACTGGCCGGCGACGCTGAGCAGGATCACCACGTCGCTGGGGTCGGCATAGACCGAGCCCGGCTTGCCGACCGCCAGGGTCAGGGTCTGGGCCGAGGCCGGGACGGCGATGAGCGGGGCCACTATCAGGGCCAGCAGAGTCGGTCGTTTCATCTCTCTTCTCCTCCGCGTGGCCGATCATCGGGAGTTCCGCCAAGCGAAAGGGTCGCCAGTATCGGTAGCAGCCCCGGCCGCGTGCCGAGTCGGATAGCAAGGAGCAAGGATGGGAGCGCGTGACCTTCATCACGCCGCCCCCGGACTCCGCGAAGCAAATCTATGCGACGGTCGAACGCCGGTACGGATCCTGGGCGCGGCTGGCCGCCTAGAGTGGGCCCGGCCCGTCCGTCCGCCGCCGCGCCTCGTCGCGCGCCGCCGCCTGGCGTAAGCTGTCCATCTCGGCCGAATCCTTCTGCAGGCGCTTGTTCTCGGCCTCGAGCTCCGCGCAGCGGGCGCGCTCCTCGCGGTAGCGGCGCTTCCATTTGCCGCCGGCCATCAGCGCCATGCCCAGCACGATGCCGAGCAGCAGGACGAGGGCGACGATGACCCATTGGTCGGGGGTGAAGAAATTCACGGCCATGTTCTCCGTCGCTGGTTGCGCGCTGATCAATGGCGGCGGGGGCGGATTGTTCCGCCCCCGTCTCTTATTTGAACAGGTTGTCGGAGATCGAGCAGCTCGCCGGGCCGAGGATGACGATGAACAGCACCGGCAGGATGAACAGGATCAGCGGCACCGTCATGATCGCCGGCAGCCGCGCCGCTTTCTCCTCGGCGCGCATCATCCGCTCGTTGCGGAATTCGGCGGCGAGGACGCGCAGCGCGCTCGCCAGCGGGGTGCCGTATTTCTCGGTCTGGATCATGGTGGTGACGACGCCGCGGACGGCGTCGAGATTGATGCGGTTGGCAAGATTCTCGAACGCCATGCGGCGGTCGGTGAGGAAGCCCAGCTCGATCGAGGTCAGGGCGAATTCGTCGCCCAGCTCGGGATAGGCCTTGCCGAGCTCGCGGGCGACGCGGTTGAAGGCGGCGTCGACGGTGAGGCCGGCCTCGGCGCAGATGACGAGCAGGTCGAGCGCGTCGGGCAGGCCCTTGCGGACGTTGTTCGAGCGCTTGTTGATCCGGTTCTTCAGCCACAGATCCGGCGCCTTGTAGCTGCCGATCAGCGAGCTGGCGACGAGGCCGTAGCGCTTGAACGCGCCCCATTCCGGGAACCAGTCGAGCACGTAGACGCCGAGGATCACGACCGTGCCGATGACGATCGGCAGCACCAGGCGCGCGAAGATGACGACGAAGGCGAGATCCTTCGAGCGGATGCCGGCCTGCATCAGCTTCTTCTGCGCCTTCTCGACCTGCTCGTCCTGGAGCATCTTGAGAGAGCCGAGGACGCCGCGGACCTTGTCCGCCATCTCGTTGCGGTTGGTGATGTTGCGCCGCCGCTTCGAAGTCGAGGCGACGATGCCCGCCTTGAGCTGCTCGCGCCGCTCGTTGAGGGCCCGCACCCTTTTCGCCATCGGATCCTTGACGGTGGTGGCGGCGTAGATCGCGACGAGCACGGCGAAGGTGGCGACGGCGGCCATGAAGGTCGCCACCATGACCACGTCGATCCCCATGACGGTCGGTCCGGTTGCAGGTGTCGTCATGCTCGAACCGTCCCTAAATCTCGAAGTCGACCATCTTGGCCATGATGAACACGCCGATCCCCATCCAGACCAGCCCGCCGCCGCCCGCGATCATCAGCCGCTCGTCGACGAAGAAGGTCTGCATGTATTTGCCGTTGATGAACCAGATCAGGACGAAGACGATGAAGGGAAGGGAGCCGACGATCCACGCCGAGGCCTTGGATTCGGACGACATCGCCTTGATCTTGAGCTTCATCTGCGCGCGCTTGCGGAGCACCTCGGAGAGGTTGGCCAGCGTCTCGGCGAGGTTGCCGCCGGTCTCGCGCTGGATCGCCAGGGTGATGACGAAGAACTGGAACTCGGGGGTGCCGAGCCGGTCCGCGGTGTCCTGCAGCGCCGCTTCCATCGTCCGGCCGATCTTCATCTTGTCGGAGACGGTGCGGAACTCGTCGCCGATCGGACCCGGTATCTCATCGGCGACGACGCCGAGCGTCTCCGAGATGGGCAGGCCCGAGCGCAGGCCGCGCACCATCAGGTCGATCGCGTCGGGGAAGCGGACGGTGAATTTGGCGACGCGGCGCTTGATTAGCTTGCCGACGACGAAATGCGGCAGGCCGATGCCGGCGAACAGGCCGATCAGCACCGCGAGGAGGATCGGCAGCCCCTTCACGATCAGGAGCAGGCTAAGCACGACGATGATGCCGAGCGAGGCCAGGCCATATTGGGCCAACGACCAGGTGCGGCCGGTCTGCTGGAGGCGCTGGCGGAGCAAGGCGGGATTGGGGATCAGGCGCTGCGCCAGGCCGTCCATCCGGGTCTGGCTGCGATTCTGGAGGATGCGCTTGAGCTGCGCCTGCGCGGCGACTTCGTTCGACTTGCTGTGGCGCTCGCGCACGGTCTCGAGGCGCCGGTTCTGCGCCTTCGACACGTTCGGCCCGCCGACCGCGAACAGCATCATGGCGAGCACCGCCAGCACACCGCCGCCCAGCATCAGCATCGGAAAGCTCAGCACCCGCAGCTCCTATTCCACAGGCCGGCGCGCGGCCGGCGCAAACTCATGCCGTCGCCGGCTTCGGCTTCTTCGAGACCAGCCCCTTGAGGTTGAGCTTGTCGAGCAGCGACCTCGGAGCGTCCGCCGCCCTGTCGCCGCCCTCCAGGCCTTCGACCGTCGAGGTGGTGAGATTGACGAGCTGGGTCAGCGGCCCGCTGATGCGGGCCGAAGTCGCGACCTTGGCGAAGGGCTGGCCGAGCTTGGCCGACTGAGCGGCCGCCTTCGGTTCGAACGGGATGACGATGTCGACCGACCGTTCGATCGACTGCTCGAAATCCTTGCGGCTGATCTCCTGCGCGCCCGACGGGACGCGGTTCGCAACCACCACCACCCGCGCCTGCGGTGCGTTCGCCTTCAGCCAGCTCAGTACCCGGATCGCGTCGCGGGTCGCGGCGAGGGTGAATTCGACGGCGACGATGGCGACGTGGACGTCCTGGACGAGGTGGGGATGCTGGACCAGCATCGACCGCGGCAGGTCGAGCACCGTGCTCTCGAACGCGTTGCGCAGCTCTTCCTGCAGCTGGAAGAAGGCGGTGCCGTCGTTGAGCAAGGGCTGGTTGAGCGGCGCTTCGGCCGAGAGGACGCACAATTTCTCGTTCGCCCGCACCATCGCCCGCTCGATGAACAGGCCGTCGATGCGGCTCGGATTCTCGATCGCGTCGGTGAGGCCGCGGCCGGGCTCGAGGTCGAGCGCCAGGGCGCCGGTGCCGAAATGGATGTCGAGATCGAGCAAGGCGGTCGAACGGCCGGCCTTGTCGCCCATCAGCCAGGCGAGGGAGGTGGCGAGGGTCGAAGCGCCGACGCCGCCGCGGACGCCGATCACCGCCGCCATGACGTGGGGCTTCTCGCTCGCCGCCTCGCTGACGCGCGGGCCCGAGATGGTGAGCTGGGCGTGCGCGAAAGTGTCGCGCAGCTGGTCGGGCGTGAACGGCTTGAGCAGATAGTCCTGGATCCCCGACGCGACGAGGTCGCGATAGAGACGGACGTCGTTGACCTGGCCGGCGGCGATCACCACCGTGCCGGGCTCGCAGACTTCCGCCAGCGCGTTGATGTCGTTGAGCGGATCGCCCGATTCGGACAGGTCGACGAACAGGATCGCCGGGCTGGCCGAGACCGACAGCGACTGGACCGCGTTGCGCAGCCCGCCCTTGTTGACTTTCTCCGGCGCCCAGCCGTGCTCGACGGCGACCGGCCGCAGCATCTCGGCGGTGGCGTCGTCGCAGACGAAGGCGCTGAACGGATCGCGAAGCCCGGTTGCGGCGCGGGAAGCGTGGAAAGGCGCGTTCATCTAGTTACCCCTGGTGCTGACGTCGGAGAGGCCCTTGGTCCCGGTCGGCTTGGCTTCCCGATAGACCCTGATCGCCTTGGTTGCGGTGGTGCCGTCGCCGGTCACGCTGCCCTCCTGGCCGAGGACGAGGTCGTTGGGATCGGCGATCATCGCGGCGAGGTTGGAATTGACCGCGCAGCCGTAATTGGGAGAGGTCGCGCTCGGGCCGCCGGGGCCCTCCCAATTGGGACAATTGGGCACGCTTGCCGTGCTGCGGCTGACGACGACGCGGACCGATCCGGACGGGACGGCGCCGGCGGTGAGCGGTCCGCCGTCGCTCAGCAGCAGGCCGTAGTCGGCCGCCACGCGCGCGACCTGGTCGCGGGCAAGGCTGCTGCCGCTTGGATCGTCCACCCACACACGGTCGCCGTAGCCGATGCCGAGCGAAGTGAACCAGGCGTCGAGCCGGTGCCGCTCGCTCGCCGGGAGGCCGTCGCCGAACGCCTGGAGGTCGAGCACATAATCGGTCCGCTGCACGACCGGCTGGTTGACCGAATCGAGGCTGCGATTGGCTTCGCCGGACGCGGCCGTATTCGCGGCGCAGCCGCTGACGGTGGCGCCGAGGATGGCGAGGATGGCGATCGACTTGATCCGGCCCATGATGAAACTGTCCTTTCGGTCCGACACGATCATTAGAAGCTGAAACCCGGCGTGGCCGAGGGTTGCTCGGGCCGGGTCGCCTGGTGCTGCGGCTTGCGACGCGGCGGCGAGGTGGGTTGTGAGGCCGGCGCGGCGCTGACGGCGCCGATGCCGGGCGCGGCGGTGCGCGGCTCGGCGACGGTCGGCCCCGGCCGCGGCGGACCGCTGCGGCCCTGCTCCTGGCCGAGCATGACGCGCTCGCCGGTCGTGGCGCTGCGGAAACCGTCGGTCGGGAGCGCGATCTGCTTGGCGTTGACCGGCCGCACCAGATAGGGCGTCACCACGATCACCAGCTCCGTCTCGTTGTGGCGGAAGGCGTTCGAACGGAACAAGGCGCCGAGGATGGGCAGCCGGCCGAGGCCCGGCGTGCGCTCTATCGAGTTGTTGCCGCTGTTGCGCAGCAGCCCCCCGATCATGAAGCTCTGGCCGGAGCCGAGCTCGACCGTGGTCTCGGTCCGCCGGGTGGTCAGCGAGGGGATCTCGAAGCCGTTGATCTTGATCGCTCCGGCCGAGGACAGCTCGGACACCTCGGGCCGCACCCGCATCGAGATGCGGCCGCCCTCGAGCACGGTCGGCGTGAAGGCGAGGCTGACGCCGTACTGCTTGAACTCGATCGAGGTCCCGTTGATGCCGTTGGACGAGGGGATCGGGAACTCGCCGCCGGCCAGGAAGCTGGCGGTCTCGCCGGAAACGGCGGTCAGCGTCGGCTCGGCCAAGGTGGTGACGAGACCATTGTTCTCGTTGAGGTCGAGCGCTCCGGCGACGTTCATCCCGAACAGGTTGTTGAGCCGGAGGCCGATCGCCGACCCCGTGTCCGGCGCCGTGAAACCGAAGGTCTGACCATCCGGGCCGAATTGGCCGATGTCGCGGCCGCGGCCGAAGACGAAACCGGTATTGCCGCCGGTCGGGTCGAGATTCTCCAGGTTGACGCCGATGTCGCGGATCAGGCTGCGGCTCACCTCGGCGATCTTGACCTGCAGCATCACCTGGAGCGGGGTCGCCGTCTTCAGGCGGCTGAGCACCTGCGTGCCTTCGCCGACATAGGCCTGGACGAGCCGGTTCGCCTCCTCGACGTCGGCCGGCGCGGCGACGGTGCCGGTCAGCAGCACCATGCCGTTGATCGGGCGAGCCTGGATCTGGGCGTCGGGCATCGCGAGGCGCAGCAATTCGTCGAGCGAGCCGATGTTGGTGCCGACGCGCACGTTGGCCGAATAGATGGTGCGGCCGGCGCGGTCGGTGGCGAAGACGGTGGTCTCGCCGGGGGCCTTGCCGAAAATGTAGATCTGGTTGGCCGAGCGGACCTGGACGTCGGCAATGCCCTCATTGGCGACGAACAGGTCGGTCATCGCCGTATCGAGCCGGACCATGCGGCCGGTGCCGACCGACAAGGTGACGTCGTTGGTCGGGCGGACCGCGGCCGATTGCGCCAGCGCCGGGGCCGGAACGCCCGCCGCCAGGCTGGCGACGAGGACCGCGGCGATGGCGGTGCCGAGAGTCGCGCGGCGCATGATGTTCAGCTTGGTCATCTTACTTGGCTCCGACCGGAACGAGGGTGATGTTGTTGCCGCGGGCGACCCGGACGACCGGACCCGTGGGGACTGGCGCGGCGCCAGCGGCGCCCGACACGCGGCCCGATGCGGCGGCGGCGAGGGAGCCGATCGCGTCGGCGATGCGGGCATTGTCCGACGGCTCCTTGGCGCCGCGGCCGGGCACGGTGCCGCGCTGGAAACGCGAGACGTCCGAGCCGATCGTATAGGTGGACGCGGTGTCGACCGGGCGGTTGGCGATGGCGAGCAGCATGCGGCGCTCGGCCTTGGGATCGTCGCTGTCCGGAACCGTCACCTCGCCCGAGGCGATGGCGCGTTCGAGCTCGGCCGAATTGTCGGCGATCGAGCGCAGCGACAGCGACAGCTGGCCGATGGTCTGGGCGACGGCGATCTTCTCGGCGATCTTGGGCGTCGCTTCCATGGTCACCATCGAGAAGCGCTGGACGACGGCCTTGCCGTCCTCGCCCTGGGCAGACATGCGCTGGTCGGTGGCGAGGACGCGGACGTTGCGCAGGATGGTCTCGGAGACCTTGAGCGGGGTGCCGTCGCCGCCGCCTTCGACCTGCTGGGTGAGGACGATGTCGACCCGGTCGCCCGGGAAGACGAAACCGGCGACGCCGCTGGTCGCGGAGACGGCGACGGTGACCGCCCGCATCCCCGGCCCGAGCGCGGCGGCGAGGAAGCCGCGCTCGCCCGGCTTGATCAGCGAACCCTGGGTGAACGGCTGGCCGGCGGTGATCTCGTTGCGGACGACAGTGCCGATCAGGTCGGCCGGGTTCACGCCCGGCTTGCCCTTGATGTAATAAGCGGGCTGGACGAGGCCTTCGGGCCAGCGCTGGAAGCGCAGGGCCTCGGCGTCGATGATGGTACCGACCGGCAGCGCGCGGGTCGCCACCAGCACTTCCGGCCCGGCCGGGACCGCGGGGGTGGCCGAAGCGGATGGCGCGCCGGCTCCGCTGAACATGTTCTTGGCGGTCACCGCGGTGACGGCCGCGACGATCAGCGCTCCGATCAGCAGCACGAGCTTTTTAACATCCATGACGCCAGTCGCCTCCTCGCCCGCTCAAATTGCAGGCTCCCATGTCAGACAAATTGGTTAAGAAACCGTTCGCCAATCAGCCAAATCCCGCCGAACGCGATGGCGATGCCGTACGGAATTTCGGGTTGGCCGGCGGCCTTCGCCATCCGGTGAGCGGCCAGCATCGCCAGGGTCAGGACTCCGCCGGCGATCGACATGATCACCAGCAGCTTCACCACCCCGGCGAAGGGCAGCCAGAGCGCGAGCGCGGC